>CAUATU010000001.1:0-193447 GCA_958432255.1 uncultured Collinsella sp.
CTGATCCGGTCCGACCGGGCCGCGCGGCAAGGAGATATATTGCCAGACCGGAGGGCCCCCGTGGGCGGGAATTCCACTCTTCACAAGTCCTACACAATACATCGCTTCCTATATAAGTCATAGAAAGGCTGGTGCAGAAATACTGCACGTATCAGATGATGACCCTTCGGTTAAGAGATATATAAAGATCGGTCACCTGTAAGTGTCTATCTACCCGCGCTTTTGCTATATAAACCAGCGCTTCAGATAAAAAGAGGGAGCGCCGCGCACAACGCGACACTCCCCTAGCGATTCAAGAGAATCTATTAGGCCTCGAGAGCCTTCTTGGCGATGGTAGCCAGCTCGTTGAAGGACTCGATGTCCTCGTAAGCCATCTGAGCCAAGACCTTGCGGTCGAGCTCGATGCCGGCAACCTTCAGGCCGTGCATGAACTGAGAGTAAGAGATGTCGTTCAGGCGAGCAGCAGCGTTGATACGAGTGATCCAGAGAGAACGGATCTCGCGCTTCTTGTTGCGGCGATCACGATACTGATACTGCAGGGAGTGCTGGACCTGCTCTTTAGCATGCTTGTAAGTACGCGAAGCGGCACCGTAGTAACCCTTCGCACGGTGCATAACGGTACGGCGCTTCTTCTTGGCGGCAACAGCGCGCTTAATACGTGCCATGTTCTATCAACTCCTAGACGGTAAAACGAAAAACGGGAACGCGAGCTTAGGCGAGACGCGACTTGATGACCTTGCGGTCGGCAGCGGCGATCTCTGTCTCCTGACGGAAGCCACGCTTACGCTTGGTGGACTTCTTGCTCAGGATGTGGCTCTTGAAAGCCTTGGCGCGCATAAGCTTGCCGGTACCAGTCTTGCGGAAACGCTTCTTGGTGCCGCTGTGGGACTTCATCTTAGGCATGAAATACTCCTTAATCGGTTACAGAACACTAGTTACTTGGTATCGCTTGCCGCTTTATTCTCATCGAAGGCGCCCTTAATCGGGGCGAGCAGCATAAGCATGTTACGGCCTTCCATCTTAGGCTTGGACTCGACCGTAGCGTAAGGCTTGAGATCCTCGGCGAGACGCTCGAGAACGTTAAGACCCTGCTCCGGGTGAGCCATCTCACGGCCGCGGAACATGATGGTGATCTTAACGCGTGCGCCCTTCTTGAGGAAACGCAGAACGTGGCCCTTCTTGGTCTCGTAATCGCCAACGTCAATCTTGGGTCGGAACTTCATTTCCTTGACCTCGACCTTGGACTGGTTCTTACGAGCGGCCTTGGCCTTCATGGCCTGCTGGTACTTGAACTTACCGTAGTCCATGACCTTGCAGACCGGCGGCTCCGCGTTGGGAGCGATCTCGACCAGGTCGAGACCCTGATCGTCGGCGACGCGCTGGGCATCGCGGATGGCGAACAGGCCGAGCTGAGAGCCATCGACGCCAATCAAACGGCACGAAGATGCAGTGATCTCGTCGTTGATGCGGGTGTCATCAGACTTAGCTATTTTCCCTACCTCCATTCATAAAAAAATAACCCGGCGCTTCTCAGCAACCAGGTCGTACACATAGAGTTCCTCGATTTGAGGAAGAGAATCTAAGTTGTATGACCAGTCAGCTGCTCATTGGCGCCAAAAGGTGGGAACCCTCGGGTTCCTCTTTAGGGCATTGCGGGAACAACGCCTTGCGAATAATAACACGTACAGCGCGTTATCACATTACGTACACGAAAAAGGGGCCTTGACCCCCTTGAACGCTCGCTTGCATGTATGGTGCCCGAGGCGAGACTCGAAGGGCCTTCGCTTCGCGAAGCCCCGGGCTTCGGGCGCGCGGCGCCCTCGCCACGCTCCGCTACAAACAGGCCACAGGCCTGTTTGCTTAACGCTTCGCGCGCTCACGCGAGTTCGGCACGAAAAAGGGGGCCGCAACCCCCCTCGAACGCTCACTTGCATGTATGGTGCCCGAGGCGAGACTCGAACTCGCACGTTGTTGCCAACGGTGGATTTTGAGTCCACTGCGTCTGCCAATTCCGCCACTCGGGCACGTAATGCGTGAGTTAGTTTATCACAGCTTTCTACCGATTAGTCCGAAAATGGAACTTCGAGCATTTCGATGAGTTCGACCGTGCGTAGCATCTCGCGCTGACGGCATCCGCGACCGTCGACCGAAGCCTCACCCATCTGGTTATCGTAAGGGTCCTCGCGCATGCCGTTGAAAGAGGGCTCAAACTCTGCCTGGAATCGATTGTTGGCCACCATACGCCACGGGTCGAGATTGCCAAAGTAGTGACGGCGGCGCCACTCCTCCCCCATCCTGCGAGCAGAAGATCCAAATGACACGTCGGCGTTGAGCCAACCGGTCTGCGGCGTATAGAACTCTGCCCAGTCGTGCGACCCCACCGAATCGGGCGCAACGTACAGGCCGCTCTGCCAACGGGCAGGCACGCCCGCGATACGGCACATGGTGATAAACGTGAGCGCCATAACGCCGCAATCGCCGCGGAGCGAATGCGCGCAGTCATCGGCAATAGATCCCAAAAGCAAGTACGGCGGCTGATAGCGATAGTCGATATGCTGCGTCAGATAATCATAGATAGCACGAGCGCGATCGAGCGGATCCTCGAGTCCGTCAACAACACCGGCCGTCAGCTGCTGCAGATACGGCGTGAATGCAATGTGCGGACGGTCCTCAGAAATATCTTCGGGCAACGGCGCGTCCATACACGGATGCGACGGAAGCGCACCCCCATAAATATCGCGATAAGCGGCTTTGATTTGATAGCGATAGGTCACCGAGAATGAGCGATCACTCGAAGAAGACCACGAGGCGGTACGCGCCGAAGCGTTCGCGGGAGCAACAGCACCCTCCGGCGTCATATCGAGAACCTCGATATGAGACTGTTGACGACAGGCGGCGGCAACGGGTAGCCAAGCGCGAACGGTCTCCCCCTCTAGAGCGCCGGGGACAGACAAGGACGCCTTAAGCGTAATAACGCGAGTCAATCCGTTTTGCGACTCCATCTCCTTGAGCATCTCGTTGCGCAGTGCTATTCCGTCCGTAGAATCGGGACGCATGCCGGGGACTTCTTTGGGATATACGCGAAGCGAATCGAGGAAGTTGTCGAGAACGAACAGCTCGCCATCGATAAAGCGCCAGTCAATACGCTTACGGTCAATCAGATCGTCAAACTGCTCCTCGGTAAACTCAGGCCACTCCTCGCGAATCATCGCAATAGCCCGATCGCGCGACACCGAAAAATGAAGCGGCGTCTCAAGCATGCGATACCGCTCGGCACGAACGCAGGCAGCAAGCGAGGGATCGGGATTCTGCCCCAAAAGACGATCACAAGCCGCAACAGCCTGCGTCAAATATCCGGCATCCTTGAGACGAAGAATCTCGGGCGGCAGTCCAATATCGAGATGACGGAAATCATCACAGCAAACATCAACAGAGCAACCAACAGGACCCTCGTCAATAACCTTCCCATCCGAAGGCAGCACCTTAACAACAGCCATACTAAAACTCCAAGTCACTAGAACGCTTGAAGTCCATTGTAGCGAGATAAAAAAGAAAGCCCCAACAAGGGAGCCATCAACACCGCCGAACGGTAGTCAAAAAAATGAATTCAGCCCAGTAACCCTGCGGCGTTAAACGAAGGAAGCCCCGTCTCCCGGAACTGTTTCCTTGGCGCGACTTCTGGCGAAGCCAGGTGAGCGCAAAGGAAACAGTGTAGGGAGACGGGGCTTCCGGTGAGAAGTTTAGCGACGCTTACGCCTTGTTGACGGAGCCAAACTCCTCCATGAGCTCCTTGGTGCGGGCAACGATGTTGTCGCGACCAGGCTTGAGGAGCTTGCGGGGGTCAAAGCCCTTGCCCTGCTGATCCTTGCCAGCCTCGATGTACTCGCGAACGCCCTTGGCGAAGACGAGCTGCAGGTCGGTGTTGACGTTGATCTTGGAGATACCCAGGGAGATGGCCTTCTTGATCTGATCCTCGGGGATGCCGGTGCCACCGTGCAGAACGAGGGGCAGGTCGCCGGTCTCGGCCTTGATCTCGCCCAGGCGCTCGAAGGAAAGGCCAGCCCAGTCGGCAGGGTACACGCCGTGGATGTTGCCGATACCGCAGGCGAGGAAGTCGACGCCCAGGTCAGCAATCTGCTTGCACTCAGCAGGATCAGCGAGCTCGCCGCTGGAGGTCACGCCGTCCTCGGTGCCGCCGATGCCGCCGACCTCGGCCTCGATGGACATGCCCTTGGAGTGGGCAAGCTCAACGAGCTCCTTGGTGCGGTCGAGGTTAAGCTGGAAGGTCTCCTCGTGAGAGCCGTCATACATGATGGACGTGAAGCCGGCCTCGATGCACTTGAAGCAGTCCTCGTAAGAACCGTGATCGAGGTGAAGGGCGACGGGAACGGTAACGCCCGTGGCCTCGACGGCAGCCTTGACCATGTCGGCGCAGACCTTGAAACCACCCATCCACTTAGCGGCACCAGCGGTGCACTGAAGGATCAGCGGAGACTTGGCCTCCTCGGCGGCCTGAAGAATAGCCAGGGTCCACTCGAGGTTGTTGGTGTTGAAGGCACCGAGACCGTACTTGCCGGCCTCGGCCTTCTTGAGCATGTCTGCTGCGTTGACGAGCATAAAAGAAACCTCCTGTAAGGTTGCTCCGATAACGCCTGAGATTTTACCACGACATACCCGAGCATAAACGTTCGTTTGTTCACGAATACCATCCGATTGGACAAATTTTGACCGTTTGCCCCACAGAATCGACCCACTGGGGAAAATAGCTTGACGATTGAGCGGTCTTCGTGGTTCGAAAGACGGCTTCGAGCCTACATCTGCATAAACGGGTTCTGCATAAGTTCGCGCGCCATCGTGGTCGAATCGCCATGGCCCGTCAAGCAAACGGTATCGGGCGGAAGCATCTTGGCAAGTTTGGAGAGCGAGCGCATAATCGCCGCCTCGTCACCGCCGGAAAGATCAGTACGACCGTGGCTGCCCGGGAAAAGCGTGTCGCCCACAAAGGCGATGTTTCCCTGCTCGGTCGCGGCGAACAGGACGATGCCGCCCGGCGTATGCCCCGGCGTCTCGATCACCTGCAGGCAGACGTCGCCCACCTCGATTGTATCGCCCTCGGCAAGCAAACGCGTCGGCTCACCCGGATCGGGCGTCTCGATACCCCACATGGCGCGCTGCTCCTCGATATTTGCGCGAGGTACCGTCACGTCCTTAGCGCACAACTCATATAGTGCGCTGTCGCCAACAACAGCTCGAACCCCGGCAACCCCGCCAACATGGTCGGCATGACCGTGCGTGCAGACAGACCCGAGTACGCGCACCTCGGGATGCGCGGTGCGGATATGCTCCACAAGACGCTCGCCCTCCCACGCCGGATCGACGATTAAGCACTCGTCATTCGAAATCACGGCGTAGCTGTTGGTCTGAATCGGACCGTTGACGAGCGCCTCAATCGAAGCCGTGCCTCGGGGTGTCAGGTCCAAAGTCATATCGTCCATGCGCATACCCTCCTTCTAAAATACGCTCGAGGCACCAAACGATGCCTCGAGCGTAACCAATATCTATGATGCTGAGAGGCTCTCGCACCTACACACGGCGCTTGAGTTGCGCTCCGCCCTCGCCGGGCATAAGACGGCGAGCGTCGTAGACCGAATCGACACTGCTGATGGAAGCCAGCAGCGGGTCCAGGCCGCTCGCATCCGAAATCTCGACCATAAAGCGCAGGGTCGCAATACCCTCGCGGTTGGTCGAGGTGGCGGCGGAAAGGATATTGCCGCCTGCATCGCCAATGGCAATGGTGACGTCCTTGAGCAGGCCCATGCGGTCCAGGCACTCGACCACGATCTCGACCTGGAAGAGAGTGTCGGCAGCACCATCCCACTCTACGTCAATCATGCGCTCGGGGTGCTCCATGAGGCCCTTGACGTTGGGGCAGTTGGCGCGATGCACTGAGACACCTCGGCCACGCGTGATGAAGCCGACGATATCGTCGCCCGTCACCGGATTGCAGCAATGCGCTAGACGAACTAGCAGGCCGCTGTTGCTCTCGCCCTTGACGATAATGCCGTTACTTGCGCTCTTGCCACGCTTTTGCGGCTTGCGGTTGGAGCCGCGGGCCGGCTGCTTCACGACCTCGGCGATAGCCTCGGCCTTGGTGAGCTGTTCCTCGGGCTTGGGGTCCAAGATTTGCTCGACCTTATTACCCACAGCGCGCGGGGCAACCTTGCCGGCGCCGACGGCGGCAAACAGGTCCTCGAGCTGCTTGAAGTTAAACTGCTCCGCCACGGCGTTGAGCGCGCGCGTGGAGCGCGGCGTAGAAATGCCATAGCCACGCTTACGCAGGTCCTTGGCCAGGATATCGCGGCCGGCGGCAGCGTCGTCGTCCTTGGTCGCAGCGGCAAAATAGCGGCGGATCTTTGACTTGGCGGAAGGTGTCTTAACGATCTTGAGCCAATCACGCGACGGCTTGGAACTCTTGTTAGTCAGGATCTCGACACGGTCACCCGTCTTAATCTCGTGCGTGAGCGGAGCCACCGCACCGTTGATTTTGGCGCCGACGCAATGGTTTCCCACCTCGGTGTGAACGGCATAGGCAAAGTCGAGCGGCGTGGAACCGGCACGAAGAGCCATGACCTCGCCTTTGGGCGTGAAGACAAAGATCTCCTGATCGAAGAGGTCGACCTTCAGCGAATGCAGGTATTCCTTGGCGTCGGTGATCTCATCAGACGCAGCCCAATCGAGCGAATGTTTGAGCCAGTTAATCTGGTCGTCCAGACGCTGGGCATCATTGGTCTTAGACGCAGACGATCCGCCCGACTTCTTATAGAGCCAGTGGGCGGCAATACCGTACTCGGCCTGCTCATGCATCTCATAGGTTCGAATCTGAATCTCGAGCGGACGAGCCGTGGGGCCGATGACCGTCGTGTGGAGCGACTGGTAGTTATTGACCTTGGGCATGGCGATATAGTCTTTAAAGCGACCAGGCATGGGATGCCACAGCGTATGCACCGCACCGAGCGTGGAGTAGCAATCGCGCACCGAATGGGTAATAACACGCAGCGCCACCAAGTCGTAGATCTCGGAGAACTCCTTGCCCTTGCGCTTCATCTTTTGGTAGATGGACCAATAGTGCTTGGAACGGCCGTTGATCTGGAAGTCCTCCAGACCAATGCGGTTGAGTTCGTCAGTGAGCGTCTTGATGGTCTCGGCAAGGTAGCGCTCGCGGACCTCGCGCGACTCAGCCACCATGCGCGCGATGCGCTGGTAGGCATCGGGCTCCAGGTAGAAGAAGGACAGGTCCTCGAGCTCCCACTTAATAGAGCTCATGCCCAGGCGGTCGGCCAAGGGCGCGTACACGTCCATGGTCTCGCGAGCCTTAAACAGGCGACGATCCTCGCGCAGGGCCGCCAGCGTACGCATGTTGTGCAGACGGTCGGCAAGTTTAACGATGATGACACGAATGTCCTTGGACATGGCGAGGAACATCTTGCGCAGCGTGAGGGCCTGTTTCTCGTCCATGCTGTCGACTTCGATGTTGGTGAGCTTGGTCACGCCATCGACGAGCTCAGCAACGGTTTCGCCAAACAGGCCGGAAACATCGGCGAGCGAGGTCTCGGTGTCCTCGACGGTATCGTGCAGCAGCGCGGCACACACCACGTCGCAGTCCATCTTGAGGTCTGCCAGAATGATAGCCACCTCGACAGGATGGTTAATGTACATCTCACCCGAGCGCCGCTTTTGGTTGCAATGCTTCTCGGCAGCAAAGCAGTAGGCCTGCTCCACCTTGGAGAAGTCATCCTCATTCATATATTTGAGACACAGACGCTCCAGCTTGTCGTAGCTGTCCGCCATAATCTCGGGCGGCAGCTCATCGGCATGCTTATAGTGCTCCATCTCCGAAAACGGCTGGAGGGTGGAATCATGGGCGGTACGGGCTGCGGCATCCATCGAGGTCCCCTTCCCCTAGGCCCGCGGTACGATCGGGCGGTTAACTTTGGCTAGCATATCAGAAGCGCACGAATCGAGCGCCCAGCTCCGGAAAGCCGAGAACTCCATGCGCGAGCGCAAGCCCTCCAAATAGCGAATTGACCTGCTCAATTGCACGCGGCCGGGGTTTTCGGCCATCGCGATGCGACGGGTGTCGTCAAACCCCGAAACTCGACAGAAACCAAGCTCTTCGAAGATTCCCAGGCCGCTTTCCACCGAACGCTCGTCGACCGGCGTGCGAGCATCGATGGCAAGGCACATCTGCGCGATGTCGATATCGCTCGCGCTAAAGGAATCGTCCCCGGTCTTGCCGCGGTTGGAGCGCCACATGGTCTGCAGCGCGCGATAGAGCGTGACGAGCTCGTCGCGCTCGGGCGCATAGCAGTCGAGCAGGCGCTCGTTAATGCGGGCGTCGCGCGACGAATAGAGCAGATGGATCACGGCGGGCTGGCCATCGCGGCCGGCACGTCCGCTCATCTGGTTGAACTCGATGGCGCCAAACGGCATGTGGTAGAGCACAACATGGCGGATATCGGGCAGGTTGACGCCCTCGCCAAAGGCAGAGGTCGAAACGATGCAGCTGAGGCTTCCGTCTCGGAATGCTTCCTCCACGCGACGGCGATCGGAACGCGCAAGCCCCGCGTTATAGAACGCGATATGGGTTGCGCAATCGGGCACACGCTTGCGCAACGTCTTGGCGAGCGCCACGGACTGGTCGCGCGAATTGACGTAAATGACGGTCTTCTCCCCCGTCGCCACGATCGACACCAAACGGTTCTCGCGGCTCGCAAGGTCGCGGTCGTCCTCGAGCTGCAGGTTCTCGCGCACCGTCTCGTCGACCACCGTGCGAGTGATCGGCAACATGCGAGCAAGCTCGGCCACGACCGGAGCCGTCGCGGTGGCCGTCGCAGCCATAACGACCGGGTCGCCCAGGGCTTTGAGGATATCGGGCATGTCGAGATAGGCGCTGCGGTCGCCGCCCTTGGCAAGGCCGGCGTGGTGC
This sequence comes from uncultured Collinsella sp., assembly GCA_958432255.1. Classification (GTDB taxonomy): domain Bacteria; phylum Actinomycetota; class Coriobacteriia; order Coriobacteriales; family Coriobacteriaceae; genus Collinsella. Next base: position 8,987 of record CAUATU010000001.1, read on the forward strand.
GCCTCATCGATAACGACAAAGCCGATGCGGCCCGAACGCGCGAAGCGGTCACGGTGGATAGACAGGAACTCGGGCGTCGTGAGCACGATGCCGGTACGGCCCGAAGCCAAGCCGGCAAACACGTCATCGCGCGCCGCCTCCACGGTCTCGCCGGTCAACACGCCGACGCCAATGCCGAGCGCGGCCATCGTCGACGAGAGGTGATAGGCCTGGTCGGCAACGAGCGCGCGCAGCGGATAGACAAAGATGCTCGCACGTCCGCGAAGGACCGCCTCGCGCGCGGCATGCACATGGAAGATGAGTGACTTGCCGCGCCCCGTTCCCATAACGGCCAGAACACTTTGGTGATCGGCCAGGGCATCGAGCGCCTCGACCTGCGCGCGGTGCGGCTGGTTCGAGCCGATAAAGCTATGGATAAGCGAGCGCGTCAGCTCGGTATAGGAAAGCTGGGCGAGCGTCTCGCGCTTACGCGACTCCAGGCGCAGGCCGGAATCCGCCGGCTGCACGCCACGACGAAGCTCGCATGCCGGATCGTCGACGCTGGGCAGCGTGGTATCGCGGACCAGAACATCCTTGATCATGAGCTTGGGCTTCACACGCCCCTGCCAATGCTCGGCAACGGCCTCGAACACCAAGTCGACAGCGCTATCGCAGTTGATGAGCTTATCGATTTGCGGCACGCGGAACATAATGGCCGGCACACTCGCGGCGCCATCGGTCGCCACAAAGCGCATGTGCTCGCCGGTTTTGCCCACCACGGCGCGATCGCACATCGTCACGCCCTCGGCGGCCAGCAGCGGCACCTTGTTGCCCTGGCCAAACGGCTCAAGACGGGAAATCTGCTCGATGGTCTCAATATTCAGCTCGGAAAGGTCGACCGTGGCGGCAACCTCGTCGATGTCTTCAAAGTCCTCGACGGGAATCTCCGATAGCACGGCGGAAAGGCGACGACGGAATTCATCGAGCTTGGATGCCTCGATGGTCACTCCCACCGCACCGGCATGTCCGCCGCGACGAATCAGCAGGTCGGAACAGCGCTCGACGGCGTCAAACAGGTTAACTTTGCCCACCGAGCGACCAGAGCCGCGCGCGATACCGTCCTCGATCGAGAACAGCAGTGCCGGCACGTGATAGCGGTTGGTCAGACGGCTTGCCACGATGCCCTTGACACCCTCGTGCCAGCCTTCACCGCCCACGACGATCGCGCGTCCGCCGTCATAGGTCTCCTCGACCTTTGCCATAGCATCGCGCGTGAGCTCCGCCTCGATCTCACGGCGCTGGCGGTTGATTTCCTCGAGCTCAGCCGCCAGCGCGCTTGCTTCGATGGGATTGTGGGCAAGCAGCAGGTCGAGCGCCAGCTTGGGATCGGCCATGCGACCGGCAGCGTTTAAGCGGGGAATGAGCGAGAATGACAGGCCATCCGCCGTAATGCTCGAAAGGTCCGCCTTGGCGAGCGAGGCAAGCGCGATATAGCCGGGGCGGGCCGTCACGCGCATCTGCTGGATGCCCTCGGCAACCAGCGCGCGGTTCTCGGGCGTGAGCGGCATCATGTCGGACACGGTGCCCAGCGCCGCGACCTCGATTAGCGAACGCCAATACGACGGCTTGCCCAGGCGCTCACCCAGGACTTGCACCAGCTTGAGCGCCACACCAGCACCGGCAAGCTCGCGCGAGGGGCCCTCGTCTTCGAGCTTGGGGTCGGTCAGGGGCACACCCTGCGGCACCTGGTCGGAGGGCTCGTGATGGTCCGTGACCACCAAATCGATCCCCAAGCTCTCCAGATAGGAAACCTCTTCCTTGGCGGCAATGCCGTTATCGACGGTCACGATCAGCTGGGGGCGAGCGAGCTCGTTAACGCGGTCGAGTGCCGCGCGCGAAAGACCGTAGCCCTCATCAAAGCGATGCGGAATAAACGGCGTGACATCGGCGCCAAACGTGCGCAGCGCCTCGGTCAACAGGCAGGTCGACGTAATGCCGTCAACGTCAAAATCGCCAAAGACCGCAATGTGCTCGTGGTTGCGAATAGCACGCTCGACGCGGTCGGCAACGACCGACATGCCCGGGATAATGAGTGGGTCGGCCCAGTCGCGATCGAGCGAAGGCGTCAAAAACAATTGGCCCTCTTTGATGGAGCCAATGCCGTGCGCGACCATAATGCGCGCCACCAGCCCGGGAATGCCCAGACCAGCCGAAAGCTCCTTTTCGAGCTCGGGGTTTTGCTGAGCGACCGCCCAGCGATGCGTCGTCTTAAGCGATGACATAGGCACCCACCCCTGATAGGGGCAGGTCGCCGCGATACCTCTCACGGTTCATAGCGATGAGTCCTCTGTGTATGCCCGCTTCGGCAGGCAGATCTGTTGAACGGATTTATTATACCGTGCAGCGCGGACGCAAAACGCCGCGGTGCGCCGCGGTTTCGGTAAACGATGGCGGTAATGCCCTCGAAATAATCGAGCGTTTCAGCCGCACGGACACATACGAGCGTCTAGCATATCCATACAAACGAGTTCGCGGATAAAGGGAGTCACGGGGCATATGAAGCAATGGGCTGGACTGGGAAAGTTCCTCGCGGGGCATATGCAGATCATCGTTCCGATTTGCGTGGCGCTCGGCGTGCTCTTTCCCCAGCAGATCGGCGTACTCAAGCCCATTGTTCCCGCCCTCTTCGCCTTTATGACGTTTCAGGGTGCGCTCAGCAACACCTTTCACCAGGTAGCCGAGGTGTTCCACCGTCCGCTGCACCTGATTCTGGCGTTGCTGGTCTCGGCAGTGCTTATTCCCATCGCGGCGTATGCCATGGGGTCACTCTTCTTTGGCTCCAACCCCAACCTTGTCTGCGGCATCGTGCTCGAGTACAGCGTGCCCGTGGCCGTCACCGCTTTTATGTGGATCAGCATGTTCGGCGGCAACGGCCCGCTCGCGCTCACCATCATCCTGACGTCCTCGGTTATCTCCCCTGTGACGATTCCGCTCACGCTTAAGCTCTTGCTGGGTGCCACCGTCTCGATCGATGTGCCGAGCATGATGCAGGACATGGCCTTTATGATCGCCATCCCCGCCGTGCTCGGCATCGTGATCAACGAGCTCACGCGTGGATGGGGACACGAGAAGCTCTCCCCCGCGCTCTCGCCCGCCTGCAAGTTCATGATGATGGGCGTTATCGCCTCCAACTCCACCGCCATGAGCGAGTACGTGCTGCACATGAACGCGGTGCGCCTGGAAGTCGCCCTCTTTATTTTGACCTTCGCCATCAGCGGCTTTGTCGTCGGTTTTCTGGTCGCCCGTGCGCTGCATCTGCCATATAGCGAGACGACTACCATGTGCTTTACCTGCGGCATGCGTAACATCTCTTCGGGCGCCGTCATCGCCACGCAATACTTTCCGGGCGAAGTCGTGTTTCCCGTCATGTGTGGAACGTTGTTTCAGCAGGTGCTCGCCTCGCTTATCGGGCACCTCTTTGAGCGTCTGACCGGCGAGGAGCGCGCCGCCCAGCGCAAGCGTGTCGAGGCCGGCCGCAACGCCATGGCACGCTAGACTGCCCGCATTACGCGGGTGTTAGTCTTACTATACGAGCGTTTCCAGATGCGCACGCAGGCGCTCAGCATCGACATCGAGCGCGGTCTCAGCATTGACCTGGGCCAAACGATAGCCGACAAAGTAGGGCGAAACCACCCAACGCGGCAGCGCCTTGGCAATGGTCCGACCGCCCAGGTGATAGAAGAACAGGTTGTACGACTCTGCGCGACCACCGTGGTGCTCGTTCAGGATATAGCGCAGAGCTACCTGGATCGCATCGGCGAAGAGATCCGCCTCGGCTTGGTCTCTCGTGTCATCGCTGGCAGCGATTCCCTGCGGGGCTGAAACATTGACCTCAAAGAACCCCATAATCGGTTCGGTTGAGATGTTGACCGAGATTCTCTCCTGTTGCCAGACATTTATGCCTTCGAAATTGGCGGAAGTCAGCGAAGCATAACCGTTTTCCTGCTCCAAACCCACAATCTGCATGTGCGGATGAACGAGACTACCGCCCGAGAGCGGACCCTTGTTCTTGTACATGAGAACGCTGCGATACTGTCGGGAGTCAATCATCCGCTGCCAGCAATCCAGAGCAAACCGCATAACATGATGCAGCTCGTCCGGCGCATAGGTCACCAGGTCGGCGTCGTGGTCGGACGACTCAATCAATACGGTCTGGCGAGTGGCCCGCAAGGTCTTAAACTTATTCTCGAGCCAGATGCAGTCACCGTCGCGCCGGATGATATTGGCGAGTTCCTCGGTATCGCAAAAGGGGCACGCGGTGCCGGGGCGGCGGTTGTCGTCGGGCTTACCGCTCGCCTGCCGAACGTCAAATACCAGCGCCACGGGTTATACCTCCAGCGGCACGATCTTGGTGCCATGGAGCTCGGAGACGCCCAGTGCCGCCGCCACGGTATCGCGGTTGGCCGTGGAAATGCCGCCGCCGGGAAGGATGGTCAAGCGGTCGCCCGCATACTCGATAAGACGCGACAGGTGCTCCAGGTTGTCCTCGATCGGCGTTCCGGCAGCGCCACCATGCGTCAGGATGCGCGTGATACCGCAGTCGGCGAGTGTGTCGACGGCATCGAGCTGAGCCTCGGGCGAGAGCTGGTCGAAGGCCATGTGGAAGGTAATATCGATGGGCCCGCGCTTGCACTCCTCGGTCGCGCAGCCCGCGGCCATCACGAGGGCACCAAGCGTAAGCTCGTCGAGCGCCCATCCGCCAGCGCAGGGCTTGCAGCAGCCAAAGACCAAGCCGTCAACGCCGGCGCTCACGGCAAGGCCCAGGTCCATCTCCATCATGCGCAGCTCGTCCTGGTTGTAATGAAAGTCACCGCCACGCGGGCGAATCATGCACATCACTCGCGCGTCATGCTCGTGAGCATAGCCGACCGTAGCGCTGATAACGCCAGCCGAGGGCGTGGTACCACCGACGGCAAGGTTGTCGCACAGCTCGACGCGCCTTGCACCGGCATCGATAGCCGCCGGCACCCGCTCAAAGTTCTCGGCACAAAACTCGTACAGCATAGATAGACCCCCAAAGACAGCAGATGTTTTCCGACGGGCATTGTCACACATCCCCATGAAGTTGCGGTGGAATAGGGACTCTTTTGGCCTCTGGAGCCCGTATTCAGTCCCTATTTCACCGCAACTAAAAAGGGGCGCTGACTGAGATAGTCAGCGCCCCTTTTGTTAGGTGGGTTAGCCTCCGAGGTAGGCTTTGCGGACGTTATCGTCGTGCAGGAGCTCTTGGCCGGTACCGGTCATGGTGATCTTGCCGGTCTCGAGCACGTAGCCGCGCGTGGCGATGGAAAGCGCCATCTGCGCGTTTTGCTCAACCAGAAGCACCGTGGTGCCGGCCTTGTGCAGGTCCTCGACAATCTGGAAGATCTGTTCGATCAGAATCGGTGCCAGACCCATGGAAGGTTCGTCGAGCATAAGCAGTTTGGGGTTACTCATAAGGGCGCGCCCCATAACGAGCATCTGCTGCTCGCCGCCCGAAAGGGTGCCGGCGACCTGGCGACGACGTTCCTTCAGGCGCGGGAACTGCTCGTAGACGCGCTCCAGGCCCGGAGCCACCGTGGACTTGGGCTGTGTATAGGCACCCATCTCCAGGTTCTCCTCGACCGTCATCTGCAAAAAGGCGCGACGACCCTCGGGAACCTGAGCCAGGCCCTTACCAACCAGCTTATCAGCGGGCGTATGGGTAATGTCCTCGCCCATAAACTTGATGGAGCCGGTCTTGGAGCGCAGCAGGCCCGAGACGGTCTTGAGCGTTGTGGACTTGCCGGCACCGTTGGCACCAATCAAGGCCACGATCTCACCCTCGTTAACGTTAAAGGAGATGTCCTTGATGGCGTGGATAGCGCCGTACCAGACGTTGATGTTGTAGACGGAAAGCATCGGCTCTGCCATTTAGTTCTCCCCCTTATCCTGCTTACCCAGATACGCCTCGATAACGGCGTCGTTGTTCTGGATTTCCTCTGCCGTGCCCTTGGCGATGACCTTACCAAAGTTAAGCACGCAGATGCCCTCGCAGATGTTCATAACGAGCGACATATCATGCTCGATAAGCATGATGGCGATGCCGAAGGTGTCGCGAATCTTGACGATGTTCGCCATGAGCTCTGCGGTCTCGGACGGGTTCATGCCGGCGGCAGGTTCGTCGAGCAACAGCAGCTTGGGGTTGGTGGCAAGCGCGCGGACGATTTCCAGACGACGCTGAGCGCCGTAAGGAAGCGAGCCGGCCTGTTCATTTGCCAGGTGCTCCATGTCAAAAATGGACAGCAGCTCCATGGCGCGCTCGTGGGCGGCCTTCTCGTGCTTCCAATACGTCGGCAGGCGCAGCACGCCCTCAAAACCGGAGTAGCGCTCCTGATTGTGCAGGCCGACCTTAACGTTGTCCTCCACCGTCATGGTATTGAACAGGCGGATGTTCTGGAACGTACGGGCAATACCCATGCGGTTGACCTGGTAGACCGACTTGCCCGAAGTGTCCTCACCGTCGAGCAGGATGGTGCCGTGCGTAGGCTGGTACACCTTGGTGAGCAGGTTGAAGACCGTGGTCTTGCCGGCACCGTTGGGGCCGATGAGACCGGCGATCTCAGTCTTGCCGATGGTCAGGCTAAAGTCATCGACTGCCTTAAGGCCGCCGAATTCAATGCCCAGGTGGATGCACTCGAGCGCCGGGCGCTGGCCCAAGTCGCGGTCGGGAACGATGGCGCCAGAAGGATACGGGACCATCTTGCCCTTGTTGAACTCAAACTTACTGGGCATCGGCTGCCACCTCCTTCTTGGAAGCAAAGCGGTCCTTAATGCGTGCGAAGAACGCCTTGAGCTGTGGGTTGTTAGTAAAGACCATGACCAGAATCAACACGATGGCGTAGATGAGCATGCGGTAGTCCGAGAACTGACGGAGCAGCTCGGGGAGCACCGTGAGCAGCGCCGCGGCGATAACGGAGCCGCGCATGTTGCCCAGGCCGCCCAGGACCACGAACACCAGAATGAGGATGGACGTATTGAAGTCGAACTTAGTGGCGGAAAGCTGCGAGAAGTTACCGCCGAACAGGGCTCCGGCAGCACCGGCGAGGGCAGCGGAAACCACGAAGGCGATCATGCGGTACTGGGTGACGGAGATGCCCACGGACTCGGCAGCGATCTTGTTGTCGCGCACGGCAATAATGGCACGACCGGTACGGCTGCGAACCAGGTTGAGCACAATCACGAGCGCGACCATAACCAGGATTGCGCCGGCAAGGAAGGTCGAATAGGTCGACACGCCCGATGCGCCCTGCGCGCCCTTGATGATGGCGGTGCCGTCCTCGAGCAGGTGCAGGTCGTCGATCGTAGAGTTGCCCGTGATGTTAAAGATCACATGCAGGCCGCGGGAATCGACGCCCACAATGAGGCAGGTGACGACCTCTTTGATGATCTCGCCAAAAGCCAGGGTCACAATGGCCAGATAGTCGCCGCTCAGGCGCAGGACCGGGATACCGATCAAGAAGCCCAAGATGGCAGCGGCGATAGCGCCGACCACAATGCTGATGATCAGACGCATCGGATCGGACGGAACGGTGCTCTCCAGCGCGACGGCAGTGACGATGCCCGTATAGGCACCGACGCTCATAAAGCCCGCGTGGCCCAGCGACAAGTCGCCCGCGATGCCGACGACGAGGTTAAGGGAGATGGCCATGACGATATAGGCCGTGATGGGAACCAGCTGACCGGCGATCATGCGCGGGATCATGTGGTTGGACTGCATAAAGAACACGATGGCGAACGCCACAACGCACATGGCGTACGTGACAAAGTCGTGACGCGTCTGCTTGTCTTTAAGAAACTTCATAACGCTCACCTACACCTTCTCGGGGACGTACTTGCCCAAGAGGCCGGCAGGCTTGACGAGCAGGACGATGATCAAAACACCAAAGACGATGGAGTTGGCAAGGCTCGTGGAAATGTAAGCCTGCGCCATCGCCTCGATGATGCCGATGAGAATGCCGCCGACAAAGGCACCGGGGATGGAGCCGATGCCGCCGAAAACGGCAGCGTCGAAGGCCTTGATGCCAGGCATGGCGCCCGTGGTGGGCTGCAGGACCGGCGAGTAGGAGCACAGGAGCACGCCGGCGATGGCGGCAAGGGCGGAGCCGATGGCAAACGTCATCGAGATGGTGCGGTTGACGTTGATGCCCATGAGCTGAGCGGCGGCCTTGTCCTCGGACACGGCGCGCATGGCCTTGCCCATCTTGGTCTTACCTGTAAAGAACATCAGGCCGGCCATGATAACCAAGCAGGCGACGATGGTGACGAGCGAGACGGCGCTTACGTTAAACTTGGCCAAGAACTCCGGCACCGGGAAGGTGACGAGCGAAGTAAAGTTCTTGGGCGTGGCGCCCCACAGAAGCTGCGCGGCGTTCTGCAGGAAGTAAGACACGCCGATGGCCGTGATCAGAACGGCCAGCGGGCCTGCTTGGCGCAGCGGCTTATAGGCCAGACCCTCAATGAGAACACCGAGAACCGTGCAGACCACACAAGAGAGAACTACAGATGCCCAGCCCGGGAGGCCGAGATACGACGTGGCGCAGAACGAGACATAGGCACCGACCATGATGACATCGCCGTGAGCGAAGTTGAGCATCTTGGCGATACCGTAGACCATGGTGTAGCCCAACGCGATGATGGCGTAGACGCTGCCCATGGACAGGCCGTTGACCAGGTATTGGATAAAGACCGTCATGTTCCACATCCCCCTTTCGAATAGGTTTCCAGTTAATGTATGAAACAGGGACGTTACACTGTCCCTAGATACCAAGCAAGCAGGGAAGGCCAAAACCTCCCCTGCTTGGGATCAAAACCGCTCTATGTAAGGCGGCCAATTAGGCCTGTACGTACTTGCCGTCGGTGATGACGTACGCCGTGGGCTCCTTCTGGACCTGGCCCTTATCGTTCCAGGTGAGCTTGCCGGTCAGACCGTCAACGGTAATCTTGAGCATAGCCTTGGACAGCTTCTCGGCAGCCTCGGTCGGATCGGCGTCGACACCAAGACCGGCCTCCTTGACGGCCTCGGCCACCGCGTGCACGCCGTCGTAGGCGTCGGCGGCAAACTGGTCGGGGGTATCGCCGTACTTATCCTTGTAAGCGTTAACGAAGTCGGCGTTCTTCTCGTCGTCGGCGGAGAACGGGGTCATGAGCAGCAGACCCTCAGCAAGAGAGGTATCGAAGCCCTCAACGCCCAGGATGCCGTCCATGCCGTCGCAGCCCATCATCTTGACGTCGTAGCCCATGTCCTTGGCGTTCTTGAGCAGGACGGACGCCGGCGTGTAGTAGATCGGCGCAAAGATCATGGTGGCGCCGGCCTGCTTGGCCTTGGTCAGCTGGTTGGTAAAGCTCGTGGCGGAGTCGTCCTTAAAGGTCTCCTCGTCAACAATCTCGAGCTTGGACTCAGCGGCCTGGGCCTTAAAGGAATCTGCGATGCCCGAAGAATAGGCGTCGCCGGAGTTATAGAACAGCACGAACTTCTCGTCCGCATACTTCTGCGCCAGGAACTTGGCAGCGTTGACACCCTGGTTGGGGTCGGTGAAGCAAACCTGGAAGACGCAATCCTTGCCGTCGGTGACGTCCTCGGAGGACGCGGACGGGGTGATCATGAACGTCTTGGGGTCGTTACCGCACTCGGCGGCAACGGCAACCGACGCACCCGTGGTGGTCGGGCCGACGAGGGCCTGCATGCCCCAGTCGAGCAGGGTGTTGAAGGCGTTGACGGCCTTCTCGCCGTCGGCCTGGTCATCCTCGGCCTTGCTGGCAAGCGGCAGCTCCTTGGTCGAGAAATCCTTGCAGCCAAGCTCGACACCCTGGGTAACGGACTTGCCGTAGGACGCGTTGGCGCCGGTCAGCGGGCCGATGGTACCGATCTTAAACGAAGCGTCGCTTGAAGCGGAACCGCTGTCGCCGCCGTTGGAGGAGCAACCAGCTAGAATGGACATCGCCCCCAGACCTGCTGCGCTCGCGATAACGCTCCTGCGATTCATAACAGGGTTCAATGACTTACCGGTGAGGCTCGACATGCGGCTCTCCTCTCAAATCTCGTCGGGTTTCGGTTACCCGACAGGCCATCCTTCGCCGTGTTCGGCGTTCGCAAAATACTAGACGCTTTAGTTAAGGAAAGTTGCGATTATTTCAACTTTTCTTTGGATTTGTCCATTTATCCATAATTCTGCGTATTTCTATTACTTTATGCAGTAATGCCACTTTATTGTGTGAAAGTAATGTTTCCGTTCTGTTACAGGCGTCCCTGCCCTGAATAAAACAGCCTCACCGGTCGCGCTTTATGCGCACTTAGGCGGCGATGTACTTGCCGTCCTGAATCACATAGGCTGTAGGTCGTATGTAGCGAGCATGTTTCCAATGTTTCCGCAGCGTTTCGGGGGTGCCGTTTTGTGCGACTCCTGTTGCCTGGCGAGCACGCGCCCTCTGTTCACGCTAGAATGCACTCAACCTTTAAGTGGTTAATCCATCCATAAGATGCACGAAGGAGCTATCTATGAGCGAACCCCTGCGCACCGTGAACGTCGGTCTGATCGGTCTGGGAACCGTCGGCGGCGGCGTGGCCCGTCTGATCAAGAGCCACCACGATGAGTACCTGGCAGCCTACGGCATCGACCTTAAGCTGACCCGCGCCTGCGCGCTTGCTTGGGAGCAGGCCGAGGCGGCAGGCATTGAGCGCGAGGCCTTTACGAGTGACTGGCACGACGTCGTCACAGACCCCGCCGTCGACATCGTCGTCGAGCTGATCGGCGGCGAGCATCCCGCAACCGAGATATTCACCACCGCCTTCGAGAACGGCAAGCACGTCGTCTCTGCCAACAAGGCCCTGCTGGGCCGTCATGTCGAGACGCTCGCCGAGAAGGCGCGCGCGTGCGGCGTGCAGATTAAGTGCGAGGCCAGCTGCGGCGGTGGCATCCCCATTGTCAGCACGCTCGAGCACGACCTGGTGGGCAACAAGATCCTGACCATCGCCGGTATCCTTAACGGCACCACCAACTACATCCTGTCGCGCATGGACGCCGAGGGCGCCGATTACGCTGACGTGCTCGCCGACGCCCAGGCAAAGGGCTATGCCGAGGCCGACCCGTCCGCCGACGTCGACGGCTTCGACGCCGCCAGCAAGACGGCAATCCTCGCTTCCATCGGCTTTGGCACCCGTGTGACCACCGACGATGTCTATCAGCAGGGTATCCGTACCATCGGCGCCGAGGACATTGCCCAGGCCCGCGAGCTCGGCTACACCATCAAGCTGCTGGGCATCGCACGCAACACCGACGCCGGCGTCGACGTCCGCGTGCACCCCACGCTGATCCCCGCCGACCACATGCTTGCCAAGGTCAACGGCGCCATGAACGCTGTCTACGTGGTAGGCGACGCCGTGGGCGAGACCATGTTCTACGGTGCCGGCGCAGGCTCCTTCCCCACCGCGAGTGCCGTCGTGGGCGACATCCTGTCGCTCTCCGAGCAGATCAGCCGCGGCGTGGCTCCGCTGCCCGAGATTGAGCCCTATGGCCACAACCTCGCCTTTAAGCCCATGGACGAGCTCCAGACCAAGTACTATGTGCGCCTGAAGGTCGCCGACCGCGTGGGCGCCCTGTCCGAGACGGTCGACATCTTTGCCAAGCACAACATCTCGATCTCGCTCATCAACCAGGTCGAGGACGGCAAATCGGGCGTCAGTGATGCCTGCTCGGTCATCTTCCTGACGCACCGCGCGCTCGAGAAGGACGTCCAGGCTGCCGCCGCCGAGCTTGCCAGCGTCGACTGCGTGGCCGAGGTCGCCAACGTCCTGCGCATCGAGGACGTTGAGGCCTGGACCGAAGGCGTCATGGCCAACTAGTCCAGTCCTTGGCACACAACATAGCACCTGAGGGGCTCCCGTCCGTTTGGATGGGAGCCCCTTTGTTTGACGTTCATCAAGCAAAAGTTTGAACAACTTGGCCATTCGCTGACAACCGAGGGTGCCGTTTACCGATATGCGAACGAAGTTGATTTTGCGCGCCGTTATGCTGTGCTGCGTATGTCCACCCCCGAAGAATGGAGGCACCATGTTGCTCGAGGGTAAGAAAGCAATCATCACCGGAGGCACGCGCGGCATCGGCTATGCCATCGCCTGCCGTTTTATCGAGGAGGGCGCCGCCGTCACCGTCTTTGGCTCGCGTCAAGAGACCGCCGATGCGGCCGTTGAGAAGCTGACAGCCGCCTATCCCGACGCCAAGGTCTGGGGCCGCTCCTGCGACCTCACCTCACTCGAAGCCGTGACTGAGGCCTTTACCCAGGCTGCAGCCGACATGGGCGGCTTGGACACGGTCGTCAACAATGCCGGTATTTCCCAGCGTTCACCCCTCTTGGACTACACGGCCGAGGAGTTCGCCAAAGTTATGGACCTCAACGTCGTCGCCGTCTTTAACGGCCACCGGGCAGCCGCTAAGATTATGACCGAGGCTGGCCACGGCGGCACCATCACCACCACGAGCTCAATGGTCGCCAAGTACGGTCAGCCCTCTGGCGTCGGTTACCCCACGTCCAAGTTTGCCGTCAACGGCATGGTCCAGTCGCTCTCGCGCGAGCTCGCCCCCATGGGTATTCGCGTCAATGCTGTCGCACCTGGCGTAACCAAAACCGATATGGTCGCCAACCTGCCCGAAGAGGTTATTAAGCCCATCGTCGCCACCATTCCGCTGGGTCGCATGGGCGAGCCCGAGGATGTCGCCAACGCCTTTGTTTTCCTGGCGAGCGACATGTCCTCCTACGTCACGGGCGCCGTGCTCCCCGTCGACGGAGCCGCCCGCTCCTAGGGAGCCACAAGCTTTGGCTTCAAGCCTCAACATAGCTCAACCAAAAAGGCGCGCCGTCTGCATCAACTGCAGGCAGCGCGCCTTCTTCTGTTATGAAAGGGAAACTATGTCCCAGTATTTCGGATCAGAACGGGGCACGGTTTCCCCAGGACCTCCTTGCGGAAACTGCGTCCCGCTTTGAACGCCGATTCTGGGATACCGTTTCCGCAACGGGTCTCTCGCGGAAACTGCATCCCACTCTGAGCGCCCATTCCGGGACACAGTTTCCCAACGGCCCCCGTTTCGGAAACCACATCCCGTTCCGGGCCTTCAAAGCGGGACGCGGCTTCCTCGAGAGAGTATCGACTACTTGCCGTCGTCGTCCTGGGCCTCATCGCGTGCATAGAGCTCCAGCATGCGGCGGCGGTATTCGCGCACGGCGAGCTTGGCGCGCTCCAGGCGGCGACGCTCATGCGGAGTCAGCTCGGACGTGTCGATCTCATCACCATAAGTCTTATCGGCAAGCAGGTGCGCCGCGTCCACGATGCGGGCATCGATGTGGCCGCTCGCCGCCTCGGCGGAAAGACGCTCGGCAATCGTATCGAGCGTAGGCAGGCCCTCGAATACGCGACCATGGCCATGCGAAGTCAGCAGCTCGTGCTCTCGTGCGAGCAGACTCGCCAAATCGTGATGAGCGCGCAGGATGTCGAGCGCATCGGATGGATGCTCGGCAACTTCTGCCACGGCGGCGACCGGCGCAGCATCCACCACGCGGTAGAAGAGCTGCGCGAGCAATGGCATCAAGAACACCGTGATGGCGCCGGCGGCAACCATAACCGACGCGATGTCTTGCGACAGCGCGCCCGCGTTGACGGCAACGCTCGTCACGGCAACGATGATCGGCAGCGCCGTGGTGCAGTACAGGGCCACGGTAATGCGGCCATACGCCGACACATCGCGCGTCGCAGGACAAATGCTCATAGAGACAAGGATCGGCACGGCACGAATAATCAGCAACGCCACGATAAAGCCCACGAGCAAGCCCGGGCGCGAAGCCACGGCCGTCAGGTCGATCTTTGCGCCCGATACGGTAAAGAACACCGGAATCAAAAAGCCGTAGGCCAGACCGTCGAGCTTGGTCTCGAGCGTATGGTTGCCCTCGGGGATGATATAGCGCAGGACAAAGCCGGCGGCAAAAGAACCCAACACGATGTCGAGATCAAAGACGGCCGAGAACGCCACGAGTGTGACCAGGATGAGCACCGTCAGGCGCACGAAGGTCTGCGACGTGGTATCGGCGCGCTCCTCGACAAACGCAAAGAAACGGCTGCCGACGCGCTTGGAGCGGCTCGGGACCACGGCAAGCAACACGCAAACCACCGCAAACAAGCCAAGGATAACGAGCGTTTGGATGCCAGTGCGGGCAGACAACAGCACCGACATGGCGAGCACGGGACCGAGCTCGCCCCAAGTGCCATACGCGAGAATCGAGTCGCCCACGCGCGTGCCGGTGAGCGAGCGCTCACGCATAATGGGCACGAGCGTACCGAGCGCCGTCGAAGTGAGGGCAAGCGTCACGGCGATACCGTCGAAATGACTGACTGAGAACCACGGGGTAAAGCGCACGGCAAGCCAGGCGATACCAAACGTGACGACCCACGTCGCCAAGCCGTAGCGCCCCTCGACGCCCGTGATGCTCTTGGGGTCGATCTCAAAGCCGGCAAGCAGGAACAAAAAGGCCAGGCCCAGCTCGGACACAAGCGAGACCTCAGCATCTACATGGATGACGCCGAGCATATGGGGTCCCAGCACCGCGCCGAGCACGAGCAAAAAGACCGTCTCGGGAACGGGTTTTCCGGGAATCGCCGAGGCGATAAAAGGACTCGCAAAGGCCACGAGTGCGATGATGGCGAGAGAAACGAATGCCATGTGATGCCTTTCTCTTGTTTGCGCTTCACTGTAGCACCCTCGCCGTCCTCACCGCGCCGCGAGCTGTCGTATCATAGTGAGGTTTACAAACATGTGGCTCAAGGCGACCGCAGGGCAGACCCCGCAAACCGACCGCTGCCGCATACCGTACCGTACGCCCAACCGATCAGGAAGGCAGGAACCAATGGTCTCTCGTATCTACGTGGAGAAGAAACCCGGGTTCGACGTCGAGGCTCAGCAGCTCAAGGGCGAGCTGACCGAAATTCTCGGCATCAAGGGCATCGAGGCCCTGAGGATCATCAACCGCTACGACGTCGAGGGCATCGACGAGGAGCTTTTCCGCTCCTGCGTGCCGACCGTCTTTAGCGAGCCCCAGGTCGATGTGACCTACGACGAGCTCCCCGCAAGCGATGGCGCCGTCTTTGCCGTCGAATTCCTGCCTGGCCAGTTTGACCAGCGCGCCGACTCCGCCAGCGAGTGCGTGCAGCTCATCAGCCAGGGCGAGCGCCCCGCCGTGCGCTCCGCCAAGGTCTATATGATCTCGGGCGCTCTGGACGAGGCCGCCATCGATGCCATCAAGCACTACGTGGTGAACCCCGTCGAGGCGCGCATCGCCTCGCTCGACCTGCCCGAGACGCTGTACATGGAGACCCCCGAGCCCCAGCCCGTCGAGGTACTCGACGGTTTCCGCGAGCTCGACGAAGCCGGCCTTGCCGCCTTTATTTCCGAGCGCGGCCTTGCCATGGACGAGGCGGACATCGCCTTCTGCCAGCAGTACTTCCGCGATGAGGACCGCGACCCCACCATCACCGAGATCCGTGTGATCGACACCTACTGGTCCGACCACTGCCGCCACACCACCTTCGGCACCGTCCTGGACGACGTGACGATCGACGACGCCGTGGTGCAGCAGGCCTTCGACCGCTACATGGAGATGCGCCACGAACTCGGTCGCGACGCCAAGCCCGTCTGCCTCATGGACATGGGCACCATCGGCGCCAAGTACCTCAAGAAGACCGGCGTCATGACCGATGTCGACGAGTCCGAGGAGATCAACGCCTGCACCGTCAAGGTGAAGGTCGATGTCGATGGCGAGGACCAGGACTGGCTGTTCCTCTTTAAGAACGAGACCCACAACCACCCGACCGAGATCGAGCCCTTCGGCGGTGCCGCCACCTGCGTGGGCGGCGCCATCCGCGACCCGCTCTCGGGCCGCAGCTATGTGTACCAGGCCATGCGCGTCACCGGCGCCGGCGACCCCACCGTCCCGGTTTCCGAGACGCTCGAGGGCAAGCTGCCGCAGCGCAAGCTCGTGACCACTGCCGCCGCCGGCTACTCCAGCTACGGCAACCAGATCGGCCTTGCCACCGGTCAGGTCAACGAACTCTATCACCCCGGTTACGTGGCCAAGCGCATGGAGGTTGGCGCCGTCGTGGGCGCTACCCCGGAAAACCACGTTCGTCGCGAGTGCCCCGCCCCCACCGACAAGATCATCCTGCTGGGCGGCCGCACCGGCCGCGATGGCATCGGTGGCGCCACTGGCTCCTCCAAGACCCAGAACACCGAGTCCATCGAGACCTCGGGTGCCGAGGTCCAGAAGGGCAACGCCCCTGTCGAGCGCAAGCTGCAGCGCCTGTTCCGCCGCGGCGACGCCTGCCGTCTGATCAAGCGCTGCAACGACTTTGGCGCCGGCGGCGTCTCGGTCGCCGTGGGCGAGCTTGCCGACGGCCTGTATGTCGACCTTGATACCGTGACCAAGAAGTACGACGGCCTGGACGGCACCGAGCTCGCTATCTCTGAGTCCCAGGAGCGCATGGCCTGTGCCGTCGCCGACGGTGACGTCGAGGAGTTCATGGGCTACGCCGCTGAGGAGAACCTCGAGGCGACCGTTATCGCCGAGGTTACCGCCGAGCCGCGCATGCGCATGGCCTGGAACGGCGTCGCCATCGTCGACCTGTCCCGCGAGTTCCTCAACTCCAACGGCGCACCCAAGCACCAGGTCGCCCACGTGTGCGCCCGTAGCGTGTGGCAGCCCAGCTGGGCCGGCACCACGCTCGCCGAGCGCATGACCTCGCTTGTCACCGACCTCAACGTCGCTTCCAACAAGGGCCTTTCCGAGCGCTTCGACTCCACCATCGGCGCCGCGACCGTGCTCATGCCCTTTGGCGGCAAGACGCAGCTCACCCCCAGCTCGGCCATGGTCGCCAAGTTCCCCGTGGACGGCGAGACCACCACGGCGAGTGCTATGGCATGGGGCTTCAACCCCTATCTGATGGAAGCCGACCAGTTTGCGGGCGCCTACCTGTCCGTGGTCGAGTCCATCGCCAAGCTCGTTGCCGCCGGCTTTGAGCACAAGCGCGCCTACCTCTCCTTCCAGGAGTACTTCGAGCGCCTGCGCACCGAGGCAGAGCGCTGGGGCAAGCCCATGGCCGCCATCCTGGGTGCCCTTATGGCCCAGGTCGACCTGGGTGCCGGCGCCATCGGCGGCAAGGACTCCATGAGCGGTTCGTTTGAGGACGAGGCCGGCGAGCTCAACGTTCCGCCGACCCTGATCAGCTTCGCCGTCGCCGTGGGCAAGGCCGCCCGCGCCGTCTCGCCCGAGTTCAAGGGCCTCACGCACCGCGTCGTCCGCATCGCCCCCGCCACCTATGGCGAGGACTACCGCCCCGATGCTCAGCAGCTGCTCGCCGCGTTTGACGCCGTCGAGGCGCTCACTGCTACCGGCAACGCCCTGGCCATCTCCACGCCCGGCTACGGCTGCGGCGCCGAGAGCCTCTTTAAGATGTGCGTCGGTAACCAGATCGGTATCGAGCTTGCCGAGGATGTAGACGTGGAGAGCCTCTTCACCCCGCTCTACGGCAGCTTTATCGTCGAGCTCGCCGAGGATGCCGAGCTGCCCGAGGTCGCCGACGGCGTTGTCGTCGAGCCCCTGGGCACCACCGTCGAGGGCTATGTCATCGACACCGGCTCCGAAGTCATCGAGCTCTCCGAGCTCCAGGAGGCCTGGGAGAGCGGCATCGAGGGCGTCTTTGCCTACCGCAGCGCCGGCGAGACCCCCGAGGTCGAGACCATCGACTTCCGCGCCAAGGACATCCACGTGTACGGCGGCGCCAAGATCGCCCGCCCGCGCGTGGTTATCCCCGTGTTCCCCGGCAACAACTGCGAGTACGATAGCGCCCGTGCCTTCCGCGCCGCCGGCGCCGAAGCCGACACCTTCGTGATCAACAACCTCACGCCCGAGGCCGTCGCCGAGAGCACCCACGAGCTTGCCCGCCGCATCCGCGCAAGCCAGATCGTCATGATCCCCGGCGGCTTCTCGGGCGGCGACGAGCCCGACGGCTCCGCCAAGTTCATCACGGCGTTCTTCCGCGCTCCCGAGGTCACCGAGGCAGTCCGCGACCTGCTCAAGGCCCGCGATGGCCTGATGCTGGGCATCTGCAACGGCTTCCAGGCCCTGATCAAGCTCGGCCTGGTGCCCTACGGCGACATCGTCGACGCCACGCCCGATGCGCCCACGCTGACGTTCAACACCATCGGTCGCCACCAGAGCCGTCTGGTGCGCACCCGCATCTCGTCCAACTTGTCCCCGTGGCTGTCGCAGTGCAGCCTGGACGACCCCTACACCGTCGCCATCAGCCACGGCGAGGGCCGCTTTGTCGCCAACGACGAGGTACTCGCCCAGCTTATCGCCAACGGCCAGGTCGCCACGCAGTACGTGGGCGAGGACGGCAAGCCCAGCATGGATCTTTCCGTCAACCCCAACGGCTCCGCACTCGCCATCGAGGGCATCACGAGCCCCGACGGCCGCGTCCTGGGCAAGATGGGCCATGCCGAGCGTCGCGGCGACAACCTGTATCGCAACGTGCCCGAGCATGTCCCCGGCGATAAGTTCATGCCAATCTTTGAGAGCGGCGTGGCCTACTTCGCTTAAACCTTTCCCATCGGGTACAATCCCTTCGGGTAACAACACCCGCCACCGACACATCCGGTGGCGGGTTCTTTTTTGCTTCGCGCATGTAGGAAGGACATCATGGAAAGCCGCAAGCCGCATCTCGCCACCCTGCCCGGACTCATCCTGGGCTGTCTTGTTTGCTGTGCACTCTGGGGATCGGCCTTTCCCTGCATCAAGATCGGCTACGCACTCTTTGGTATCCCGGCGCACGACAGCGCTTCGCAGCTGCTCTTTGCAGGTTTACGCTTTACGCTTGCCGGCGCCCTGGTTATCGTTGGGATGAGCGCGGCCCAACGCCGCCCTCTCATACCGCAAGCGCGCGACATCAAGCCCATCTTTGTCTTGTCGCTCTTCCAGACTATCGGGCAGTACTTCTTTTTCTATCTGGGCCTCTCGCGCGCCAGCGCCATGTCGAGCTCCATCATCGAGGCCAGCGCCAACTTCCTCGCAATCCTCTTTGCCGCCCTGGCATTTCACACCGAGAAGCTCAATACGGCCAAGGTGCTTGGCTGTGCGCTGGGCTTTGCCGGCGTCGCGCTCGTCAACCTTTCGGGCGCAGATGGCACCTTTGGCTTCAGGCTCGATGGCGAGGGCTTTATCCTAGCCTCCACTGTCGCGGGTGCTCTTTCGACCTGCCTGATCGGCATCTTCTCGCGCAAGCACGACGGTGTTTTGCTTGCCGGCTGGCAGTTTTTAGTCGGCGGCCTGGTCCTCACCGCCATCGGCTTTTTGATGGGTGGCGCGCTCTCCCCCACGGCGATTGTCCCCGCCATCGTGCTCATCATCTACATGGCGCTTATCTCCGCGGTCGCCTACTCGCTGTGGTCGCGCCTGCTTGCCGTCAACCCCGTCAGCCGCGTCTCGGTCTTTGGGTTTATGAACCCCGTCTTTGGTGTGCTGCTGAGCGCGCTGCTGCTCGGCGAAGGCGCGGGCACGAGCCCCGTTACCGTCATCGTTGCCCTGCTGTTGGTCTGCGGCGGCATCATCATCGTCAACAAACCCAAAAAAGCCTAGCGAGCTCACCTTTTTAGGGAGGGCATTCGCATACTTTAGCTTAATGGAGCACACTGGTTCTCGTTGATTTCGTACCGAGTCGCGGCGGCAGACGCCCGTCTTGCCGCACCGCGCCTGGGCATTATGGCCGGTGGCCCCCCCACAAACGCAAAAGGGGCGCACGACCAAACACGGTCGTATGCCCCTTTTCTAGCGTATTTGTACGCCGGCTTTCTTTTTCTCGGCCTTGACGCGATAGAGCTCTGCATCGGCAGCGCGAAGTAAGTCTTGCCAGGTATCAACACTATCGCCGAACCGCGCGTAACCGATGGACATCCGCAATGCATACGGTACCTCGGCACGAGCGAGCTCGTCGTCAATCGCCGAACACAGGTCTATGATGTCCTGTTCCGCCGCGGCCTTTTGGAGCACCACAAACTCATCGCCACCATAACGTGCGATAAAGCCACCAGCCGGCGAGCAGACGTCCTTGAGCGCCGTCGCAACAACCTGAAGAGCATGGTCGCCCTCAACATGTCCATAGTGATCGTTAATCTGCTTAAAACCGTCAGCATCCATCATCAGCAGATACACACCCTCGGCCTGGTCAGTACCCGAGAACAGCGACAGCATATAGGTCTCAAAACGGTTGCGATTGTTAAGGCCAGTCAACGGGTCGGTCGAGATCAGCTGCTCCTGGCAGATGATGTAGAGCAGCAGGATGCTCAGCGTTATGCCGACACAAAGGCCCGGTATCGAAAACACCACCTGGAAGGTACCACCCACCAGAGCGGGAACCGCAAAGAAGGCAAGAGTGCGATAAATGGCCTTCTTTTGCAGGCTTTCGACTTTTCGAGCATGGACAAAGGCATGCAGGGACGTATATATGACGTAGCAGTAGCTAACAATAGGCTGAATCATATAAGCCGCACCGCGACGATATACGCCCTGTGCATCGATGTAGAACAGGGCGTGTGTCCAGTAGCTTGTAAACGCCAACACAACCACCAGCACCGTCGGAAGCGTCGCGAGCACCACCCTGGAGCGCGTGGTCAGAAGTCGAGAGCCCTGCATCGTCTCGGAATAGATGAACCAGATGAGGCACGCGATGGCAAACAGCGAAAACGAAACCGCGTTGGAAACCCAGTTGGCAGCGATGCCCAAGGAGGTGTTAACCCCGTCCGAGAGCGTCCAGATCATATCGAAGAAGACATAGGCGGCAGATGTGTAGCCGAGCATACTGAACAAAAGCTGCTGGGTGCTCGAGAACAGGGAGCGACGGCTTCGTGCGGCAAGTACGATAAGAATAATCATGCACAGCATAAATATCTCGATCTTGAGTGCCTTAACCACTAGGTCCCATCCCCTCTATATCCAAGTCGCCAGAATCGCCCGAGTCATGCCCGGGCACCAAACACCCCTTACTCCGCAGGGGTAAAGGGAATAATAGCAGAGCGTCCGAATGACTCTGGATAACAGATGCCGTTCGGACGCTCTGATGGCGCGAATTGCACGCACCGTTTCACTGATTCGAAGAGACGACTACTCGCCGTCGATATCGGTCGCAACAGCCTCCTCAATAGCCTCGACGCCTTCGACCGACAGATCCTCTTTGCCGTGGCAGAACTTCTTATCGACCCAGCCAGTCAGAATCGGGGCCATGATTGCCGTGATGATGACGGCAGTGGCGATCTGCGCATACGCGGTGGGCGCAAGCTCGGCATAGCGCGGAGCGACCTCGGCGAGGGCGACCGGCGTGGTCATGGCCGTGCCGGCAATGGTGGAGCAGGCAACGGCCGCCTTGCCGTTGCCGCCACACAGGCGCTCGAAGGCAAAGGTAATGGGACCGACGATAAAGAGCGTGATGAGGCCCAGCAGGATGCCCGAAATGCCGCCGGTGATGAAGCTCGAAAGGCTCATGGACGCACCGAGCTGAAAACCGATGACAGCGATCGCGGGATTGGCGCCGGGGACCAGCAGGTTCTTGATAAACGGGAACAAGTTGCCCAGGACCATGCCGATAACAAGCGGCAGGATGGATCCGATGATAGTGCCGACGGGGATGTTGGCGAGACCCGAAACACCAAGGATGATCATCGTGACGGCGGGGCCGGCCGTAAAGAACAGGATACCGACAGCGCCCTGCTCGGACTCATCGCCGAACTCGCCCATGATGCCCGTATAGAGCGCCATGTTGCAAAACGTAATGCCGCCGATGATGGAAACCGAACTCAGGCCTAAAAAGTTATCGTTAAAGAAGTACGCGACGCCCAGACCCAGCGCGGCTGCCACTACAAGCTTAGGAATCAGCACGACGATGCCGGTCTTGATGGCGCCCGGCGTGGACTTAAAGCTGATGCCGGCGCCCACGAACAGCAAGATCGCGGCAACGATGGTGTTGGAGCCGCCGCGGCAGGCAGCCGTAAAGAAGCCGCCGACTTCAAAGACCTGTGGGCAGAAGGTATTGAGCAAAAGGCCGACGATCATCGGATAGATCATGATGTCGCCCGGGATGCGCGGTACCTTGAATTTCTTTTGCTCGTTGGCGGTCGCTTCCTGTGCCATGAAACCCCCATTTCCGCTGACGCAGAACAAAAGCCCACGTCACGCTTTGCTACAGTAAAGTTTGACCATGGTACCAGAAGAAGCAGACCGCCTCGGTGAGAAATTCGATTCGTTAGGCCGGGACGATAACGCGTCCTGCTCCTATACGAGGCTCAAAACGATATAGAACACGATGCCCGAAACGCAGCACCACAACATCGACTTTGTCTTGATTGCCACCGCTACGACGCCGGCGGCCGCAATCCAGGGAACCAAGGCAGGCCAGAGTCCCGCGTCGAACGCGCCGGGGTTCACCAAGTCGTTGGCGACCAGCGCGGCAAAGGCAGCGGGCGGGATATAGCCCAGGGCCTCGGTAATGCGGGGCGACAGGGTCCGCCCGCGCAAGGCGAACGCCGGCGCGATGCGAAAGAACGCGATAGCAGCCCACGACGACAGCCACAGAACCAAGAACTCGTTAACGGGCATCGCGGGCACCTCTTCCGTCAAATACAGCATCGCACGCCAGCGCAATGGCAATGCCGACCACGACACTTGCCGGCACGGCAATATTCGTGAGGCTCAAGAACTTGCATACGGAGACGGATACCGCACCCGAAACCGCCGCGACAACGTTGCCGCGCGACAGCCGCTGCGAAAAGAGCAGACAGATAAAGAGCGAGGTGCAGACAAAGGCTGCAATGGCGGTGGGAACATCGACAACGGCGCCGACGATAGCGCCCATCGTACACGAAACGCCCCATGTTGCGATAAGGATCGCGTTGAGCACAAAGGACTCGCGCGGGCCCCAATCCTCCCCTTCAACCAACTTGGCAAGCGAGATGCCATATGCCTCCTCGGTAAGTGTCGCGGCAACAGCCAGCGTCTGACGCTTCGAGGCACCCCTCAGATGCGGCGCGATCGATGCCGAGTAAAGCGCAAAACGCGAGGAGATGGCGGCAACGCTCGCGATAATCGAAGGTGCCGGTACGCCCGCCAGCCAAAGATTGCAGATCATAAACTGACCGCTGCCCGTCACAAACGTGCTGCTCAGGGCAAAGACCATCCAGGGCTCCATTCCCGTCTGTCCCATGATCATTCCGCACGGCGCGCCTATTGCAACATAGGTAAGCATCACTGGCCAGACGGTTCTAACGATTTTGAGCACCATACGCTTCTCATCCTGACAAGGTCTCCGAGCCGCATGTAGCGACACGGCAGAATCATCATCCGACAGCAACCGAGTTCACCTACAATTGCCACCGGATCGAAAGACACAACTTTTTAGGAAGTCATTATGACAGCTATCGATCGAGACCGGGCGCGCGCGGCCTTCAAAAGCTACACCGATGCCTACGACGCCACCAACCCACGCATCGCGCTCAAAATCGAGCATACGTACCACGTGGCCGAGGCATGCGATGCCGTAGCGCGCGAGCAGGGCTGGTCGTCAGAAGATATTGACCTGGCATGGCTTTGCGGCCTGCTACACGATATGGGCCGCTTTGAGCAGCTGCGACGCTGGGACACCTTTAAGGACGCCGAGAGCATGAGCCATGCGGCGCTGGGCATCGAGGTCCTCTTTGGCGAGAATCCCGCCGATGCACCCGCCGTAACGAGCATCCGCGACTTTATCGATGACCCGGCAGAAGATGAGCTCATCCGAGCGAGCATTGCCTATCACAGCGATTTCCGTCTACCCGCGCAGCTCGACGTGCGCACGCGAAGCTTCTGCGATATCGTGCGCGATGGTGACAAGATCGACATTATGCGCACCATCGCCGACAGCACCGTCGAGACCATCCTTAAGGTGGATGAGGACGCATTTCTCGCCAGCCACTTCTCGGCACCGACGCTGGCCGCCTTTGACGAGCACCGCTGCGTCACGCGCGATGAGCGCGATGAGCCCGCCGACTTCTTGGTGGGGCTCATCTGCTTTATGTTTGAGCTCGTCTATCCGGCAAGCCGTGCGCTGGCGCGCGTGCAGGGCGATATCTATCGCCTGCTCGACGCGCCCTTTGGCATTACGCGCCCCTTTACCGATCCCGCCACGCAAGCGACCTGGGAGCGCCTAAAGGACGAGATGCGCGACTGGCTGGCGCGCGCCTAGCGCTCAAGCTGGGCCAGTAGCTCCTCGACGACCTCGACGGCATCGCCGACAACCTTGTACTGGGCAGCACCAAAGATGGGGGCATCCGGGTCCTCGTTGATGGCGATAATGCACTCTGCCCCACCGATGCCGGCAAGATGCTGGATGGCGCCCGAAACACCGATACTCACGAGAAGTTTGGGCGAAACCGATACGCCCGTCTGGCCAATCTGATGGCGATACTCCAACCAGCCGGCCTCCACGACAGGTCGCGTGCAGCCAAGCTCGGCTCCCAGAGCCTCGGCGAGCTTTCGCATCAGGGGCAGATTCTTCTTGGAACCAATGCCGCGACCCACCACGACCAGGCGCTCGGCATCGGCGATCGAAGCCTGCTGTCCCCACTCCTCGGCGGGAATCGAGATCTCGACACGAGCTTTGACGTCTTCTGAAAGCGTTACCTGGGTAATCGTTCCAGAACGGCTGTAGTCGAAGTCGGGCGCCTTAAAAATACCGGGGCGCACCGTGGCCATCTGGGGTCGGTGATTGGGGCAGATGATGGTGGCCATCAAGTTGCCGCCAAACGCCGGGCGCGTCTGCTGCAGCAGACCCGTCTCCGTATCCATCGAAAGCACGGTGCAATCGGCCGTAAGGCCCGTCTGCAAGCGCACGGCAACGCCGGGTGCCAGTTCGCGACCAAAAGCGGTCGCACCGTATAAGATGGCCTCGGGTTTGCGTTCGGCTACCAAATCGCAGATCAAGCGGGCGTAGACCTCCGCATCGTTTTGGCGCAGGCGCTCGTCGCGACAGGCCAGGACCTCGTCCGCGCCGGCACAAACCAGGTGTTCGAGATCCCTGAGCGAGCCCTCGGGGCTCATGCCGATCAGTGCCACCAGACGGCAGCCGCGAGCATCGGCAAGCTCGCGCCCCTTGCCCATGAGCTCGTAGGCCACGGGAGCCACGGCGTTGTGCTCGTCGGTCTGCACGAATGCCCAAATGTCTCGATACGCATCGAGGTCAACCGCGCCGGCGGCCTCGTCACGCTCGATCGAGATAGCGTTGACAGGGCAGGCGTCGACGCACCCACCGCATAGGATGCAGCCGTCGGTTACGCGGGCGCATCGGCTGGGTCGCTCGCCTTCCACTACGATGCCGCCCGAGGCACAGGCGCGAACGCAGCGACCGCAGCCGATACAGGCTTCGCTATCGATAATCAGTCCGCTCATCTATGCCATCCCCTCGATAATCTTGGCAAGTTTTGCCGCCTGCTCGGACGCCGTTCCGTCAACGTCCTCGCACGTTTGGTCACGGTCGGGCACAAACGAGCGCACGACCTGTGTCGGCGACCCGGCAAGACCGCAACGCGCGGGGTCGGCGTTCACGTCGGCGGCACTGACCACGCGCACGTCCGCCTCCTCCGCCGCGCGAATACCGGCAATACTCGGCATACGCAACTGGCCAATCTCCTTGGCAGTCGTCATCACGCACGGCATCTCAAGACACACCGTCTCCTCGCCGGCATCGCAGCCGTGAACAAGCGCCAGTGAACCACAGGTCGTAAAGCCCGCGCTTTGCACGCAGCTCACGTCGGTCACACAGGGAATCTCAAAAGCACCGGCAAGCTCGGGGCCAATCTGGGCCGTATCGCCATCCACCGCCATCTTGCCGCAGATGAGCAGGTCGAAGTCCTCGTCGAGCGCCTCGATGCCGCACTTGAGGGCATAGGTGGTTGCCAGGGTATCGGCACCTGCAAAGGCGCGATCGGTCAGCAGCAGCGCGTCGTCGGCACCTCGAGCGATGCAGTCGCGCAGCAGCGACTCGGTCGCGGGGATGCCCATCGACACCACCGTCACGCGCACGTCCATGCCAAAGCCGATAAAGTCGTCCTTCAGCGCCAGCGCGCATTCCAGAGCGCTCGCATCGAACGGGTTAATGACCGCCTGCTTGCCATCACGCACGATGGTATTGGTCTTGGGGTCCATCTTGACCTCGGTGCTGCCCGGCACGGCCTTAACGCACACCACCATATGGAAATCACTCATATTCACGCGCCCCCTTTCTGGACGAGTTCATCCAAGAGCTTCTCCGCAAACAGGTTGCCGCGACCCAGCTGGCCGGCAGGATCGAGCTGGAGCTTGAGCTGCGCCGACTCGACCATGGCCTCGTGGCCGTACATCGTCTCCAAGAAGCCAGCCTTGATCTTGCCGACGCCGTGTTCGGCGGAGACGGCGCCGCCCATAGCCGTTACCTCCGCAGCCCACTGGGCAAACAGCTCGCCACCGCGACGGTAGTCTTGCGCATCGCGCGGCAGGATGTTCACATGCAGATGGTTGTTACCGATGTGCCCCCAGGCAGCAGATTCAAGCCCGCTTTCGGCCAGTGTGCGGCGATAGAGGGCCACGACATCGGCAAGGCGTGCATTGGGCACCGACATGTCCGAGCCCAGCTTGGTGATGGTGGGGTCGGTGCGGCGACGCTCGTCGATAAGCATGTTGACGCTCTCGGGCACCGCGTGGCGGAAGAATCGCTGGCACTCGCGATCGACCTCGGTGCGCGCGACCCATGTCGCATCGTCGCGGCCGCCCGCAAGCTCCAGCACCCATCCCAGGTGGTACAGTTCCTCGGTCGCCTGGGCCTCGTCATCGCAGTCGAGCTCCACGTAGACACAGACCTTGGCGTCTTTGTCGAGCGCCGGCAGCGAGGCAAACGCCGTCGACTGCTCGCGCTGGCGACGTAGAATATCCAGGGCGCCAGCGTCGAAGTACTCGATGGCAGCCGCATGGGACAGGACGGGACGCACGGAATCGGTAAAGGACACGGCCTTGTCTTCGCTATCGAAAAAGCAGCTCACACCCCAAACGACCGCAGGCGCCGCCTGCAGGGCGATCTCGAGCTCGGTAATGACGCCGAGTGTGCCGCACGCACCGATAAAGAGGTCGATGGCGTCCATTTCGTCCGCAACGAAATAGCCTGAGGCATTTTTTGTCTTGGGCATGGTATAGCCGGGAAGATCGAGCTCGAGCGTACGGCCCGCTGCCGTCACGAGCGACAGGTGGCGGCCCTGGGCAAAAGCCTCGCCGCGCTGAAGCTCAAGCAAATCGCCATCAGGCAGCGCGACGTGGAGTCCCGTGATATGTGGGCGCAAGGAGCCGTAGGCGTAGCTGCGGGCACCAGAGGCGTTACATGCCGCCATGCCGCCCAGACAGGCAGACGTCTCGGTGGGATCGGTGGGAAAGAACTGCTCGGGGGCCTCTTGGAACTCCTCGTAGGCCTCAAGCGATGCCTGGTCCCAACCAGCAGTCGGCAGCACCTTCTTGCCCAGCTGCTTGCGCAGCTCAGAAAGCACAACACCCGGCTCCACGCGCAGTAGAAAGCGACCTTGTTCATCGCGGCGAAGGCCCAAGTAGCGATTCATACGGGAAGTATTGAGGATATGCCCGCCGTGGGGCACGGCACCGGCGGCAAGGCCGGTTCGGGCGCCCTGAACCGTTACCGGGACACGCTCGGCATGGAGCTTTTCCAAAATGGCACGGACCTCGTCTTCCGTTGTCGGAAACGAGATGCTCGAGGCCTCGCCCGACGTGCGAGACTCATCGCGGCCATACTCTTCGAACTCGTCGGTGAAGGGTTTGATGGTTGCAGACACGCGAACTCCCCCTTTAGCTAACTACAGTGTTTGCAGGGAGATGTTACCGCATCGTTTCGTCGACGTGTTCGAGACCGTCTCCATAATTGGCGATTTTTACGTTCGTGCAATTCGGCGAGCGGCAAGGTTTCCTCGGCAGACGATGCTTTTGACACATATGGCCCCGCCGTCGCCGATCGCTCGATTGTCGCCCGAAAAAAGTTGAAGTAATTTTTGCCGCCTTTTACCTGCTGAGACGCCAATCCGTCAAGCATTTGGTCAGAAATTGGTCAAGTTGCGACTGATACGGTCGGCATCGACAGCCAAAACCGATAGAAGTTTTGGCCCAAGAAGCAGGGAGGTTCCCATGGCATATTACTGGCCCCAGTACGGCATCGCCATCGAAGTCGACGACGATCCCCATCTCCTGCCTTTCGACGAAGAGGCATTCCCCGATACGACGGTCTACCACGTTACCACCGATGTGATCTGCGACCCCGAGTCGTTCTCGGCGCTCGCCCACCGCATCGCGCATATCCACGACATCGAGCTCCCTCCCGACTTCGACGAGCTTGCTTACTCGCGCCGCCTGATGCTTCACATGCTCTTTGGAGCGGACCCGTCCACCTTTGCGCGCATCTATACCGCCAAGGATGCCGCATGAGCGCGAAGAGGCCACCCCACTTTGTAGGCCTGGGTCGTCGCAAAAAGCTCATCGTTGCCTGTTTGGCCATCGTCTGCGCCCTTGTCGCCGTAGGACTATACGCTTGGCAGTCGCAGCCCGTACCCGAGGCGGGCGCTTCGGTTACGA
Source organism: uncultured Collinsella sp. (assembly GCA_958432255.1). Lineage (GTDB taxonomy): Bacteria > Actinomycetota > Coriobacteriia > Coriobacteriales > Coriobacteriaceae > Collinsella. The sequence continues at coordinate 37,760 of CAUATU010000001.1, forward strand.
CGGCCGAGGGCAAAACGCGTCAGGAAATCCAAGATGAGCTCGACGCTATCGTCCGCGACAACATGATGACGATTTCGGTCGCGCCGGTCGCTCAGCTGCAGGAGGACGGCAAGCTGCGCGTCAACGTGCAAAACGTCCAAGACAATAAATTTCCCCAGCGATTCCGCGTCATCCAAAACGACGAGACCATGTACGAATCCGGTGTGGTCGAGACCGGCAAGACAATCGAGACGTGCCCCGCCGGCGACATCAAAGAAGGCGAGGCGTACATCGAGATCCAGGCACTCGATGCCAAGACCCTCGACAGCCACGGCAATCCGACACGTGTCAAGGTGCGGGTTGAGCAAGCCGAGAACTAGCTTTTCCGGCCGACGCGGCACCGCACGCAATTCACCAGCATTCGTCCAATCATCGCGGGGACGGCCCGCGGCGAATAGAAAGGAACGACCATGGACATCACCAGAAACATGAACGGAGCCAGAGCGCTCGTCGTGGGCGCAGGGCTCGCGCTCGCGCTCGCAATGGGCGCTGCCCCGACGCCAGCTATGGCGGCCGGGCGCGTTGGAACCACGAAAGTAATGGTCAGGACCGAGATCGACAACGTTGAGTTCAAAGTTCCGACGGTTATTCCCTTCGTCGCCAAGGCCGACGGCACGCTTCAGGGCCCCTCAGAAGACGCGACCACCATCGACAATCATTCGGCCTACGGCATCCATGTCACCAACATGAAGATCGACGCCATGAACACCTGGACCATTGCTGCCGACGCCAAGGCCGGAACCGCGCAGAACTCCATCGACTTTAAGGTCGGCCCCGACGGCGCACTCCAGAACGCCAGCGCCGCAATGCAGGGGACGGGCCTCGATCTTTCCAAGAATGCAGCCTTCGACATGGGCTACCAGGGCATTGCCGGCGGCACAGACAAAATTAAGCTCAAGACAAGCGGAAACGTCGCCCGCGTCACGCGCGACATCTTCCACGTAACCGGCGAAGGCGATCAGGTTGCAACGATCACCTGGACGGTCGAGCCCGGTGTGCACACGGCATAAGGCCGTCGCCCTGGCCGCCGCCGTCAGCATCCTAGCGTTTGGGCCAGCCATGGCCTTTGCCCAGCAAGAACAGGCGCAGGCCGCCACACAAGTGACGGTCGACCTCTCGGAGCTCGACCGCGGCGACCGCGAAGAACCGTTGGCGCAGACAGGCGATGGACGTTGGCTCTTGGCAGCAGGCGCCACAGCAGCAGGCGCGGGAACCGCCGGCCTCGGTCTGCACATCAAACGCAGCCAGAAACAAAACACGGACAGGCCGCACTAAATTAGCTAAGGAGACCCCATGGCATCGAAGAACCTTTTGCCCGTCGTCGCACTTTGCGGCGCGCTCGCAACCGGAACGCCTGTCGCCGCTTGGGCGACTCCCGTCATGGCAGACTCCTTACCAGCAGCCCTAAGTTCCGCCCCAAATCCGTCGAGTACCATTGCGTGCGAGCGTTTTTCGATCGCACAGGCCGCGGTCTCAACCTCGGGATGCCTTCGTCGTGATACGGACGGCTCGATAGTCGTGGATATCAAGCGTTCGAACAAGGCAAACGGCTCCCAGGCGGGGTGCACCGTCTGCACGTGGCGCTCGGTTGTGCTCGATGCGGATGGCGATCCATGCAATTTAGAGCTGCGCATCGACATCGCTTCGGTCGATGACTCGGCGAACGGAGCGAAGGTCGCCTTCGACGGTACGTTTTTTGAGAAAGGAGGCGGTATATGTCTGGGCTGCGCCGCCGCGAATGCAGATGATGCGCAGCCCACCCTCTCATTCACGGCATCGTTGCGGCTGACCAAAGCCGGTACCGATGCCATCGCGGCGGGAGAAGCGTCCCTGCTGTTCTACGCCGTCAGCACCAAAGACACAGACGCTCATTTCGAGAAGCCAGCCGGATCACTCAGCCTTACACGAGGGATAGAGGCAGGCCCTATTGAAATCGATGCCCACGCGCAAAGCAGGCAACGCATTCTTGCCGACCCGGCGCTTCTCGAAATGGAGTGGAACGGATCAGGAGCCATCGGAATTCTCCCCTCCGCGCTTGACGCCAAGACGCTCCCCTCAAACGACGAACCCATCAATGCAACCATACAAGAAGAGAGCGCGGACAAAGAAGCAGGTGCGGGCGACACGCCGTCGCCGACAAACAGCGTCCCAGCTTCTTTCGAAGCATCGAATGAGCCCGCTGCCGTTCCAAACGACCCCGAGCTCGCGGACAGCCTGGGGCTTGCTGATCCTCAAGAAATTGATGAGGGTAACTGCTGCGTGCTTGCCGCGCTCGACCACACAGAGGTCATCGACGCTGCGGACATCGAAGTTGCCGCCGCCAATCAGCCCGTCCGCAAGTCGGCCATCATCGCATTTCCCGAATCCATCGAAGTCGTCTTTTTGCCATCGGGCGAGGTCGTGGCCCCAACACTGCTCACCTTGTTGGGCGCCAAGAATACTCGAAACGAAATTAAAAAGGTCACGGTTGTCGACCCTGTAACCACCGCTAAACTGCGTCTATACGCCGTTGCCCCAGACGGAGGCAAGACCTTGGAATTCGATGGCGACACACTCCTAGCCTGGCGACGTCTGGACATTATGCAAGACGTCTCGTATCAGATCGAACTCGTAGGGTTTGATCGTGCCCGCGATGCCAATATCATCGCCGCGGCTATTGAATCCCCACAGCGGCTTATGACGTTGCGCTTTGACTACTATCCCTATGTCCCGACAACCACCTGAGGCTTAAATGCTGCGCACCATTCCTAATACCACTTATATAACGTATTAGATGAGTCGCGATGTGCCTCGCATTTCGTTCTGCTACGATTGCCACGTTGGCATCAATACAGGAGGGCTCATGCCGGGCTTGGGAACAATCATCAACGTTGTGCTTTTAGTTGCGGGCGGTCTTTTGGGATTAGCGGGCGGCCGCTTCATTACACCGCGCATTCAAGACACGCTCATGAAAGCATCGGGGCTGTGCGTCCTGTTTATCGGCCTTGGCGGCACCATGCAAAAGATGCTCCTTATCGATGGGAAGGCGCTGGCGACCACTGGTACCACCATGCTCATTGTCTCGTTCGCCCTCGGCTCGCTCATCGGCGAGGCCATCAACTTGGAGGCCGCCATTGAGAACCTTGGCGAATGGCTCAAGCGCAAAACCGGCAGCGAGGGCGATAACGAGTTCACCAACGCTTTTGTCTCGACTTCACTCACCGTGTGTATCGGCGCCATGGCCATTGTGGGATCGATCCAGGACGGCCTGCTCGGCGACTGGTCCACGCTTGCCCTCAAGGGCGCGCTGGACTGCATCATCGTCTGCACCATGACGGCGTCGCTTGGCCGCGGCTGCATTTTCTCCGCCCTGCCCGTCGCTGTGTTCCAGGGGACAATCACGCTGTTTGCCGGCGCACTCTCCCCCATCATGACTACGGCAGCCCTCGACAGCCTTTCGCTTGTGGGCTCCATGCTCATCTTCTGTGTTGGCGTTAACCTTATTCGACCTCAGACCTTCCGCACGGCCAACATGCTCCCCTCCGTCGTCGTGGCGGTCATCTACGCCCTCTTGTTCTAAATCTATCTACACAGCGGTATCTCGAACATCTGTTTGATGCTGTGCTATGATATGAGGTCACCGAAGCTGCGTTAGGAGAGGAGAAGCGGTGGCCGACCAGGACATCAAGATGCTCATCGAGCGCATTATGGCCGAGGCCCGGACCCATCAGTCCGCTCGCTTCTCACATGAGGTCTACGCAGACGAGCCGATTCTCAAGACCGGCCGACAGATGCAGAACTTCCTCCCCGACCAGTACCGCAAGATGCGTGAGATATCGCGTTGGCAAGAAGACCCCAAGGGCGGCGCGGGCCGTTGGCTTTCGGAAGCCGAGCTTTTCTACCGCCAAGGCCTGCTGATGGCCGACTTTGAGGACGACTGCCCCTACAACGGCACCTTTAAGTCGTACTTTCCCACCTACAACGCCATGAGCGACCGGCAGTTGCGCGGCTACTTTACCTGGCGTGCCCAAGTGCGCCGCGGAACCGTCGAGGAAACGTCTACGTCCTTCGCCTTTCTGTATCTCTATGAGCTGATTTGCGGCATTGGCGTAGATGACCCGCTCGATGGTTTTAACAAGATCAAGGCCTTTTGGGATGCCTACCGCGCCTTCGAGCCCGACATCGACCGGTTTGCACGCGTGTGGTTGCAGGACTACGCCGTGTTCCACGGGCTTGACCCCAAGCTGCTTCGTGATTCTAAAACCGTCATGTTCGATAACGCCCTTATCGAGCTGCGGCGCGCGGCACGAGACCTTGTACCAGCACCGGCGCCGTCCGGCCAGACCCCCAAGCGTCGCAAAACCTCCGAGCCCACGCTCCCCCTTCCGCCCGATGAGGTGCGCGAGGAGCGACTCATGGCCGCCATCAACGCCCTCTCCACGTACAACCTAAGTAACTCGCGGCTCGACCGCAGCCACCACCGCGATCTGCGCCACGTGGCATGCGCCGTGTATGTCCGCATGGCGCGCTACTATGACACGCACCGAAAGACCGGCATCGTGGCGAGTTTATTTGGGGAGGAGACGGCCATGCCCTACACCATGTTTGCCTCGGCCGTATTCTTTGCGCCCGAGCGCCACGAGGACTGCGAATACCGCCTGGATCCTATCCATGTCTACCGTTGCCAAAACGGCTTTTGGGAATGCATGCGTATCCATGGCAGTAGGCAAAAGAGCAGCAAGCTCGGTGAAATGATGCGCGCCTGCGACCAACGCCTGCGCCTGGCGCTGGACCCCGCCCATCCCCTTAAGGAAGAAAAGGTCCCCAAATATCTGGCCAAGATTATCGATGACGAGATTGTGGCATGGCTTTCATGGGACGCCGCACGCCAGCCCGTCAAGATCGATATCGATCTGAGTCAGCTGGGGCACATTCGAAGCGCCGCCGCGCAAACGCGTGAAGCGCTTTTGATCGATGAAGAGCGCGAGGACGGCGCACCTGTGGAAGCCGAGGCGGCGGACTCAGGGCAACCGGAAGCCGAGCCCGTAGCCGACGCGATTGTCGAGGCGGTCGCGGCACCCATTCGGCAGGACGAGACCGACGAGCCGACCATATCCACCGAACAGTTTGGTGTCGTGGCACCGCTTCTCGCGCCGACGCCCGCGTTCGCAGCTGCTGCGCCCGCTGACGCCGCGACCGAACTCGCGCCCGCCGCAACCGCGTATCTTCGCGCACTGCTCGAGCAAAACGCAGCGCAAGCGACATCGGCAGTGGCGCACTCGGGCCAGAGCGAGGACATGCTCGTCGATACCATCAACGAGGCGCTCTTCGACCTGGTGGGCGACACCGTAATTGAATTTAGCGCGGCAGGGCCGCAGATTATCGAGGATTACGAAGCAGACGTGAGAGGATACCTAGACCATGAGTGATACCACATCCGCAGCGCCCCGCGTACCCAAACGCGTCGCTGCCGTTATCCTAAACTCGCTCAAGGGCGGCGTGGTCCCGCGCATCGGCCTTCCCTATATCACCGTGGGACGCGAGGTCGAGATTCGCGCCCTGCTCACCGATCTGAGTCTCATCGCCGACGGTGGCGCGAGCTTCCGCTTTCTGGTCGGTCGTTACGGCGCCGGCAAGAGCTTTTTGCTCCAGACCATCCGCACGCACGCCATGGGTGAGGGATTCGTCGTCGCCGATGCCGACCTATCCCCTGAGCGCCGCCTGCAGGGCGGCCAGGGACAGGGCCTTGCCACCTACCGTGAGCTCATCCGCAATATATCGACCAAGACGCGCCCCGAAGGCGGCGCGCTCAACCTTATCCTGGATCGCTGGGTCGCCTCGTGCGCGGACGCCGATGAGTCGGCTATCAATGCCCAACTCGCTCCGCTCGAGGAAATGGTCCACGGCTTCGACTTTGCCCGCATGCTCCGTCGCTATCGCGCGGCCGTTTCCGAGGGCGACGAGGAGACCATGAGCCGCGTGACCAAGTGGATCCGAGGCGAGTACCGAACCAAGAGCGAGGCGCGCGCCGAGCTGGGCTCCTCGACCATCATCAGCGATGACGACTGGTACGACTACGTCAAACTCATCGCACGCTTTTTGGTCTGCAGCGGCTACAAGGGCATGCTGGTGCTCATCGACGAACTCGTAAACCTGTACAAGATTCCCAACGCCATCACGCGCCAGTACAACTACGAGAAAATCCTCACCATGTACAACGACACGCTCCAGGGCAAGGCGCAGTACTTGGGCATGATCATGGGCGGCACGCCGACCTCCATCGAGGACCGCCGTCGCGGCGTATTCTCCTACGAGGCTCTGCGCAGCCGGCTCGCTCAGGGTCGCTTTGCACGCGAGGACCTTAAGGACATGCTCGCGCCCATCATCCGCTTGCAGCCGCTCACCTACGAGGAGCTACTGGTGCTGATCGAAAAACTCATGCAAATTCACGCCGGCTACTTTGGCTGGACGCCCACGCTTACCGAGAACGACTTGGTGGACTTCCTCAAGATTGAGTTTGGCCGCGTGGGAGCCGATACGCACCTGACGCCTCGCGAGGTCATTCGCGACTTTATCGAGCTGCTCGACATCCTATGCCAGAACCCCGATGCCAACGTTGCCGAGCTACTACAAAGCGTCGGCGGTGACGCGCTGGCGCCAGCAACCGCAACAGGCGACACCGATACCGCAGGTGGCGACCGTAACTTCGCCGAATTCACCATCTAACCTGCCAAAAAGGGACAGGTTTATTTTGGTAGGTTTTATCTGGGCGAACGTTGAGACAGTAATGCAGCAAGCCACTGACCACCGCGTTAAGAGGTTCGTATATGAGAGGAGGCCCCGTGAACGCCTTTGACCGCTACGCCCCGTTTATCCAAGACTTCATCTACTCCCACGATTGGGATAGCCTGCGCTCCATTCAGGTTGCGGCAGCAGATGCCATCTTTAACACACAAGACAATGTGCTCCTGACGGCATCCACGGCATCCGGCAAAACCGAAGCGGCCTTCTTTCCCATCCTGACCGAGTTTTGGGAGAACCCGCCCGCAAGCGTTGGCGCCCTCTACATCGGCCCCCTCAAGGCACTCATCAATGATCAGTTCGTCCGTCTCAATGACCTGTGCGAAGAGGCCGACATCCCCGTCTGGCACTGGCATGGCGACGTCTCGCAATCGCACAAAGCTAAGCTCATCAAAAAACCGAGCGGCATCTTGCAGATTACGCCCGAGTCACTCGAGGCGCTCTTAATCCATAAGCACATGGCGATCCCGCGCATGTTTTGCGACCTACGCTACGTGGTCATCGATGAGGTCCACTCGCTCATGCGCGGCGATCGAGGCGGGCAAACGCTCTGCCTTATCGAGCGACTCTCGCGCATGGCCGGCGTGCAGCCTCGCCGCATTGGCCTTTCGGCCACCATCGGGGACCCGGAACGCACGGGTGCCTTTCTCTCACAGGGAACGGGGCGCAACTGTGTTATCCCCCGCTTTGAAGAACCGCACCGCGTATGGCGCATCTCCATGGAGCACTTCTACAACTCGGGCCCCCAGGCACAGCAGCGGGGATTCATGGGCACAGGTCCTCAAGAGGCCGAAGTGCTCGCGTGCGAGCGCATCGAGGCAGCGGCATCCGCGGCGCTGCCGGCCGGTGCTCAAGACATGCGTCACAGCGGACAACTCACGCAAGAGGAGCGCCGCCAACGTCGCGAGCAGGCACGGGGCAAGGCTGCCCCCAAGGACCGTCGCACTTCCTCAGCCCCCGAGGGCGAAGTCGACATCCCGCAGGCAACCGAACAGGCACTGCTCAACCCCACCGACACCGCACCCGACAACGCCGACCCCGGCATGGGCTACATCTTTGAGCATACCCGCGGCCGCAAGTGCCTGGTCTTTGCCAACTCGCGCGAGGAGGCAGAGGCCGTGTGCTCCATGTTGCGCAGCTACTGCGAGAGCCGGCACGAGCCAGACCGCTTTCTAATCCATCACGGCAACCTTTCGGCATCGCTGCGCGAGACGGCCGAGGAGCTCATGCGCGACGAAGAGCAGGCGCAGACGACCGTCACCACCTCCACGCTGGAGCTCGGCATTGATATCGGTCGCCTGGAGCGCGCGTTCCAGATTGACGCGCCGTTTACCGTCAGCTCCTTTTTGCAGCGCATGGGGCGCACAGGCCGTCGCGACCTTCCGCCCGAGATGTGGTTTGTCATGCGCGAGGAAGAACCCGAGCCGCGCACGATGATGCCCGAAACGATACCCTGGAAGCTCCTGCAGGGCATCGCACTCGTACAACTCTATCGCGAGGAAAAGTGGGTCGAGCCGCCCGAGCTCGATCGACTCCCCTACAGCCTGCTCTACCACCAGACCATGTCGACGCTCGCCAGCACCGGCGAGCTCACGCCGGCCGAGCTTGCTCAGCGCGTGCTCACGCTCAGCTATTTCCACCGCGTCTCGGCCGATGACTATCGCGTACTGCTGCGCCACCTCATCAAGATCGACCACATCCAGGTCACCGAGGGCGGTGGGCTCATCGTGGGTCTCGCGGGCGAGCGCATCATTAACAACTTTAAGTTCTACGCTGTGTTCCAGGAAAACGAGGAGTTCACCGTTCGCAGCGAGTCGGCCGAGTTGGGCACGATCGTCAATCCGCCACCGCCCGGTGAGCGCATCGCCATAGCCGGGCACTGCTGGATAGTCGAGGAAGTGGACTGGAAGCGACACACCGTCTTTGCCACGCAAGTCAAAGGTCGTGTGCCGGCATACTTTGGCGACTGCCCCGGCGACATTAACACGCATGTACTCGAGCGCATGCGCAAGGCGCTCAACGAGCACGCGGCATATCCGTACCTCATGGGCAACGCACGGGCACGCCTTGCACAGGCTCGTCATACCGCCGAGATTTCGGGTGCGGGGACCAAACCGCTCATCAACCTGGGTGGCGACACCTGGGTGCTCTTCCCCTGGTTGGGCAGCTACGCCTTTCTGGCGCTCGAACGTATGCTCAAGATTAAGTGTGCCGCGGAGCTGGGCCTTCGCGGGCTCGATCCGTCGCGTCCATACTTTATGCAGTTTAAGATGAAGGCCGACGAGGAGACGTTCTTTGAGGTGCTCGCAGCCGAGGCCGAAAAGGACTTCGACCCCATCGAGCTCGTCTATCCCGGCGAGGTGCCTTACTTTGATCGTTACGATGAGTTCGTTCCCGAAGAGCTCGTGCGCAAGGGCTTTGCCGAAGGCGTGCTCGACATCGAAGGCATGAAGCAGCGCGTTCTCGGCTGGCGCGACCACGCCTAAGACCAGTCTTTTTGGGACGGGGAGACTTATTTGTCGTGAAGGACGGTGCCGAAGAAGTCGGTGTCGAAGGGCACGGCTTCGGCAAAGACATAGTCGCCGTCGCTGGCGATGAGCAGGTAGTTTTCCTCGCCGCCGAACTTCGCATCGCCACATGGGACCACCCAGGCATGGGCGAATACCTCGAGTGCCGTGGCAGCGCAGTCGCGCAGGAACGTCACGTCGCTCCCCTCGTTTGCGCTCACGATATTGGCGACGTAGACGCCACCAACATTTAGGCTGCCCCGCACTAAACGCAACGCCTCAACCGTCGCCAACTCGCGTACGGGCTCGGCACCGCCAAAGCAATCGCTCACGACCGCGTCATAGCGACGATGGCCCACGCTCGTCACACCCAGATACGAGCGAGCCTCAGCGGTTATCACCCGCAGGCGATCGCCCGCCGCGCGCTCCAGCTCGTCTAGGTAGAACCAGCGGCGCGCCAGGCGCGTAATCTCTCCGTCATACTCGATGACGTCCATGCGCAAGCCCTCGTGCGACATCAGGGCGAATTTAGGATAGGCAAACCCGCCGCCGCCCAGCATAAGAATGCGGTCGATACCGTGACCATAAGCGTCGCGCATCGCATCCTCGGCCTCAAACACGTCGTTAAACGCGCGATAGTACGCAAAGACGGGCTCCGCCCAGCGCTCACCAACGTAACTCGCGCTTTGGTAGACGCCGCCTTGCACCAATACGCGGACTTCGTCGCCGCCCTCGTCGTGCACGCGTTTCACACGCGCCAAGCCATTGCGGGTTCGCGCAACCTGCAGACAGGCAGCACGAACAGCGACAGCGGCCGCACCAAGCGCCGCGGCTCCCAGAGCAACGCCGGCAACGACGCCGGCAGAAACACTCGGCTTGTTCATCTAGAGCTCCTTTTGCAGATAAAGGCCATGGTCATAAAATCCAAGATGGCGATAGTACTCGCGCGTGCCAATCGCGCTAATCACGTTGATACGCGCATAACCCGCATCCCGGGCAATCTCGCACGCACGCTCTACGAGCAAACGCCCCAACCCGTGATGTTGCGCCGCCTGGCCCTGATCGCCCACGCGCGCCGCCATGCCATACACGTGCACCTCGCGAATCATCGCCTCGTCCGGCGTCGTCGGCAACTCGTCCGCATGTGCGGCAACAAACGAATGGTCGGGCAGCGACAACCGCAAAAAGCCCGCGATCTTGCCCCGCGGCGTCACCCACTGCAAAAAGCGCTCGTGAGTCACCGGCGTCTCGTACGCCACTTCCTCATCAAGAGAAAGCTCATCCAAGTCGGCACCCGCGGTACTGATCTCGCGATAGCGAATCTCGCGCACCACTGTGCCTTCTCCACGAGCCGCCAAGCGATTCTCGACGAGCTGACGCAGGTTGGGCTTCTTGTTGCCCACCATGATGTCATCGGAGCTAAAGTCGCGGATCATGCGACTGATGCGGCAGAACGCCGGCGTCACCACGATGTCGTCGGCTAACACATCGAGCAGCTCTTCCTCGGTATAGGGACGCCACTCGCCGCGCTCATAGCAGCCCACCAGACGCGAGCCCTCGATGAGCGCACACGGGTAGACCTTGACCTCGTCGGGCATAAAGGCCCCCTCGGTCATAAAGCGCTCGTAGTCGCGCTTGTCCCCTTCGGGCGTGGCGCCCAGCAAGTTGAGCATAAAATGCGCGTGAATCTTAAAGCCAAACAGGCGCGCAAGCGAAAACGCCCGCTCGATCTGCGCCACCGAAATGCGACGCTCGTTGATATCGAGCAAATGCTGGTCGAGGCTCTGGATGCCCATCTGAATCTTGGTGCAACCCAGGCGGCGGATGAGCGTGAGGGCCTGTGGCGCCACGGCATCGGGACGCGTCTCGATAACGAGCCCCACCACGCGATGCTTCGCCGTCTCGTTGATGCGCTGTTGGCGCTCAAGCTCCTCCATCGTGGCCGTCTGCCACTCGGCGACCTCGCCCCACGGCGTACCGGGGCCGTACAGACGACGCACCGCGCGGTTATAGCCGCCCACGGCAGCATCCACACGCTCCTGTTCGTCGACAACGCCGGCAGCAAGCTCGGCCTCGTCTGTCGCAATGCCGGCAGCCCGATAGCGCTCGCGACGTTCCGCCACCACCGGCGGCAGCGCATCGGCGGGAGCGTCATCGAGCAGGCGCCCTGCCTCGGCACGGCTGATGCCCGGACGCGCCAACATGGGGTTTGCCGCCACGCCGGCGACGGCATCGTCATTGAGCGCACGGAAGAGCTCCGACATAAACCATGTCTGATAGCCTTCCGGATAGTCGCTCCAGGTACCGCCAAGCACAATGAGCTCGATCTTATCGGTCGCATGTCCCATCTGCGAAAGCGCCGTCAAACGGGCACTCACCTGCAGATACGGATCGAAGCAGTTTTGCTCCGCACGGGCGCACGCGGGCTCAGCATGTAAATAGCTTTTGGGCATGCGCAGGTCGTTGGGGCAAAACAGGCAATCGCCCGAGCACGGCCAGGGCTTGGTGATGACGGTAATGGTCGCCACGCCCGAAGCCGTGCGACGAGGCTTCATGCGTAGCACCTGCAGCAGTTGACGCTCTAGCTCGGCGTCGACATTCCATGCCGTCCAACGAGCCGGCTCCTCGCGCTTCACCCGCTGGTAAAACGGCAGCAGGCGACGCTTGGCCAAATCGCGCTTGTCGGCACCCTCACGGCGCGCCTCGGCATGTATCAATTTGACGAGCACCTTGTCGTCCACGGTCTCACCGCGACGCAGAGCCTCGAGTATGTTCAAAATAATCTGTTCCATGACCCCATTGTAAAGGCAAAGGCGCCGGAGCCGATCTCGGCTTCGGCGCCTTCATCAAACAGCGCGTCTAAGCATCTATGCTTGCGGACCAGCCCGCAGTCATCATTCCGGATCAAACGACATGTCGCCCGAACCGACCTCAAAACGATACGTGGCAGACTTATCGCCGTTATCGAATTCAAGATTCAAAATGGTCTCGCCGTCGTAGCCAAGCGGAAGGAAATCGCTCTCGAAGTCGCCACTGCCCAAGGTGAGGATCGCTTTAAAGCCCGTAGAGTTCGGAACCGTCATCTCCACGTCGCCCGAGCCCACGCTCACATCCATCGACTTCGCGGGGGCCTGGTAGAGCTCGAACGTCACATCGCCCGAACCGACCTCGGCATTCAGGGTATCGGTCACGGTGCCCGTAAACTCAACGTCTCCCGAGTCCAGAGTCAGGTTGAGGTCATGACACGCAATGCCCGCGACCGTCAGATCACCCGATCCTACATTCGCTGTGATGCCCACCATGTTATCGGCAACATCGCGCGGCAGTTCGACGGTAACCGTGCGGTCAATGGCGCGCTCGTCATCGCAATCGAACTGGCGAATCTTGAGCGTAGAACCCTTGATTTCGGCCAGGTTCTGGGTTGCCGCATCGAAGGCAACGGTCCCCGTTGCCACGCGACCGCTTTCAATCACGCGCACTGGCCCGCCGGAGACGTGTTTGACCTCGACCGTGCCCGACGTCACGTCCAAGTCAAGCGATGTGAACGCGTCGGCATCAAAGGTTTCGCTCGAAAGCTGCTGAGGCCGAGCGGAATAGTTACCGTCATCCAAAAGATCGCCCTCGTCCACCACATCGTCCATACCAGACAGGCCGGATACAACATCGTCGAGATCCCACGGGCCATCAAAATGAATCAATGTCCGCGAAACGCCAAAGACAAGCCCAACAATGAGCACAAACGCTCCGATGCCAACACCCAGGCGTACCTTGGATTCATGCGAAATCTTCATCATTCGTCACCCTCTTTGGCACATGGCTCAGCGGTGGTCGTGGTAGCCACGTCAGCATCAGGTTCCGCAGAAGCATCCTTCCCCTGGGCCTTGATCGCCACCGACGCCGGACCAACCTGGATATCCCCGCGCGCCCAATCGCCATCGAGCGCACGCGCCACCCAGTGATAGATGGGGATCGTAAAGAAGATCAGCGCGGCAAAGGGACCGGCACCAAACAGGAACATCAGCAAAAAGAACAGTAGCCAACACACGGCCCAATACGGGAACGACTGGAACGGGCCCTTCACCGGAGTCGAGCCAACCGCGGTGCCACTCGTCGCCTGCGCCGTAGCGGCATTGGCGGCCTGCGCACTCCAGCTTGCCGCCTGCGCCGCCTTGGCCGCAGCATCACTCGCCTGCGTTGCCGCCTCGGTAGCGCGCGCCGCCGCCTCATGGGCGCGAGCACGCTCTGCCGCCTCGGCCTCGCGCTGACGGGCGCGGTCCTCGTTCTCAAACTCGATATCGTCCTCGATCTCGTCGCTCGGATTGAGCAGCTCGTCCAGGCTCACGCCATAGAGTTTGGCGAGCGAGATTAGGTTCTCGGTATCGGGCGAGCTCTCCGCGCGCTCCCATTTACTGACTGCCTGGCGCGACAGCCCCAGCTTTCGCGCCAGCCCTTCTTGGCTAAAACCCTTGCTGCGACGAAGGTCGGCGAGCCGCTGCGCAGTTTCTACATTCATGGTTCCTCCTATGTGATGCCAGCCGTGCCGCCGGACCGTTTTTGTTCTTAAGGCGCCTTGCACAGTTAAAAATCTATCCGCCACCGCCAAAAGCATGCCACCTATTCTAGTGAGATTTTTGACAACCGGCGGTTGCGGGCACATATGAGCTGCGGAAATGTGTCCAAACAAAGCAATGACCCACGGCTCGGTTGTCCCCGTTGCGGCGTTAACGGTAGTATGGTCGTACTGTTTATTCCGCACCGCCAACGGAGGGAGTCCCGCGCCGTGAACCGCGATTTCGCCTCATCGCTCATCCAGCTCAACAATACGTTCTATCGCGAGCACTCCGCCTCCTTTTCCGATACGCGCCAGGCCCCGTGGCCCGGCTGGGTGCGCACCATGGACATTGCGCTCGAACAGCTCGACGTCGCCACGATCGAGCATCCCGTCCGCGTCTTCGATCTTGCCTGCGGCAATATGCGATTCGAAAACTTTGCCGCCGGCGGCGCACTCGCCGCCAAGGGCGTCAACGGCGCAAACCCCTCGGCAGATGCCAGTTGCCCGTTTGAGTTCTATGGTGTCGACTCGTGTCAAGATTTGGCTATCGATGCACATGGCCACGCCCTGCGCATTCCCAACCTGCGCTTCCAGGAACTCGATGTGCTCGACGCCCTCATGAAGCTCAACCCCGCCGAGACACCCGACGTGCTTTTCGACGCCCCGCTCGCCGACATCTCGGTCTGCTTTGGATTTATGCACCACGTGCCGTCGTGCGAGTACCGCGTACGCGTGCTCGACGCCCTGGTGCGCCAGACGCGCCCAGGCGGCATCATCGCCATCAGCTTTTGGGAGTTTATGAACGACGAGCGCATGGCGCGCAAGGCTGTTCGCGCCGAGGCCCGCGCCGAGCTCACCCCGCCGTTTGAGGGTTACGATTCCGCGCAGTTTGAAGCCGGTGACCACCTCATTGGCTGGCAAAACGACCGCCACGCCTACCGCTATTGCCATCACTTTGACGATCAGCAGATCACCGACCTGGTGCGCGGCGTGCGTACGTTCTACAAGAGCGGCGAGGTCCCCGTGCGCGAGCTTGAGCGTTTCCATGCCGACGGTCGCAGCGGAGATCTCAACCGCTATGTGATTCTCAAGCGCCTGTAGCCACCGACGACTCGCCGTCGAGCCGCACCACGTCTTTCGGGCAAACTATGCCCACCCCTTTTTCAACCCATTGACGGAACGCGCAGCTATACGTTCCATACTTATGACCAAGGAGCCTCATGGGAGCCGTCCACGTTCGCACGCCTAAGAACTTTGTGCTCGAGGAGCGCCTGGAGCGCTACGCCGATGCGATTGAGACGAACCCCGAAATCTATGCCGGAGATTGGCGCGAGGCTTGCGCGCCAGTTGGCAGCAAGCCCTTCGAACACCTTCATCTGGATCTGGGCTGCGGCAAAGGCACCTATCTGGTTGAGCGCGCTCGCCGTGAGCCCGACACGCTCTTTGTCGGCATGGACCAGGAGCCCATCTGCATCGCCTATGCCGCGCAGAAAATCTGCGAGCAGGCGCTATCCAACGCACTCGTCCTGCCCCGAGGCGCCACATCGCTGCCACAGCTGTTTGCCGCAGGCGAGCTCGATGCCATCACCATCAACTTTCCCACGCCGCAGCCCAAGGCCAAGTACGCCAAAAAACGACTCGTCCATGTCGACCGTTTGATTCTCTACCGCCCGCTCTTTTCAGCCGGCGCCACCGTCACGCTGCGCACCGACAGCAAGCCATTGCGCGACTACGCCCTGGGGCAGTTTGCCGCGGCCGGCTACGACACGCTTTGGGTAAGCGACAACGTCCGCCGAGACCATCCCGAGCATCCCGAGACCGAATATGAGCGCCGCACGCGCGAGATGGGTGCCGTCGTCTATGGCATTTGCGCCATGCCCGGAGCGCAGCCAACCGACGAACAGCTCACAGTAGGACGCGCGCAGGAGCAAAGCCTTGCCTGCTACCTGCCCGATAACCTCGATGAGCTCACCTATGTACCTCTGGGCATGGAAGAAGCCGTCGAGAACTTTAGAAACCGCGCCCGCAAAGGCAAGAAGCACCTGCCGCAAGAGCACTAGCTTCACGCGCCCATTTCCTGCATTTTCTCGCGCGCTGGCACCCCGCGGCGCCGCTACGCCATAATAGTTGGCGGACAATCGCGAGAGAAAGCAACCACATGGCACAGACCACGACAGATACCGCCGCCAGCACCGTTTCCGGTGCCGGGGCCGCCAGCTCATTCTCGGGCGGCACGGGAACCGAGGCCGAGTTTGGCTCGCTCGGCGCACTCTCCCCCACCTGGTGGGAGCCCGAGGACGGCAGCGAGCCCGAGCCATGGCTCACGGCCGATCAAGCCTTCGAACGCTTCTTTGAATGGACGAGCGATCGCGGCATTGAGCTGTGGGACCACCAAGAAGAGGCCCTCATGGACCTGGCTGCCGGCGATCACGTCATTTTAGGCACACCGACCGGATCGGGTAAATCGCTCGTCGCGCTGGGCATGCTCTTTATGGGCATGGCGCAGGGCAAACGTTGCTATTACACGGCCCCCATCAAGGCCTTGGTCAGTGAAAAGTTTTTCGATCTGGTACAGGTGCTCGGCCGCGATAACGTCGGTATGATCACCGGCGATACGCATATCAACACCAAGGCGCCCGTCATCTGCTGCACGGCCGAAATCCTTGCCAACGATGCACTGCGCGAAGGCGAGGACGCCGACGTGGGCTGCGTGGCCATGGACGAGTTCCACTACTTTGCCGACCCCGACCGCGGCTGGGCCTGGCAGGTGCCGCTGCTCACTCTGCCCCATACGCAGTTTATGCTCATGAGCGCCACGCTCGGCGATGTCACCGCGATCGCCGCCTCGCTCGAGGAACACACCGGCGCTGCTTGCGACTTGGTTGTCGACGCCCCGCGTCCTGTTCCGTTGAGCTACGACTATGTGACGACCTCCCTCGAGGGCACGGTCGAGCTCGCCATGCGCCGCGGCGAGGCCCCGCTCTATATCGTGCACTTTAGCCAGGATGCCGCCCTTGCGACGGCGCAGTCGCTCGCCAATTTTGGCATCGCCAGCAAGGAGCAGCGTGAGGCCATCAAGGAAGCGGCAAAGGGAACGAGCTTCTCGACGGCCTTTGGCAAGATTCTCAAGCGCCTGCTTGGATGCGGCGTCGGCGTGCACCATGCTGGCATGTTGCCGCGCTATCGCCTGCTGGTCGAGCGCTTGGCGCAGCAGGGCCTGCTGCCCGTCATCTGCGGCACCGATACGCTCGGCGTCGGCATCAACGTACCCATCCACACCGTGGTGCTCACCGCGCTCACCAAGTTCGATGGCTACAAGATGCGTCGTCTGCGCGCCCGCGAGTTTCATCAGATTGCCGGTCGCGCCGGCCGCTCGGGCTTCGATACCGAGGGCATGGTCATCGCCGAGGCCCCGGAGCACGAGATCGAGAACGCCAAGCTCATGGCCAAGGCGGGCGACGACCCCAAGAAGCTCCGCAAGATTAAAAAGAAGAAGGCCCCCGAGGGCTTTGTCACCTGGAACAAGCAGACCTTTGAGCGCCTGATCGAGACGCAGCCCGAGACGCTCAAGCCGCGCCTGCGCATCACACACTCCATGGTGATTAGCGTGGTCGAGCAGGGCGGCGATGCCCGAGCCCGCGTACACGACCTCATCGAGACGAGCCTGCAGACTCCCGAGGAAAAGGCTAAGCTCGAGGTTCGCGCCGACGAAATCTTCGCCACGCTCATCGATTCCGGCGTCGTCGTTCGTACCGAGGTGCCGCCCGCGCCCGACGCCCCGACTGACGCCGCACCAGACATCGACTATGCGCTGACGGTCGATCTGCCCGAGGACTTCGCGCTCGATCAGCCGCTCTCGCCGTTCTTGCTTGCCGCGTTGGAGCTGCTTGATGCCGAGAGCGAGACCTATACCATGGATCTAATCTCAATGGTCGAGGCAACACTCGAGGATCCCAAGCAGGTGCTGCGTGCACAGGAGCGCGCAGCACGCGATCGCGCCATGGCCGAGATGAAGGCTGACGGCGTCGACTATGAGGAGCGTCTGGAACGCATCCAAGACGTCACGTACGAAAAGCCGCTCGAGGATTTGCTCGACGCCGCCTTTGACAAGTACTGCCAGGAAGTGCCCTGGGCAAACGACTACCAGCTCTCTCCCAAGAGCGTTCTGCGCGATATGCTGGAAAGCGCGAGCGATTTTAAGGGCTACATTCAAAAGCTCGGCATCGCCCGTTCCGAGGGCATTTTGCTGCGCTACCTGGCAGAGGCCTACCGTTCTCTCGACCGCACCGTACCCATCGAGAAGCGCGACGAGCGCCTGCGCGACATTATCTCGTGGCTGGGCTTTGTGGTGCGCTCGGTGGACTCGAGCCTGGTGGACGAGTGGGAGAACGCCGGCAACCCGGCAGCCCTCGACGCCGCGCCGCCGCAGGGCATCGACGAGGTCGTGGCGGACCGCCGCGGCTGCACGCTGTTGGTGCGCAATGCGCTCTTCCGCCGCGTGACCCTTGCCGCCCGCGAGCACGTTCGCGACCTGGGCGAGCTCGACGACGACTGGGGCATGAGCGAGATCCGCTGGCAAAAGGCGCTCGATGCCTACCACGAACAGCACGAGGAAATCCTCACCGACGGAGATGCCCGCAGCGCCGCGATGTTTTCCATCGATGAGTCCGAGGAGAAGACCGCGCACGTATGGCACGTGCACCAGATCTTTGCCGACGAGAACGGCGACCACGACTTTGGCATCATGGGCGATGTCGATCTGGACGCCACGCAAGACGGTGGCGAGGTCATCTTCAAAAACTACCGCGTCGGCTTTATCGAGGACCTGCTAGAGGACTAGCCGAACATACTGGAACGAAACGGGGCCGTTGGCAATATCGCCAGCGGCCCCGCTTTTGCACTATACGCTATGCCCTACTCGGCGTCCTCGACCTCATACGAATCCGCCTCGGCGGGCTCATCGTTTGTCTCTGTCGCAGCCCCGCGCGCCTCGTCAAACGCGGCCTTCATGGTCTTGTTGCCCCACGTGAGCTTGCGAATGGTAAGATCGTCGGCCTTCTTGTTGGCTAGGCGCAGGTTGTTCTCGGAGGACAGCAACGCCTCCTTGGTTTTCTGCAGATGGCTAATCGTCTTGTCGATCTCATCGATCGCCGTTTGGAACTTGCGGCTCGCGATCTCGTAGTTGCGACCGAAATCATTCTTGAACTTTTCCATCTTGGCTTCGAAGTTCGTGACGTCGATATTCTGCTGTTTGTACTCCGCCAGTTCCTGCTTATAGCGCAGCGAACCCATGGCGGCGTTGCGAAGAAGCGTAATCATGGGAATGAAAAACTGCGGGCGAATCACGTACATCTTCTCGTAGCGATAGCTCACGTCGACTATCCCTGCGTTATAGAGCTCGCTCTCGGGCTCGAGCAGCGTGCAGAGCACCGCGTACTCACAGCCTTTTTGGCGGCGATCGTGGTCGAGTTTCTTAAAGAAGTCCTCGTTTTTATGCTTGGTCGTGGTCTCGTCGTTCTCGTTTTTCATCTCGAACATAATCGAAATGACCTCGTTACCGCTTGCATCGCACTCGCGGAAGATAAAGTCGCCCTTGGTACCCTCGGACGCATCGTTATCTTTCTCGAAGTACGCGTTGGGAAACGCCGTCATGCGCAGACGGTTGAACTCGGTCTCGCAGTGCTGCTCGAGCGACTCGCCCACCATCTTGGTGGACAGGCGGACCTTCATGTCCTTAAGGCGCTCAATCTCTTCATCCTTGTAGCGAATCAGGTCATCGCTCGCGCGCTTGGCCTGCGCGAGCTCGAGCTCGTGTGCCGCCTTGGCTTGCTCCTCGCGAGAATCGCGCACCGCCAGCTCGCTCGTCAGCTTGGCACGTGCCTCATCGCGCTCTCGCTCCGCCGCGGCGACCGCCTCTGACAGGTTCATTTTTGCCATCAGTTCCTGCTCACGCAGCTGGGCACGCAGGCCCTCGGCCTCTTGCTCGGACTGAGCCTTTGCGGCGGAAAACTTCTCTTGCACCTTCGCGCGATAGTCAGTAAGCGCGCGCTCGGCCTCGCTGCGAGCGGCATCGAGCTCACGCTGCGACTCTGCCGCGGCAGCGGCAAGCGCCATCTCCTGGGCCTTGTCCGCCGCGGCGAGCCTGGCCTGCAGCTCGGCAATCTGAGCGTCGCGCGCGGACAGGTCGTTTTGAGCAGCATTGCGCGCCGCCGCCTCGGCAAGCCTGGCTTCATCATCTTTGCGCCCCAACTGCGCACGCAAATTGTCGATTTCGCGCTGAAGCTCGGCGTTTTCCTTTTGAGCATCGGCGCGGGCCTCAACCGCCGCACGCTGGCTTGCACTCTCGCGCTCTGCGGCAGCGCCCTCGAGCTTGGCGCGCAGCTCGGCAAGCTCGGCATCGCGCTTGGCGACTTCTTGTGCCAGCTGCTGAGCTGCAGCGTTCTTCTGCTCGACAAGCTGGGCGTTGCGCTGAGACTCTGCCTTTTGCAAGGCAGCCGTCGAACGCGAGCGCTCAAGCTCCAGCGCTTGCTCGCCCTCGCGCTGGACTGCCTTCACACGCTCATCCAGGTCGCGCGAAAACTCAGCATCGCGCACTTGTTTGACGATATCCGCATAGCCGGACGCATCGACCTTAAAAACTTCGCCGCAATGCGGGCACTTGATCTCGTTCATAGCAGCTCCTCGATGGACGCAAATTTCAACCGCCTACACTCTACCGCGCCGCACGGACAAAAAAGGCGCCGCCGCCATAATGGCAATGGCGCCAGAACCATCACAAAGGTGCCTGTCCCTTTTTTGGTGGTTTGTGTGGCGGTTCGAGAATTACAGTCCAAAGAAGTCAAGGATTTGATCACGGCTTACGGGTTTGTAGTCATTGGCGTCGAGACCCACATCGTAGCGGTAAATGGGACGTTCGCGATCGCGGTTGCGCGCGTTGGTGCGGTCTCCCCTGCTGTGGATATGCCCGTGTAGCATGATGGCGCCGCGCGCCTTGCTGTTCCAGCTGAGCATGGGGTAGTGGCTCATAACCAGACGATGGCCCTTGGCATAGCCGGGGGCAATCTCCAGGTAATCGCGCACGTCTTCCCAAATCTGCGGTACGTCGGGATCTTCCCAGTCGCCGTCATGGTTACCACGGATGAGCGTCACGTTCTGACATTCGATGCGCTCGCGCAGGCGCACCGCCTCCGCCAGGGGCAAACGATAGGTAAAGTCTCCCAAGATATAGAGGCGGTCGTCCACAGCCACGCACTCATTGATGGCATCGATGACTTTGCGGTTCATCTCCTCGACCGAATCAAACGGCCGATCCATGTCGTGCAAGATATTCGTATCGCCCAGGTGCAGGTCGGCGGTAAACCACATCATCGTCTATGCCCTCATTTCGCAACGCGTTCAACTCGTGCTAAGTATACAGACGCAGCGATGCGGCGGTTATCCAAAGAGCCCGCCGAACAGTCCGCGGCGGCGCTTGTCTTGCTTTTTCGAAGCGTCACCCTGAGTTTTCTTGTCCTGCCGTTTCCTACGGTCCTGCTCCAACTCATCGTCATCGAGTAGCATATCCCACTCAAACGGATCATCTGTCAGATCGAACAGGTCATCGTCATCAAACATGGCAGCCTCCATTGCCGACTAGCGAGCATCCACCACATAGAGCCCAACGCGTACCTGATGCCACGGGCTGCGCTCAGGGGCAACCTGTTGCACGCGCGCCTCAAATACATCCTCGTGTCCGTAATACATCATCAAGGACAGCGGGCCGACCTCGTTTCCCGGAACATAGCCAAGCTTGGTGTTGCCGTAGTAGATCGCAACCGCCTCGGGGTCATGGGGATTATCGCGCTCGGCACACAGCGTCAGCTTATCGCCCGCTTTAAGATCGCCCAGGACCAAGGCGCCATCGGCATACTGAAATCCTGCAATGTGAAATGACAGAAGAACACGTGAAGGCTCGTACATAGCAGCTCCTCTAACAGCCGGATAAATCGGCGCTTAACCGTACTGAGAAGCTTACGGGCCCGTGCGGACACAAATTCACCCACTCGCGCCTTTCACCCAGTTGCCGCAACGCTTGCGAGACAGAGCGCTTGCAGATAAGATAGGGGGTACGGATGGCACCCGTTGCAGCGGGTCTTGCCAACTCCGATACACGTTTTCATCGTGAGAAGTGGCCGTCTTCGCTTACGCGGGGGCGGCTATTTCATTCGGCCGATAAACAGGCCGAGTTCGATAGCCGCGATTAACAACGCCAGTAACGAAATAACATCGCTTACGTTCATACCAATTCCCTTCTAAAGGGAGTTGGCCCATCCGTACCCCATAGCAGTAGTCTAACGTAAATGGCAGGTAATAGGAACACTTGTTCGTATTACCTGCCATTTCCTAATGCACAAACATGCGCACGAACTTGTGCTTCCAGCTTGCGTAGGGCGCATACCGAAACGGCACGTCCAGCCACGTTGCCTTATTCACGATGCTCTTCTTGTGGCTAAACGTATCGAAGCTCTCGCGGCCATGGTACTGCCCCATGCCGCTCGCGCCCATGCCGCCAAAGCCCATATGGCTCGTAGCCAAGTGCATGATCGTGTCGTTGACGCAGCCGCCGCCAAAGGGCACGTAGCGCACAAAGCGCTGCTGAACCGCGCGGTCCTGACTAAAGATATACAGGGCCAGCGGCGTCGGACGATCCGTAATAAACGTCTCGGCCTCGTCTAGGCTCTCAAACGTCAGCACCGGCAAGATGGGGCCGAAAATCTCCTCCTGCATCACGGCGTCATCGGGGGACACGCCGTCCAAAATCGTCGGCTCGATCTTGAGCGAAGTCTCGCGCGCGGCACCTCCAAGCACGACCTTATCGGGATCGATCAGCCCGCGCACGCGCGCAAAATGCTTGACGTTGACGATATGCCCGTAATTCTCATTGTCGAGTGGATGTTCGCCAAACATGCGGCGGGCCTCCTCCTTGATGAGGCCCAACAGCTCATCGTGCACGCGCGCATCGACCAGCAGGTAGTCGGGCGCCACGCAGGTCTGCCCCACGTTGAGCCATTTACCAAAGGCGATGCGCCGTGCCGCGACCTTCAAGTTTGCCGTCGCATCCACGATGCAGGGACTCTTTCCGCCCAGCTCAAGCGTCACGGGCGTAAGGTTTTTACTTGCGCGCTCCATAACGAGTTTGCCGACCGGAACGCTACCGGTAAAGAAAATCTTGTCCCAGCACTCGTCGAGCAGCGCCTCATTCTCGGCACGCCCGCCTTCGACGACCGTCACCAGGCACGGATCAAATGCCTCTTCACAGATTTGTTTGAGCACCGCGCTCGATGCCGGAGCATAGGCGCTCGGCTTGATGACCACGGTATTGCCCGCAGCAAGGGCGCCGGCGAGCGGCTCGAGCGTCAGCAAAAACGGGTAGTTCCACGGAGCCATGATGAGCGTGACGCCATAGGGCACGGCTTGCGTTTTGCACACGCTCACGGCGTTGGCGAGGTCACACGGACGCAGGCGCGGACGACTCCATCGAGCCACATGCGCAATCTGATGACGAATCTCGGAAAGCGACGTGCCGATCTCGCACATATAGGCCTCGTCATGCGACTTTCCCAAATCGGTCTTGAGCGCATGGGCAATATTGGCCTCGTGCGCCCGTACTGTATCGCGTAAACTCACGAGCGCGCGACGTCGAGCATCGACATCAAACGTAGCGTGCGTCTTAAAGTAGGTGCGCTGATCGCCGACGATGCGCGCAATTTTCTCGGTGTTCATGGCAACCTCCTAGTTCTCGTCCTCAAACATACCACCCGCGACGACCTCATACATACGCTCGAGCTCCAAACGGTCCATCAAAAGTGGAACGGGGTACAGGGGATTGGCCTCGGCATCGGCATGCGCCGCCATCTCGGGAATGTCGGAGCGGCGAATGCCCAAGACATATTTGGGGATTCCCAGGGCCTCGTTCATGCGGTCGACCCAATCGATAAAGGCCTCGGCCGCAAGACTATCCTGCGCGGTAGCCGGCGCAATGCCCGCCATGCGAGCAAGATCGGCAAGCTTGGGGGCGGCGGCGTCACCATAAGCGCGAAGCATGTGCGGCAGGATGATCGCGTTGGCCAAACCGTGCGGAATTCCGTATCGGCCGCCCAGACTGTGCGCGATGGCATGCACATATCCGACATAGGAGCGGGTAAACGCAACGCCCGCCTTATACGCCGCCGAAAGCATATTGCGACGAGCGCGCATGTCGTCACCATGCTCATAGGCCTCGAGCAAATTGTCGTGGATAAGCTGCACCGCCTGTCGCGCCATCTTACGCGTATAGGGCGTGGTGCTTCGCCCGATAAAGGCCTCAACGGCATGCGTCAGGGCATCCATGCCCGTCTGCCCCGTAATGGAGGCGGGCAGACCGCACGTAAACTCGGGGTCGTGGACCGCAAAACGCGGGATGAGCACAAAGTCGTTAATGGGGTACTTGTAGTGCGTCTCGTCATCGGTGATAACCGCCGCGAGCGTGACTTCGCTTCCCGTGCCTGCCGTGGTGGGAACGGCGATGAGCAGCGGCAGGCGACGATGAATCCGCAGCAGGCCGCGCATCTTGTTGATGGGCTTGTTTGGCTGCGCAATGCGCGCCCCCACGCCCTTGGCGCAGTCCATGGCCGAGCCACCGCCAAAGCCGATAATGGCCTGGCAGACGCTCTCTCGATACAGGGACGCCGCTTCTTCCACGTTTGAAACCGTGGGGTTCGCTGATGTTTTGGCATAGACCGCAACGCCAACCCCCTGAGCCGTAAGCGCACGCTCGAGTGATGCCGTGAGCCCCAAACGTGCAATACCAGGGTCCGTCACGATAAGGACCTTCTGGATCGAGCGCTTTTGAAGCACCGCGGGCACATCCTCGGCATGCTCCAAAATGCGCGGCTCGGTATAGGGCAGGATCGGCAATGCAATGCGAAAAACCGTTTGATACGTTCGGCACCAGGCGCGGCGGGCTAGATGCATAAAGGAAACTCCCTCATTTGTTGATTGGTCAACATTTGCTCGACCGATTGTACTCAGCGGTGGTCAAAGACGGCCTGCCAATCGTTAATCAATCAACATCTTCATATCTCAAAATTGTTTTATTAAAAATCATTCCTAATAGGCTTCACATTTGGTTGCATTTATGGATAATAGAACTCGTCAAGACGCACGTCCGGAGAGGGCCCTTACGGGACCGGACGAGCGCACAATCGCCATCGATCGAAAGGATCGAATCATGAAGTTTGTTTGCCCCGTTTGCGGTTATGTGGAAGAGTTCGACGGCGACCAGCTGCCCGAGGACTTCAAGTGCCCCCAGTGCGGCGTTCCCGGTTCTCGTTTCCTGAAGCAGGAGGAGGGCCAGCTCGAGTGGGCTGCCGAGCACGTCGTGGGCGTCGCCAAGATGGAGGGCGTCTCCGAGGACATCGTTGCCGACCTGCGCGCCAACTTTGAGGGCGAGTGCTCTGAGGTCGGTATGTACCTGGCCATGGCTCGCGTCGCTCATCGCGAGGGCTACCCCGAGATCGGCCTGTACTGGGAGAAGGCTGCCCACGAGGAGGCCGAGCACGCCGCCAAGTTCGCCGAGCTCCTGGGCGAGGTCGTGACCGACTCCACCAAGAAGAACCTCGAGATGCGCGTTGAGGCCGAGAACGGCGCCACCGCCGGCAAGACCGATCTTGCCAAGCGCGCCAAGGCCGCTGGCCTCGATGCCATCCACGACACCGTGCACGAGATGGCTCGCGACGAGGCCCGCCACGGCAAGGCTTTCGCCGGCCTGCTCAAGCGCTACTTTGGCTAAGCCAGCCGCCTGAGAGACATTCTCTAGCTTTATAAGGCCCGGACCGCATGGTTCGGGCCTTTTTCGTTGGCTTACTGAAGCTGTTCTTGAAGAACGATGAGCGAATGAGGGCTCAGGTCGTCGTATTGAATGAGGACGCGAGATGGAGTGTTCTTAGTCGATGCCCGATCACCCGTCCACAGGCAATCGGCGATGTTGACATAGGAAATACGAGCGTCAGCAAGAGCCTTCGCGAAACTCTCCCCCGCCTTGTCCTCGGCCAGGGCAACGGTACAGTAAAGGCCCGCGTCTGCATGCTCGATCGAGACCTCTCCTGCCGGAAATACCTTCCGCACAAGCACCATCAGGCCATCACGCGCCTCGCGAGCACGAACGCGCACGCGGTTCACATGTCGCTCGTAATCACCCGATTCCAGCAAACGCGCCAAAGCGACCTGGTCAACAGAGCTCACCGACGAGGCGTAGAAACCAAGGTTGCGCCTAAACCGCTCCATTAGCTCATCGGGCAACACCATGTACGCCAAACGCAACGCCGATGAAAGGCTCTTCGAAAACGTGTTGGTGTAGATAACCGACTGGGCGGCATCGATCGACGCGAGCGCGGGAATCGGCTTCCCGGCAAGGCGAAACTCACAATCAAAGTCATCTTCGATGAGATATCGACCTGGTCGCTCGGCGGCCCAGCTCAGAAGCGCATAGCGCCGCGCAATGCTCGTCACAAGGCCGGTCGGATACTGATGGGACGGCATCAGGTGAAGGACATCGGTCCCGCTTTTCTGCAGAATGCTCAAGTCCACGCCCTCATCATCCAACGGGATATGTCGAACTTTGCAGCCCATAGCCTGATAGATGCGCGTCAGACGCAAATAGCCCGGGTCCTCAACGGCATACACCTTGTCAGCGCCAAGCAACTGAACCAACATGGTATCGAGCAGCTGGGCGCCTGCACCGATAACAATGTTGTTGGGGTCGACATTCATACCCCTTGTCCCGCGCAGATGGTGAGCAATTGCGCGTCGCAGCCGAGCGGTGCCCTGCGCCGGTGCGGGCGAAAAGATTTCGCGCTCGTCTTCGAATGCCAGCGTCGCCCGTAGCACACTTTGCCAAAGCCGCGCCGCCTCCAAAGCGGAAGGAGAAAGTGCATCGAACAGCTCAACCTGTCCGTTGACATCATGCACGCTGGGGCCCACAGAGACGGCATCTCGGTCGATGCCCTCCGCAGCCAAAGGCAAAACCGGTGCATCCGGAAGCTTGCAAGCGTAGTAGCCACGCCGCGGCTTTGAGCAAATATAGCCCTCGGCAAGTAACTGGCTATATGCATTCTCGATGGTAATGACACTGATTCCCAGATGACTGGCAAAGGCACGCTTAGACGGAAGATGCTCCCCCGCCGCAATACGTCCAGCAACAATATCATCTCGAATTTGCTGGTAAACATACTCATAGAGCGATGCTTCGCCGCGTTTTTCCAAATTGTAGTCAAGCATGAGTTTGCCACCTGACCTTATCGAGCTGTTCAATCTGGTATTAAGCTGACCTTATTATTATCTCGAAAACTGAGTATTTTGCCATACCCAGCTCCCCGATAGGATGTTCCGTCAAGCAATGCACATGCCAACCAAGGGAGCAACCATGGCAGAACAGACCAGCAAGGCCGATCGCGTCAAACTCAATCGCGAACTCGCGCAGATGCTCAAGGGCGGCGTCATCATGGACGTCACCACGCCCGAGCAGGCACGCATCGCCGAAGAGGCGGGCGCCTGCGCCGTCATGGCACTCGAGCGCATTCCGGCCGACATCCGCGCCGCAGGCGGCGTCTCGCGCATGAGCGACCCCAAGATGATCAAGGGCATCCAGGAGGCCGTCTCCATCCCTGTTATGGCCAAGTGCCGCATCGGTCACATTGTCGAGGCGCAGGTCCTGCAGGCCATCAAGATCGATTACATCGACGAGTCCGAGGTTCTCTCCCCTGCCGACGACGTCTATCATATCGACAAGACCCAGTTTGACGTGCCGTTTGTCTGCGGCGCCCGTGATCTGGGCGAGGCGCTGCGCCGTGTTGCCGAAGGCGCCACGATGATTCGCACCAAGGGCGAGCCGGGCACGGGCGACGTCGTTCAGGCCGTGCGCCACATGCGCAAGATCCAAAAGCAGATCCGCGACGTTGCTGCCCTGCGCGACGACGAGCTCTTTGAGGAAGCCAAGCAACTGCAGGTTCCGGTCGAGCTGGTGCGCGAGGTCCATGCCACGGGTAAGCTTCCCGTCGTGAACTTTGCCGCCGGCGGCGTAGCGACCCCCGCCGACGCCGCGCTGATGATGCAGCTGGGCGCCGAAGGCGTCTTTGTCGGCTCGGGCATCTTTAAGAGCGGCGACCCCGCCAAGCGCGCAGCCGCCATCGTCAAGGCCGTGGCAAACTTCACCGATGCCAAGCTCATCGCCGAGCTTTCGGAGGACCTGGGCGAGGCCATGGTGGGCATCAACGCCGACGAAATCGAGATCATCATGGAGGAACGCGGGCGCTAGTCCAGCAGAAAGGATCGCACATGAGCGATTATGCAGACCAGACGGTCGCCGTGCTGGCGGTCCAAGGTGCTTTTGCCGAGCACGAGGCAAGACTGTCCGAGCTGGGCGCACGTTGTATTGAGCTGAGGCAGGCGGCTGATTTGAAGCAGGACTTTGACCGTCTGGTACTTCCCGGCGGCGAGTCTACCGTTCAAGGGAAGCTGCTTGATGAGCTGGGCATGCTCGAGGAGCTTCGCACCCACATTGTTGAAGGCATGCCCGTCCTTGGCACCTGCGCCGGCTTGATTCTGTTGGCGCGCGATCTTGCCGCACACGACGATAAGGGAACGCCGCGCCTAGCAACCATGAACGTACTCGTT
Organism: uncultured Collinsella sp.; assembly: GCA_958432255.1. Taxonomy (GTDB): domain Bacteria; phylum Actinomycetota; class Coriobacteriia; order Coriobacteriales; family Coriobacteriaceae; genus Collinsella. Next base: position 66,329 of record CAUATU010000001.1, read on the forward strand.
GAGCGCAACGCTTATGGCAGACAGCTCGGCAGTTTTCGCACCAAGGGCCAGGTGTCCGGCATCGACGGTGAAGTGCCATTAACATTTATCCGTGCACCCCGCATCGTCGAGGTGTACGGCAATGCCAAGGCCCTGGCCGAAGTCGATGGCCGCATCGTCGCCGCACGTCAAGACAATCAGCTCGGCGTAACCTTCCACCCCGAACTCGACGAAGACACCCGCCTCCACGAACTGTTCCTACAAATGTAGGCATCGAAATCAACAAACGAAACGAGAGTGGATAATCTCCCACTTTAAGCTTGGATGCAGGCTCAAACCGGGAGATTATCCACTCTCATGCTATGCAATCGTTGGGGACGTTCTTAAACGACTACTCAAACAAGAACGTCCCCAACGACTACATTGCGATAGACGGCCACGTTTACCCAGATAAAACCGACCAAAATAAACCTGTCCCTTTTTGGCAACCGCTTCTAGTTGGGTTACGCGGTTTTACCAAACCGCGTAACTAGTTGACGCTGCGCGCCACCCAGGGCGAACAAGTTGGCATGAAAAAGGCAAGGCATAGATCTTCTGGTCATGCCTTGCCTTTTGAATGACAAATTGTCGCCCTGGGTGGCGCGCAGCGTCAACTAGTTACGCGGTTTGGTAAAACCGCGTAACCCAACTAGAAGCGGTTGCCGCGGAAGCCGCCGCCGTTGCGGCCGCCACGATCGCCACCGCGACCGCCGCGGTCGTTACCGCGGTTGCCGCCGAAGCCGCCACGGTTGCCGCCGCGATCGCCATAGCCACCACGGTTGCCGCCAAAGCCGCCGCGACCGCCACGGTCGCCGCCACGGTCACCAAAGCCACCACGGCCGCCACGATCGCCGCCGCGACCGCCGCGGTCACCGCCACGGCCACCGCGATCGCCAAAGCCGCCGCGACCGCCACGGTCGCCGCCACGGCCACCGCGATCGTCACGACCGCCGCGAGGACCGCGGTCCTCGTCCAGGCCCATGGCGACGAGCGGAGCGATGACCTTATCGAGAGCGGCCATCAGCTCGGTGGCCTCCTCGTAAGAAAGCTCAGGCAGGAGCTTCTCCTTCTTGTTGGCAAGCTCGACCAGGCCCTCAGCGGCATCCTCGGCAGCGAAGACAACGATCTTGCGCATATCGCCCTCGGCGTCGTCGATGCGGCCGACCAGGTCGGCAGCCTCGGCCTCGGCCATCAGGCCATCGAGCTCACGAAGGCGCATGCCCAGCAGGTCGGACATCTCCTTCTGCTCCATCTTGGGCTTGAGGTCAAGAAGCTTGATGGCGCGCTCGATGTTCGCCATGCGCTCGGCCTTGGCCTCCTCCTCCTTGGAAATAGCAAAGCGACGGCTACGCAGCAGGCGGGCGGCCTTCTGCATCTTGTCCATCAGCTCTTCATCATCGTAATCAACGGCGGCCTCGACAACCTCGGCCTCCTCCTCGACGGAAACCTCGTCAGCAGCCTCAACCTCGGCAGCTTCGGTCTCCACGGTCTCGACTGCCTCAACCTCGGCAGCCATGGTCTCGTTCTCGGTCTCGTTCATGATCTCTTCGTTCTCGGACATGAGACTCCTTCTTGGCCCTCTCGGGCATCATCGCCCCATTCGCGGGGCCCGTCGCGCACTCTTTGCGCTTTAAACATTCATGCCTCTCGGCAAAACGTCCATTAGTTTATGGTGTCGCCATCCAATCTAGCTGCAGAATCTATGTGCACACATTAATGCGACATGTGCGACTCGCGACGAGCGTACACCAGCGACACCGCGAACCCGACCACGGCAATTACAGCCGCCACACGCACGGCAGTTGCAAATCCAATCGCCTGGGCAACGTCCGTCGCAGCGCCAGCGGTGCCGGCAGTCGCCGCAGAACTCGAGAGCAGGCCGATAAACAGCGACGGGCCAAACGATGCGGCAATCATGTTCCACGTGTTGAGCAATGCCGTTCCGTGAGGATGCTCAGCGGCAGGAAGCGTCTCCAAGCCGGCCGTCTGCGAGGGGCTCAGCACCAGGCCGACTCCGGCATACACCACAACGGTCAGCGCCACGACGACGCCGATGTTCATGCTTGCCGCCGTCATCGAGATTGCAGTCTGCCCCACGGCAATCAGGGCAAAGCCGACCGGCAGCAGCGGCCATGCGCCACGGGCGTCCATCACGCGTCCGCCCACAATCGAGGTCACGGCGTTGCAGGCAATCGCCGGCAAAATGAGCAGGCCCGCAACAAGTGCGGTCATGCCGTAGGCACCTTCAAAATAGAGCGGCAACAAAACACTCATCGAGAACGTCGTCATCATCGACACCACCACAAGCAGGCACGCAGGCCAAAAGCGAACGCTCGCCATGGGACGCACGTTAAGCACCGGATGCTCGAGCTTGAGCTGACGGGCCGCAAACAGGCCGAGCAGCACAACGGCAGCGAAAAGCGCCACGACACCGGCAATCAGATTGGTCGAGAACTCACCCACGGAATACACAAACGCCGTAATGCCGGCAGCGAGCAAAACAACCGACAGAATGTCAAGCGTGGTATTCGAGCGCTCTCCGACATTCTGGACATGCTTTACGCCCGCCGCAGCGACCGCAATGCCGCCCACCAGCGGCACTACGAACACCGCCCTCCAGCCAAATAACGTGCACATAAGACCGCTAATCACGGGTCCAAACGCCGGTCCTAGCGTAATGCATGCGCCGCCCAGGCTCAGATACAGACCGAGCTTCTCGCGCGGGGCGCAAGACAGCACCACGTTCATCATGAGCGGGAACAAGACGCCCGATCCCGCAGCCTGCAAAATACGACTTGGCAGCAAAACGCTAAACGACGGAGCGACCAGGCACAGGACTTCGCCGGCGACCATGCATCCGCATGCGAAAAACAGCAGCTTGCGCGTCGAGAAACGGCCGGACAGGAAGGCCATGATGGCCGTAAAAATCGACGTCACGATCATGTAGCCCGAAACGAGCCACTGTGCCGTGGTGGCACTCACCGAAAAGGCTGCCATAATGTCGTGCAACGCCACGTTAATGATGTTCTCGTTAAACGCGGCAACAAAGGCTGCAATATACATTACGACGAGAATCGCCGCAGAGGCCGATGGCGTTACTTGAACTTGTTGCTGAGATTTGCTCCCCATGCATTTCCTTCCTCTTGGAACGACAGTCGCATCGCCCCAGAGGAACGGTCCAGGGCGAAAAATGAGCCCTAGACTTACGCCAGACGCCGTACACGACGAATCTGGCAACATGGTCCAACATCGAAAGATTGTAACGCGGACGCATGGCTTTCCTTCCGCGCTATTATTAAAAGTCCACGAAAGCATAAGACATGAGGAGCCCGCCATGATTAAACCCATCATGAAGTCCGAGTTCTTTTTACGCCTGCCCTCCGAAGACGCCGGCCTCGAAGACGCCGCGACCGGGCAGGATCTCCTAGATACACTCCACGAGCATGAGCGCGAGTGCGTGGGCCTCGCCGCCAACATGATCGGCGTGCGCAAACGCATCATCTGCGTAAAGGACGGCAACAGGACACTCCTGATGTACAACCCTCAAATTCTTGAGCAGGTCAATGCCTATCAGACGAGCGAAGGATGCCTCTCGCTGATCGGCGAGCGTCCCTGTACCCGCTATCGCCGCATTAAGGTTGAGTATTTGGACGAGAACTTCGTTCACCGCATCAAAAACTTCTCGGGCTACACCGCCGAGATCATCCAGCACGAAATCGACCACTGCAATGGCGTCGTGGTTTAGGCCACCTGCCAAAATGAGGGTACCGGAGGCCTCCCTATGGATATCAGCCGCTTTGGCGAATTCGCCATCTTAGCGCAGTCACGCACGTTTCTTGATGCGGCGGAACTGCTTTTCATGTCGCAATCAACCCTCTCCAAGCACATCATGGCAATGGAGCACGAACTCGGCTGCAAGCTCATCGATCGAAGCCAGCGCCACGTAACACTCACCGCGCAAGGTGAAGCGCTCCTCCCCTATGCGCAAAAAATTGCGACGCTTCAGCACCGCTATCTTGCCGCCATTCAAATAGGCGCAGGTGAGCCGCTCGAGCACCTCACCGTAGGTTCTATCCCCATTATGGCCCCTTATGGGATCACGGACGCCGTCATCGATTTTCAGCAGGCGAACCCCTCATATTCTGTTGAGCTCATCGAGGGCGAGGGCGACACACTCAAGCGCATGCTCCTGCACGAGGACATTGACCTGGCCTTCATCCGTGACGGCGGCGCCATCGAGCCGGAGTTCAAAAAGATTCCCTTTACGACCGACCGGCTCGTGGCCGTCCTTCCGCTCGACCATCCGCTCGCCGAACGTGACACCGTCGAGATAGGCGACCTTATCGACGAGAATTTCCTCATGCTTCCCCAAGGCTCGTTCGTAAGCGAGCTCGTCCTTTCCCTTTGTCGCGAAGCTGGATTTGGCCCACGTGTTACGTTCACCGGCAAACGAGCCGAGAACATCATCTCCCTTGTCGCGCGCGGCGCCGGCGTCTCATTCCTCATGCGCAAGCCGACGGAATCGCTCGCCAGCGGAAAGGTAGCCCTGGTGCCGCTCGAGCCCGCGACGACCTCCGAGGTCAGGCTCTACCTCAAGCGAAACGCCGCGCACTCGCAGGCGGTCGTCTCGTTCATTGGCTTCCTCCCCTACCGTCAGCTCCTGCAGGGCGACCGTGCGTCTTCCATCGCGGCACGACCGTCATAATCCCCGCTGCTCCACAACCGCAGACTTGTGACCGCAAACACGATGACAGCGGCACGAAACACAAATATGCCTCGGGCAGCACGTCGCCGTCCGAGGCATATTTAATCAAATTGCGCAGAAAGACTAGTCCACCGAGATGTTGAGTGCCTTACCGCCCTCGTCCTTCTTGGTACCGATCACCATAGCGGCGACAAGAGCCAGAACGAAAGCGACCACACCGGAGATGACAAGGCCGATAAAGCCCGTGTCGATGCCGGCAGGGTTAATAAAGCTCGGGAAACCGAGCGGGCCGGAGGCGCCGAAGGCATAGAGCTTGGCACCCATGAGGCCGGCAATGGCGCCGCCTACACCAGCGGAAATAAAGGTTGCCCACATAAGGCGCTTACGCGGCAGCAAGATGGCGTAAAGCGCAGGCTCGTTGACACCGAAAATCGAAGAGACAAGGGCGGGAATGTTGACGGCAGCATTTTCCTCGGAGTCCTTGGTTCGGATGATCATGCCAAGCACAGCGCCGGCGATGGCACAACCGCCTGCATACACGAGCGGGTTAATGAGGTCATAGCCGTAGGTTGCGACATCGAGGAACCACAGCGGGATGATACCCCAGTGCAGGCTGAACATGACGAGCAGGCTCCAGAACGTGCCGATGACGAAGCCGGCGATGGCGGGTTGGAAGTTGATGAGCATCAGAATGATCTGGGCAACGATGTTGGAGAGGACCGTCATGACCGGACCGACCACAAGCAGGCCAAGGATGCCGCAAATGAGGAGCGTCAGGATGTTGGAGAAGAACGAGCTCACAAGCGCGGGCAGCGCGTTAGAAAGGGCCTTGTGTACCTTGGAGGCAATCCAGACGATAAAGATCGCAGGCAGAATCGTCGATGAGTAATTCTGCATGATCAGCGGGATGCCAAAAATATCACCGTAGACATTGGACTCGAAGACCGTGCCGGCGCCGAGCGTGTAGAGCGGATCTCCGCCCATAAGGCCAACGAGCGTCGGGTAGACGAGGATACCACCGAGCGCCATTCCCATAACGGGCTTAAGTCCGAACTTCTTGGCCGACGTCCAGCCAATGATTAGCGGAAAGTAATAGAAGACCGAATCTCCGATTGCCGAGAGCGTCACATAGGTATTGCTGTCCTTGGCAAGCCAACCGGCAACCGTGCAGAGCGCGAGCATCGACTTGATAAAGCCACCGGCCATAAGCACGCCAAGAACCGGCTGCAGAATCTCGGAGATGATGGCCAGCAGACGCGAGAACGGATCGCCCTTCTTGACATTGTCGCCCTCATCGATATCGAGCGCGGGCTTGGTGTCGAACCCGCCAATCTGAACAAGGTCGTTGTAGACAGCCTCGACAGTGGCACCAATCACGACCTGATACTGTCCGCCAGCCTGGATGACGTCAACGACGCCCTTCGTCGCCTTAAGTTCATTGGTCTGGGCAAGTGATTCATCCTTGAGGTGGAAGCGGAGACGCGTAATGCAGTGGCTCACGTCTAACACATTGTCTCGACCACCGACCTTTGTGATGATTTCATCGCAAAGCTTCTGGTATTTCATGGAATTCTCCTTTTTCTGAGCGGGGTATAGCATCGATTTCATGCCTCCGTAGTCGACGTGGGAGGGCAAGGAATCCGCTTCCCCCTTTGAAATCCACGGACGCACGTACGCCCGGGATGGGAAACGGCAGAGAAGATGGAAGATGCCGATCACGTGGCAGGGAGCCTCATTGGCCCATATCACGCAATCAGGTCTACAGACGCGAATCTGCTGCGCCGAGAAGTCTCGTCGTCTGGCAGAACTTGTCACACAGACGTTCCGGTTCGCCCTGGGGAATCTGAGTACGCTCGGTCTCAAAGGAGAGGCCGTACTCGCGTGCCGGAAGGAAATACTCGAAATAGCCGTTGGTGTAACCGCAAACTATTCCCTCGACCGGGCATTCGCGCTTCATGCGAATACCCAGGTCGCTGCCGAGCTCACTCGGGAACACAAAGAGATGCAGGCCGCCCAGACTGATGACGGCACACTTAAGCGTGAGCGAAAAGTCGTCATGGGCAACGGTGTGATAGAACGTCTGAGGCTCGATGCGGTCGAGAACGACCTCGCGATCGAGCTTGATCTGGGAAATCGCCTCGGCAAGACCGGTCGAAACGCGCTCGACCTCGGGAATGCCGCGTCCCTGGCGAAAATTGCGGTCGCTACAGTCGCCAGCAGCACCGACGACCATGGCCGGATAGTAGCCAAGACTCTGAGCGAGCTTTTTGCCGGTAAGACCGGCGAGTTCGCTCGTGAGCTCCGTGCAGTCGGGTCCGACGCAAGCGGAATGCACCGCCCAGTTCACAAAGCCCGCAAATGGCTTGCCTTCGGTATCGAAGAACGATACGACAATGACCTCATTGTCGGCGAGTTCACCTGGGATGATGCGGTTGTCGTAGAAACCGGTGATGACCTGCTTGCCCAAGCGACAAATCGCGGGCTGTGCGTTGGCACGGCACTCCTCAAAGCATTGGCAAATGGTATCGAGGAACCAGCGGTAGTAGTTCTCGTCGAATTTTCCCGTCCACCAGCTGCGGTGGTAAGCGACGATTGAAGTATGGTCGTGCGTCGCCGAGAGCAGGACGCAATCACGGTCAATGCCGTAGCGCTCGGCGAGCATTGTCTTGACTTCCTCGGCCATGCTTTCCTCGAACTCGAGGACATCGGAATTAAAGAGAAACACTTCACGTTCGCCTTGCTGGAAGAGAATGGCGTTGGCGAAGACGTCGTCATGGACGCCCGTCGCAGGTTCAAGACGGTTGGGAAGATTGCGGTAGCCAATCAGGTAGATGTCGCCCTGTGGGGTGATTTTGCGGCGCGCGTGTCCAATGTTCATGCACGTTCTCCTTCTGTGTCACGCCGCATTCAAGGCGGCAATGATGATTTCGACGAGGCGCTCATGGGATCCGGCGGCAAAACCGGAGTTCATAGCCTCATAGGTGATTTTTTCGTACGCGTCGGGAGCCGGTAGGTACTTCTGTCCGCCGTTGACAAGCGTGGCAAAGAGCACGGGGCAGAATCGGGCGGCGCGCACGGCGGCGCCAAATGAGCTCGAAACCTCGGGTTGTACGCCGACAAGCTCGACGTTTCCCAGCCGGAGCAGATAGACCCTCGTGCGCTGCTCGCCAGCGGCATGAAACTCATACGTTCGGTGCGGAGCCAAAGAGTGAAAATCGGCGCGTGTCTGAGCGGGCAGGAGAACGTCGACCGTGCGGGCATCGATGCCGGTAGCGTCATCCTCACGCGCCATGCGAGCGGCCTCGATCAAAGCATCGCCCAAGGCCTGCCCCTGCTGGTGCAGCATGCGGTATCCGTCCTCATGGGCATCGACCGTCTGCTTAACGCCGGCCGCATCGAACATGACGTTCATGGCGCGCTCCGCCGGACCTTGGTCGCCCGCGGCGCCTGGCAGCAACAGGGCAACGCCGCCCAGCTCGCGCTCGAGTGACATGGCGGCAAAACCAAAGAGGTCTCCGCTCGCCATGCGCCTCCCCTCGGAGTCGCGCGACCCGTCGAGCACGGAGGACTGAACGTCCGCCGTCGCGAGCACGGCAACATACTCGCCCCCGGCATCCCTTATGGCGAGTACGGGCATCGTGTGGTCGGCAAACCCCCTGGGATTCGAGCCCAACCACCAGCCGGCAGGCGTCTCAATGTCGCGATTAACGTTCACGGGGCATTCGCCCTCCACAGTGGCGAGCGTGGCAGAGCGAATGCCCGCAACAGCGCGCTCGACAGCCGTGCGGGCGGCAGCGACGAGTGCTGCGCGATAGCGCTCGTTGCGATTGCGGGTAGCATCGTCGGCAAGATGCCCGGGAGTGCGGACGTGAGGCATGGAAAACGTGTGGGTAGGAACCACCCAAGAATAAGCACCGCTGCAATTGGCGGCATCCTCAACAATCTCACGCAGATCGGCGAGTAGAGCCGGAGCGATCGAGGTGACCTCAAGCGAAAGGACGCAGGCGCGTCGCCCCGTCCCCTCGATGATAAGGGCACGGGCGAAGACCTCATGACGGAGTTCGTCGAAACCGTCGAACGGCAACACGTCCCCAAGATCGATGGCCACACGAGCGGCCCCAGCCCTCATCTCTCCTTCGTCCATGGCAGATACTCCCCTCTGATTGCCGCTCACTCGACACCGTACAGTTGCTGCGCTGTACCGCCAAGCACAAGGTCGCTGTCTGTATCGCTCAGATTTGCAGCGCGAACGCAGGCGACACCCTCGGTGAGCCACTCGCGTTTAACGGGATAGCTCGTGCCAAAAACAATATGGTCTGCACCCAGCACGTCAACCGCACAGGCGAGGAGTGTCTTGCCCCAAGGCTGAGCATGGGACATGTCGAAATAGATGTTGTTCTCGAGGTGCCTGGAAACGGTCTCGGTATCGACCTGAAAACGGCCAGAAGCATCAGGGCGCTTGGGGCCATGAGGCAGCAGCATCTCCTTGAACGCAAAGTATGCGCCGCCGAGCATGGAGTGGACCATCTTGATATTGGGGTAGCGCTCAAAGAAATCACCAAAGATCTCTCGGCCGATCGCCGTAGTTTGGTCGACGCAGCGGCCATAAGAGCGGCGAAGGTTGTCGTACGCGAGAAGCGACTCGTTCTCGACCGGCACGGGAACATGGTGCACGTAAACGGTGACATGGCGTTCGTTCAGGTGCTCGAAAAAGCTCGAGAAGACCTGGTCGTCGAGATAGCGCTTGCCGTAGTGAGCGCAGAGCTGCACACCCGCAAAACCATCGTCGAGCCTGCGGTCGAGCTCCTCCAAATTCGCTTTGGTGCCAAAGGGCGGCACAGCGACAAGCGGAATCAGACGGCCACTTGACGCCTTCGCGTCAGCAGCCATACCGTCGTTGAAACGCCGGCACATCTCGAGCGACATCCACTCGTGACAGCCGGGGAGCTTGAGGATCGCCTTGTCGACCCCCGCCTCATCCATATCGGCCAAGCGCTTCTCGAGGGTGTAGTCGCCCTCAATGTAGTTAAGACCCGGAGAACCGGCGGGCATCTCGATCACGATCTGTCGTTTGCCGGCGGAATTCATGGTCAGATAGCCTTCGGTGTCATAGGCGCGGGGTACCTCGGCCAAAAACTGTTCGCAGAGCGTCTCGTCATGAAAGATGCGCTCGTCGAACCAGTAGGAATTTGCATCGATAATCATTGGTTGGAACCGCCTTTCATCTTGTTGAAAACATTCTAGAAAAGCAGGTACCCGGACATCAATTCCAGCTTAAGCCCATTGTATTCCATTTTGGAATAGAACTAGCCGCTCACGCGCGAACCTCGCCCGCTCAACGAGACAAGCGCTAACAGCACGGGCTTAGACAGAAAACGGTCGGCCCGCATCCGTTGCGGGCCGACCGTTTCATTACAGGCTACCTTTGCCGTTACGCCTGGCGGTAATGGTCAAAGAAGTCGGCGAGGTCTTCGAGGGACTCTTTGAGTACTTCCATGCGCGGCAGGTACACGATACGGAAGTGGTCGGGCTCAGCCCAGTTGAAGCCGCCGCCGCGCGTGATCAGGATCTTCTTCTCGTGCAGCAGGTCAAGGGCGAACTGCTCGTCATCGGTGATGTTGAACTTCTTCACATCCATCTTGGGGAAGATGTAGAACGCTGCACGCGGCTTAACCACCGAGATGCCGTCAATCTTGTTGAGCGCCTCATACACAAAGTTGCGCTGCTCGTAGACACGGCCGCCAGGACGGATGTAGTCGTTAACGGACTGATGACCACCGAGTGCCGTCTGAACGATCGACTGAGCCGGCACGTTGGAGCACAGGCGCATGTTGGAGAGCATGTTGATACCCATGATGAAGTCGCTCATGCAGCGCTGGTTGCCCGAAAGCACCATCCAGCCAATACGATAGCCCGCAATCATGTGCGACTTGGAAAGGCCGCTAAAGGTGACACAGGGCAGATCGGGAGCGAGCGAGGCAATCGAGACGTGCTCATAGCCGTCCATGCACAGGCGGTCGTAAATCTCGTCTGCAAAAATCATGAGCTGGTGCCTGCGCGCAACCTCAACGATGCCCTCGAGCACCTCACGCGGATAGACGGAACCCGTGGGGTTGTTAGGGTTGATGATGACGAGGGCTTTGGTCGCGCTCGTGATCTTGGACTCCATATCCTCCAGGTCGGGATACCAATCCGCCTGCTCATCACACAAATAATGTACGGGATGACCGCCGGCAAGGGTTGCGCACGCCGTCCAGAGCGGATAGTCAGGGCTGGGGATCAGAATCTCGTCGCCATTGTCGAGCAGCGCGTTCATCGAAAGCTGAATGAGCTCGGACACGCCGTTGCCCGTGTAGATATGCTCCATCTGAACGTTGGGCAGGCCCTTGATCTGCGAATACTGCATGATCGCCTTGCGCGCGGAGAACAAGCCGCGCGAGTTGGAATAGCCTTCGCAGTCGGGCAGCTGCTGGCGCATGTCCTTGATGACCTCGTCGGGCGTGCGGAAACCGAAGGGCGCCGGGTTGCCGATATTGAGCTTGAGGATGCGCTCGCCCTCGTCCTCCATACGGGCAGCCTCGTCGACGACGGGACCGCGCACGTCATACAGGACGTTATCGAGCTTGGTGGATTTAGAAAAAGTACGCATGGTGGTGCTCCTTGCAATTTGAGCTGAGGGATGGGGTTCGGGCTTGGAATCGTTGCGGGGTGATGATGCCTCGCCTTGATCGGCGTCGCCGGCAAGCAGCCAGGTAACATCGACCTCCAAAATACGGGCGAGCAGCTCAGCCACATCGCGCCGCGGGATCGTCTTGCCGCTCACATATTGGCTCATCTGACTCTTGCCGAGTTTTTTGCCGAGCATCTCCGATGCGCGGATTACGTCCGACTGGCGAACGTCGCGATCGGACATAGTCTGTCGCAGGCGATCGCTAAACGTCTCTTGGGCCACTAGAACCTCCTTGCTGGCAAAGTTCAATTTATAGAATACGAATTGAACCAAGGTTCAATTTAGGCAGCAGTATAACGCGGCACCTCATTCGAAAGTTCAATTTCATAAGAAAATGCACCAGACTCTGAGATTTGCCCAAAGTGGGCAATGACGCGCACACGTTTAGAGGTATTCGAGGAAACGGGCGGCGGCAAGCGAAACATCGGCCGTTCGATATATCGCATTGATCTGCCGATGAGGATGTCCCTCGAGCGGACGCACGGCAACATCGAACTGACAGCGACGCAAGATGAGCGCGGGAAGAATGCTAACGCCCAGGCCGTCCTCGACCATAGCCATAATCGCATAGTCATCCCAGGTCGACAGCTTAGAGCGCACCGCCAGACCCGCGCGGCGAAACAGCGGCGTAATCTCGTCGTCGCTACCGCGTTCCAGCAGGATAAACTGCTCGTTGGCCAAATCGGCAAGGGAAACGACCTCCGCGGTGGCAAGCGAGGAGTCCGCTGGCACCACGGCCATCAGCTCGTCTTGCACCAACGGTCGCGACGCCATGCCGGCGCCGCGTGGCTCGCGCGGAATAAAGCCCAGGTCGCAGCGACCTTCCGCCACCCATTGTTCAATCTCTGAGTAATCGCCCATCAGCAACTCATAATAGACGTCCGGATGATCGGCGCGAAAGCGCGCAATCACCGGCGGCAGCACGTGGGTCGCCACACTCGAAAACGTACCGATGCAGATTTTGCCGCGCATGAGTCCACGCATCTCATCCACCCGTCGCTGCAAGCGAGTGAATTCCTCGCAGAGCGCCTCGACAGCCGGCATGACCTGCCGCCCGTCGGCAGAAAGAGCCACGCCCTCGCGACTGCGGTCGAGCACCTTAAAACCCCAGTCGGCCTCAAGATCGGCCACCATACGGCTCACGCCCGACTGCGAATAGCTCAGGCGCTCGGCAGCACGCGTAAAGCTTCCGGCGCGCACCGTCTCCAGCAGCACCTGCATCTTTTGGATATTGGTCTCCACGGCACGTCCCCACCCTTGCATGAGTTTTTGTCATGTTTTCCATGCATTATATTCGCTTTTCTTCTAAAGCCAGTTCACCCATAGTGAACATGTTCGGATATAGAGGGGATGTCAGCGCATGAACAACGGACTGTTTACATACTTAGCAGCATTACTGTTGTTTGGCTCTAACGGCATCATCGCCGCAGCTATCGCACTGCCGAGCTCCGATATCGTGCTGCTGCGCACTTTTCTGGGAGCCCTCTCGCTTATAACCATCCTCGCCACTACCCAACACCATAAGTTGCAGGCGCCATCTCGTCCCCGCGAAGCCGCGGCCCTCCTCCTCTCGGGAGCTGCGCTGGGCGCCAGCTGGATTTTTCTGTTCCGCGCCTACCAGACGATCGGCGTCGGCGTATCCTCGCTGCTGTACTACTGCGGCCCCATCATTGTCATGGCGCTCTCCCCGCTCATCTTTGGCGAAAAGCTGACCGGCGGCAAAATCGCCGGCTTTGTCGCCGTCGCCTGCGGTGCTTTTCTCATTGCAGCGCAAGGTCTAGGCGGCAATATGCCCATTGCGGGCATCGTCTGTGGAATCGCCTCGGCCTTCTGCTATGCATTGATGGTCATCGCTAGCAAGGGTGCGCCGCACATCGAGGGCCTCGAGAACTCCACGCTCCAGGTGTGCGCCGCCTTTGTGACCGCACTGGTCCTCACGCTCATCACGCAGGGCGCTCCCTCATTCCTGTCCGCCGGTATCGCCGCCAGTATTGATTGGCGCGCCGTCGCTATGCTCGGCGTCGTCAACACCGGCATCGGTTGCCTGCTCTACTTTAGCGCCGTCGCCAAGCTGCCCGTCCAGACCGTCGCTGTCGTCGGCTACCTCGAGCCGCTTTCGGCGGTCGTGTTCTCGGCCGCCCTTTTGGGTGAAGCCATAACACCGGTCCGCCTGATGGGCGCCGCGCTTATCATCGGCGGCGCGATTTTTTGCGAACTCGCCGGCAAACGCGCAAACGCCAAGGCTGGCATCGCCCAGACAGCACGTGCTTAAAAGCCCTGCTTTGAAATGCTACCTGCATAGATAAATAATCCCCAGCTGAGGATTATTGTCTAAAATAACCCGATGTGCCAAACTGCTCTTGTATGTATAAAGACGGCATAAAGTTTTTTGTCCTAGACAGATAACCGGATGTCTAAGGGAGTCCTCGTGGCACACAACAAACTGGAGGCAAACCTCCAAGACCAGCGCGGGCAAGGCGGGCACGGAGCCATCCCCCTCTCCGCTGGCATGCTGCTCGTAACGCTCGGCGTCGTCTATGGCGACATCGGCACGAGCCCCATGTACACCATGAAATCAATCGTCGCCAACAACGGCGGCATCGGTACCGTCAGCGAGGACATGATCCTGGGCGCGCTTTCGCTCGTCATCTGGACCATGACGCTCGTGACCACGGTCAAGTACGTGGTAATCGCCATGAAGGCCGACAACCACAACGAAGGCGGCATCTTCGCCCTGTTCAGTCTCGTGCGCAAGGTGGCGCCATGGCTGATTCTCCCCGCCATGATCGGCGGCGCGGCGCTGCTCGCTGACGGCATCCTCACCCCCGCCGTCACGGTTACCACGGCCATCGAGGGCTTGCGCACTATCGAGTGGGGCCATGCGCTTTTGGGTGACGGCCAGACCAACGTAATCATCATCACCATCATCATTATCTGCGGCCTGTTTGCCATGCAGCGCGCCGGCACCTCGTCAATCGGCAAGCTGTTCGGCCCGCTTATGACGCTGTGGTTCCTGTTCTTGGCTGGCGCCGGCCTGTTCAACATGCTCGGCAACTTGTCCATCCTGCGCGCGCTCAACCCCATCCGTGGCATCATGTTCCTGTTCTCGCCCATCAACCACTCGGGTATTATGGTGCTCGGCTTCGTCTTCCTGTCGACGACCGGCGCCGAGGCGCTCTATTCGGACATGGGTCACGTGGGCAAGGCTAACATTTACGCATCCTGGCCGTTCGTAAAGGCGGCCCTCATCCTTAACTATCTGGGTCAGGGCGCTTGGCTGCTCGCCAACAATTCCAATCCCCAGATGCTCGCGATGGATATCGTCAACCCGTTCTATATGATGCTTCCCGAGCCCCTGCGCCCCTTTGCCATCGTGCTTTCGGCCGTGGCGGCCATCATTGCCTCGCAGGCGCTCATCACCGGCTCGTTCTCGCTGGTATCCGAGGCAACGCGTCTCAACCTTATGCCGCATCTGCGCATCCACTACCCCAGCGACACCAAGGGGCAGCTCTATATTCCGCTCGTCAACAACATCATGTGGGTCGGCTGCATCTTCATCGTGCTGCTGTTCCAAAACTCCGAGCGCATGGAGAGCGCCTACGGCCTCGCCATTACCGTGACCATGCTCATGACCACGACGCTTTTGACGAGCTACATCGCCGGCATCCTCAAGCACAGGCTGGGTGCCTGCGTCTTCGCCCTGCTCTTTGGTGCCATTGAGCTGTGCTTCTTCGCCTCGTGCCTCACCATGTTCTTTGACGGCGGCTACGTCATGATCTTCCTGGCCGCGCTGCTGTTTGGCCTTATGTATGTGTGGCGCCGCGGCACCGCCATCGAGCGCACGCAGACGATCCTGCTGCCCGTCTCCAAGTACATCGATCAGCTCAACCGCCTGCGCAACGACGAGACCTACCCCGTGCTCGCCGACAATCTGGTGTTCCTCACCAACAGCCCCGATCCGCTCACACTCGACCGCGACGTGCTCTATTCCATCCTGGACAAGCACCCCAAGCGCGCCAAGGCATATTGGTTCATCAACGTGCACGTTACCGACGAACCCTATACGCACGAGTATTCCGTCGAGACCTTTGGCACGGACTTTTTGTTCCGCGTGCGCCTGGACCTGGGCTTTAAGGTCAACCAGCGCGTCAACGCCTATCTGCGTCAGATCGTCGGCGACTTGATGGCATCGGGCGAGCTGCCGCCGCAACATCACACCTACTCCATCTACGAGACGCGCGGCAACGTAGGTGACTTCCGCTTTTGCATGCTGCGCAAGATGCTTGCCCCCGAAACGGACATCAACCGCAATGACCACCGCGTGATGGCCATCAAGTACGCCGTCCGCCGCGCCTGCGGAAGCCCGGCACGCTGGTACGGTCTCGAGAACTCGGCCATCATCATTGAGTACGTACCGCTGTTTGCCCGCATGCGCCCGGCCGTTAAGCTCGTGCGCACCCAGGTGCCGCTCGAGGTTCAGATCGAAGAGGCCGAGGAAATGGAAGTCGACATCTTCTCGGACGACTTGGTCAACGGCAACGAAGCCGGTAAGGACATGAACGTCGATCCCACCGAGTTGCTCGAGAGTGTCGCCGATACGCCCGAACAGCAACAGCTCGACGGCCTCGAGAACGAACAACTCAACGACGCCAACTTCTAGCGACGTCACCCATCGACGATAGCGACCCCGCATCTCATGGGAGATGCGGGGCCGCTTTGCATTGCAGTAAAGCTAACGGCTACGAACGGCGCGGCTCGGGAACCACGAGCCTATCGGGGCTCGCGCCCTCGGCATCCATCAGGCTCACGTAGCGAATCGACGGATCCCCATACATCGCGTAGTAATAATTGCCCGTGCGCGCGCTAAAACATCCGGTGTAGATAGTCTTCTCGAACTTGCCATCGCCCATCCTGGACGCCCCCTCAATCATCACCACGCCCTCGAGCGAGCGGAACATGCGAACGACGTTTTCGGTCTCGCTCTCCTTTTGCGGGTAATTGGCATTGAGGTACGCCGCCTTTACAAAACGGCTCGGCGAATAGCAATCGCCCGGAATGCCGCGCATGCCGGCACCGGCTCCATAGGGCTTAAGCTCGGCGCCACGCCATGTCGCCGTCTGCGGAAAATCGCTTGTGGCCGTGATATAGGTGCGCAGGTTTTCCATGTGCCACGGGAAAGTCGGCTGATTGGCAAGGGTGTCGACCGGATTGTCGTATACATGCAGGCCGTCAGCCATCATCTCGACCACGATGCTGCGCTGGCTGTCGCCGATAATCCAATGGAGCAGCGACACGCCCAGCCCCTCTCCGGCAGATTTGGCGACAATCACCGTGTCGCGCAGCGCGGCCTCGACCTCATCGACCGTCGAGAACGTCGCTGTCACCCACAGGGGAAACTCATAGGCCGCGATATTGTTCTTGCCGTCGACAGGGCCCTCGGCATACTCGGCATAGCCTGGAAAATTGAGTCCCGCCACAGCCAGACCCGCATCGTTGCCGCAATCGAAAAACATGGGATAGTTCTTGTAATCGATGCACATACCGATCACCGCGTGTGCCGCTGTCGCGTCGTCGATAAACGAATACGGAATGTGGAACCCGCGCGGCATCACGCGAACCTGTTGGCCGTAGTCAAAGCTCCAGTCGAGGTTGCGGCCTAGATACATGTGGCCAGAATCATCGGTAAATCGAATGCTCGTACACATAGCGCCTCCTTGCTTTACGTTCCTGCTAAGGTTATTGTCACCAAACAAAAAGGCGCTAAACACAAAAGCCCGGACATGACAACAATGTCACGCCCGGACCAAAAGAGACGAAGTGCGGTGCTGTAGTCACCCTAGACAAGTTTGCCTTGGCAGTGATCGATCATATGCTGGATCATCTGTGCCTCAAAGCCCGCGTAGTCGCGGCGGCACTCCTTCATCTTGCCGTCGACGATCTGGTCAAAGGCAACCTTGCACTTGATGTAGCGCGTGGACTTGGTGACCTCCTCGTGCGTCAGGCAGCTCTCCTCCATCTTGCTGGCGCCCAAGCCAAACACCAGACGGGGGTTATAGAGCACGTGGGGCTCGCCGGCGTCGTCCAGATAGACGCAGACCTTCTTGGTAACGCCAATCTGGTTGGCGGCCAAGCAGCCGGCATCATCGAGCGACTTGATGGTATCGATCAGGTCCTGAGCAACCGACTCGTCCTCGACGGTCGCAACCTCGCAACGCTGGGACAGGATAGCCTCGTCGTGGCAAAGCTCTTTAATCATACGTTCCTCCATAGGGGTCGTTGTAACCGCTTAAGTATACGGTACCCACACATTTTCATGCGAAAAATACCGTCCGTCTGCTACAAAGCGCCGAACATCAACATGCGAGGAACAACAGCGTCGTAAAGGGGCTATAGTGGGTGAGTTCGTGTCAATCGGCCTAAACTCGGGGCCGAGCAAGGAAAGGGTATGCATGGACGAACTATTTCACGTCAGCGAGCGCAAGTCCACAATCGGGACCGAACTCCGCGCTGGACTGACAACATTCCTGGCGATGGCCTACATCATCGCCGTCAACCCCGCGGTGCTCTCGGGCGCTGGCATCGATGCGGGAGCGCTCGCCTGCGCCACCTGCCTGGGCGCCGGCATCATGACCATCTGCATGGGCATCTTCGCCAACCGCCCGCTCGCCTGCGCGTCGGGCTTAGGCGTCAACGCGATGATCGCTGGAATCACCACCACCGTCTGCGGCGGTGACTGGCACGTGGCCATGAGCGTCATCTTCCTCGAGGGTATCGTCATCTTGCTGCTCGTGCTTTGTGGCCTGCGCGAGGCCATCATGGACGCCATCCCGGTTGTCCTGCGTCACGCCATCTCGGTGGGTCTGGGCCTGTTCATCGCCATGATTGGCCTGTGCGATGCCGGCATTATCACCGCTGGCGCCGGTACACTCGTCGGTCTGGGCGACATCACCTCCCCCACCTTCATCGTCGGCATCATCTCCATCCTGGTGACAGTCGCCCTCGCCTGCCGCAACGTCCCCGGCTCGCTGCTCATCGGCATCGTCGTCGCCGTCATCGCCGGTATCCCCCTAGGTGTGACCCATGCTCCGACCGGTATCATCGCCCCGCTCGACTTCTCGAGCATCGGTGGCCCCATCGCCGACGCCGGCGGCGTGCCCGCCATCGTCAAGGTCCTTACCGACCCCACGCTCCTCGTCATCTCGTTCTCGCTGCTCATGAGTGACTTCTTCGACACCATGGGCACCGCGATGGCCGTGGCCAAGCAGGGCGAGTTCCTCACCGACGACGGCAACGTCGAGAATATCAAGGAGATCCTGATCGTCGACTCCGCCGCCGCTGCTGTGGGCGGTTTCATGGGCGTCTCCTCCATCACCACCTTCGTCGAGTCCACTTCCGGCGCCGCCGACGGTGGCCGCACGGGACTCACCTCCGTCACCACCGGCGTGCTGTTCATTCTCGCCGCGTTCTTCTCCCCCATCGTCACCATCGTTTCCAGCGCCGCCACCTGCGGTGCTCTGGTCTACGTCGGCTACCTCATGATGAGCGAAGCCTCCGAGATCGACTGGTCCGACGTGTCGCAGGGTTTCCCGGCGTTCATGATCGTCGCCGGCGTGCCCTTCACCTACTCCATCTCTGCCGGCATTGGCCTGGGCTTTATCTCCTACGTGATCGTCGCGCTCTTTAAGGGCGAGGCCTCCAAGATCAAGCCGCTCATGTGGATCGCAGCCCTTGCCTTCCTCGTCTACTTCTTCGTGGCGTAACGGCATAGTCTGCTAAAGCAGAACATCAAGGCGCGGAGTCGCATCGAGCGGCTCCGCGCCTTTCTTTTAGCGTCTGCCCCCGCGCCAGCGTGCGACAATTGAGGCTGTCAATATCACAACACCGAGAGAAGCCTGCCTTGGAAGCGCATCATAAGCAGATAACCGTTTACTCAGAGTGTGCGGAAGGCGCGCCCGTCATCTACCTCCCCGTGGTTATGGGCGACGGTAGTGAAGTCTACGAGCGCTGCCGAGAGCTCGACTGCCCGCCATTCACCCTTGTCGCCATTGGAGGGCTCGATTGGAATCGCGAGCTTAGCCCCTGGGAATGTGAGGAAACTATACGAGATGCCGAGCCCTTTGGTGGACAGGCTGCTGGTTTTCTTGACGAGTTGTTGAAGCAGATAATCCCAGAGGCCGAATCATCACTTCCCTGCCCGCCCACCTGGCGCGGCATTGCCGGCTACTCGTTGGCGGGTCTTTTTTCACTGTGGGCACTTTGGCAAACAGATGTCTTTGAGCGCGCGGCAAGTGCATCGGGGTCGCTGTGGTTCCCCGGCTTTATCGACTACGCGCGCGAGCGCACGATGACAGCCACGCCCGACGCCGCCTATCTGTCGCTCGGTAAAAAGGAAACCAAGACGCCCAACCGCATGATGCGGCACGTACTCGACGATACGCGTGCGATGGAAGAGCTGTTTATCGAGCGCGACATTCCAACAACACTGGAGCTCAACCCCGGCAATCACTTTGCCCAAACTGACCTGCGCATGGCGCGCGGCATCCACTGGATACTGACGCATTAAAAATGGCGTCCACGCGTACATACGCATGGACGCCATTTTTAATTTGGCTGAACGCAGCTACTATTCAGCAGTCTCCTCAAGCTCGGAAGTATCGAACTCAAAGTCATTACCGGGCAGGATGGCGTTGAGCACAATGCCCACCAGCGAGCCCACGGCAAGGCCCGAAAGCGAAATCGTCACGCCGCCCAGCTCCAACACGATGGCGCCGGCGGCACTGTAGGCAATGCCGAGCGAAAGCACGAGCACCAGAGCCACCACCAGCACGTTGCGGTTGTTCTGGAAATCAACCTGGTTCTCGATGAGGTTACGCACGCCAACGGCGCTGATCATGCCGTAGAGCACGAGCGACACACCGCCGATAACGCACGCCGGCATGGCGGCAATCACCGCAGCAAACTTGGGGCAGAACGAAAGCACAATGGCGCAGCAGGCGGCAATGCGAATCACACGCGGGTCGAACACACGCGTCAAGGCAAGCACGCCGGTGTTCTCGCCATACGTCGTATTGGCGGGGGCGCCAAAGAGCGATGCCAAGATGGTCGCCAGGCCATCGCCGAGCAGGGTACGGTGCAGACCGGGATCGGCAATGTAATTGCGTTCGCAGGTAGAGCCAATGGCGGAGATATCGCCGATATGCTCGATCATAGTTGCAAAGGCCAGCGGCATGATGGTGATGATGGCCGTCGTGGCAAGACCGCTATCGAACTGCGGTCCAAAGAGCGCAAACACGGTGTTGTCCCACACGACGGGCAAGCCAACCCAGGGGGCAGCTGCGACGCCAGAGAAGTCGACCTCACCCACCGCAGCCGCAACGGCATAGCTCACCACGACGCCCAGCAGGATCGGCACGATCTTGACCATGCCGCGGCCCCAAATATTGCAGATGACGATGACGGCCACAGCGATAACGGCGACAAGCCAATTGGTCTGGCAGTTGGCGATAGCAGAGCTTGCCAAGATCAGGCCGATGGAAATGACGATGGGGCCGGTCACCACCGGCGGGAAGAAACGCATAACGCGCTTGGCGCCAAAGGCACGGAACAGGGCCGCCAGCACCGGATAGAGCAGGCCGGCGCAGGCTACGCCCAGGCAGGCGTAGGGCAAAAGCTCGGTCTCGCCGTTGGGCGCGATTGCGGCATAACCGGCAATAAAGGCAAACGATGAGCCCAAAAATGCCGGCACCTTACCGCGCGACAGGAAGTGGAACAGCAGCGTGCCGATGCCGGCGAACAGAAGCGTCGCCGAAACGGAAAGGCCGGTGAGCACGGGCACGAGCACCGTTGCTCCGAACATCGCAAACATGTGTTGCAAACCCAACACAAACATGCGCGGGCGGCCGAGCGATGATGCATCGTAGATGGCATCGGTGACGGCGGGCGTCGAGGATTGGGACATGGAAGTCCTTTCATAATGGAAGGGCGATCAGGCATATCGGATAACCTGCCCGAACGATACGATCCGAACCATTGTACGTGATACGCCATGTCTCGCACGCGCCGTCACCTGTAAACGGTAGCGTTACTTCCAAACGCGCTCGGAAATGCGCTTGACCAGCGCGATCTTTGCCCACTGTTCGTCCTCGGTCAGTTTGTTGCCAATCTCGCAGCTGGCAAAGCCGCACTGGGGCGACAGGTACAGGTTCTCGAGCGGCACATACTTTGCGGCCTCGTGGATACGTTCGACGATAACGTCCTCGTCCTCAAGCTCAGCCGCCTTTGTAGTGATCAGTCCCAGCACCACCTTCTTGCCGGGGGCAACGTACTTGAGCGGCTCAAAACCACCGGCGCGGGGCGTGTCGAACTCCAGATAGAACGCATCGACGTTCTCATGTGCGAACAGGTACGGCGCGATGGGGTCGTAGCCGCCCTCAAAAGCATAGGTGGAGTGATAGTTGCCGCGGCACACGTGCGTGTTGATAACCAGATCGTCGGGCTTGCCCGCGATGGCAGCATTGTTGAGCGCCACGCCCAGCTCGCTCACCTTTTGCAGGTCAACCGGGCTCATGCCGGTCTTGGACACAAAGTCGGTATCGCAATAGATGCCCCAGGTGCAGTCATCAAATTGGATGTTGCGGCAGCCCGCGGCATACAGGTCGGCAATCACGGTGCGGTACGCTGCGGCAATGGCATCGGCGAGCTCTTCGTCGGTCTTATAGACGGCACGCAGGCTCTCCTGCTGGCCATCACAGCGGTCGAGTGTGACTTCGGAGAACGTCTGGATCGGCGCCGGAATGGTTTGACGCGCGACCTGGCCCTCCCCCTCAAGCGCCTTGACAAACTTAAAATGCTCGACGAACGGGTGGTTCTCGCCGCTAATGGGACCGGTTACCACGGCGGTGTCGGCGGTAGTCTCCTCATCGTGAAACATGTAGCCCGTGCGCGAGGCGCGGCGCTCAATGCCGTTGAGTCCCCACATAAAATCGAGGTGCCAGTAGCTGCGGCGGAACTCGCCATCGGTAATCACCTGCAGGCCGGCGGCCTTCTGCTTGGCCACTAAGTCGCGGATGGCCTCGTCCTCGACGGCCTTAAGGCCGGAAGCGTCGAGTTTATCCGCGACATAGGCGGCACGGGCATCCTTTACAGCCTGCGGACGAAGAAAACTGCCGACGATATCGGCACGAAACGGCGCGTTCGGTTGAATCGAAGTGCTCACAGATATCTCCCTTTGCATTGGTTGCTTTACTGGGACAGAGTATGAGCGCTCATATGGTCATCGTAAAATATACGTTTATAACAGTTTGATATAGATGCTTCCTATATCAGTCTGGACTGTCATAAAGAGACTTGAACCGTGCGGAGCACAGCAGCCTAGATATGCTGACGAATCGCGTCGATATAGGCCCGACCGTAGCGCGTGAGCGTCGTGTTCTTGCGCGTGATGATGCCAATCTCCATGTACTCGTCCACGTCGAGCGGAATCGAGATAATGCCGGGGCCGTTGAGCTCGTGGCTGATCACGCCCGAGCATACCGTGTAGCCGTTGAGGCCCATGGCCAAATTGAACAACGTCGCACGGTCGCGCACGCGGATATTTTTGCGACGCTCGAACGTCGAGGTCAGCTCCTCGGAATAGTAAAACGAGTTGTAGCTGCCCTGCTCGTAGGACAGGAACGGGTAGTCTTCCAGATCCTCGAGCGTCACGCTGGAGCGGCCCGCCAGCGGATGGTCGGCGCAGACGAAGACATGCGGCGTGGCGCAGAAGAGCCCTTCGAACACGAGCTCGTTGGCGGCAAGCATGCGCTCGATGACCTCGCGATTGTGCTCCGACAGATACAGGATGCCGAGTTCGCTTTTCATATGCGCGACATCCTCGATAATTTCGTGGGTCTGCTCCTCGCGCAGGGTAAAGTCGTAGCGCGCGGCATCGAACTCGCGGATCACATCGACAAACGCATTAACGGCAAAGGAATAATGCTGGCAGCTCACACTAAAGTGCGGCACCTGCTCGGACGTACCTTTGTACTTGCCCTCGAGCAGGTCGGCCTGGTCGAGCACCTGGCGCGCGTACCCCAAGAAGGTCTCGCCTTCCTCGGACACAATGACACCCTTGTTGGTGCGCTCAAAGATATGCACACCCATCTCGTTTTCGAGATCGCGGATCGACGCGGTAATCGAAGGCTGCGACACAAAGAGCCGGCGCGAGGCCTCGGTGATGCTGCCGCATTCGGCAACTTTGACGACATATCTGAGTTGCTGGAGCTTCATGGCTTTCTCCCTAGACGTTTGTGACGTCGAAACCCGCCGTGTCCATTTGGCTCATAAACGACGGCATCTCCCCCGTCGCGGCGCAGGCGGCAATCTGATGCAGAGCCCCGGCAACCGCATCATCTGCCGCAGCGCCGATATGCCAGCGTGCGGCAGCCGTGACGGCCTCGTTGGCATTGGCGACTGCAACGGAGTTGGGAACGGCATCGATCATGGACAAATCGTTATCGGAATCGCCGAATACGGCCACCTCGTCGGGCATCAGGCCCAAAGCACGCGCCAGCTCCAGCGCAGCGCAGCCCTTGTCCCAGCCGGTCGGAAGAACGTCGAACAGGCGCACGCGGTTGTTGGGAAACACGAGCGAGAGCTCCGGCACCTCAGTGGCAACACGCTCGCGCAGCTCGGCGAGCTCCTCGCGCGAACGGGCACTCCAGATATTCGCCTTGTATACCGGGGCATCGTCAACGACAGGACGACAGGGAGCCTCTTCGCCCTTGAGCCACGCGTTGCCGCCTGACTCCATGGCGCGACGCACGCGCTCGGGATCGCTTGTCACGCAATAGGCGTCGTTGTCCCAAAAGTCATCACCCAGACGGTAGACCTTCAAGTACGTATCGTCGGTCTCCTGCTCAAAATAATCGGCTAAGCGCATAAGGACATCGTTATCGATTGCGCGCGAAGCGACTACTTCGCCATCGACAAACATCACCTGGCCGTTGCAAAACGCACCGGTCGAATAACACTCGGAACGGTTTTTGAACATCCAGCCCATCGCGGACGGCTGACGACCCGAAACCGGCCCAAAGTGCAAACCCGCCGCCTGCATGGCATGAATACCCTCAATGGCGTAGTCGCTGGCACCGTCATGCCCGGCTGGAATCAGTGTATCGTCCATATCGGTCAGCACAAGTTTGATCATAAGGTCCCCTCGGTCATTCTTAATCCCATCTATTGTACCGACCTGCCAAAAAGGGACAGGTTTATTTCGGCAGGTTTCATCTGGGAAAACGCAAAGTCCCAGTTGTTACCTGCCAAAATAAACCTGTCCCTTTTTGGCAGGTGCGCTAGTATAGGGAACAACAGATTCGATGCGGGAGTGCCGGCGGTGCAAACCACAAGGCTGAGAGGGCATGGGGCCCAATCCTTTGAACCTGTCAGTTAATGCTGGCGTAGGGAGCATGCCGCCTTTACAGGGGCGCTGTCTATGCACAGCGCCCCTTTTCTATGCCAAGGAGGCATGTGCAGTGATTGATTCGGAACAGCTTAAGCAACATATGGTCAAGGCCGTGGAGGAGATTCGCACCACCAATCCGATGGCCGGCTCCATCACCAACACGGTGACGATCGACTTTGTCGCCAACGCGCAGCTCGCTGTGGGTGGATCGGCCGCCATGGTCTATCTTCCCGACGAGGGCGAGGCGCTCGTTGCCGGCGGCGGCGCCATCTATCTCAATATGGGCACGCTCTTCCCCATCTACGAGCAGACGATTCCCCGCGCGGCCAAGGCGGCACACGACGCCGGCAAGCCCTGGGTGCTCGATCCGGTGGGCCTGGGCATCGGCAGTCTGCGCACCCAGTTGGTAAACGAGCTTAAGCAGTACAAGCCCGCCATCGTGCGCGGCAACGCCTCCGAGATCATCGCGCTCGCCGGCCTGTGGGGTCTTGAGGGCGAGGCGGCCGATCTGAGCCGCGTGCGCGGTGTCGATACCACCGACACGGTAGACGCCGCCCGCGATGCCGCCGTGGCGCTCGCCCGCTACACCGGCGGCGCCGTTGTGGTCTCGGGCGAAGTCGACCTGATCACCGACGGCATGACCGTGGCCAAGTCCCACGGCGGCAGCCCGCTCATGTCCAAGATCACCGGTTGCGGCTGCTCGCAAGGCGGCGTGCTGGCTGTGTACGCCTGCGCTGCCGACCCGTTTACGGCCGCCGTCTGCGGCACCGCCGTCTACAACGTTGCCGGCTCGCGTGCCGCCGCTGTCGCCGACGCCCCGGCAAGCTTTAAGGTCGCCTTTATCGACGAGCTCTACCGCGCAACCGCCCAGGACATCGCCAACAACCAGCTCGACCTCGAGGAGGCATAGGCCATGTCCGAGCCCGCAACCAATGCCGGCATGAATACGCTCGTCGCCGTGGCCATCGCCCCGTGCGGCACCGGCGATGAGCTGTCCGCCGAGGTCGCCGAGGTCGTGCGTGTCATTCGCGAGAGCGGCCTTCCCAACCGCACCACCTCGATGTTCACCGAAATCGAGGGCGACTGGGACGAGGTCATGCAGGTCGTGCGCGACGCAACCTTTGTGTTGGCGAGCAAGGGAATCCGCACCGAAGTCGTGCTCAAAGCCGATATTCGACCCGGATTTACCGACACCATGACCGGCAAACTCGAGCGCATGGAAGCACAGATCAAGAAGCAGGAGGAAGCACGATGAGCATCCGCGACAACCTTGATATCTCGGCTTATCTGGTACTCGGCCCCGAAAACACGCTCGGGCGCCCCGTGGGCGATATGGTGGCCCAGGCACTCGACGCCGGCTTTACCTGCATCCAGGTGCGCTCCAAGGTGGCAAGCGCCCGCGAGATCATTGCGCTGACCGGCGACGCCGCGCAGGCAATCGCACAGGCTGGCAAGACCGGTCAGGTCGCTTTGCTGATTGACGACCGCCTGGACTGCGTACTCGCCGCGCGCGAGCAGGGCATTGCTGTCGACGGCGTGCACGTGGGTCAGAGCGACATTCCCGTCGAGGTCTGTCGCAAGCTGCTGGGGCCCGACGCCATCGTGGGCCTTTCGGCCCGTTGCGAGGAGATGCTCGAGTACGTCAAGACCGCCGACATGAGCCTAGTCGACTACCTGGGCATCGGCCCACTCCACGAGACCGAGACCAAGCGCGACTGCGGACGCGCGGCCGATGGCTCTATCATCACCAAGAGCTTTGAGGACCTGGCCGCCCTCCACGCAGCAAGCCCCGTGCCCATCGTGGTGGGCGGCGGCGTCAAGACGGCCGACCTGCCACAGCTCAAGGCCACCGGCGTCGATGGCTTCTTTGTGGTGAGCGCCGTCTGCAGCGCCGATGACCCCTACGCCGCCGCCAAGGAGCTCGTCGACACCTGGCAGCAGGCGTAAGTCTAAGCCGAGCAGTTGCTCCGCAGCCCCATAACTTCAGCAATGGAAAGCGCATCCCAGTTTGGGTCTCCATTCCGGGATGCGCTTTCCGCCGAGATGGCGGCAGCAGCCTCTACCCTGCCAGATATGCCTCCAGTGCCGGCAAGGTCGCCTCCGCATCGCGGCGACCAATCTGGTAGATGCGCTCAAGTTCATCGGGCTCGCGACACAGCGACGGCACCTTCACCGATTCGCTCGGCCGCACCACAAAGATCTCGCCGGCAGCCTCGCGACGTGCCAGGTCATCGAGCGTGGCATTGTAGACCTCATGCCGATGCTCAAGCGCTGCGACAAACTCCGGATAGTGGCGGAACACGCGCCGCAGCATGGGCATCACGCTGTTGGGCTGCTTCACAAAGCCCGCCGGCTGCGTGAGTACCACGATATTGCGGTCATACCCCTGCGCAAACAGCCACGCGCTGGGAATAGAATCAGCCACGCCACCATCCAGATACTTATGCCCGTCAATAGCAACGGGACGCGTCGCCACGGGAATTGCCGACGACGCCCGAATCCACTCGATATCGCGCTCGTCGCCATACGGCAGATCGTGATAGACGGCCTTGCCCGTCTCGATATCGGTACACACGCACGTAAATCGCATGGGACAGGTGCGATACGCCTCCAAGTCGATGGGATCGCGCTCGATAGGCACCTCGTGATAAGCAAAGTCGGCATTGTACATATCGCCGGTTCGCAGCCAGCTGGTCACGCTCGCATAGCGCTTGTCGGCGCAATAGGCCTTGTTATAGCGAATGGCGCGGCCGATCTGGCGCGATTTAAAGTTGTAGCCAAACGCCGCGCCCGCCGAGACGCCCACCATATGGTCGCAGGTCAAACCGTGCTCCATCCATACATCGAGCACGCCCGCTGTATACATACCGCGGTAGCCGCCTCCCTCGAGCGCAAGCCCCACCGTGCGCGTCATATTTGACTGTGCCATGCGACCATCTCCGTTCCTGCGTTTTAAAACGGGACAAGTATACCCGTCAACATATACCGTCCCAGTCGCATTTTTATCGAACATCGCATCGTCGCGCTACTGCTTGTCGAATAATAGCCGCCCACAGCATGTACACCCATATATAATTGTGCACCGTTGTTTACACTACTCAGCTGTTATCAACAGCGAACATTAGCCGGTAAATTAACTCAACAACGCAGCAAGGCGGGGGCCTGGATACATGCAAAGCGCTGAGCAACGACGCGTGTACACAACGAGCTCGCCCGACGCAATCCGCCCCGACCTCAGAAAGCCGCTTAGAACATGGATACTGTCAGCAATTACACCGAAACGCTCGAAAAGACCGTCCGTGACCTTCTCAAGCGGCAGGAGGATCTGATCAGGACTGCCTTTACCGACCAGCTTACTGGGCTTGGCAACCGCGGCGGTTTTGCCCGTTCCCTCGAGGAGCTCTGGGAGCAGGACGCCCCCGTTACCATGGCGTTCATCGATATCGACAATCTCAAGCACTGCAACGACGTCTTTGGGCATGACGAGGGCAACCGCTATATCTTGCAGGTAAGTCTCTATCTTAAGCTGTATATGAAGGTGGGCGAAGCGGCGTTTCGCATAGGCGGCGACGAGTTTGCCATCCTATCTACGATTGCAACCGAGGACGACCTCGCCGAACGTCTGAAACACTGCCGAACGGTTCTGCTCAAAAACAACGATTCCGAGATGCCCCACTCGTTTAGCTACGGAGTGTCACATGCCGACCCCGCCCTGGGCGAAGCTTCCAATCGCATGACGCTCGATGCCGACCATCGCATGTACGACTACAAGCTACGTCATGCCATGCACCTCGATCGACGCAATATCACGCAAGTCCACGCCGACGACTTCGAAATAAGCGATCGTATTTTTGACGCCTTTTCGATGCTCAACGAGGGCCGTTATTTCTTTATCGAGAACTTGGACAAACATCGCACCCTTTGGTCACAAGGTGCCTTGCGCGATCTTGGCCTTCCCTCGGAGCACATAGACAACTGTCGCGATTACTGGAAAACGCGCGTCCATCCCGACGACCTTGAGGCCTGCATCAACGACATCGACCAAGTCTACAACGGCACCAAGCACCGTCGCGTCATGCAGTATCGTGTGCGCAACGCCGTCGGCGACTACGTCCTTTGCCGTGCTCGCGGGTTTCGTATCGACGGCGACGGAAATGTCCCCTCGCTCTATGTCGGCGAGCTCGTCAACCACTCACTTGCCGAAACCGTCGACGCTGCCACAGGCCTCGGAACGCAGCGCATGCTGGCCAACGCCATCGACGCCTGCCGCCGCGATCGTTGCGAGACAGGGCTTATAGCGGTGCGCGTTCGTGGCACGACAAAACTCAACGAGCTCTACGGGGCCGAGGCTGTCGACAACATGCTTGCCGAATACGCAGGCCGCATGCTGTCGATCACCCGCGGCAGGAGCCGGGTCTACCGTTCACGAAGCGTCCAGTTCGTCGTGCTCAGCAACGAACTAGACCACGAGGCATTCGAGCAACTGACCCGCCACCTTAAAGAGGCCGTTTTCGCTCCTGTTCGAATCGCAGGCGACACCATTACTCCCGTCTGCCTTGTCGTCCCGGCCTTTTACGAGCACTTAACCCATCAAGCGACCGCCGTTTTAGGCGAACTCGACCGTCGCCTTCGCACGGCCGGCGGGCTTGTTCCCAACGACAGCCTCCCCATACCCGAGGCGGAGCGCAAAAGCGCCATAGCCGAACGTATCGACTCGCTCACGGGCCTCTATCGACCCAGCGAGTTTATGCGGCGCGCCAACGCATTTCTCGAGGCAAGGCGCAACGGCACCTGGTGCATCGCCACAGTCGACATGGGCCACATGCGCCTGTTTAATGAATGGCACGGCCAGGCCGAGGGCGACCGCGTACTCGCCGATGTGGGCACGGTCCTCAAGGACATCGAGAATGCCGATATGGGCGTCGCAGGGTACTGGGGCCAAGATGACTTTTGTGTACTCATCCCCTTTAAGCACATCACCGTCCATCAAATCTACAACCGCGTTCGCGAGGCCGTAGCCAGACATGATGACGGCGTAGGTTTTTGGCCGTCCATGGGCGTTTACCCCATCGACTCCAATGAGGAAATCACCATCGATGCGCAGGCAAAGGCCATGTTTACCAATCGACGCGCAAAAAACGACTTTAAGGAGCGCATTGCTATTTTCCGCCCCGCGGAGTACGAGCGCGAAGTCGCGTTCCACCGCACGCTGACCGAATTCCAGTACGCGCTGTCAAATGGTCGCATCACGTACTATCTTCAGCCCCAGGTCGATATGGAAACCGGCGAGATTATTGGCGCCGAAGCACTCACCCGCTGGATTGACAAGGACGGCTCTCTCATTTCGCCCACAACGTTTATCCCCGCACTCGAGGAAAGCGGCTTTGTAGTGACGCTCGACAAGTACATTTGGCAGGGTGTCGCCATATGGCTTCGCGAGCGTCTCGATCGCCGTCTTCGCGTGGTTCCGGTCTCGCTTAATGTGTCGCGCGTGGATATCCTTGCCTGCGACGTTGCCGAACATATGGGGGCGCTCGCCGCCCAATACAACCTACCGCCCGAGCTCATGCGTATCGAGATCACCGAGACGGCTTATACGGGAGAATCCGAGGCCGTGGATAAGCTGACCGCAGATCTGCACACCCGCGGCTTCTCGACCTATATGGACGATTTTGGCACCGGTCAGTCCACGCTCGCGATGCTCAAGAACGTCAACGTCGACGTCATCAAGCTCGACCGCACCTTTGTGCCCACCGACCGCGATCAAGGCCGCAGCACGCAAATCATTTCATCGATGCTCGAAATGGCGCAGTCGCTCCATCTGCCCGTCGTGGTCGAAGGCGTCGAGACAAATGAGCAGGCAAACATGCTACGACAAATGGGCGCCCGCTACGCTCAGGGCTTCCTCTACTACCGCCCCATGCCTGCGAAGGATTTTGAGGCATTGCTCGATGGTGGCAATAACAACTGATACGCTCGCGCGCAAAACGCCACCGTCGAAGGGGGCATTTGTCTCCATTAGCTAACTTATATCCCCAATTCAAACCGAATTGGGGATATGATACAAACCGTTGTTCCGCCCAAGGAGGTTATCCATCATGAACGAGTCATATCGCCTGGGCGAGCAATCGATTATTGCCTATCTTCAGCGACTTGCGAACGGCGTCTCGACCGCCGAACTCGATGTTGCCGCGCTGCCTGCTGAGCTACGCGCCGTTGGTGAGCAACTGCAAAAGACGCATGCCATCCTGCAACAAGAGCGCCAGCTGCTTGAGCGCAACGCCTATATCGATCCGCTCACCAACTTGGGCAACCGCAACGGATTCGACCGTCACGTCGAGCAACTCTGGCGCAAAGGCGACCCCTTCACCTGCGCCTATATTGACATCGACCATCTCAAGCATTGCAACGATAGGTTTGGCCACGCCGAAGGCAATCGCTATATTCTGAGCATCTGCCGCACGCTCTCCGAAACCATGGAGCACGATGAGATGCTGTTCCGTATCGGTGGAGACGAGTTTGTGCTCATCTCGCTCTCCGCAAACGAGATTGAACTCGAGCAGCGCTTGGAGCAGGTACGTACCAGGCTGATCGAGGCGAGCTCAGGTGGCAAGGCGCCCATGATCGGCAGCTTTAGCTTTGGCTGCTCGCGCGTCGATCCACTTGCTGGCGACACGCGTCGCCAGATGACGATGGATGCCGATCGCAAGATGTATCGCTATAAGCTTATGCATCGTGTGCAGCAACCGAAAGACGATGACGCGCCGCAACGCCCAATCGTCGATCAGCTTCCCTGCAACGACCGGGTGTTCCAAGCGATCTCCATGAGCTCCGAGACGCGCTATCCGTTTATCCTCAATCTCGATACGGGAGAATCGCAATGGTCGGTTAACGCCGTGCGCGATTTTGACCTGCCCTCCCAGCACCCTTTTAACTCACTCGACATGTGGCTCGCCCGCGTTCATCCCGAGGACCGCGACAACGTACGTGCCGAGCTCGACATGGTGATAAACGGCACATGGCACTTCCACTATATGCAGTATCGCGTAATGGATGCCACCGGAAAATACGTGCTTTGCGACTGCACGGGCTACCGCTTGGACGGTACCGATACCGAGCCCGGCATGTATGTGGGCATTATCATCAACCGAAGCTTGGCAGATACGACCGATTCCGTGACCGGCTTGGGCGATATTCACGCCCTGGTCAACGCCATTGGCGAAATGCGTCGCGTGGCGCGCAAGGCTGGTTTGATCGCCATCAAAATCGACGATATCGCTCAGGTCAATGCCCGCTTTGGCTTTGATGCGGGCGACCGCGTTTTGGCAGAAAGCGCCGCCTGCCTCATGGAATGCTCGCGCGGCAAGGGTCGCCTGTTCCGCTCGACGGGGCCGACGTTCGCGGCGCTTTTCGACGACTTTGATCCCGAAGAGACCGACGCGATCGCAGAAGAAATCGAGCGGTTCCTGGGTTCTCCCGTGCTCATCGGCTCGCTTGAATATCAGCCACCCATTCGTGTGGCGACACTTCATCTGGACGTTGTCGATCGACAGCCCGTTTCCATTTTGAACGAGCTCAAAGCGCAGCTTATAGAGGCACCGCAAGTACCGGGCACCAAGCTGGACTAGCGTTGTGGGGCGCGACGTGAAACACAAGCCGTTTCGCATCGCGCCCCACGCCATCTGCCCTCTCGTGCGATAATCCTCCGCAGAAGTCACCGACAGCAGAGGGAGTTTGTGATGAAGGTTCTTTTGGTCAATGGCAGTCCCAAGGCAAACGGCAACACCGCCCGCGCACTCGCCGAGGTCGCCGAGCAGCTCAATGCCGAAGGCATTGATACCGAGGTGTTTCAGCTGGGCGCCAAGCCCATTCGCGACTGCATCGGCTGCGGTCAGTGCGGCAAACTTGGCGGTCGCTGCACCTTTGACGACGACGTGGTGAACGAGCTCATCGCTGCCGCCGAGCAGGCCGACGGTTTTGTCTTTGGCTCGCCCGTCTACTACGCGCACCCCAGCGGCCGCATCCTTTCGGCCCTCGATCGCGCCTTCTATGCAGGCGGGCATGCCTTTGAGCACAAACCCGGCGCCGCAGTCGCCGTCGCCCGTCGCGGCGGCACGTCGACCACCTTCGATGTGCTCAACAAGTACTTCACCATTAAGCAAATGCCCGTGGTTGCTTCCACCTACTGGAACAACGTGTTTGGCCGCGTGCCCGGCGACGCCGATGGGGACGCCGAGGGCCTTGCCACCATGCGAAACATCGGCAAAAACATGGCCTGGCTCCTGCGTTGCATCGAGGCAGGACGGGCCGCCGGTATCAACGCGCCCGAAGCCGATCGCGCAACGACCAACTTCATTCGATAGAGCGGCGGAGCCATGAATATTCAAATCTTCGGGACTAAGAAGTCGTTCGACACCAAGAAAGCGCAGCGTTTCTTCAAAGAACGCCGCATTAAGGTGCAGTTTATTGACCTTAAGGAAAAGGAGATGAGCAAAGGCGAGCTCACGAGCGTGATGCAGGCGGTCGGCGGTATCGACAAACTGCTCAACCCCAAAGCCAAGGACGAGGAGACGCTCGCGCTCATCCAGCACCTCACCCCTAGCCAGCGCTTCGATAAACTGCTCGAGAATCAGCAGGTTCTAGCCGAGCCCATCGTGCGCAACGGCAAAAAGGCCACCGTCGGTTATTGCCCCGATGTGTGGGGAGCCTGGGAGTAGCCTGTGTTATTTGCCGGCGCGTGGGTATAAGAGCAGGCGTTTGGCATAAGATTTAACTGTAAGCCATGTCTAACAAAGGAGGGCACATGCCCAACAAACCCGTGAAGATCATCATGCTTACCGGATACCTCGGTGCCGGCAAGACCACGCTGCTCAACCACATCCTCGCTAACGACGGCGGCATCCGCGCCGCCGTGATCGTCAACGATATCGGCGAGATCAACGTCGACGCCAGCCTTATCGCCGACGGCGGCCTTTCCGAGACCGATGACCTCATCCCGCTCACCAACGGCTGCATCTGCTGCACGCTTTCGGATGACCTGGCCAACCAGCTGCAGGGCATCGCCGATTCGGGCAACTTCGACTACATCATCATCGAGGCATCGGGCATTTGCGAGCCTATCCCCATCGCCTACACCATCTCGAGCTTCTGCGACGAGGCCAAGGTGGGCGGCGAGCCCAAGCTCGCGCTCGACAACATCGTGGCCGTGGTCGACTGCGCCCGCATGTACGACGAGTTCAACGGCGGTCGCGACCTGCTGGCCGAGGATATCGACGAGGACGACATCGAAAGCCTGCTCATCCAGCAGATCGAATTCTGCTCCACGCTGATCCTCAACAAGACCGATACCGTGAGCCCTGAGCAGATCGCCGAGCTCAAGGCCATCGTGCGCAGCCTGCAGAAGGACGCCGTGATTGTCGAGGCCCAAAACGGCGAGGTCCCCATGGAGGAGCTGCTCGATACCGACCGCTTCGACTTTATGCGCGCCTACAACTCCGCCGCCTGGATCGAGGCCATGGAGCATCCCGAGGAGCACGACGACCCCGAGGTGCTCGAGTACGACATCGAGACCTTTGTGTACTCGCGTCGCAAGCCGTTTGACCTGCAGAAGTTCACTGATTTTGTTGAGCAGGAGTGGCCCGACGAGGTCATCCGCGTCAAGGGCCCGCTGTGGCAGACCGGCAATCCGGACATGTGCTACATGTTTGAGCAGGCCGGCCACCAGATGCGCCTGATGGAGAACGGTCTGTTCGTTGACTCGGCGCCCGAGGGTGAGAAGCAGAAGATCATCGATGAGAACCCCGAGATCATGCAAATTTGGGACGACGAGACGGGCGACCGCATGACGAGCCTGTGCATCATCGGCCGTCACATGGACAAGGATGCGCTCATCGCCTCCCTCGATGCCTGCCTGACCGACTGGCACCGCGCCTAGGTTTATCCAAGCGGGCATTTTTCCGCTACGTAACCGCCAAACCACCACGAAGGTGCACTGCCCTTCGTGGTGGTTTTTCGTTCTGAGCCAAGGAGATTCATGTTCAACATCGTGCTGTATGCGCCCGAGATTCCGGCCAATACGGGCAATATCGGCCGTACCTGCGTGGTCACCGGCGCCCGCCTGCATCTGGTGGAGCCGCTGGGCTTTTCGCTCGACGACAAGACGGTACGTCGCGCCGGCCTGGGCTACTGGCAAAACTTGGACGTGACGACCTATGCCGGCTGGGAGGATTTCCTTGCGCGCAACGGCCTCTCCCCTGCCGACGAGCGCCTGCATCTGTTGACCAAAAAGGCACGCCGCACCTATGCGCAGAGTACCTACCGCGATGGCGACTACTTGGTCTTTGGCAGCGAGAGCTCGGGCATTCCCGAGCCGCTGCTTGCCGCGGCGCCCGAGCGCTGCGAGCGCATCCCGATGCTGCGCGATTGCGACTCGCTCGATAACGCCGAGGCTTGGGAAGCCCACGAGGAATCGCTCGGACATACCGAGGACAGCCACGAGGCTATCCTTCAACAGGACATCTGCGGCAACTTCGTCAACCCGGACGACTACCGCATCAGCGCCCTCAACCTCTCCAACAGCGCCGCCATCGTCCTCTACGAAGCCCTGCGCCAAACAGGCTTTCCGGGAATGTGACAAAGGAACTGTCCCTTTGTCACATTCGGTTATAGGTAGCGGCCAGTGATGCTTGCAGAGCAGGCTGCGATGTCGCCCGGCGTGCCGGCGCAGACGATTTGCCCGCCCGCATCGCCACCGCCCGGGCCCATGTCGATCACGTAATCGGCGTTACAGATAAGGTCGAGGTCGTGCTCGATCACGATAACCGTGGCGCCCTTGGCAACGAGGCCGTCGAACACACTCAGCAACACCTGAACATCGAGCGAATGCAGGCCGATCGTGGGCTCGTCAAATACGAATACGGCATCATCCTGCACGCGGCCCATCTCGCTCGCGAGCTTAAGGCGCTGCGCCTCGCCGCCCGAAAGCGCCGGTGTGGGCTCACCGAGCGTAAGATAGCCCAAGCCAAGGTCGTGCAAGGTCTGCAAGCGCGTCTGAACTTTCTTGAGCCCCACCGTGGCGTCGATGGCCTCGTCCACACTCATGTCCATGAGCTGCGGCAACGTAAGCAGACTCCCGTCCTTGCCCTCGCGATGGATATGCGAAGCCGCGTCTGCATAACGTGAGCCGTGACATGCCGGGCAGACGATTTCGACATCGGGCAAAAACTGCACGTCGAGCGATATCGAGCCCGTGCCATCACACGTAGGGCAGCGCAAGGCGCCGGTATTGTAGCTAAAGGCGCCCGCCTTGTAGCCGGCTGCCTTGGCCTCGGGCGTACGGGCGAAGGCGCGGCGCAGCTCATCATGGATGTCGGCATAGGTTGCCACCGTCGAGCGCACGTTGGCACCGATGGGCGTGGCGTCAATCAGGTTGGCACGCGCAATGCCCTCGGCATCGATCCAGCGCACGTGGCGTGGCAAGCGCTCGCCAGCTGCCTGCGCCTTAAGCGCCGGGATGAGCGTCTCGAGCACCAACGTCGTCTTGCCCGAACCCGAAACACCCGTAACCGCGACCAAGCGACCGCGCGGAATATCGACTTCGAGCGGCTTGACGGTATGGATGGTATCGGTCGCCATGCGGATATGGCCCTGGTCGAACATTTCGTCGTCAGTCACCTGCGGACGCAAGCGCTTGGGCTCGGCGCGCAAAAACGGCGCGATACGGCTGTCCTGCGATTGCTCGACCTCGTCTACCGTACCAGCGGCGATTACGTTGCCGCCGCCTGCTCCGGCAACGGGGCCCATCTCGACCAGATAATCAGCCTCCGCCAGCACACGTGTATCGTGGTCGACAACAACCACGGTATTGCCGTCATCCACCAGGTCGCGCATTACGCCCACCAAGCCGTCGACATTGGCAGGATGCAAGCCGATTGAGGGCTCGTCCAGCACATAGAGCACGCCTGTCGATCGGTTGCGCACCACGCGGGCGAGTTGCACGCGCTGGCGCTCACCCGTGGAGAGCGTGGCACCGGCGCGATCGAGCGAAAGGTAATCGAGACCCAGGTCGACCAGACGACGAGCCGTGCTCAAAAACGAATCGCAGATATCCGTCGCCATGGGCCGCATCTCGGCCGGCAAGGATGCGGGCGCCCCGCGCACCCACTCGATCGCATCACCAAGCGTCATGGCCGCGGCCTGAGCCAGATTGATACCGCGCACCTGGGGCTGGCGCGCAGCCTCGGAGAGACGCGTGCCGGCGCAGTCACGGCATGGTCCCTCGCGCAAAAAGCGAGCCACACGCTTAAGCCCCTTATCGTCCTTAACCTTGGCGAGCGCATTCTCAACGGTATAGACGGCGTTGTAATAGGTAAAGTCGAGCGGCGTGGCGCCCTCGCCGTTTTTGGGAACGTAGAGAATGTGCTTCTTAACCGCCGGGCCGTGGAACACGATATCGCGCTCTTGAGGCGTGAGCTGGTTAAACGGTACGTCGGTGCGTACGCCCATCTCGCCTGCCACTTGCTTCATCAGATCCCACATGAGCGTGCCCCAGGGAAGAACCGCGCCCTCGTTGATAGTCTTTGACTCGTCGGGCACCAGGCTCGCCTCGTCCACCTCGCGCATGACACCGGTACCGCCGCAGGTAGGGCACGCACCACCGCTATTGAAAGCCAAATCCTCGGCACTCGGCGCGTAGAACTCGCGGCCGCACGCAGGACACGTGAGCGACAAGCCCGCAGCCACGTTAAGGCTTGGCTCCACACGCGCCCCGCAATGCGGGCACACGTGATGGGCGCAGCGGCTAAAGAGCAGACGCAGGCTATTGTTGAGCTCGGTCATGGTGCCAAAAGTGGAACGCACGCCCGGCACGCTGGGGCGCTGATGCAATGCGAGCGCCGCCGGTACGTGCAGCACCTCGTCCACCTGGGCGTGCTCGGCCTGCGTCAGACGACGGCGGGTATAGGTGCTGAGCGCCTCCAGGTAACGGCGCGAGCCCTCGGCATAAAGAACCCCCAGCGCCAGCGAGCTCTTGCCCGAACCCGACACGCCGGCAATACCCACGAGCTTTCCCAGCGGAATATCGATATCGATGTCCTTAAGGTTATGGACACGCGCGCCACGTACCTCGATAGCCTGCGGGCTCATCCTCTGTTCCGTCACCTTTATCACCCTACTCGTGCCATAAAATGCGGTCGCGGATATACTCGCCCAGCATGGGCACGGTAAACCGGACGAGGCCGTATCCGGCAGCCTCGATGACGCGCTCGCGAATCAGGCTTGCGCGATATTTACTCGCCCAGCTCTGAGTGCGATCGCAGCGCTCAATGATGTCCGCCATTCGCGTCGGTTTACCATCGTCAACCGCCATGGCCTCGATAAAGAGGCGCTGTGGACTGCGCAGCCCGTAATACAGGGGCGCGTCGACCGCTTCATAGAACTCGGAGACGGCATCGGCGTAGCCAGCCTCGACATCGCACACTTCAATGACCTGCGAGCCACGCCGGACGGCAGACCGCCACATGTAATAGCCCACCAGCTGAACCATATAGGGATGCCCCATGCTCTTGCGTGCCGCAAGGTCCGCTGTCTCCGCGTCAACGTAAAGACCGGCGTCTTTGACCGTCTGGATATATGAATCGCGCACCTTGGGCAAAGATATCGCCCCCAGCGTACGCTGCTGGGCACGCCGCAAAAACGTCACGCTCGGCTCTTCGAGCAGATCGTCAACCATACTGGGTAAGCCGGCAAACACCAGCGCAAGGCCGCGCTGGTCGCTATCGGACAAGCCTGTGGCATCCTGGTCTCCGAGCACCTGCTGATAGAGAACGGCAAGAGCCGCCAGCTCCTCGATAGACGCAGATTGAGCCTCGTCAATCGCAAACAGTATGCCCTTGCCTGGACCGAGCCTCTTGAGGCGCTCGTTGACCAGCCCCCGCAACGTCTCACCCTTTGCCCGCGCCGCCTCGACCGACATCCGGCCAAACGAGGGACCGAACTCCATTGACGTCACAACGGGTTTATTCGAGCGAAGCGCGTCGGCCAAGCGGTCGCATAAGCCAAGCGAAGCGGAATCGGAGACAACCGCCCATCCGTGCTCATTGGCTAGACGTTGCAGTTCCCGCAGGAGAACCGTCTTGCCGCAGCCGCGGTTTCCCGTAATGAGCATGAGCCTACCCGGCGCTCCGGCGCCGTTATCGAGCCCTTCCTCGAAATCTTCGATGACCGACTCGCGACCGATGAGTATTGGAGGCCGCTTGCCAGCAGTGGGCTTAAAGGGATTTGGATTCATGTCGGCCTCCTCGGATTGGCAAACCCTGGTAATAGTTATACCAACTTGTACCGAGTTATACCAATAGCATGTGACAAAGGAACTGTCCCTTTGTCACATGTGGCCGAAAAACTCGGCGTCTGCTGCTCGCCAGGAACGGAAGGTGGCGGGATCGACCTTTACGTGCGCTGCGGCGGGTACGTCGTACCATTTGACCGTGTAACCGGCGCCGTGAGAGCAAAAGACCGAATCGGGCGTGTTGGGCAGATCGGCCTCTGGCTCATAGGCGGCCGCCTCGATGACGCGCTCGGCATCATGGCAAGCCGCATAGCCGGCGAATTCCAGGTACAGGTGCCCGCGACCGCTTGTGTAGGCGGCCACCTCCAGCGCGTAATCCTGCACCTCGGATGCCGGTACGCGACCCACAAGCTTCGCCCGGTCGCCTGCCATCGTCGGCGGCTCGCACTCGGCACCCATGCGCGTGGCGTCTGACAACGCCCTGCCCACGCACTCCCCCGGTACCTCGAGATCAAAGCGATACCACGGCTCCAACAGCACCGCCGCGCCGGCCTCACGCGCCTGCATGAGCCCCTGGCGAATCGCGCGGTACGTGGCCTGACGAAAGTCGCCGCCCTCGGTGTGTTTGGCATGCGCGCGGCCACCCGTGAGCGTAATGCGCACATCGGTGATGGGCGAGCCGGTCAGCACGCCCAGGTGATCGCGCTCCATGGCGTTGGTGAGCGCCAAACGCTGCCAGTTAAGATCGAGCTCATCGGTCGCGGTCACGGTGCCAAACTGCACGCCCGAGCCCGCTGGCAACGGCTCCAGGCTCAGATGCACCTCGGCATAGTGGCGCAATGGCTCAAAGTGGCCCACGCCCTCGACCGGCTGCGAAATGGTCTCCTTATAGAAAATGCCGCCAGACTCAAACTCAACTGAAAGGCAAAAGCGATCGGCCAACACCCGCTTCACGACCTCGAGTTGCACGGCGCCCATCAACTGCAAATGAATCTGCTCGAGATGCGTATTCCAGCTTACGCCGAGCATGGGATCTTCATCCGCCAGCTCAGTCAACGCTTTGAACACCGCATGGACGTCGTGTTCGCCCGGAAGCACTGTATAGGTAAGGACTGGCGCAATGACGGGCACATCGCCCGCAGGCTCCGCGCCCAGGGTGTCCCCTGGGCGGACGTGCGCAAGGCCCGTCACGGCACAAATACCGCCAGCAGCAACTTCTTGGGCCAGCTCATACTTTTCGCCGTTATAGATGCGTACCTGATCGACCTTCTGCTCCCATGCCTCGGCGCCGGAACGTCCGTCGATCATCTGTTTGGCATGCAGCGTGCCGCCGGTCACCTTAACCCAAGCCAAGCGCTCACCGCGATCCCCGCGGCTGACACGATAGACGCGCGCGGCAAACTCCGGAAGCCATGTCTGTTCACGCATCAGTGCGCATATGCCGTCCAGCAGCTCGTCCACGCCTTGGTCCTTGAGCGCCGAGCCGGCAAAGCAGGGAAAGAGCTTGCGCTCGGCAACCATGCGCGACAGCGTTGCGACAGAAAGCTCGCCCGCTTCAAGAAACTCCTCGAGCGCCGCTTCGTCCAATGCAGCAGCGTCCTCCTGAACGGCGCCGCCCGCAAGCAGTTCGTTGGCATCCAGGCAGCCCTCGGAAAGACGTTGCCTAAGTTGTGCCAGCAAAACATCGCGGCCGGGATTCTCCAAATCGATTTTGTTGATGAAGATGAACGTCGGGATGTCATAGCGTGCAAGCAGGCGCCACAGGGTTTCGGTGTGCCCTTGCACGCCGTCGTTGGCGCCCACCACCAGAATCGCGTAGTCCAGGGCACGCAGCGTGCGCTCCGCTTCGGCAGAAAAATCGACATGCCCCGGCGCATCCACGAGCATGACGTGGGTATCGCCATGGTCGAGCACGGCCTGCGACGAGAAGATCGTAATGCCGCGCTCGCGCTCGATCGCGTTAGTGTCCAGATGCGAATCGCCATCGTCCACGCGGCCGCGTTTGCGGATGCGACCCGCGTTGAACAGCATGGCCTCGGCCAACGTGGTCTTGCCGGCATCGACATGCGCCAAGATTCCAACGACCGCTTGCTTCGACATGGCTCTCCTCTTATTACAAGCCCATCGCGCGAGGCAACGGGCGTTCACGCTTCACACTGGATGATACAATTTACGGGCCGGCGGGCGAAGCGGGCCCTATCCCCCGACCGAGCTCATCGCCCCGCGTTGCCGCGCGGCGATTTTCGTAGGTTCGCGCCTTGCGAAAGCCGGCTTTCAAAACAGCACAGCGAACGAAAATAACCCCACCCGGGGCCATTTTCGTTCGCGCGAATTATTGATACGCGCCCTCGCTCTTATGCCTCGCGCAGCCAGTCAAACGCAACACGCGGTGTACCATCCGACACATACACGATGCCGGCGCGCTCAAATCCGGCCTTGAGGCTCGCGCCCTGCATGGGCAGGTTGTCTTGATGCGTGTCGATACGCAGGTGATCGGCACGCTCTTTGGCAAAGGCAAACATCGCTGCTGCGACGCCATGCGTGGTGCCATCCGACGCCACGCGATGCAGCACGGCGTACGGAGTGTCGCTGCGCCATTGCCCGTCCTCAATTGCGTCATAGCACTCGTCCGGGCCCGGTAAAAAGGCAAACGTCGCCACCACGCGACCGTCGACTTCGCACACATAGCTGCCACCGGCGGCAATATCGGCAGCCAGTTGCTCGGCCGAAGGCGTGCCCTCGGGCCACTGCGTGGCGTTGCCATGTGCGCGCATAAAGGCGCGGGCCGCGTCATAGATAGCCATGACGGCGGGAATGTCGGTATCGAGGGTTTTTCTGATCATCACGCGGCGACCTCACGTTTATTGGTATCACTTTGATTGAGCAATGATACCAACGTTTGCAGAGGGGCGCGATGCAGATGGGAAGCA
Source organism: uncultured Collinsella sp. (assembly GCA_958432255.1). Lineage (GTDB taxonomy): Bacteria > Actinomycetota > Coriobacteriia > Coriobacteriales > Coriobacteriaceae > Collinsella. The sequence goes on from CAUATU010000001.1 coordinate 108,437, forward strand.
AAAAGCGAGCCGCCTGGTCAAAGGCCAAAAGCGAGTTTTTGGGCGCTGCCACCGGCGGCGATATGAGCGACCTGTTTGCACGCGAGGACGAGCGCCGCGACGCCCTGGACGCCGAGCGCGATGAAGCCTGGCGCTACAAATCGTGCGAGCGCAAAAACCGTTACGACACACGCGCCGAGGCCGAGGCCGTTATGGCCGACTGCGAAAACCGCGGACGGCGCGGTTTGGCCTGCTACAAATGCGAATACTGCGGCGGCTGGCACCTGACATCGCACCCATGGAAATAGGCGCCGCATCGGCACGGCATTGACGGAGTGCCAGCCATCGAACGCAAGCTACGGGCGCGGCGGCACCAAAACATCGTAACGAACGGCCTTGCCCGCAAGTTGATAGCTCGGCTTAACGCCGGCAAGCAGCGGCCCCTTCACCGGCCGCTTGATAACGACCTTGCGCGGGCGCGCCGCAAGCGCAGCTTCGACCAGCGTCTCCTCATCGGCGCACGGCTGTTCCAAATGGTGCAAGAGTTGGAACTTCTTTTTCACCGCCGCGCTCTTGGTGCGCTCGGGAAACATGGGGTCCAGATACACCACGTCGGGAGCGGCAAGCTCGCCCTGCCCGATCAGCTCAGCTGTATGGCGAAGGCCAGCAATGCTGTCCTCGCCCGCATGTAAGCGCATACGCGACACGGCAACCGCAAACGCCGGATCATCTGCCGCGCGATCCAAGGCATCCTTGAGGAGCGCCGCAATCACGCAATCCTGTTCATACAAATCGACGGTAAAGCCCGCGGCAGCCAGCAGCAGCGAATCCTCGCCAAAGCCCGCCGTGGCGTCAATCGCCCATGGGCTCTCGATGCCTTTTACGCGCGCAGCCTTTACCAGCAGCTCTTGCTGCAGACGGCCCTGCTTGAGCCGTGGAAGCATGCGGGTAAAATCGGCACGCAGCTCCATCGTGCCGTCGGTGAGCGTGAGGCCCTCGGACGTCCCGGTCAGCTCAAGCCCCGCGGCCCGAGCAACAGAAAAGGGATCGACGACGCCCATGGACACTCCTTAACAAACAAACGAATACGCGGGGCGCCGTTTATGTCGGCACCAACCGTCCGCTATTGTCCCACATGCGACAAGACCCACCGCCCATTGCAGAATGCGGGCATCTATTTAGCGGTAAAGCACCAAATCCCGTCAGGATTGCCCTCCACCTCAACCCTGCGTTTACCCGCCGCTTCGCGGCTGTTCCATACTTGCCCGTCCGTATCATTAAAGGACTGAACATTCGTCGTGAGGAATGCAAATGGACCATTCAGTCACACGCCGAAAGGCCTGCCGGTTGGCAATCTCGGCAGCCGGAGCCACACTGGCAGCTGTGGTACTGCCAGCCTGCTCGAACAGTCATTCCGGCATGTCCGGCAAGGCCAGACTGAACGTAGGCGTCCGCTCGGATATCGTCGGGTTTAGCGAACGTAATCCCAACAACGGTAAGTACTACGGATTCGAAATCGACCTCGCCAACGAGTTGGCAAACCGTCTTGGCTATGGAGGCTGTTCGTTTACATCCGTAACGCCCGAGACACGCGAAGAAATGCTCTCGTCGGGAAAAGTCGATTGCCTGATCGCGTGCTACTCGATAAGCGACGAACGCAAAAAGCTATTTGACTTCTCTGCCGCCTATTACACCGACTCGGTAATTCTTGTTGTCGAAAATACATCGCTCATTCAATCCTTCTCCCAGCTTAAGGGCGGAACAATTGGCACGGTATCCGGAACAAACGCTGCACCTCAACTTGCCGCGAAGTTTTTGGAGCTGGGGCTTTCGGACGGCATCCCCCGGCAGCAGGATGCCAAGAGCGGCAACATTGACTACGACACATGGCATCTGAGCCAATATGCAAGCTACGCCGAGCTTTCCCACGCATTGGAAGCCGGCGACGTCGACGCCATGGCGACCGATGGCGCAATCGCCAAAACCTATCTCGATGGCGAGCGCACCGTTCTGCCCGATTTTGGCATCAACCCACAGCGCTACGCCGTTGCAACGCAGAAGGGCTCCGAGCTTTCACCCAAGATTGCCGCCGAAGTACGCTCAATGCTCAAAGACAAAACAATCGATACGCTCATCCAGAAATGGAACTAAGGAAGTCCACCTATGTCCAAGCGACTAAAACAGAAGTCCGTGGCGCTTGCCATTGCCGTAGCCGTCTGCACGTTAGCGATGGGACTCCTACTCGCCTCGATGCAAACGCGTCTATCGCAAGAGGAATACGCTTTGGAATTCGATCGCGTTGCCGCCGAACTCCCCGATCTCGTTAAAACGGCCCGGTCGGAAACGAAAGACAACACCCAAACATTTGATGACCTGTATCGCACACGTGCCGCAAGCATCGCATTTATGGCGGCCAACAATGCCGGTTATGAAGCGACCGATGCCAAAATGGCCGAGTTCAAGGACCTGCTCAAGGTCGATAACGTTCTCGTTACCCGACGTGACGGTTCCATCATCGCCAAAGCGGCTGACACCAAAGCCGATTTTAGCCGCGCCCGCTTTAACCAGCTACGCCAGTGCTTCGAGACCGGCAAGCCCTCCGATCCAGTTGAGGTCGATCTTCCCGATCAAGACTGGGTCATGCGATACTATGCCGCCAAAATCGATGACGACACCATGGTCATCGTAGAGCAAAATCCCCAAGAGCTGCACGCCCTTGTCAAGGACACCGGCTCGACCGAGAGCATGCTCAAGAACATCTCGCTCGGCAGCCACGGATATGTCCTCGCCGTATCGGCAAAAACGCACCTGATCACCTACCATCCCGATCAGAGCATGATAGGTACCGATGCGCTCGACAACGGCATCGACATTGGCAATCTTGAGGACGGCAAGACATTTATCACTTCCGTCAAAAACACAAGCCTGTATTGTCGCGTCAAGTTGGTCGATGACACCTATTACGTTCTCGCCATTCCCGAAAGCGATACTGCCTCCGCGCGCAACATCACCGTGGGCGTCATCCTCTTTGCCTTCATCGCAATCGTCGCCGCCGTGGCACTCTATGACCTGTTTGTCCTAGCGGATGACGAACATGACGACCACGACCATCACGAATACGTCAAGATCGGTCGTGACCTTCGGTTTAACCCCTCCGTGGGCAGACGCGCAACAGCCTTGTCCATTGCAGGACTCGTCTTACTGTTGGCAGTAACCTTCTATATGCAAACGCTCTTTGCCCTTTCGAGCCAGGCGACGGTCAATCGGGAGCGCCTAGAGCAGATTGATCAAACGCTCAAAAATAATGCGCTGCGCGAGGATGAACTTACGAGGCAGTATAGCGAGCACTATGCCACCGCCTGCCACATTATCGCCTACATCGTTGAGCACAATCCAGAGCTCGCCACGCGAGCCGACCTGCACAGCATGGCAAACACGCTCAACATTGAGTCAATTTATCTCTACGACGGCGACGGCAATATGACGAGCTCGAGCACGTCGCAGCGATCCTACAGTCTTTCGACCAAGTACGGTGACTCCTCCTACGAGTTCCGCTCGCTTTTGGGCGGCAAGGATGAATATATACAGCCTCTCTCTATCAACAGAACCACCGGCGAGACATATCAGTACATCGGAGTCGCACTCTACGATCAGGATGGCATTGCAGACGGAATCGTGCAGATTGCCGTGCGCCCCATACGCTTAGAAGAAATGCTCAAGAGCACCAAGATCGACGCAGTGCTCGATGGCATCAAGGCGGGCGCCGGAGGCTTCGCCTTTGCAATCAAGAAAAAAGACGGTACCGTCGCATATCATCCCAACGACCTTCTTTTGGGGAAAAAAGCATCCGAAATCGGACTGACTGACGAGCAGCTTGCAGATGGCTTTAGCGACTTCGTCTACATCGACAACCAAAAACTCTACGCCTCCTGCTTGGAGACTGGCGACTATTACGTTTACGTCGCGGCACCCGAAGACTCCTTTATGCACCAGCGCGTTCCGCTCACAATCGCAACCGGAATCATCGCCGCCATTTGCTTTGCCCTTATCTACCCGTTGCTGACGCTCGACACCATAAACGTCGAAGAAAAGCGTTCGAAGCACGAAGGCAATTTCGCGACAAGACGGCACAACATCACCGTCACGACGTCCGACGGCCGTGTCAAACACAGCGAAAGCGCCATTAGCCGATGGCTCAACATCTCCTTTAAATGGGAGGACAAAACCCCCGAGCAAAAACTCGGCACAGTCCTTAAATGGTTTACCGGCATCGCGGTGTTTATCGTCTTTTTGGCCGTCTTGTTTAAAGACGCTCTGTTTGGTCCGCGTTCGGTATTTACCTATATCCTGGGCAACGACTGGCAGCACGGTCTCAACATATTCGCGCTCACCGCTTCGATCATGTACGCCTGTGTGGCTCTCACAGTGTGCGCAATCGCGCAGGCGCTTCTTCGCATGTTGTCCAATGTGCTTGGAGCGCGCGGCGAGACGATATGCCGCCTTCTCTCGAGCCTGACAAAATACGGAACTCTCATCGCTATGCTCTATTGGTGCCTCGGTGTTTTGGGTGTCGATACCGCAACGCTTTTAGCCTCGGCAGGTATCATCACGCTCGCCGTCTCCTTTGGAGCCAAAGACCTCATCACGGATATCTTATGCGGGCTCTTTATTATCTTTGAAGGCGAGTTCCGCGTTGGAGACGTCATCTCGGTTGGCGGCAATACCGGCACCGTTATGGAGATTGGTGTGCGAACCACAAAGATCAATGACGGCAACGGCAATGTCCTGCTCCTACGCAACAGCTCGATTTCGAATGTCACCAACATGACAAAACTTAATTCTTACGCCAGCATAGATATCACCATCCCGGTGGGAGAATCTCTACCCTATGTCGAAAAGGTGCTTAAAGACGAGCTCAAAAGCGTGCATGACCGCGTTCCCGCCATTATCGATGGCCCCTTCTACAAGGGCGTGGTCGACCTTAGCAGCACCGCTATGACCATTCGCGTTGTCGCCACCTGCAAGGAGACCGATCGCGGCAGCGTCATGCGTTCTTTGCGCCGTGAGGTAAAGCTCATGCTTTCCCGCCGCGACATCGCCCCCTATCAACTCGTTTTCGATCATTGCGATGTCGACGAGCCCGCTCCGAGGGAAGCTACCGCCGAAGAACTCGCCGAAGCGGATGAGTTTAACGAAGAACAGAAACTCGCCTCGCAAGACCTTGGTAACGAACCTACCAATCAGTAATTCATGGCACCGGGCAAAACCCGCACGGCGCCATTAAGGCTCAAGGGAAAGGAACTGAACATGAGCAACAACCGTAAAGTCCTAAAGGTCATGTCCATCATCTATCTATTGGGAGGTATTTTTAGCATCGCCGTGGGCGCGTTGGCACTCACTGCAGCTTCGGGCGACGCCAGCGGCGATCTCTCGGTTTACAGCGTTGTCGCCATCGTGATGGGCATCGTCGAAATCATCGCTGCCGTGTTGGGCATCCGCGCCTCAAATAACCCCAGCAAGATTGGTGTCGTTTGGGTCTGGGCTATCATTTGCCTGGTTTGTGCCGTTGTCAGCCTGCTGCTTTCCGAGCCCTTCTTGGGCGGAGTCGGCACCAGCGCCACCGATGTCACCGCCGTGGTCGTAAGTGCCGTGTACTTCGTTTTCGCCAACCGCGTTAAAAAGGAAAGCCAGGAGCGCCTGAGCTAGGGTATCTGACCCGCCTGCACAGAGCACCGTATATGAAAGCCGCCCTCCGCTTCTCGAGCAAACAAGAAACGGAGGGCGGCTTACTGTGGATGGTCTTTGCATTCATTCGATTGCCACGGCACGGTGCAATCGACAGCATAATGCCAGACACGACCGAGCCGACAGCGGCAAGCGCGTCAACGGATGTGCTAGCGAGTAGCAGACCCGTTGGTACAGCCCACCATGCGAATCAAGTAGTTCTCTACGACGTGATAAGCTTGGGACTTTTCATCTTTAAGGGAAACTAAACACACCGGAACCGTCAGGGCCCCTTCGCCCACAATGGGAACAATCTCAAACCCACTAGCGACCTGACCAGGAACGGGAAGAATGGCATTTAAGAAATAGCCGCGCTCGGCCGCCAAAAACGCCCCAACTTGAGCGGGGCTATCGATAACGCGCGTCTCACCTAGGACATCGCGGCTTTTGTACTGCCAAAAAATCGAGTTGTTAAAGCTATCGAACGCTGTCGACTGTCCCACCGGATAGGAGCTCAGATCAGCCACAGTCACAAAGGGCCTCTTGCCGAGCGGATGGTCGGCGGCGACGAAAATACCCGTGGGCAGGGTTCCCAGCTGCTCGCAGTCATCATTGGTATTGTCATATGTACCCACCGTAAGCAAGGCATCGAGGTCGCCCTGCTCGAGCTCCTGCTGGGCAACTCCGGGATGCACAGTGCAAAACTTCACCCGCACGCGCACACCACGCATGATAAGCGCAGATAGCCCCTTATATAGCTTATCCTCGTTATCGAATGCGGGAGCGCACAGGCCAATCGAGAGTTCCGGCATCGCTTGAGGACCAGAGGCCGATGAGACGGTCAGGTCGCATCCGGACGGGTCAAAGTTTTCAACCTCACGATATGCTTCGACGGCGGGGCGAGCCTTGGCATAAAAGCTGCGACCGGCCTGAGTCGGCCTGACACCGCTACTCCCACGCTCAAAAAACTGAACGTTAAAAAACTGCTCGAGCTCGCTAATTGACTTGGAAATGGCCTGAACAGTCACGTGACGCTGGTGCGCCGCAGCAGTAAAACTCTTCGTCTCGAATACGGCGACAAAATAGCCGACCTGCTTGATATTCACCATTCGCCCCTAAAAAATGCACAGTTTAATCCAGTTAAACAAAAAGCTAGCACAGTGCAAGTGCCACCCCTGTCGCGAGCGGAGCGTTCAACTATTAGATGAACGTGCACAGCACCTTGTTGAATTACAATATGCTTCGCGACATGCATCATGCGTGCGCATCAAATACGTCATGTCCACTTCGAAAGGACCAGCCATGAGCTTCACTCGCAAGACTCTCAAAATCCTTGCTCTCATCTACTTTGTTTTGGGCATCGCCAGCCTCGTCACCGCCGGCGTCGGTATCGCCACGGGCGGTCTCGATTCCACGTACGGTTCGTACGCCACGCTCGCAGCGGTCGTGCTTATCGCCAAGGGTCTCGTCGACCTTGCCGCAGGCGTCGCCGGTATCAAGGGCGCCAACAAGCCTTCGCAGGTGGACGGCGCGTTTAAGCTCGGTATTGTTGCCGCGGTCGCCACGCTTGCCCAAGCGGTGCTCACGCTTCCCGCGTTTGGCGGCGACGCCATCAACTTTGGCGCCTTTGTCATCGTGGTGTACGACCTGTTCTTTGTTCAGCAGGCACACGCCGTTAAGGCCGAGAACAAGGACCGCCTATAAGCGCTCGTTTCTCATAACCTCTGCAGCCAAGTAACTAAAAAGGGCCGATCGCGCATCTCCGCGGTCGGCCCTTTACGTTTGCCCAGATAAAACCTACCAAAATAAACCTGTCCCTTTTTGGCAGGTTGTTAGCTGTGGCGGTACTCGGCGATGATGAAGTCGATGTCAGTCTGAAGGGTATCGAGGTTTGCCAGGCGCTCTTTGTCGGCGGGGCGCGTGCGGTAGTAGTACGGCGTCATCTGGAACACCGCCTCGATGTCCGCCTGGGTCTGAAGCGTAATATTCGCAGACACCCGCTGCGTTCCGACCAACTCGAGCTCGGTGGTCTTCGGCAGCTTCTCATCGTTAAGATACGGCGTGTCGTAGAGTACCTCCTTGAGCCCAAAGAGGTGACGAGCACCCGGCACCACGGTGTAGAGCGAACCCTCCGGCGCCAGCACGCGGGCAAACTCGCGTTCGTTAAAGGGGGCAAAGAGCTCGGTCACCATATCGAAGGCGCCATCGGCCACGGGGATGTCCTTCATGTTGGCCACGAAGTAGGTCGCATCGCCGCGCTTGGCGGCAAGGCGCACCATCTCTTTGCCCAGGTCGAAACCGTAAGCATCCACGCCCGGCACCGCGCCCATGGCGCTGGTGTAATAGCCCTCGCCGCAGCAAATATCGAGCAGCGTCATGGGTCCGTTCGCAGACGTGGCGCGCCCAGGCACCCGTTCGCGCGCCAGCTCAACCATCGCATCGCGCAACGGCGCATAGTAACCGCGGTTCAGAAAGTCGCGACGGCTGCGTGCCTGCGACTTAGGATCACCCATGGAGTCGCCGCTCTTGGATGAGCGCAGTAGATATAGATAGCCCTCGCGCGCACGGTCAAACCGGTGTCCTCCCGCGCATGCAGCACCGCGCTCATTGTCCACCAACGGCTCATGGCAAACGGGACACAACAACATGGCAACTCCTTAGCGCGAACAACACAACGCCCACCATTGTCGCACGCCTTCCCAACCTAGTCATAGAAGAGACAAGGAGTGTCCCCAACTGCCGGCAGAAAAGGAACGTCCCCAAGTGCCGACTGAATGCATTAGGAGTATCATCGTCTGCGCAAATAAGCACGAAATAGCATGTTAGAGATTGAGAGCGTATGGCTGATACCGCATCTAAGCACATTGACATGACCACCGGATCGCTGTGGCGCAATATTCCCCTGTTCGCCTTCCCCGTGGCCGCCACGAGCATCTTGGAGCAGCTGTCGAACCTCATCGCCACGGTCATCATCGGTAACTTCTCGGGCGATCAGGGAACCCTCGCCATGGCGGCGGTCGGCTCCAATGTTCCGCTTACCAGTCTTATGCTCAACCTGTTTATCGGCATGTCGCTTGGCTCCAATGTGGTCATCGCCAACGCTATCGGCCGCAACGATCAGAACATGGTCAATCGCGCCGTCCATACCTCGGTTTTAATGGCGCTCGTGGGCTTTGTCGTCATCGCGCTGGGCGAGATCTTTGCCGAGCCCATGCTCGCCGCGCTCAACGTTCCTGCCGAAACCATGCCGCTCGCTTCGCTCTACCTGCGCGTCTTTTTGCTCAGCATGCCCTCGATCTTGCTCTACAACTTTGAGGCCGCAATCTTCCGCTCCGTCGGCATCACCCGCATGCCGCTGCAGGCGCTTGCCGTGTCCACCGTCCTCAACATTGGCCTGGACCTCATCTTTGTCCCCATACTCCACTGGGGCGTCGCGGGCGTCGCCATCGCCACCGCCATCGCCTACACCGTCAGCGCCGCTACGCTCTTTATCCGCCTGCTCAAGACCGACTCCGTCGTCCGCGTCACCCTACGCGACCTGGCTATCGACCCCGTCGCCCTCAAGCGCATCGTCAAGATCGGCCTGCCCGCCGGCATCCAAAGCGCCGTCTTTGCCGTCGCCAACATCATCATCCAGTCTGCCATCAACAGCCTGGGCACCGAGGTCATGGCCGCCTCGAGCGCCGCCATGAGCCTAGAGTACGTGTGTTACAACCTACTCAACAGCTTTAGCCAGGCTTGCACCACCTTTGTGGGACAAAACCACGGTGCCCGCCAGATCGACCGCTGCACCAAGACCCTTAAGGTCTGCCTGGTCGAAGGCGGTATCGTTGCACTCACCACGATCATCGTTATTGTCGGTCTGGGGCGCGAGATCTTGTCGCTGTTCAACAGCGATCCCAACATCGTCTCGATCGGCTATATCCGCGTGTGCTCGATCTTCCCGGCGTACGCCTTTAGCATGTTCTACGAAAACATGTCAGGCTACTTGCGCGGCTTTGGTATTTCACTCACGCCCGCCCTCATCACCATGATCTGCGTCTGCGGCATCCGCTTCTATTGGGTGTTCTGCGTGTTCCCGCACTTCCGCACCTTTGCGAACATCATGATGGTCTACCCCATCAGCTTGGGCACCACGGCGTTCTTCATGGTCGTGGCGGTACTACTCTGCCACCCGGCACGCACCTATCGCGCCACCCAAGCCAAAGCGACAGCCCGCTAAACACCGCACCCAACGCCACGCCAGTCATTAATTGACAATATGCGAGCTCATATAGTCGATAAAGCGCCTCGTGGCGATAGGCATGGTGTCCCAGCTGCGCCAGGCGGCCACCACGTCGCGCGAGGGGGCATGCACGATGGGCCGCACACGAATATCGGCTCGCATGCCCTCCACAGTACGCCGGTAGAGCATGCTCACGCCTAGGCCCTCCTCCACCATTGCCATGATGGTGTAGTCGTCGGTCACCTCACTCGTCACGTGCGGCGACAGTCCATGCGTTGCGAATGCATCGAGCACCAGACTCTGTTCGCCCTCATCCAGCAGCACAAACGGCTCGGACGCTAGGTCGGCAAGCGTCACCTTTTCCTTTGCTGTCAGCGGGTGCGCAGTCGGTAACAGCGCCACCAGTTCGTCGTGATAGACCACGCGCTTCTCGAGCCCTGCGGTAAACCCACGCGTCGTAAAGCAAAAGTCAACCACGCCATCGTGCACCCACTGGGCGTTGCGCGTGTAATCGCCCTGCTTGAGGGTAAAGCGTACGCCCGGGTGCAGCGCCCCAAAGTCGCGGATCACGCGCGGCAACACGGTTCGACTCACGTTGGTAAACGTCGCGATGCGGATATCGGTCGACGAAAGCCCCAGCAGTTCCTGGCGCTTGCCCTCGAGCTCGGCCTCGGCGGTCACGATCTGGCGCAGGTACGGCAGATATTGCTTACCGTCGCGCGTAAGCGAAACGCCCTGCTTTCCGCGCTCGATAATCGTGGTGCCCAGCTCGCGCTCGAGTGCCTTGACGGCCTGGCTCACCGCACTTTGCGTATAGCCCAGCTCGTCCGCTGCACGTTTCAGACTGCCGCAATCGACCACCATACATACAATCTGATACCGCGGTGCCATCGTGCCTCCACATCGATGTAGCTGTAAAACGTTTTGCCAGGACTTTTCCCGCCAACATTAGCATTTCTTAATCATACTGAAGATACATTCGCTTTACTACATCCACATCTGGGAGCAGAATCCTTTTTGCGAAACCGTTCTGTAACAAAAGGAGTCCCATGGATCGCAAAAAAGCAATCGCGCTCTCATTTTCTGTTCCCGTCGCATGGGGCTTTTCGTACCCCCTCATGAAGATCGGCATGGACAGCATGAACGCCACGAGCATCGTTGCGCTGCGCTGCATCATCGCCTTTGCGGCCTGTCTGCTGCTCTTCCACAAGCACGCGTTTCGCATCAACCGCGACCTTATGGTTCGCGCCGCCATCATCGGTGCCATCATGGCAACCGAGCTCACGTGCATGTGCCTGGGCTCCAGCCTCACCTCCGCCTCCACCGCCGGCTTTTTGCAGAGCCTGACAGTCGTAATCGTGCCGTTTGCCAACGCAGCCCTGCTGCGTCGCGCCCCCGAGCGCAAAGTGCTCGTCGGCACCGCCATCGTCACCTGCGGCATGCTGCTGCTCTCGGGCGCCGACTTTACCAGCCTGAACCCGGGCGCGCTCATCATGCTGCTCTCGGCCTTTATCTATGCCAGCCACATTATCGTGGCCAAGCGCTTTGTCGAAGAAGTCGATCCGCTGGCTCTGGGCGTTTGGCAGCTGGGCTTTGGCGGCTTATTCTCGGGCATCGCCGCATTCACCTTTGGCGGTTTCACGCTTCCCGGCACGCCGGGCGAGGTCGTGGTCGTCGTCGCACTCGCACTCATCTGCTCTGCCTACGGCTTTATCACCCAGACGCTCGTGCAGCCCCACGTGCCCGCCGAGACCACCGGCTTCGCCTTCTCGCTCGAGCCGGTATGCTCCGCCGTCTTCTCGTTCTTCCTGGTCGGCGAGGTCCTGAGCCCCATCGCCTTCTTTGGCGCAGCCCTCATCCTCACCGGCGTCATGGTGGCAACCGTCGAGCTTCCGCGCCTCCGCGCACATGGACAGGCTCGCATGGCAGGAGCGCCCGAGCACGTCTCGTAGGCCCCACTCCTCATACAGCCGTGGCATAAAGGCAACCGGTGCGCCTTTACAATAGATGTCAACAGAGCATCTGCCATAAAGGAGCCCCATGGACGCCGCGACCCGCGACCGCAACATAGCAACTTGGTTGGGCGATGCGCCGCAGCCGGTACGTGACACTACGAACCAGCTGCTCGAGCGCATCGCCCTTTTGCGTGCCGAGCAAACCATCTACCCGGCACAAGACGACATCCTCAATGCCCTCGCCTACACGCCGGCCGACCAGGTCAAGGTTGTCATCTTGGGTCAAGACCCCTATCACGGACCCAACCAGGCCATGGGACTGTCGTTCTCGGTCCCAGCGACGCAAACCAAGTTGCCGCCGAGCCTGCGCAACATCTATAAGGAGCTCAAAGCCGATCTGGGCTGCCCCATCCCCGCCACGGGAGACCTAACCCCATGGGCACTGCAGGGCGTCCTGCTCCTCAACACTACGCTCACCGTGCGCGAGCATGCCGCGAACTCGCACGCCAAGCTGGGCTGGAGCGCGCTCACCGACTACGTTATCGAACGCTGCTGCCAGCTGCCCCAGCCGGTCGTCTTTTTGGCATGGGGCCGCTTTGCCCAGCAGATGGTCGAAGGCAAGCTCGCCGCGACCGGCGCGGGCAAGGCAACCGGCAAGTTCTGCCTGGCCTCCACGCACCCCTCGCCGCTTTCGGCCAACCGTGCCACGGCAGAACTCCCCGCTTTTATGGGATCGCGCCCCTTCTCGGCAGCCAATCGGCTACTCGAGCAGCACGGCTCGACCCCCGTCAACTGGACTTGCCTCGGCTAAAAATCGATACATCAAAAACGCGCCCGACGGCTTTCCATCGGGCGCGTTTCCTATTCGGGCCAAATAAATTGTGTGCGGCCGGCCTCGCCCCCATCGATCAGCAGGCTCTGCCCGGTCATAAACCGGTTGGTCACGCCCACAAAGTAGATCCACTCGGCGATCTCTTGGGCAGTGGCCCAGCGCTTAAGCGGCGTGAGCTCCATAATCTGGTTCCACAAGTGCTCGTCTTCCATCACACAACGGTTGAGCGGCGTGATAACGCCACCCGGGTCCACACTGTTGGCGATGGCCTGCGGCGCCAGACGGTTTGCAAGGTTCTTGGTGTAGGCGATAACGCCACCCTTGCTGGCGGCATAGGCGGGAAACTCCGATCCCGTATGCCCGCTCGCCGACCCCACATTGACCACGGATTTGATAGCCGGCGCAGGCTTGGCGGCAAGCCCCTCCCCCACAAAGGCGTAGTGCTCGGTCACGTTGATGGTGCCACGCAGGTTGGCAGCAATATCGTCGGCCGAATCCTGCGTACCGGCAACGTTCACGATTACCTGGGGTTCAAGATCGCCTGGAAACGAGTCCGGCTCGCGTACATCAACGATCAGATGGCGGTAGCGCTCGTGTTCGATCGCCGTCGGCAGCAGATCAAAGCCCACGACCTCGTGGCCCTCGTCCAAAAAGCGCTGCACGCACGCGGCTCCGATACCGCCCGAAGCGCCCGTGATCAAAACCCGCATACTTGCTCCTTAGGCGGTTGCGTGGCGCTCGAGGTACTCGGAACCCACATTCTCGCGCTCCCAGCCGCGCACGACCTTGTAGCCCACGGGGCTCAGGAAGACCTCGCACAGCAGCTCGGCGACAGCGCCGGTCAGCGAGCACATAAGGACCTGCACCCAGGTCCAACCAAAGAACGTGTGGCTCACCACAATGGCAAAGACCAGGTTGTCGATAAACTGGCCAACACCCGTAGACACATAGGAACGGAAGGCGAAGCTCGCAAAATTATTCTTTTTGAGCATGCGGCCGAGCGACTGGTTGAGCGTGGAGTTAACCACGGCAGAGACGAGCATTGCCAGCGAAGAGCCCAGCACCACGTACCAGGTGCCACCGATGGTAGCGTTAAGGGCAGTGTTAACCTCGATCATGCCCGTGTCGTAGTAGGCGCCCCACATACCGGGCGTGAGCGAGCATGCCCAAAAGCACAGGCTCACGGCCAGGTTGACCAGCAGCGCGAGGATAGAGATTTTGATGGATGCCTTGGCGCCAAAGCGTTTGCAGATCATGTCCTGGCATAAAAACGAAACCCAGCTCACCACAAAGCCGCAATCGAGTGCCAGATACGGCAAGCTGATGAGCTCTTTGTTGGCCAGCAGGTTCATCATGATGACACTCACGAAAAACAGCGAAACCGTTGCCGCGGGAATGCTCCGCAACAGGACCTTGTAGTCCTCCATGACCTTCTTGATCATTATGTACTCCTTTGGTTTTAGGTTTAACGAGCAGGATATCGGACCCGAACTGCTCGGACGCCCCGGTCTTGAGACGACGGTGGGTATGATAGCCGCTCACACGGCATCAGGCAAGTAAATGGCGCGGCAGCCCCGCAGGGTCACCGCGCCGATGCGTTAAAAGGCCACGTTGCCAAACTCCGACAGGATAAGGTCGGGGTTGTGGTCGGTTGCCCAGTCCACGTTCCACGGGCTCGTGAACAGCAGCAGCTTACCGCCGCGCATATCCTCGACACGAAGCGTGTCGCGCGTGAGCGAAAGGGCCGGGATATCGATGGTATCGGGGTCATTCTGGATCCAGCGGATGTCCGTATAGGGCAGTGGCTGGCGACGAACCTCAACACGGTACTCGGCCTTGAGACGGCGCTCGAGCACCTCAAACTGCAGCACGCCGACCACGCCCACGATGACGCTCTCCATGCCGGCACCCAGCTCGCGGAAGATCTGGATGGCGCCCTCCTGGGCAAGCTCCTCCATGCCCTTGACGAACTGCTTGCGCTTGAGCGTGTCGACCTGCGTAATACGAGCGAACATCTCGGGGGCAAACGTCGGGATCTGCGGATACTGCACGTGGCGCTTGCCGGAGCACACGGTGTCGCCGATGCTAAAGATGCCCGGATCGAACAGGCCCACGATATCGCCCGCGTACGCCTCGTCCACGATGGCGCGGTCATCGGCCATCATCGACGTGCCCGTGGCAAGCTTGAGCTTGCGGTTGCCCTGCACGTGGAAGGCATCCATGCCGCGCTCGAACTTGCCCGAGCAAATGCGCACAAAGGCGATGCGGTCGCGGTGGTTCTTGTCCATGTTGGCCTGGATCTTAAACACAAAGCCGCTAAAGTCGTCGCGGCAGGGATCGACCGGTTCGCTGGTGAGCGTATCGGTATAGGCGCGCGGCGTCGGGGCCAGACGCAGGAACTCCTTGAGGAAGGGCTCCACGCCAAAGTTGGTAAGCGCCGAGCCAAAGAACGCCGGGCTCAGCTTGCCGCAGGCCACGGCGTCCAAGTCGAGCTCGTCGCCGGCACCATCGAGCAGCTCGATGTCGTCCATCAGGTTCTTATGGTTCTCCTCGCCGATAAGCTCGTCCATGGAAGGATCGCCCAGCTCGGCCTCGACCTCGGCGACCTTCTTGGTGGCGTTGGCGTGGCCGTCGCCCTCAAAGGCGATAACGCGACGGGTCTGGCGATCGAACACACCGCGGAAGTTGCGGCCGCTGCCGATCGGCCAGTTCATGGGATACGTATTGATGCCCAGGACATTCTCGATCTCTTCCATGAGCTCAAACGGATCGCGGGCCTCGTGGTCGAGCTTGTTCACAAAGGTGAAGATGGGAATGTGGCGCAGCGTGCAGACCTTAAAGAGCTTTTTGGTCTGGGCCTCGACGCCCTTGGCGCCGTCGATGACCATGACCGCAGCGTCGGCGGCCATAAGGGTACGGTAGGTATCCTCCGAGAAGTCCTGGTGGCCGGGGGTATCGAGAATGTTGACACAGGCGCCGTTATAGGTGAACTGCAGCACCGAGGAGGTGACGGAGATGCCGCGCTCCTTCTCGATGTCCATCCAGTCCGAGACAGCATGCTTGGCCGAGCTCTTGCCCTTGACCGAGCCGGCAGTCTGGATGCTGCCGGTATAGAGCAGCAGCTTCTCGGTAAGCGTGGTCTTACCGGCGTCCGGGTGGCTGATGATCGCGAATGTGCGGCGCGACGAGATTTCATCCGACAGGCTTGCCATGCGGATCCTTTCTTGCATTGAGTGCATTACGTCGATGTAACCGCCCTATTGTAGCCGCGAAATCCCGCTCTAGGGCGCCTATCAGGACAAATTCATCAGTTGGGGCCTGGGTAGCCGGCCCAATCCGAATTTGTCTCTTGCGCAACTGTGCATAGTGTATATATACTGTGCTTACCGGTTATATACACGTGTAGCCCAACAGCTAAGGAGCCGCTGTGGACATCATCCTATCCAATTCGAGCGACAAGCCCATCTACGAGCAGATATCCTCGCAGATCAAAGCTCAAATCCTTTCGGGCACGCTCGCTGCGGGAGCAAAACTCCCCAGCATCCGTGCGCTCGCGAGCGACCTTGGCGTGAGCGTCATCACCACCAAGCGCGCCTATGCCGACCTGGAGCAGCTTGGGTTTATCTGCACCGTGCAGGGCAAGGGCTGCTTTGTCGCCGAGGGCAACCAAGAACTCTTGCGCGAAAACCAGCTCTGCCATATCGAAGAGCTGCTTGCGAAAGCGGCAAGCCAAGCCGAAGTCTTGGGCGTCACGCGCGACAAGCTGCACGAAATGCTCGACCTGGTAGCCCCCGAAACTATGCAGTAGCCATCTGCAAGAAAGGCTATACCATGCAAAACTTGCTAGAACTCAAAGGTATCTCACGCCGTGTGAGCGACCGCTTTTCACTACGCGATGTCACGCTCGCCGTGGAGCCCGGCCAGATTGTTGGCTTTGTGGGCGCAAACGGCGCCGGCAAAACAACGACGATTCGCGCCGCTCTCGGGCTTATAAAGCTCGATGCCGGCGAAGTGCACCTGTTTGGGCAGCGCTGTGGCGCCGATGCGCCCGATGAATCGCAACGCCATCTACGCTCCCGCGTCGGTCTTGTCCTGGACACGTGCCCCTTCCCCTCCACGCTCAAGGTGGGCCAGATCGAGTCGCTCGTAGGCCCGGCGTACCCCACGTGGGACCGCGAAACGTTCGCCGGATTCATCAACCGATTTGGCCTCGATCCCAAGACAAAGGTCAAGGACCTCTCCCGCGGCATGGGCATGAAACTGCAGCTTGCCTGCGCACTCAGCCACAATGCCAAGCTGCTCGTTTTGGACGAAGCCACCGCGGGCCTCGATCCCATGGCACGCGAGGAACTGCTTGATGAGCTGCTTGCCTTTGTCGCCGACGGCCAGCACAGCGTGTTACTCTCGAGCCACATTACGTCCGACCTCGATCGCACCGCTGATCGCGTCATCTGCATCGATAATGGCTCGATTATTTTTGACCTGCCGCGCGAGGACATTACCGACCGCGCCGGCATCGCCCACTGCACCCAAGCACAGGCCGCCGAGCTTATGGCTTGCGTCGAAGGCGCCCGTGCCGTCCACCACGCCTATAGCGTGGACGTGCTCGTGCCCAACCGTTGCGAAACGCTCGAGGCCTTCCCCGAGATTCCCTGCGATCGGGCAACCATTGATGACTACCTTCGCCTCATGCTGAAAGGGGCTTCGAAATGAAACGCGCCTTTATGTCCGAGCTCGCCATCGCTCGCTCGCTTATCCCGAGTATTGCGGGCGTCGGCTTGTTCATCTTCGTCGTGCTAACCCTTGCCAACGCGTCGGATGGCGATTCCGGTATGAGCGCCGGCGCCTGCGCCGTCAGCGCCATGTCGCCCATCATAGTCATGAACTCACTGGCCGGTTTCGACAATCAAAACGGTTGGGAGCGCTACCGGGCAACGCTGCCCTTCTCGCGCAAAGACATCATCTGCGCACGCTACCTGAGCGTTATTGTCTTCTCCGCCGTCATGGCATGTGCAGCTACGCTTTTGAGTGTCGTCGCCATCCCGCTCTTCAACAGCGCGGGCATTCCTTCGACAGGACAGACGGTCTTTGAAATCGCAATCGCCTCGGCAGCATCGATGCTCATCTCCCTCATGATGGTGTTCTTGGCGCAGCCGCTGTTCTTTCGATTTGGACACATGGAGGCGCTGCGCCTATCCGTTGGCCTGTTTGCCCTGCTCGGGTGCCTTGCCATGGCCACGCTGAGCTCCTCCAACCCCATCAGCAACTGGCTCATGTCCATTGCCGGAGCGAATCCCGATCCCGCCGTCCTTGGCTGCCTGTGTGCAGGAATTGCCGTACTGGCGCTCGCACTATGCGCAATCAGCTGCACCGTCAGCACCAAGGTTTATCGAGTACGCGATCTGTAATCGACGGCCAAAAAAGCTTAGGTGGTACCCCGCTTATTTTTTCAATGAAACGAGGCGGCATAGCGTCACCACCGCCCTTCAGCAGGCCGTCTAGCTCTTGGCAACCAAAAAGACACCGTCAGCATATCGAAGGTGAATACTTTTCCGAGAAGTGAACGAGTAAAAACAGCGCCCTGTAGCATCGACATTTTTAGGGACTCAATTCCTGCGGTTTTTGTCTAAGAATCCTGCAGTTTTGTTCGAAAAAGTGTGCATGTTCCAGGGGTCCAGATTTACTCGTTCACTTCGCGGAAAACCATTCACCTTCGATTCGAGCCTTAACCAAATGCCCTCTCGAACTATAGCCCCTGTCTCACCACAGCGATATCAAAGCTTCATGGCGGGACGGTATCATCGGACGAGCGCCGTAAATCTGGCGCGGTCGTTCTTTGGGGAGGCATTTCACCCGTGTCGTGGGTCGCAGCAGCATTTGTGTCGGCTTTCTTTGCCGGCGTCACATCTGTCCTGGCCAAATGCGGCATCAAGCAGACCGACTCCGATGTCGCGACGGCCATTCGCACCTGCGTGGTGCTCGTTTTCGCCTGGGCAATGGCGGGCATTTCTGGATCCATTGGAACCATCGGCAGCATCGAACCCAGATCTTGGCTCTTTCTCGTCCTCTCGGGACTCGCTACCGGTGCTTCGTGGATCTGTTACTTTAAGGCGTTGGGCATCGGAGACGTCAATAAGGTCGTACCGGTCGACAAGATGAGCACCGTACTCGCTGCACTGATCGCCATCGTGCTTTTTGGCGAGACGAGCAACCTTGCGGTTAAGCTCGTGGGAACTGCTGTCATCACCCTCGGCACGTTTTTAATGATCGAGAAGAAGCAGTCTGCCGGACCCGAGCGGCAGCAAGACCGGACCTGGCTCGCTTACGCCCTCGGCGCCGCCGTGTTCGCAGCGCTCACGTCCATCCTTGCCAAGGTTGGCATCGAAGGCGTCGAGTCCAACCTGGCCACGGCAATCCGTACCTGTGTGGTACTGGTTATGGCATGGGCAATCGTGGCAGCTAAAGGCAAGATGGGCCAAGCCGTGCACGTAGACCGCTACGAACTCGTATTTCTCGCGGCATCGGGCATTGCGACTGGCGCATCGTGGCTGCTGTGCTACTACGCCATCGCCACAGGTCAGGTGAGCGTCGTGGTGCAGATCGACAAACTATCGATTGTCGTATCGGTACTATTTGCGCGTCTGGCATTCAACGAAAAACTCTCACGACGCAGCGCCATCGGTCTCGCTCTCATCGTCCTGGGCACTGCAGCGCTCGCAGTTTGGAAGTAGCGCGGCCAACAGCCGCTACATCCTCACACCTGGCTTGGGATGCCTGTACTGACCGTGGGATGCCGTGCGCTTACCGTGCGAGATGGCAAATTTGGGACAACAGTGCAGGCAACGAAGGCAGGCGGCGCACTCCGGCTTTGTCCAGACGGGAAGGCCGTCGCGCATCTCAATCGCCGCCATGGGGCAGCGCTTGGCACACAGGCCGCAGCCGATGCAGCGATCGGCATCGACGGCAAACTTGCTCGTCTGTTGCATGCGCGGCAGCCCAATTGCGTGATACGCGCACGATGCAAACAAAGGCACGCGATGGCGCATCATGTTGCCCGTGCGGCGTGCCCGCACCGCCTCGATCACGGCATCAATCTGCGCCTCGGCAGCTCTATTGATACCCTCAACCTTTTGAGGGTCAGACAGGTCGAAAACAGGCGTCCAGGTATCGGGCATCTTGACGCTCATCGCCGCATCTAACTCGAGCCCACGCTCGTGTAGCAGATCGCGGGCAAACTTGGCCGATTGGCCGGTCGTCGAACCGTACGTCGAAACATAGAACGTATAGGGGCGCTCGCCGCCCTTTGTACTTGCAACAATCGACAGGTCGGCAGTCTTCAAAAACTCGATCATCGGTGTCGGCAGACCCCAGGCATACACCGGAGCAACAAATCCCAGTTGGCGGGGACCTTCCGCCAAGGCAAGGCGAAAGGCCTCGGCATCAAAACGCTCAATCGACATAACCCTGTCGTCCGTCGCCGCCGCAATGCGACGCGCCACATGCTCGCTGTTCCCTGTCGCGCTAAAGTACAGGATCATCTCGTACCCCTGGAGTTGACTCGCGATTAACCGCGCTATTTGCGCAGCGGCTTGGGCAGTGGAATGCCGGCGGCGATGACGGCGGCGATGATCATGCAGACGATACCCTTGAGTGGGAAGCACATGAGCAGCAGGCCCACGACCATGACCGGCTGACGCATGACCGCACCCATCGTCGATGCCGTGCAGACGGCGACGCAAAAAACCGGATCTGCGCCGGTGAGGATGGCAAGGCCATAGCCCAAGCTTACGCCTGAGAAGATAACCGGGAAGAAGTGGCCGCCGCGCCAACCAAGGTTGATGAGGGCGGGCGTCAGCATGGCCTTAACAAGACCGGTCGCGATAAGCACGCCAGCGGGAATGGTCAGGTAGGTTTCCATGAGCACGTCGGCCTGAGTCTCGCCGGCAAACATGGTGTAGGGCAGGACCGTGCCGCAGATGGCGAGCGCCAGACCGGCTAGCATGGCCTTGATGACAGGACGCTCCCCTATTGCATGGGCAAGCGCTTCGCTCGTGTGCTCAGAGACAAAGTACAGCCAGCCGCAGATTGTTCCGATCAACGACAGAGGGACGAGCCAGGTAAGCTCCAAGTTGCCCACCACGGCAGCCTCGAACCTGGGCATGCCCATGCCGCCGCCCATGAGCTGGCCGAGCAGCAGGTAGGTGCCCAGGCCGCCGGCAATCGCGATGCCGTAAACCACGGTCTTCTGCGCCTTGGGCAGCTTGATCGTGATCTCGTCGGACGCAGAGCCCTCGTCACCATCGGCGCTGCCGGCGAGCGGGGCCACAAAGCCAAAGACGGGCGCGGTAAAGAGCGCCGTCAGGGCAGCCTGGGTACCCAACAGCGTGAGCTCCCTAAACTCGGCGCCAAAGCGGTGCATGCGGTCGCCGACCCAGCTGCACAGGCCCGCGATGACGCCGGTCAGGCCGGCCTCCGGTCCAATACTTCCGCCAAACAGCAGCGGCAGCAATGCCGCGAGCGAAAGCTTGCCCAGGTTGTCGTACGGGTAGCGCCCATCTTGCTTAACCTTAGCCATCACCTGGTTGAGGTCATCGGTCTTGATGCCTGTCATCTTTTCGTACAGACCGATTAACAGGCCGCCCAGCAGGCAGACAAAAAACGGGTACGGAAAAAAGCCAAACGGGCCGCTGGCGAGCTCGGGAGAAGCGACGCCCAGCGCGCGCGGAATCTCGGTCCATAGATAGTCGATACCGTGCTCCATCGCAAAAAAGAACAGCCAGACCGCGGCACCCGCGAACGCACCGGTCACGGCAACGCTAACTAAAAACAGCGCGCGGTTTGTGGGTTTGGCAAGGCTATCCATCGAGTCCTCCCGCGGTCAAAGTCGACATAGATACGTTTTATTGTAGAGCGAGCGTTGCCCGAACGAGCCAACCGTCTGCGCCGCAAACGGCACCATTGGGAGCCAAAGTGGAGCAGGCTCAAGACTTATCCGTTGATAATCGAGGCAATCTCACGCAAATCGTCAGCAAAGTAGATGCCGTGCTGGCGCTTCAGGCTCGATAAACCCTTATCGATCATGTGCCCGAGCAGCGCCTTGAGGTCGTTGTAGTAACCGTCCAGGTTATACAGGATGCACGGAGCACTCAGGTGCCCCAACGACACCGCGGACATGACCTCGGCAATCTCCTCGAGCGTGCCCGTCCCACCGGGAAAGGCGATAAACGCATCGCCGAGCTCAATCATCTTGGCCTTGCGTTCCGCCATATCACTCGTCACGATGAGGTCGTCGATGCCCTCATGTTGAAACTCGGCCTCGATAAAAAAACTCGGCTCCACACCCGTCACATGACCGCCAGCATCGAGCACGCTATCGGCGAGCGCGCCCATCAGGCCCGATTTGGACCCGCCGTATACCAGCGCGTGTCCATTGGCGCCAATCCAGTTGCCCAGCTCCTGCACCGCGGGCAGAAATGCCGGGTCATTGCCAGTGTTGGCACCCAGGTACACGGTGATATTCATATTCAGTCCCCCTCATCGTGACGCGCGGCGCCCGCTCTAGCGCTGGCGTCGACGATACTCGCGCACGCGACGCGAAAGATCGGCAAGCTCGTCGCGATCGAGCTCTTCCAAATGCTCCAGATCATCCATAAAGCGCGCCATGGTGTCCTTTTGACGCATCTTGATAAGCGTATTGCAGTAGTTCACCGCCACGCCCGTGAGCATGGCGATGTAGAAGATGCTGATAACGCTCAAGACGACGGTAATGGCGCGGGCAACCGGCGTTTCGGCCGGGATGTCGCCAAAGCCGATGGTCGAGACCGTCTCAAAACTAAACCACAGGCCATCGCCAAACGTGAGGGTCGTGGGCTCGGACAGCCAGACGGCCGTCGAGCACAGCAGGTAGAAGATAAGAAACAGGCCCGTGATGCGTGCAAAGCCAGCCTGTCGCAGCACATCGGCAAGCGTCCTGAGCTTTTTCATCGCGACCCTTTCCACGGACAACCAATCACGTTCGCTCGGTATTGTCCCACAACCGGCAGCTAGGGATGTTCCTTTTGTGCCGGCAGAAAGGGACTGTCCCCAGCTGCCGGGCGGAGCCGTTTAGCGGTGCAGCGGCCGACTAGGCGGGCTGAGCTGGTATCCTTATGCGGTAATGTCTCGATTCGTTAGGATTGCATGTGAGAGCTGCCACTGTCCTTCGTTCAGTTATATATCGCACCCTGGCCATTGTGCTTGCCGCGCTTGCCGTGCTGAGTTCTATCGCTCCTGTCCAGGCTTTTGCCGATGACCCTAGCCAGCAAGTCAAGACGGTCCGGGTCGGCTGGCTCGTCAACAACGATGGCTTCCAGGACGGCACCCCCGGCGAGCGTCTCTCAGGATGGGGCTACGAGTACCTCCAGACCCTGTCGTACTACACGCCCGGCTGGCGGTACGAATACGTCTCCGGCACCTTCACCGAGCTTATGGACATGCTCGAGGCAGGCGAAATCGACCTCATGCCCAACATCTCCTACTCCGAGGAACGCGCCCAAAAGCTGCTCTTTTCCTCGAACCCCGAGGGCACCGAGCGCTACTACATCTACGCCAGGCCCGACCGTGACGACCTGGCCAAGGGTGACCCTCAAGCACTCCAGGGTCTCACCATCGGTTACAACTCCGGTGTTATGCAAACCATCGTCGGCCAGCAGTGGCTCGCCAACGAGGGAATCGCCTGCACATACAGGGAGTATGACGGAGGCTCCGTTCTCTTTGACGCGCTCGCAAACGGCGAGGTCGACGCCATCATCATGAACGACACCATTTCGTCGCCCGAGGCGTCGCCCATGTTCTACGTCGGTTCGAGCGACTACTACTTTGCCGTTCCCAAAAGCCGCCCCGACCTGATGGACAACATCAACTCCGCAATGGCGGCAATCAACCGCGTCAACCCCCGCTATAACGACGAGGTCAAATCGAACTATTCAGCGCAAAACAGCGGATCATCCTCGCTCACCGGCGATGAGCGCGCCTGGCTCAAGGCGAACAACAGTACCATCACGCTCGGCTACATTACGGGCAAACTCCCCTACTGCAACGAAGACGAAGACGGCAAAATGGAAGGCTCGCTCGCATCGCTTGCGACGACGTTGCACGATAAATTTGGCATTACGGTCAAAACCGTCGCCTTTGATAGCTACAAGATGATGTCAAAGGCCCTGTCAAAGGGAAGCATAGACGTCGCGCTGCCGGTATACCGAGATTACTGGTTTGCCGAGCAATCAGGCGTTGTGCAGTCGGTATCGTTGGGGACCATATCCCTCACCGCCATCCACAGCGGAAGCAACCTGAACAAAGACCTTCAGAACATCGCCTGCACCAAATCATCGTTTATCAACCGAAACGTACTTGAAAGTCTGTTCCCCACAGCGACCGTGACCGAATACCGATCCGACGATGAAGCGTTCGACGCCCTCAGGAGGGGAACGGCGCGCTGCGTCGTCGCTCCCAGTTCACGCGTAAAAACCCTCGGCGATCGTTATGATCTCGAGGACTGCGAGACGGTCGAGCTCCCTGACACCTGCGAGCTCTCGTGCTGGATTTCGCGCGGAAAGCCTGAGCTGCTGGGAATCATCAACAAGGGCATCATCAATGCCGGAGAGTCGCTCTCCGCAAGCAATTACTCCTCTACGTCGTACACAGCCCAGGAATCCAACACGCTTCAATTCCTTTATCGCAACCGCACCGCCGTTGCCTCCACCCTCATCGGTATGTTGTCGGTCAGCATCGTCCTGCTCATCTGGGCGCTCGTGCGCGCTCGAACCGAGCGCGAAAAAGCCGACGCCGCCAACGCCGCTAAGACGGCATTCCTCACGCGCATGAGCCACGACATCCGTACGCCGCTCAACGGCATCCTGGGCCTTATCGATATCGAGGAATTGAAGGAAGGCGATATCCAGGTCGCCCGCGAAAGCCGCGCCAAGGCTCGTGTTGCCGCCAATCACCTGCTCTCGCTGATTAACGACATCCTCGAGATGGGCAAAATCGAAGACCGCAAGATAACACTGGAACATGCGCCTTTTAACCTCAAAGAGCTCTGTGACAATACGCTGGTTCTGTGCAAGCTCCGCGCATCCGATAACGGCATCACCATGCAGGACAATAGTCTGCCATACACCACGGGGCCATACATGGTCGGCAGTCCCACCCATATCCGACAGATCATGATCAACCTGTTAGACAACAGCATTAAGTACAACAAGCGCGGCGGCTCCGTCACCTTTAGCTCAAAGACCAAGCCACTCGATAACGGGCGCGCGCTCTTTTGCTTTAGCGTTTCGGATACCGGCATTGGCATGACTCCCAAATTCTTAAAACATATCTATGAGCCGTTTGCCCAAGAAGGTGACGATGCGCGCAGCAAGTTCCAAGGAACCGGCATGGGCATGCCAATCGTCAAGTCGCTTATTGAACTGATGGACGGCACTATCGAAGTCACCAGCGAGCTCCATGTGGGCACCTCGTTCTACGTGGAGATTCCGCTCGATATCGACGAGAATCCCCAGGCGCGGGCGAGTACGGTTGAGAGTGCGCCCGACTGCTCGCTCGCCGACATGAACGTGCTGCTCGCCGAAGACAACGAATTGAATGCCGAGATTGCCCAGGCGCTGCTAGAATCCGAGGGCATCGTGGTCACCCGCGCCGCCAACGGCAACGAAGTCGTCGATCTGTACCTGTCGCATCCCGCCGGCAGCTTCGATGCCATTTTGATGGACATCATGATGCCGGATATGGACGGCTACGAGGCAACCCGCGTGATTCGTCTGAGCGAGAAGGTCGATGCAGCCGATATCCCCATCATCGCGCTCACCGCCAATGCCTTTGCCGAGGACGCCAAGGCGGCACACGACGCCGGCATGAACGCCCATCTGTCCAAACCGCTCGACTTTAACAAGCTCAAAAACATACTCGCCCGCATCAAGAAAAACGGACCCGTTTCGCTATAGTTTGTGCTCAACCACCACGCACGACCAGAAAGGAAGCCAACGATGTTTAGGCCCTTACGTCGAAAGAAACGCGCCATCACTGACGAGGAAGCGCGCGAACTGCTCGCTACCTGCAAGCGCGGCGTCTTTGCCGTCAACGGCGACGATGGCTACCCGTACGCCATTCCCGTCAACTACTTCTTTGACACCGAGCACGACAAGATTTATTTCCATGGCGCCAAAGCCGGCCACAAGGTCGACGCACTCAAGCGCGATGACAAGGTCTGCTTTACCGTTTACGGCAACGAGTGGCACAAGGACGGTGACTGGGCTCCCTACGTTATGAGTACCGTGGTCTTTGGCCGCTGTCGCCTGGCAAATGACACTCCCGCGTTTATCGAGGATAAAGTCCGCCAGCTCGCGCTTAAGTACTACCCTTCTGCCGAGGAAGTCGAAGAGGAAATCGCCAAGGACATTAAGGGCGTCCAGCTCTACGAGATTACGATTGAACATCTTTGCGGTAAGCAGATTCAGGAAAAGTAAGCCCCCTCAGCAGACCTCATCAATAGCAATATGGCCCGATTCCAACCAACATTGGAACCGGGCCATATTGCTATAAAGCGTCGGCAGCTATGTGCGCAAGCGCCTCAACGAGCTCCTGCGAACTCACGGGTTTACTCAGGTGCGCGTTCATGCCCGCCTCGCGCGAAAGCCTGCGATCGTCGGCAAAGGCGTTGGCGCTCACGGCGATAATCGGCGTGGTCGCGGCATCCTCACGATCGAGTGCTCGAATCCGACGCGTGGCCTCAAGGCCATCGATGCCCGGCATCATGATGTCCATCAACACCACGTCGTACTCGTGCGGCGCGCTCGCGGCAAACGCCTCAACGGCAGACTCGCCATCCTTAGCATGCGTCACGACGGCACCGGCACGGCTGAGTGTAAACTGCGCGATCTCGGCATTCAGATCGTTATCCTCTACGAGCAAAACACGCAAGCCCTGGAGCGCATCGCCATCGCCCGCATCCGCGCGCACTGCCTGAGGAATCTCAGAGCGTTTGCATTTCTCGAACGGCAGGCGGATGGTAAACGTCGTCCCCTGCCCCAAGACGCTCGTAAAACTCATGGTTCCGCCCATAAGCTCGACCAACTGTTTTGCGATAGGCGCGCCCAGGCCAGTTCCCGATGAGGCACCTTCCACCTGTTGCTCCTCGCGGCAAAACGGCTCGTAGAGGTGCTGTTGGAACTCCTCACTCATACCAATACCGTTGTCGGCGATCGTGTATTCATAGACGGGGACGCCATCCGCTGGCTCCACCTCGCGGCACACCAGGCGAACATAGCCGCCCTGGCGGTTGTACTTGACGGCATTGCCGGCAATATTGAGCAACAAGCGCTTGAGGTGCGTCACGCTCACCCGCGCATAGGGATGATCAAGCGTCTGCTGGTCGCAGATAATTGTCACCAGGCGCTCCTCGGCCTGGCGCTCCAAAATATCGCGCACTTCACAGTTGAGGGCCACCAAATTTATGGGTACAAGGTTTAGATCGATTTGCCCGCTCTCCAGGCGACTCATATCCAGGGCCTCGTTGGCAAGGTCGAGCAGCAGTCCCGATGCCGTCCAGATCTTTGAGCGGCACTCGGTCTGCTTTTGCAGATCGCCCGCATTGGCATCGCCGACCTCGACCATGCCGCGAATGCCGTTGATGGGCGTGCGCAGATCGTGGCTCATGCGACGCAAAAACTCCGTCTTTGCCGAGTTGGCAGACGAGGCCTCACGCGCTGCCTTTGCCAGCTTGTCGCCATAGTCGCGCTCCTGCTGCAGCAAGTCCGTCAAACGTCGACGATCAGCGCGGCGACGCACCATCACAACAACGGCTATAACACCGCTGTAGAGCACCAGCACGCCGGCAGCAACAGCCGCGACGACCTCAAAGTAGCGCCGCGCCGAGGCATAGGTGTACACGTAGAACCCGCGCGCTTTTCCAAATGTGCCCAAATACCACTCGCCGCTGGCGTTGACCAGTCGGACTTTGCCGGGCAGGCATCGATCCTTAATACCGTCGACAATAAAGACATCCGTTGCAGGCAGATTGAATACGCCCAATATGGTGGGTTCAACGGCATTGGTCGCAACGACCTTGCCATCGCTTTCGATCACGATATTGCCACTGTCGATGGTCTCATAACCACCGAGCAAGCTCTGCAGTTTGAGCGTATTGCTTGCAACTGCCTTCGCGCTCTGATGCCTGACCGCGATAACGATGCCCTCGCCATCTTGCCGGGTCACGCAACCAATGTCTGCAACCGAATCATCCGAAAGCGTAATGCGGGCGGTATAGGACTTAAGCGGATGGGCTGCCACCTCCAGCACGGGTGCTTCCTTGAGATACGTAGCGAGCGACTCGTAGCCCACGCCATCCGTCGAGGACTCGGACACCAAATTGCCCGATGCGTCCGTCACGATCAGTGCGCTCACGTTGAACTGGTCGGCATATTGCTCCAGCATGGCGTTATCCACCGAACCGTCGCGCTCAATATCGCGCGCTGTCTCTCCGGCGATCTCCATAACGCGAATCAGGTTTTTGGTCGTATAGGCGCTATTGAATGCATCGTAGGAAAGGCTCTGCGTCGCCACGTAATCGACAACGTCGGCAAAGCGCTGCTCGGCTTGGGCCGTCGTGTAGCCGTAGCTCATCATGCCGGCAACAACCGAGAGCGCTATCCCCAGCAGGGCGACAAGGAGCCATGCCCCTGTCGAACGATTGCCCCGCCCCTGAGCGGCGTGGTCGGGCGCATCGATCATGACAAGCCCTCCGTATTCAAAAATGGCGAAGGGTCATCAAAGTACTTTGACACCAGACGTTCCATGGTGCCATCGGCAAGCATTTCCCGGTAGGCACGGGTGAGTTTAACGTCGATGCCGCGCGTATCATTGATATCGAAAGCGGTGCCCAAACCAACCTCTAGCAGCGGCTCATCCAAAATGCGATACGTCACACCATAGTCTTTTTCGTAGGTGAGCAGCGAGGACTCATGCGCGGCGATGGCGTCGACCAGACCTTCGACGAGCGCCGGGTTCAGGTATGAGCGGTCCGAAAAGCAGTAGAGCTCTTTGATCTGCGGAACGTTTTCATTTGTATGATTGAGCAAAATGTCCTCGGGCTTGGTGGTGGACTGGACCGCCACGACCTTATCCTCAAGATCGGCAAGCGTGTAGATATCGCTCTGGGGATCGACCGCGACCACCTGGCGGCTCGCAAGGTACGGGCCGGCCCAACGATACTCGTTTTCGCGACCCGTCATGCTAAAGCTGCCCATGACGCAATCGAGCTCGCCGCTCGCCAGCAGCTCTTTCTTCTTTTCCCAATCGATCAGCTGGTACTTTGGCTTGTAACCAATGCGGGCCAAAGCCTCGGTCAATATCTCGACATCCAGGCCAACGATATCGCCGTACTCATCGGTATACACAAACGGTGGATAGAGGTCGCTGCCGACGTTGAGCGTCTTAAGGTTGTCGTCTTTGGCTTGTGAGGCGTCCAGACCTTCTAATGCAGACGTCGAGGCTCCGTCATTCGACCCGGAGCAGCCAGCTATCGCTACGACAAAGGCGCACGCTACCGCAAGCGCAACAAACAACGATATGGCAACCGAGCGACGGGGTCTTTTCATCGAGCTCCAGACGATCATGTTTACAGACTGAAATGGTAGAAAATAATAGCAAACAAAACCACACGAGTGCCCAATGGTTACAGACGTTTTACCATGCGGGGCCTTCCAGCCGACTTGGCAGAAGGCCCCGCATGCAGTGCTCACTTACCGTGCATTAAAAACGTAGTGGTCCAGGCGGTCGCACGCCTCCCTTACGCGCGAAAGCGGCAGCGCCAGATTCACGCGAATGTGGCAGGGCCCGTGGAACGGGCGGCCGTCCTGATACCCCACGCCCACGCGCGCCCCCTCGTCGAGCAGCCACTGAATATCGCGGCCATGCTCGCGGCACCACTCGGTGCAGTCCAGAAACACCATGTACGTGCCCTGCGGACGCGAATAGGACACGCCCTCAAAATGCTCGTCCACGTAATTGCAGAAGTACTCGATATTGCCGGCAAGCACCTGATTGAGCTCGTCCACCCACTCATAGCCCTGCGGCTGGTAGGCACCGATAAGCGCATGCATGGAGAGGACATTCATCTCGTTGTAGTGGGTCTTGTTGGACACGGCGCACACGCGGTCGCGCAGCGTCTCGTTATAGATGATGTGGTAGCTGCCGACCAGGCCCGCCAGGTTGAACGTCTTGCTGGGCGCGTAGAGGGCAACCGTGCGCATGCGGGCATCCTCGCTCACCGACTGCGTCGGGATATGCTTGTGGCCCGGCAGGATGATATCGGACCAAATCTCGTCCGAGATCACCACGCAATCGTGCTGACGATAGATGTCCATGGCGCGCTCGATCTCGTCACGCTCCCATACGCGGCCGCAGGGATTGTGCGGCGAGCAGAACACCGCGGCATGGATGTGGTTTTGAGCGAGCTTGCGCTCCATGTCCTCAAAGTCCATGCGCCACACGCCCTGATCATCGAGCTTAAGCGGGCTATGGACAATACGATAGCCCGCGGCCTCAATGGACTTGGTAAAGCCGATGTAGGTGGGGCTGTGGACCAGCACCGCATCGCCCGGCTGGACATACGCGCGCAGCGTCGACACGACACCGCCCAGCACGCCGTTTTCGTAACCGATATGTTCAGGGCGCAGACCCTCGACGCCATTGCGGCGACTCTGCCATTCGATGATGCGGTCGAAATACTCGGAGCGCGGATTGAAATAGCCAAACATGGGGTGCTGGGCACGCTGAATGATGTGTTCCTGGACCGTGGGCACCGTGGCGAAGTTCATGTCCGCCACCCACATGGGAATGCGATCGAAGCCCTCGTCGGGTGCGTTTGGAGCCATGCCGGGGATCTCACCCCAAGAATCAACGGCGATGGAGTCCATGCCGTGGCGGTCGATAAGCGAGCTAAAGTCGTATTTCATGCTGAGCTCCCGTGCAAAGTAGACTATTTCGATAGGCGTTATTGTCCACCAGCGTGGGCGGTTTTGGCATGGGGTTTGGCGTTGTTTTTGACGGATACGGACGGATGGTTAGTCCCGCGCGTCGTTGATGGCGGTTACCGTCAACCTGGCTCCGTCGACCGTAAACGATATGTCGAGCCCGGCGTAAGCCAAGTGGTAAACGCGGTTTGGCTCGTGCTTGCTGCCCGCGCGGCGCGGATCTTGGCGAAGGACCTCGACCAAGCCGGGGAGCTTTGCGGGCGGGACCATATCTTGCAGCGCTCGTGGGAACTCGACGTTGAGCTCTTGCCACGGAGCATCATCAATCCAGCCGCCGGTCGCATCCGGGTGGCAGTCCGCAAACGGAATGTAGGGCTTGATATCGTAGATGGGCGTGCCGTCGCGCAGATCGGCCCCCAGCACATGGATGATGGGACCATTGTCGGTGAGCTCGACGCGATCGAGCTTGACGCAGGTAAGCCCAATGGAATTAGGGCGAAACGGACTGCGCGTGGCAAACACGCCCACGCGCTCGGCTCCACCCAGGCGCGGCGGACGCACGGTCTTCGACCATTTTGCGTTGGTACCGGACCTGTCCTGCGTTTTGGCATCGGCAGCTATGTCCTTAGCCGTGCCGCCGGGCGTTCCGTTTTCGAAGCGCCACAGCAGCCACAGGTGAGAGAAGGAGTCCAGACCCTCAACCGCTGCGTTGGAGGCAAATTCCGGTTCAAAGACGATGCGCCCCTGCAGATGAGGCGCCAAAAAGCTGTTGCGTGGAATGCCGAACTTCTGCGGCAGGTCGGTATGTATGTGTGCGATAGGTTCCATGCCGGTCATTGTACGGCATGGAGGTGTGGGGCGTTGCGCGCAATTCTTCGCCGCGGTCCCCGTCGTGCAACCAACGGTTGCTTGGAAGGGCACCTGCTGCCGCGTATGCTTAAGCCATCAACCAGCAGAAAGGAGCCGCTATGGCCTTTGCAGAAAAGCTCATCGCCGTTCGTCGCGCCCATCACCTTACCCAGGAGCAGCTCGCCGCCAAACTCTTTGTCACGCGCCAAGCCGTCAGCCGTTGGGAGCGCGACGAGGTCACCCCGGGCATCGACATGATGAAGCTCATTGCCGCCGTAACCGGAGAGCCGTTGTCCCACCTGCTCGAAATGCCCGAGCATTATTGCCAGAGCTGCGGCATGATACTCACGCCCGACGACTGCGGCACCGATGCCACGGGCGCCACGACCGACCATTACTGCAAGTGGTGCTACAACCACGGTAAGTACACCTACGACACCACCATGGAGGCGATGATCGAGGATTGCGCCCCGCGGCTGGCGCAAAACACCGGCATGTCGCTCGACGAAGCCGTCTCGCTCATGGGCGCCGTCCTGCCGCAACTGGAGCGCTGGCGCACCGTGCAGGAAAACGAGAAGTGCTACGGCGCCGAAGCGCGGGCACGCTATGGCGATGAGGCTATCGATGCAGCAAATGAAGCGCTGCTGGACATGGACCCCGAGACATGGAACGACATGAAGGAACTTGAACGCGCTGTTCTGGGCCAGCTTTCGATTGCCATGGGCATTGGCGACCCAGAGAGCAACGAGGCCCACAAACTTGTCGCAATGCACCGTCGATGGATTGCCCTTAACTGGGGACACGAGCCCCAAGACGAAGCATACCTGGGCCTCGCCCACGGCTATCTTGCCGATCAGCGCTTTGTTGACTACTACGACAAGCCCTGCGGCACCGGAGCCACGGCGTTTCTGGTCCAGGCCATCGAGTCGTCGTTGACGCGCGCATAGACCGCGGCTGCTTTGGGTATTTCAATCGAAACCTCAACCGATTGGAGACCCATGGCTACTAATCATGAGCTCACGCTGTACGTTATGACCGGCTGCCCGTATTGCATAAAAGTCAAGCGATTCCTTGCCGATAACGGTGTGACCATCCCCGAGCGCAATATCTCGACCGATACCGAGGCCGAGCAGACGCTCATCGCCGTCGGCGGAAAACGCCAGGTTCCCTGCCTGTTCATTGACGGCAAGCCGCTCTACGAATCGAGCGACATCATCGCGTGGGTGCAGAAGAACCTGCTCTAGCACGCGCATTGCAACCGGCCCACCCCAACCCATACGGCCGAACATGTACGCCAGTATCCAAAGTCGACATTTTTCGACATCTTTGGATGCTGGCGTACAACTTTTGGGTAGCCATGGACGCTCTTAACCGGCTAATTGTTTGAGGCGACCTTTGGATTATGGCTGTTTGATGCCTCGGGAAAGAGTTTCCGAGGGAGCTATGGTCAAAAGAGGGCAAATATGAGTACTGCTACCTGTTTAGTAGCAGCAATTTTGATCATTTCAGGAACTATTCAACGTCCCATGCGCCCGCAGATGACGCTATTTCTCCTCATATGTTCAATAAAAGTTACTCCTAATGGGAACAAATCTCATCAGGTGCTACTTTTTATAGCAAAATTAATGCAACCATAATGGCAACAGTACTCAAATTTGCTTTTTTTGACCACGACCCTCCAGAATAGTCGTTAGGGACGACTCTAAATGACAAAATCCGGCACTTGGACGTTCTTGTATGACTAGCCATTGAAGGACACCCAACGACTACTCCAATTCGTGACACACTGTGTCGCGAATTAAGCTGGTCCCACTATCGAAGACCGGTGAGAGCTCCTGCCCAGAATTTCGATAGCCTAATAAAACGCTCCCCTCCGGAAGTTCAACGAGCATCCAAATTCCAAGCTGAAAAGCAAAGGAGTATCGAAGCCGTCAATGCTCATTTCCTATCGAGCAGGCGGATCAAAACAAGCTAATTAGCCTGATAAGCTGCTTGTATTTTTGTCTACAAAACTGTATACAAAAAGGGGATCCGAGAACCAGCGCTCGACATTATGTCGATCGATA
The DNA here is from genome assembly GCA_958432255.1 of uncultured Collinsella sp. Taxonomy (GTDB): domain Bacteria; phylum Actinomycetota; class Coriobacteriia; order Coriobacteriales; family Coriobacteriaceae; genus Collinsella. The sequence continues at coordinate 142,081 of CAUATU010000001.1, forward strand.
GGAGGCGCTATGGACGCTAAGCAGCTCGAAAAGATGATGGGGTTTGCTCCCGGAGAGTTGGAGAAAGCCGCGGAGGCATACGAAAAAGATGAGTGGCCGAAGGGTCGCACCATCAAGCTGGGAAGGCCGTCGATCTCCGATGAGCCAAGCGTTGTTTTGTCGGCACGTGTGGGTGAGTCGGTTCTTGAGGCGTTTGACGCAAAAGCAAAGCGCCATGGGCAAACACGCACGGAGCGACTCAGGGAGCTCATCACGCTCGATGCAATGATTGCCTAGTTACCCACCGAACCAAAACATGTACGCCAGCATCCAAAGTCGACATTTTTCGACATCTTCGGATGCTGGCGTACAGCTTTTTGCAACATAGTCGTAGGGGACGTTCTTAAATGACTAGTCGTTAAAGAACGTCCCCTACGGCTAGCTAGCCGTGGAAGCGGGCTGTGGGTGCGAGTGGCTGCTCGCGAAAGACGCGCTCGACGGCGGCGCGGTATTCGTCGACCTTTTTGGTCTTACGTACGAGTTTGTGAACGGTAGCGGGGTTGGCGAAAGCGCACTTGGCGTAGAACCACCACTCCTTCATACGAAAAACCGCATTACCGCCAATCTCTTCTGCATAGGCCGCAAACAGCGTATCGTGGAAACGCTGCAGCTCAGCAGCCGTTGCAGCGGGGCCGCCCTTGACCATGCGAGCCAGCGCGGGGTTCGCAAGCAAGCCACGCCCCAGCATCACATGGCGTGTCCCGGGATAGGCCTCCATCAGTGCGTCCATATCCTCAAGATCGAAAATGTCGCCGTTATAGGCCACGGGGAACGGCGCGCGCTCCAGCGTCTCGCCATAAAACTCTTTGCGCGGCGAGCCCATATAGCGGTCCTTCTGTACGCGCGGATGCACGATCAGCTCTGCCAGCGGCATGTGGCAATACAGATCGAGCACGCGCTCGTATTCGTCGTCGCTCTCCAGCCCCAGCCTGGTCTTTACCGATACCGGCAACGGCGACCGCTCGCACACATCACTCAAGAACACCTCGAGCTCGTCGAGATTGCGCAAGAAACCCGAGCCCTTGCCCTTAGCGACAACCGTTCCCGAAGGGCAACCCAGGTTGAGATTGACCTCCCGATAGCCCATGTCGGCGAGCACCTGTGCCGCCCACACAAACTCGTCCGCGTTCTTGGACATGAGCTGGGGCACCACGTTGAGCCCTTGGTTGTTAGCCGGATCGACTTCCTTAAACGCCTTGCCGCCAAAGCGGTTTCCCACCCGCGGCGGCGGCAAGAACGGCGTGTAATAGCAATCGAGCGCACCGAAGCACTCCGCATGCACGCGACGGAACACATGCCCGGTAATCCCCTCCATAGGGGCCAACGATAGAATCATCAACATCTACTCTCAGATCAATGCGGCAAAGGGACTGCCCCCTTGTCACATGCATTATGTCTTGTGCTTCAGGCGATTCACAAGATAGAGGTGACTACTGGACGATGACCATCCTCCAGCCGCACCCCATACAACAAAAGTGAATACTTTCCCGGGAAGTGAACAAATGAAAAGTAATAGATCTCGATTTACATGCCGTTCAATGCGACAAAGGAACTGTCCCTTTGTCGCATTATTCAGAGCGCAGGGCTTCCACGGGGTCCTTTTTGGATGCACTGCGGGCCGGCAGCAGACCGGCGACGACCGTCAGCAGCACCGAAATTGCAATGAGCACCAGCGCATCCTGCACGGGCAGACTCATTAGGTTGGGGACCTGTTTGGCCGCAAGCGCCCAAGCATTGACCGGGAAGCTCACGGCCACCACGACGACAACAGCAAAGACGCCGGCAATGAGGCCCTCGATAAAGGTCTCGGCGTTGAACACGTTTGCCACGTTACGCTTCGACGCGCCAATCGCACGCAGAATGCCAATCTCCTTTTTGCGCTCCAGCACGCTGATGTACGTGATGATGCCGATCATGATGGAGCTCACCACCAGGCTGATACTCACGAATGCGATGAGCACCAAGCTGATGGTGTTCACGATGTCGGTCACCGAACCCATGATGATGCCCATGTAGTCGGTGTACGAAATTGCCCGATCATCGTGGCCAGCGGCTTTGACCTGCTTGTTGTACGCATCGATGTGATCGAGTACGCGCTCCTTGGCCTCAAAGTCGCGCGGGAAAATCTTGACCGAGATGGGGTCCGCCTCGTCCGCATAACCCAACGTGGTCAGATTGTTGTCGTAGGTGAGCTTCGAAGCCTTGGCATAGCTCATCATGAGCGAACTCAGGTCCTCGGCGTCCATGTTGAAATGGATGGCACGAGCAAAGGCGCTCGCATCCACGTGCATGGCGCTCGCCAGGTTGGCAAAACTCGAAGACATCTGCGTCGCCATCTGGTCCATAAGCCCCGCTGTGCCCGCCTTGAGCTGGGACGATACCGTCGACGCTATCTGCTCGCTGATTACCTTCATCACCTGATCCATAGCCTGCTGCAGATACGGAGCCAGCTGCTTTTGCACATAGTCGGTCATCGCCTGTTGCAGGCGCTCGGCCAGGGCATCGCCGCCGAGCGCTTTGAGCTGAGCCAGGCATTGCTGCGCTGCGGCATCATTCTCAAGATACGCCGAGAATGCATCGGCGAACTTTGACGCGTCCTTAAGATCATCGGGTGTCAGCGCCTTAAACTGATCAGACCGTAAAAAGCCCTCAAACAGTTGGTTGGCAAGAGTTCCCACCTGCTGCATTTGCTCGGGCGTGAGCTCCAGACCGTCAAAGATGCCCGAGAAATCTGGAGCCGGTGCTTGTGCCATGATGTCGCTGAAGTCGATGTCCTTGCCAACGTCCGAGAGGTCAATGTCCAACCCGGATAAGTCGATACCAGAAAGGTCCATACCGCCGGCCGCACCCGAGAGTGCAGACGCATCAAACGAGAACGCGCTCTTGAGCGCCGCCTCGTCCACGCTGAACATGCTGCTCAGATCCACGCCTTGTTTGGCCTCGCCTTGCAGTTCATCGAAAGACTTGCCCGTAAAGACATCCGTCTCGGGGTGGGCGAGTTGTTCCTGCACAATCTGCGAATCGGCAGCGCGCTCCATAAGCTGGCGAGTCAGCGCATGCGTATAGGCAATGCCCGGGGACAACGCGCTCGCGTTGGCCGTCTCGTTGGGTCGCACCACGCCCACAATGTGCACGTCGATACCGTCAGCAACCTTGGCTGCCATAAAGTCGGCGTCGCCAGACATGTCAGTCCACATGCCGGTCTCTTCGTTTTTGCGATACGCATCAGCCGGCGACAGCACCTTAAACGTGGTAGACAGCGCATCGTCGTAGGTAAAGTCGGTGCCGGTCTCGGGCGTTTCGACCCCACCGTCAGCCGTCATAGCGCTGTTTACCAGATCGTTGAGCTCATCGATATCCAGCGCACCGATGCTATAGAGCGTATAGTCGCCCACCGTGCCGCGGCTCGAAAGCACCATCACGGCTTCGTTGGCAGACGTGGGCCAATGACCGGCGACGACATCGTACTGGCTGTCGAGCAGGCTCTGGTCGTCAATCATCTCGTTAAAGACCGAGGTTCCCATGGATTCCATGCTCACCGTTGCCGCCGAGCTCGCGCCTCCGCTCATGGCCTCGGTCATGGCGTTGGGAACAAGCCGAACGGGCTTCTTGTCGCCCTTACCCGCACGATAGACAACCGGCGATACACCGTAGCCGTACTGAATGGCGTTGACCTCTTTATCGATGCCGTCGCCACCGGCATCGAGCCATGCCTTAAAGCTCGTCATGTCGTTGGACTTAACACTTGCAAACATATCTTTTACGGCCGTGACCACAGGGATCTTATCGGTTCCCTGAGCCTTGCCGCCGACACTGTCGTCAGACGAATCCACGCTTTCAGACGAGCCATCATCCGCAGCCCCCTGTCCGCCCATCATGGACGACAGGTCGTAGTCCTGCTTGGAAATGGTGAGTGGGTAGCTCGAGAGCGTATCCTCCTCGACCTTTTTGATGTAGCCGTTTACGCCGTTGGAGAGCGCCAGAATCGCCGCGATACCGATAATGCCAATCGAGCCCGCAAAGGCCGTCATGGCCGTACGGCCCTTTTTGGTCATAAGGTTTCGGGCAGAAAGCCCCAGCGCTGTCACAAAGCTCATCGAGGTTTTGCGCGTAGGCTTAGCCTCGCGACGCGCGCCCTTGGCAACATCAAAGGGGTCGGAATCGTCGGTGATCTTGCCGTCCGCCAGATTGACGATACGCGTGGCGTACTGGTACGCCAGCTCGGGATTGTGCGTGACCATGATGACCAGACGGTCGCGCGCAACGTCTTTGAGCAAATCCATGACCTGCACGGATGTCGTTGAGTCCAGGGCGCCGGTCGGCTCGTCTGCCAGCACGATTTCGGGATCGTTGATCAGGGCGCGGGCAATGGCCACGCGCTGCATCTGTCCGCCCGATAGCTGGCTCGGGCGCTTGTTCACGTGCTCGCCCAGGCCGACTTTCTCCAACGCCTCGCGCGCACGCTGGCGGCGCTCGGCATGCCCCACGCCCGTGAGCGTAAGCGCCAGCTCCACATTTTCCAAAATGGTCTGATGCGGAATGAGGTTATAGCTCTGGAACACAAAGCCGATGCGGTTGTTGCGATAGGCATCCCAATCGCGATCACGGAAGTCCTTGGTCGAGATGCCATCGATGAGCAGGTCGCCAGAATCAAAGTGATCGAGTCCGCCAATAACGTTGAGCATCGTAGTTTTACCCGAACCCGAGGGACCCAGAATGGCCACGAACTCGTTATCGCGAAAAGCCAGGCTCACGCTGTCGAGCGCCACCTGCGTAAACGACTGCGTAACGTACCTTTTGCAAATTCCTTTGAGCTCCAGCATGGACGGCAACCTCTCCTGCGCAGGCACCCTGCCCGCTCTCCTCCGCCGTTCGTATTCGACGCGTTTGTCCTACTCTATCCCCATTTTTTGCCGACGCCAGTGAGGAATGTAACAAACCGCGCCAAAAAACGAACGGGACGGCGTCCAAAAGAAGAGGTCCCGAGCGGGACCTCTGTATGGTGGAGATTATCTTGAAAGGCAGCGGACTACTCCGCACAGCGGCGCGCGATCCTCGCCATGCTTTACGCGTTTTCTACTGCTCGCTATTCGCAATCGCCTGGTCGATAAGCTTGTCGAGCGCTGCGCGCTGCTCGGCGGAGCTGATGGCTCCCACGATTGGATCCCCTACGATGTTGCCATTCTGATCGATGACATACGTTGTCGGGAACGAGAACAAATTTGACGTAAACTTACCGGCCTCGCTATCCGACTTGAACCAAATGTTCTTATACGTCACGCCCTTCTTGCTCAGCACGTCCTTGGCATCTGCAATCTCGCCCTTGTTGCCGTCGAGCGTAAAGGAATTGACGCCCACGACCTGACCGCCCTTCTTGGCAAGCTCCTGATTCAGTTTCTCAAGATCGCCCAACTCGCCCACGCACGGCTTGCAAGTGGTGAACCAGAAGTTCATGACGGTGACCTTGTTCTTAGAGAACAGCTCGTCGCTACTCACGTCGTTGCCATCCAGGTCCTTGCCCGTAAAGCTGGGGAACTTCGTCGCCTCGCTCGAAGCATTGGCACCAGCCGTCATGCCAGCGGTCGAAGCGTCGACGCTCTCGCCTGCACTCGGCGTGCTTCCACAGCCGGGGAACTCCTTCTCCAAGCTCTCGAGCTTGTCCTCGATCTCCTTGATCTGCTGTGCACCGGCCTTGAGCGTCTTAAGCTCATCCGCCGTAAACTCATCCTTGGCGCCGTCGATGGTCTTGAGCAGGAAATCGCCGTAATTGCTGCCGTCCTCAATCATTGCCGAGTCTTTATTTGCCGCATTGAATACCTTTTCCCACAGCGCGTTATCACTCGAAAAGATATCGTTCTCCTTCTGCATGAGTTTTGCATACAACTCGGCAGCCTCGTCGGCATTGGTCGGCTTCTGCGCAGTGAGTTCCGCGATCTTAGGATCGGAGCCCGCAGATTCGCTCGCATTGCCACCAGGTGCCGAGCACGCCACAAGACACAAGGCCAGTACCGGCACCATAAACAGGGCCGCAATCTTAGAAAGCTTCATGGTCATTCCTCCGTTTTGTCGAAGCTTGTTTACTTTTTATCGGCGGTCAAGGGAAGCTTTTCCGCCGACACATCCAAGCCATAGCGATAGCTGATGGCATCGACGGGACAGGTCCCGATGCACTTTCCGCACCGGATACATTCGGCATGATTGGGCGCGCGGACCACATCAACGTCCATCTGACAAACCCTTGAACACTTGCCGCACGAGACGCATTTGCACGCGTCAACCTGAATCCCCAACAAGGACACCTTATTCATGAGCGCATAGAATGCGCCGAGTGGACAAATCCATTTGCAGAAGGGGCGGTAGAACAAAACGCTCAGCACTACCACGGCAATGAGAACGGCAAGTTTCCAAGTAAAGAGATGTCCCAACGCAGATCGAATGCCGGCATTGGCGATGGCCAGCGGAATGGCGCCCTCGAGCACACCCTGCGGACAGATGTACTTACAAAAGAACGGGTCGCCCATGCCCACGTCGTTAACCACCAAGACGGGCAGCAGCACCACGGCAAACAGCAGTACGACGTACTTGATGTACGTGAGCGGCTTGAGCTTTTTTGTGGAAAACTTTTTGCCGGGAATCTTATGAAGCAGCTCCTGCAGCCAGCCAAACGGGCACAGAAAGCCGCATACAAAGCGTCCCAGCAGCACGCCGAGCAAAATGAGCGTACCGGTAACATAGTAAGAAAAGTTGAACTTGGATGAACCTACCACCGACTGGAACGACCCGATGGGGCACGCACCCGATGCCGCGGGGCACGAATAGCAGTTAAGCCCAGGTACGCAGACTGTTTTTCCCGCGCCCTGATAGATGCCGCCTTTGGCAAAGTTTGGCAGGTGAATGTTGGTGACGAGCGTCGCCGCCGCCTGAATGAATCCGCGAAATCGAGCCAAAACATGCGACGCAGTGTTTTCTCTTTTATCCAATTCCGATACACTCCAAGCACAGCCTAATCGCTTTGGCCAGCACGGCATCCGCCTCGCCACGCATAACGCCAAAGCACACCATGGCAATTCCGACGATCAACAAAGCGACCTGTACCACGGGTTTTACCGCTTTGAACAACCTGACCACTCCTTTCGTTACGCGACCATTGGACCATATCGGCTATAAAATCCGTGTTAAGCGCGATTTGAAATGGCAAGGAGACTGTTATGCGTATTTTGATCGTCGAGGACGAGCGGGCGCTGTGTGACGCAATCGCGCGCAGCTTGCGAAACTTGGCGTACAGCGTCGACTGCTGTCACGACGGACAGGAGGCGCTCGACCTACTGGACGTTGAGACCTTCGACCTCGTGGTACTCGACCTCAACCTTCCCCGCATCGACGGCATGACCGTGCTCAGGGAACTTAGGAAAACTGACTGCGAGACCAAGGTACTGATTCTGTCCGCACGCGGCGAAGTATCCGATAAAGTCGCCGGACTCGATGCCGGCGCCAACGATTACCTCACCAAGCCGTTTCATCTGGACGAGCTTGCGGCAAGAATTCGCAGCCTTACCCTCAGGCGCTTTACACAAAGCGACATAGTTTTAACCTGCGGAAAGCTCAGCTTTGACACCAAGGCGCGCATCGCTTCCGTGGACAGCGAGGCTTTATCTCTTACGCGCAAGGAAACGGGAATCTTGGAATACCTGATGCTTAATCAGGGGCGTCCGGTAAGTCAAGAGGAGCTTATCGAGCACGTTTGGGATAGCACCGTGAACAGCTTTAGCAACGCAATCCGCGTTCATATCTCGTCACTCCGCAAAAAGCTACGCATCGCTTTGGGATACGACCCGATTCGCAATCGGATTGGAGAAGGCTACGTTATGGAGGATAGCGAATGAAAAGGCTTTCGCTGCAATGGCGCATAACGATTATGACGGCACTGCTCACGTGTGCGGCATGCGTGCTGACGAACTGCCTGGTCGGCTATACGGGCATGCGCTACATGGATGCCATCGGCAGTGACATCTCGGCCTTTACCGCAACCGGCGAAGATTCGCCCCAGGCGTTCGACCCAACGAAAGCGACCCTCGATAACGAGGTTACGATCGTCGTAAACGACGCACAGGAGTCTTTTGGCACGACAGCCTGGCGCATCACGGCTGGAGTCACACTCCTTGGCGGCGTGCTGGCATACTTTGTGAGCGGCCGTGCACTCAAACCGCTACGGGCTTTTGCAGACCAGGTTGAGCGTGTGCAGCCTGACAACCTAAGCGAAATCAGACTCAGTGTAGATGTGCCCACCGAGCTACAACGATGCAGCGCCTCTTTCAACGACATGATCGCTCGTCTTGGCGAAGGATTCTCTGCACAGCGTCAGTTTACCGGCAACGCCGCACACGAGCTGCGCACCCCGCTCGCCCTTATGCAAGCACAGATTGAACTATTCATCTCCGAGCACTCCGGTTTGCAACCCGAAACAGCCGAGCTGCTCGGCCTGCTACAAGAACATACCGAGCGCATGTCTCGAATGGCCAAGGTATTGCTCGAGATGAGTGAGCTGCGCAGCGTTCCTTGCGAGGACGATGTGGAGCTTGGTCCCTTGTCCGAAGAGGTCCTCGCCGACCTTGCACCACTTGCCGAAAATAAGGGCATAGCCCTCAATTGTGCTGGAGACGCTTTAGTAATCGGGAGCGACACACTCCTCTATCGGCTGGTGTTTAACCTGGTCGAAAATGCCATCCGTTACAGCCGCACCGGCTCGACTGTCAACGTCTCCATCTGCGACAACGACAGCCATGTGTTCCTGCGAGTCGAGGACCAGGGCCCGGGAATACCCAAGCAGTACCGTGAGAGCATCTTCCAACCGTTCTTTCGCCTGGATAAATCCCGCAGCAGGGCATACGGCGGCGCAGGGCTCGGGTTAGCGCTCGTTTGGGAGATTGCAGCGCTTCACGGTGGCGCTGTAGAGGTCGAAACAAGTTCCGAGAACGGGACTACCATGCTCGCAAGCCTTCCAAAACGATCCGCAGCGTTAACCGAACAGTAAAACGAAAGGGGTCCCGAGCAACAGGAGTACAATTGCTGCTATTGTTGCCAGCTGTTGGGAGATGGAAGATGGACTGCGATGGCTACCCATGCGTTCCCATGCCGTTGATGTGCACTGCCTTTGTGCCGGGGCAGATTGACGCTGCGGTTGCAGGCATTTCCGACGCCGACTCGCGTGCCATCGCCACGGCGGAAGCGCTGTACTTTCGCGGACAGGCCGCCCTCGCTGCCAAGACGGCGCGCCCCTATCTTGACGCCACCGACCCCGCACTGCGCTATTCCGCATGCTTTATCTGCGGATATGCCAGTCTGTCGCTCAACCGTATCGCCGACGCCCGCCGTTGTCTTGCGGGCATCCTCGATACGCCCACCAACGAAGAATCGCTCGCCGTCCATGCCATGCGTATCCTGTTCGCCTCGGCCGCAAGCGTCCTGCTACACTTGCCTTCCCCGTATTCTGCCGAAGAGTTTTATCCGCTTGCGGCGCATCTACCCGAAGGCCTGCGCCTGTTCGCCAGCTACGTGATGGCGCATGCCTTGTACCTGCGCGGCGAATATGGCCGCAGTCTGGGCATGGCGGAAAACGCCCTGATCATGAAACAGGGAAGTTATCCCATCTCGGAGCTGTTCCTGCACTTGGCAGCTTCTATGGCATGCATGAGTCTCAAAGACGTCGACGCCGCAAAGGCACACTTCGGAACCGCTTGGAACATTGCGCGTCCCGACGGCCTTATCGAGCTCATTGGCGAGCATCACGGCCTTTTACAGGGACTCATCGAGGCGTGCCTAAAAACGCAATACCCTGACGACTTCGCTCACATCATCGAGATCACGTATCGATTCAGCTACGGTTGGCGGCGCATCCACAACCCCGATTCGGGCGAGGACGTGGCCGACGATCTAACGACCACGGAGTTCACCATGGCCATGCTCGCCTGCCGTGGGTGGACCAACGCCGAAATCGCACGCCATATGGGAGTATCGCCGGGCACCGTCAAAAACCGCCTATCCGGCGTATACGCAAAGCTTGGCATCGGCACGCGCGCGGAGCTGGTCGCGCATATGTTGCGTTAGCGACCGGGCTGCCTAGCGCAGCATGCGCGCTCCGGAGCCCCGGCGCTTCACTCGCTCAAATTGGACATTTTGGCCATCGAACGGCACTACCGCCACGAAGCGTCTTCTCGCAAAATTGGATTATTTCCACCGATATTTGCGGGATGGGAGCCCAAGATGCTTGATCGCCGTTCGTTACTTGTTGCCGGAGCGTCCTCGCTAGCGAGCATTATGTTGCCCCGCGTGCCGGGAAGCGAAAATGCCTTCCTGCTGCCGTTCGCGCCCACCGCGGCCTATGCCGACGAAGAAGACCCCTTCAAGGTCCTGGTGCTCTCGCGCACCATGTTTGGTGTGGTCGTGGTCGACGTCGCCAACAAGAATACGCCTATCGCGGGTGCCCAGGTCACGCTCACATCGCGCTATGCCGCAGGCAAGCAGCTCACCGCCACGACCGATGAAGAAGGCACGGCCATCTTTGAGGTCGCCCCTCTTTCGGAAGGCTACGTGGACGAGGCAACGCTTCTCGACGCATACGACTTTAACGGCGGCATCTCCATTAGCATGGCGGGCTACCGCGATGTCGAGATTCCCCTTGCGCGTATCCAGGGCGGCACCGCCATAACCGCACCCACACGTCCGCTCTCCGACGGCGAGCCGTACTTCCGCCAGCTCACGTTCGACGAATGGGACATCCAGTACGCCGACGCCACGTTTATGGCAATGCCAGCGGACGAAGCAGCAAACGACCAGCCCGACACGCACGCTTTTACCGTGCAGGCTCATCTGCCGCAAGGCGGGCAGGCAACATTGCATATCAATAAAGTGATGCCCGCTGCGGGCAGCTCAACCGAAACCGTCACGCAGATTGGCCAAGTCAAGGCCAGCGCATCGGGCGCGGATAATCTGGCGACGTTCACGCTCGAAGACAAGTTCCTCGATGCAGCGTCGAGCCTTCTGGAAGAAGGATGCAAGTTGCGCTTTGTCCTCAACTATCAGGGCAAAACCTACACGCTCTCATCCCCCATGGCCGTTGTCACCGCGCCGGCCGCAAAGGCAGAATCGGGCTCGACCACCATCATTCCCACCACTATGGACCAAGAGATCACTCCGTTTGATTTCCCCGCGGCGTTTCCCGGCATCGGCGGCAATAAGTTCACGTGTTGGATGCCCACATTTCCGATCCTTTTCGATTTCTCGTTTGCTGGATACGTGCTGTTTGGTGGAGGATACAAACCAGCCAGCTACATGAACGATTCGGGCAACCCTGATCCGGAATACTGGAAGAAATCGCCACGTGAGTCGGGCGCCAAGCAGGCAAACCGCTACCTCGACGAGATGGAGGGGAAGTGGAATCAGTACAAGAGTATGAGTGCCGGTTCGGGCACCGATCCAAGAAACACTAAGCTGCTTCGTCACCACTGCACGCTGCTGTTTACGATGGATATCGCCACGCAGCTGTACGGATCGCTCGCCTACGACTGGGTGGGCAAAACCTGGGGCAACAACAACGATCCCGCATTTGGCAATATTAAGGCCCTCTTCCAGGTAAGAACCGACCTCAATTGGACCGAGCAGTTTACCCTAGGACCGGTGCCGTTTTTCCTAAACGTCAATCCCTGGGTGCTGGCAAAACTGGCGCTCGCCGTGGGCGCCCACACGCACGGTAGCGGCGCGGCATTTTTCAAAAACATATCGCTCGACTATTCAAACACCTCGGGCTCTTTCACCATCCAGATCGGGCTTGCCGTCACCTTTGGAGCCGGCGTTGCAGGCGTCGCCTCGTCTGCCGTGCGCGGCGCCGCATCCCTCACGTTGTTCATTGGGTACGAGAAGGCGGATGGACACCAGCTTCCGCGACTGCGCGTAGGCGCAGACGTCGATGTCGATGTGATACTCCAGTTCGTCATGTTCAAGTGGACCACCAAAGCTTGGTCGGGATCGTGGCCCACACTCCTCGATTCGTGGAATATGTCGGTGAACAACGGCGACCAGTATGTACTCCAGCGCTCTGAACTCGCATTGGGTGGAGATACGCCTTACACGCTGGATGCCTGCTTCGGCACGCCCGGCAACGCCGAGGGAGGTGGTGTGCCGCAATTTATCGCATCGGCCACCATCGTCACCAACGCCGAACTGCTCGCACGCGCCGAGGTTAAGGCCACTGCCGTAAACGTCGCGCCTGCCGCGCGCGATTGGGATCAAGCGGTCACGCGCATTGAGCTCGAGGCAGACGCGGAGAGCGACGACACGGGACAGGTCGAACATTTCGTCCACGTGCTGATGGAGAACGATGAAAATGCCGCGCCGATGTATGAGTACACCTACATCGGTCAGGCAACAAACGCCGTTGCGGACCCCAACGCCAATTCTGCCGGCGTGTCGGAGGACGAGCGTGGCGGCATCAAACCCTCGAGCGACAACGTGCTGTTTGCTGGCGTGCTCAGCGAAGCTCACATGAAGCTGGCAAGGATTGCCGGCGTAGAATGCCTGTTCCGTATCGCCTCGGTGCGCTACGGCGACAATGGTCGCTCGCGCCTGGTGGTGCACACAAAGGCAAACGGCACGTGGTCCGCTCCCACGCCCGTGGACTTTCCCCTTGGGTTTGGCGAGAACGACGTGGAGCGCGACAGCACATACGATTACGACTTCGACATAGTGGAATATACGGACGGGAGAGGAAACCAGGACGCCTACGTGCTGCTGGTCTCGGGCGAGCGCCCCGCCGGCGACAACACCCTTTTCGATACGGCGAGCACATCCGGCATACTGTCCGTTGTGCGCCTGCGCATAAGCAACGACGGAGTTCGCGTGATATCGCACACGTCGTGGCGCAGCATCTCGCGCGGCCACCTTCAGGAGGATGGCTACCATTGTCTGCAGTGCCCACGAATCACGGTGGGCAAGACGCTGGTCGACGGGTGCCTGTCGGGTGCCTACCTCCACCGCCGCGGAACCACCGCAGAAAAGGCGCTCGGCAGCGAGGCTGAGGTTGCGCTGGAGTGCTTTACCCTGTGGTCGGACGTTTCGGGCGACAGCCTGACGTTCCGCCAAGTTCTCCGCTTTCCGCAAGCGCCGTCGAGTATCGAGCTGGGCGCGCCCGAGAATATCAATGGCAAAATGGTGGTGCCCGTTGCATACGAGACTGCAGGCGGTTGTGGCTGCGCATCGTACGCCGTGATCGGCCAGTCCATTGCGGGCTGGGGCGTCATGTCGCCGGACGCCACGGTGCCGCGCGTGGTACCGTGGCCGCAGCATACAGGCTTTTTGGCAACCGTCGACGAGCAGCTGCAGCATGTTACCTGGACGCGAGGCGCATCGGCATTTACAACGGCACCCGTGGGCGCAGCCGGCTGCGGCCCAGCATCGTTTAGCGTGGGCAACAACGGCAGGTGCGTGCTATACGTCGAGAACACCGACGGCAAAGTGGGACAAACCTACGACGAAGAAGGCAACCCGGTAGCAGTGATGGGCAAGCACTTCCGCATCTTCGCCAGCACCTTGGCAGGCGATCTGTTCACGGAGCCGTTCGTGATGTGCGAGCTGGACCATCCCGTCGATCAGATAACGACATTTTTAACATCGGGAGGCATGCTCTCCGCGCTCGCCACGCACATTGTGAGCGCGGAGAAGAGCGAGGCAGAGCTGCACGGCATCGAAGTACCCTTGGTGGCGTGTGCCACTCCGACGGGCGCGGTCGCTACCTCGGGCGCGGTGGTGCCCGGAGCAACAGGCGAATCCTTCATGGTCACGGTGCGAAACGACGGCAACACCTTGCTGACCGCCGGCACGATCGATCTATACCGAGAGGGCTCCAGCCAGCCGTTCTCCAGCGCATCCATCGGATTCGGAGTGAACGCACGCATGGCTTCGATCTACGATCCAGAGCTTGCCGAGGACGCTTCGGCCAACGACATGGCACACGTGAAGTACGCGCTCGAGACGCTGGGCACACGTTTTGCAACGCACCCGCTGGTAGCCGACAACGGCAACGCCGTGCTGGCACCGGGTTGCACGGCACAGTTCCGCATGAGCTTCGCCATCCCCGAGAGTTGGAGCGACGAGGTGGGCAAACGCGTAACGCTGTATGCGAAGGCACGTAATCTGGTGGCGCTCGATCCCGTAACGCTCGAGGAAATTCGACCGGGCGCAAACTCGGCGCTGGGTGCCGTACTGCACGAGCTTCATGTGCCCGACGCGGCATGCGAACGCTCAGAAGTTCAGGTCGGCGTATGCGACAGCACGGATACGACAGGACTTCACGACGCCCCGATGACGGTCGACGGCGATGGCGGCTCGAGTGGCGGCGGTACTGACGAGGGCGGCGGCTCCAGCGGAAGCAGCTCCGGCAGCGGCAAGGATCACGGCAATAACAAGCGCTCCGGAAAAGCGGGCGCGCTTGCAGGCACGGGCGATGTCAACGCTCCCCTCATGGCAGCCGCTGCAGCACTCGCCGCAGCTGGTGCCGGCCTTGTCGCCTACAGCGCCCGCCGCACGGCGCTCGAAACCGACACCGCCAATGAGGTCAATTCGGATAAGCCTCGCTAGCTCCTAGTTGCTTTTACGAGAGACGCCGACTCGGCTCATCGAACATCAAAATGGGCTGGCCCCGATAACTCGGAGCCAGCCCTGAGTCGCCTGACGTAAGAATCGCGGCGTTACTTGAGCTTCAGTGCTTCCATCATGGGCACGGCGGCGTCCCAATCGATCTTCCAGCCAATCGACACGCGGACGGTTTCACCCGTTGCGGGAGCCGTCGCAAACAGTGTATGGCCGTTGTCGGGACCGGTAAAGCGCAGCCACGCTATGCCGTTGTACTCGACCTGGTCGGTTGTTGTCTCCTTGCCTTCGTAGACCTGCTCTAGGCTTGCAACCTCTTCCTCCGGCGAGCGCGGGAAGATGCTGATGTTCAGGCGTCCTCCAGTCTCGTCGTGGAAGAAGTTTGCCTTTTCGCGCTCTTCGTCGGACGAATCCAGCGTGTACCCATCGGCGGCCTCGATGCTGTACGACGCGCAGTCGATGCCCGTTAAATCTGCCTTCTCGCCAGAATCGGCCACGCCGCCGGCCGCCTTGAACTCCTTGGTCTCGCAGCCCGTGGTGTCAAAGTGCATGGCCTCGTGGTTCTTAGCGGGGGCGTAAGCGTCTACGAACTCGACAGTGATGGGCCCGTAGTACGCCGTCTTGGGCGCCCAGAAATATACGTACTCAACGGTCTCGCCCGGACCGATGTCTGGCCTCTCGGAAAGGTCAATTCCCTTGTGCAGATCATCGGGGGCCTCGCTTGCAACGTAGTCGAGCACAGCCGCCTTGCCGGAAGTAAACAACGGGTCGCCTGCCTCAAGATCGCCCTGGGCAGCATGCACGTTAAAGGAACTGAACGTCCTGTTCTTTGTGTTGTTGTTGGTGATCTTGATGTGCAGGTAAAAGCCGTCCTGTAGCTTGGCATCGCCACGATAGAACGTACCGTGAGCCACCGACTCATAGGTAATGCCTGCCACCTCGACCGTCTGCGACTCATAGGCCTTGGGCTTTTCCTGCACAGACACGCTGCCGCCCGAGCTGCCAGCCGAGCCGCTCGGAGCACTGCCGCCACAGCCGGCCACCGTACACGCCAGCACGGCCGAAAGCGTCACGGTGGGAATTCCTAACAGCAGCTTCTTCGTCATGGGCTTCATCATCCTCACCGCTCCTTTCGCTTGCAGCTCATCCGTTGCCCAAGGCCTTCGTCATCCCGTGGCATCGGCTTCCACTATGAGCGTATGACGAAACACGGCGCCGGCGAAGTGACCCGTGGCCCAAATAACGACCCACCAGCGTTCCTTATGGGCCAAAAGAACTCGCACATGCACGCCCCCGGCCCATAAAACGAGACGTCTGTCCCAATGTTCGATTCAATCCAACAATCCGCACGACACGTTTTCGACAACGTATCCAACCGTAAACGCAGCAAGACGCATCCGGCCGCCTTCAAACTTACTCGGACATAACCGACTCGGTTTTGTCCGAGTAAACGAATCTCCATCGAACTCCGAACGGTTGTTCGATGGATTTCGTGTTAGTTGGAATCGCCTATGGGCTGGGCTATGCTACCTTGACTATCTATATGACTTAAACGCAGCAAAGGAGCACCGAGAGAGCGAGTATGGCAAAAAACACCGCAAACTATGGTAACGACAGTATCCGCCAGCTCAAGGACGAGGAGCGCGTACGCCTGCGCCCCGCCGTCATCTTTGGCTCGGACGGACTCGATGGCTGTGCACACGCTGCCTTCGAGATCCTGTCCAATGCCGTTGACGAGGCACGCCAGGGCTACGGCAAGCTCATCACCCTTACCGCCTTTCGCGATGGCTCCATTCAGGTAGAGGACAACGGCCGCGGCTGCCCGCTCGACTGGAATCCCTCCGAGAAGCGCTTTAACTGGGAGCTCGTCTTTTGCGAGCTCTATGCAGGTGGCAAATACAACAACAACCAGGGCGGCGACTACGACTTCTCGCTCGGTACCAACGGCCTGGGCTCCTGCGCGACTCAGTACGCTTCCGAGTACATGGATGTCACCGTCTGGCGTGACGGTAACAAGTACTCCCTACACTTTAAGAAGGGCAAGGTCGTTGGCGCCAAAAAGAAGGCACTCGAGATTGAGCCCAGCGACGAGGACCGTACCGGCACCACCATCAAATGGCGCCCCGATCTTGAGGTCTTTACCTCCATCAGCATCCCCCACGATTGGTATCGCGAGACCATGCGCCGCCAGGCCGTGGTCAACGCCAACGTGACCTTCCGCCTACGCATCGAAGGTGACGATGGCGAGTTTTCCGAAGAGGACTTTTGCTATCCCAAGGGCATCGAAGACTACGTGCTCGAGAAGGTCGGTACCGACTACCTTACCGAGCCTTTCTTTATCGAGGCCGACCGTCGCGGTCGCGACCGCGAGGACCTGCCCGACTACAACGTAAAGATCACCGCGTGCATGTGCTTCTCGCGCACCTTCATGATGCAGGAGTACTACCACAACTCGTCGTGGCTCGAGAACGGCGGCTCGCCCGAGAAGGCGGCTCGTAGCGCTCTGACCAGCGCCATCGATGCCTACATCAAGCAACAGGGCAAGTACAACAAAAACGAGAGCGGCATTAAGTGGCAGGACGTCCAGGACTGCCTGGTGCTGGTGACCAACTGCTTCTCCACCCAGACGTCCTACGAGAACCAGACCAAGAAGGCCATCAATAACCGCTTTATCCAGCAGGCCATGACGGCCTTCTTTAAGGAGCGCCTCTCGACCTACTTGATCGAGAACAAAGACGCCGCCAACAAGATCATGGAGCAGGTGCTCATCAACAAGCGCTCGCGCGAGAACGCCGAAAAGACGCGTCAGAGTATCAAGACCAACCTGCAGCAAAAGACCGACATGGCCAACCGCGTGCAGAAGTTCATCGACTGCCGCTCCAAGGACAAGAGCCGCCGCGAGATCTACATCGTAGAGGGCGACTCGGCAGCAGGCGCCATTCGCACCTCGCGCGATGCCGAGTTCCAGGGCGTCATGCCCGTCCGCGGTAAGATCCTCAACTGCCTGAAGGAGGACTATCCGCGCATCTTTAAGTCCGACATCATCATGGACCTCATGCGCGTGCTGGGCTGCGGCGTGGAGATCAAGGACAAGCGCATCAAGAACCTTGGCGCCTTTGACCTGGACAACCTCAACTGGAACAAGGTCATTATCTGTACGGATGCCGACGTCGACGGTTATCACATCCGCACGCTCGTGCTCACCATGCTCTATCGCCTGGTGCCCACGCTTATCGACGAGGGTTACGTGTATATCGCCGAGTCGCCGCTCTACGAGATCAACTGCAAAGAAAAGACCTACTTTGCCTACACCGAGCTCGAGAAGAACGGCATCCTCAAAGAGATCGGCGACCAAAAGTGCTCGATCAACCGCTCCAAGGGTCTTGGTGAGAACGATCCGGACATGATGTGGCTCACCACCATGAATCCCGAGACGCGTCGCCTGATCAAGGTGGAGCCCGAGGACGTCACCAAGATGGAAACCATGTTCAACCTGTTGCTGGGCAACGACGAGGCAGGCCGCAAGCGCCATATCTCCGAGCACGGCAAGGAATACCTGGACCAACTGGACCTGCAATAGCAGCAAATCGATAACGACGGCCCATAAGAAGTTCAAGAGGATATCGTGGCAAAGAAGAAAACGAAGAACCAGCCAAAGAAAAAGCAGGTCAACGCCGAAAACGTCATCGGCCTGCACTCCGAGGTCACCGACCAGCCGATCACGCAGACGCTCGAGGTCAACTACATGCCCTACGCCATGAGCGTCAACGTCTCGCGTGCGTTCCCCGAGATCGACGGCTTTAAGCCCTCGCACCGCAAGCTGCTCTACACCATGTACAAGATGGGTCTGCTCAAGGGCGAGCGCCAGAAGAGCGCCAACATCGTGGGCCAGACCATGAAGCTCAACCCGCACGGCGATGCCGCGATCTACGAGACAATGGTGCGCCTGGCCACCGGCAACGAGGCGCTGCTCGCCCCCTTCGTGGAGTCGAAGGGCAACTTTGGCAAGTACTATTCGGGCGATCTGAGCTACGCCGCCTCGCGTTATACCGAGGCCAAGCTCTCCCCCATCAGCGCCGAGATTTTTAAGGACATCGACAAGGACCCGGTGGACTTCGTCGACAGCTACGACGGCGCCATGAAGGAGCCGCGCCTGCTGCCCACCACGTTCCCCAACATCCTCGTCTCGGCCAACAAGGGCATCGGCGTCGCCATGGCGTCCGACATCTGCGGTTTTAACCTCAACGAGGTCTGCACCGCCACCATGCACTACCTGCAGGATCCCGACTGCGACCTGCTCGAGTACATGCCCATGCCTGACTTCTCGACCGGCGGCGAGATTATCTATCGCCGCGAGGAGATGGAGAAAATCGTCGAGACCGGCCTGGGCAGCTTCCAGATCCGCTCCCGCTGGCGCTGGATTCCCGAAGAGCGCATCATCGAGGTCTACGAGATCCCCTACACCACCAAGACCGATGTCATCATCGAGCGCATCGTCAAGCTCTCCAAGGAGGGCAAGGTCAAGGAGATCGCCGACATCCGCGACGAAACCGACCTCTCGGGCTTGCGTATCGCCATCGACCTTAAGCGCGGCGTCGACCCCGACAAGCTCATGGCCAAGCTCTATCGCTCGACCACGCTGCAGGATTCGTTCTCGTGCAACTTCAACGTGTTGGTCGACGGTTACCCTCGCGTTATGGGCGTGCGCCAGATCCTGCACGAGTGGGTCAAATGGCGTATTGAGTCCACGCGTCGCCGCATTAACTTTGACCTGGGCAAAAAGTCCGAGCGCCTGCACCTGCTGCACGGCCTTGAGGCGATCTTGCTCGACATCGACAAGGCGATTGCCATCATCCGTGGCACCAAGCTCGAAGCCGAGGTCGTGCCCAACCTTATGAAGGGTTTCGACATCGACGAGACCCAGGCCGAGTTTGTTGCCGAGCTTAAGCTCCGCAACATCAACGAGGAGTACATCCTCAACCGCACCAAGGACATCGCCAAGCTCGAGGGTGAGATTGCCGAGCTTGAGGAGATCCTCTCCAGCGAGGAGAACATCAAGAAGGTCATCAGCGACGAGCTGGCCGCAGTCAACAAGAAGTACGTGATGCCGCGCCGCACGGGCAGGATCGAGCCCCATGAGGTCATCGAGGTAAGCCTGGAGCCCGAGGTCGAGGAATATCCGGTCACCATCATGCTCTCGCGCGATGGCTACCTCAAAAAGATGACCGACCGAGTGCTCAAGAAGGCCGCCACGCTCAAGTACAAGGACGGCGACAAACCCTTTATCGAGTTCCCGTCCTCCAACACCCACGAGTTGCTGGTCTTTACCAACAAGAGCCAGGTGTACAAGTGCAAGGTTGCGGCATTTGAGGACACCAAGTCGGCCCAGCTGGGCTCGTACCTGCCGACCGATCTTGAGATGGAACCCGACGAGAGTGTCATCTGGGTCATCGACCCCGAGGACTACAAGGCCGACGTGTTGTTCGTCTTTGAGAACGGCCGCGTGGTGCGCGTCGCGCTTTCTGGATACGTCACCAAAACCAACCGCAAGCGCCTCAAGAACGCCATCTACGGTGGCAGCAAGCTGCTGTATGCCCAGGTGCTCAAGGAAGATCGCGACATCGCACTGGTCTCGAGCGACTATCGTTTGATGAACTTCAACACGTCGTTGCTCAAGACCAAGACGACTACCAACACGCAGGGCGTCCAGGCCTTTACGGCCAAGAAGGGCCGCTCGGTTACCACCGTCGGCACAACCGAGGAGATCCTTGGCGCCGGCGTCTCGGCCGAGAAATTCACCGCGCAGAGTCTGCCCTCCGCCGGTGCCCTCATGAAGGAAAACGACATGCCGAGCTTGTTTGACTAGGACGACGGCAGAACCGCCATAAGCTCTTAAAACGGTGGGGCCCGGAGCGCAGCAACATCGCGCTCCGGGCCCCGCTCGCTGTAACGTAGTCGGAATAATAGGAATCCCCGTTTTTCACTCCTACAATCCCACGGTACAAGGCATGTTAAGCCATTAGCAAAACTTGCAAAATTTAGCAAAAGTTGCAAAAGTTAGCAAAACCTGCAAAGGGGCCACCATGGATCGCAGCAAATGTCTCCGCCATGCCAGGCATGCTCGAAGATATTATCGAGCGAACCAAAGAAGCGGCAGATAGCCGCCTCTCACAGCCTCGCGCGTGCATAAGCGGCGTTGAGATTGGGCCCGTCGGCATCGATTGGACATATGCTCAGGAGACTCAGGGTAACTGGCGCACGTGCATGAATGGCGTCTTCAGGCAACTCGAGAAGCATGACATCGAGCTTCTCTCGAAACGACCTATCGGGAGCTTTCCGATAAAGACATTGAGTTTTTGCTCGCGATGCTGCCCGATTCTGGCCCCAGCAGGGTCTCAGAAATTGCCAAGCGTATGGACGTCGCCAACAACTATGCGAGTCAATACAAACGCTGCCTCCTGGAGGACGGCGTTATCGGGGAACGTGGACGTGGCCTCGTCGGCTTCGACATCCCCGCGTTCAGGGAATTCTTGAACGAGAAGGCGTTTTAGCACGCCGGAATTGTCCGCGGAAGCATCAACGCATGGCAATCAGCATTCCTCTTGATAAGGATTGCAAGCATTTCCACCAACACCGATTGCCATGCGTTCTCCTTGCCCTTAGGCCAGCTTGCGAGCGAGCTCTCGCACCTCTTCCAACTTGGGCGAGGAGGCCATGCTGTCGCGCTCGGTCATGCCGCTAATGGTGACAATGCCCTGGTCCTCCCACTTGCAGTAGGCACAGGCTGACTTGTACATAGCGATCGCCGCATCATAGACGCCCTCACTGTGGCTATCGAGCAAAAGGGCCGTCTTGGTGAACGGGAAGCCCGTAGCACCAAAGGCGTACAGGCGGTCAATGGCGGCCTTCTCCTGCGCGGTGATATCGAACCAGTAGATAGGCGAGGCAAAGACGACCATATCTGCGTCTTTCAGCGACTCGATCACGTTGGCCATGTCATCCTTCTGCACGCAGACGCCCTCATGGGTAAAGCAGTACTGGCATCCCAAGCAGCCGGCGATCTTTTTGCCTGCAACGCGGATGACCTCGACCGTATTGCCGCCCTCGCGCGCGGTCTCGGCAAACGCCTCGACCATGGTGTCGGTATTGGCGCCCTTGCGCGGGCTGCCGCTCAATACAACGATTTTCATAGAAATCTCCCTCCTTTATGCCGCAGGCGCACGGCATATTTTTTTGTTTTAACCAAAACAGATGGAGTTATTCAATCGCCTCGTTTCAGCTACTCCCACTCTTTAGAAGAATCGTTGCTGGAGACTTGCCATTAAATCAAGGCACGCCTTATTTCAGGTATTCCTCAAAGAATGCCTTCAGCTTTCCAAACGGAATGATGTCCATCTGATCGTAAAGGTCGGTGTGGCTGGCACCAGGGATAATGAGCAATTCCTTGTTGTCCCCCGTCAGCTTGCTGTACGCAGTTTCGCTGAAATAGCGGGAGTGCGCCTTCTCGCCATGCACCAGCAACACAGCTGAGCGGATTTCGCCGCTATATTGCAAAATCGGCATATTCAAAAACGACAGCGAGGACGTCACATTCCAGCCACCGTTGGAGTTCAGGCTGCGGGGATGATAGCCTCGCGGAGTTTTGTAGTAGGCGTAATAGTCCGCTACAAACTGCGGCGCATCCTCCGGTAGCGGATCGACCACGCCGCCCGCCAGCGCATAGCTGCCGTTTTTATAGTCCTCGGTGCGCTGCGCGTTCAGCGCTTTCCGCTTTTCAAAGCGCGCCTGCTCGGAATCCTCGGCGTCAAAATAGCCGTTTGCGGTCACGCGGGTCATATCGTACATGGTCATAGCCGCGGTAGCTTTGATACGGGTGTCGATGGCCGCCGCATTGACTGCCATGCCGCCCCAACCGCAGATACCGATGATGCCGATACGCTCCGGGTCAACGCTTTCCTGCACAGAGAGGAAATCCACCGCTGCGCAGAAGTCCTCGGTGTTGATGTCCGGCGATGCTACATAGCGGGGCGTGCCGCCGCTCTCGCCGGTATAGGACGGGTCAAAGGCAATTGCAAAAAAGCCCAGCTCCGCCATTTTCTGCGCGTACAGACCGGAGGACTGCTCCTTCACCGCGCCAAAAGGGCCGCTGACGGCGATGGCGGGCAGCTTGCCTTCCGCGTTCTTAGGCACGTACACGTCGGCAGCCAGCGTGATGCCGTATCGGTTGCGGAAGGTTGCCTTGCTGTGCTCAACCTTGTCGCTTTTGGGGAATACTTTGTCCCATTCCTGCGTCAGATTCAACTGTTCCATACCTAAACCTCCTTGTCAGTCGCTTTAAGGTACTGCTCGTCATTCACGGGCTCCAACCACTCGTTGGAGGCCTCCTCGCCCGGAACCTCCATCGCGAGATGGGAGAACCAGCTGTCGGGCGCCGCACCGTGCCAGTGCTTTACGCCCGCGGGAATATTTACTACATCGCCAGGGCACAGCTCCTGTGCCGGTTTGCCCCATTCCTGATAAAGCCCTCGACCAGCCACGCAGACGAGGATCTGCCCGCCGCCGCTTTTGGCGTGATGGGTGTGCCAGTTGTTGCGGCAGCCCGGCTCGAACGTAACGTTGTAAATGCCGACCTGCTCGGTGGAAAGGGGCGCGAGGTAGCTTTGCCCGATAAAGTACTTCGCAAATGCGTCGTTGGGGGCACCGATGGGAAAGGCCATCTCGTTTTGATGCTTAGCTCTTGCATCAGCGGCATTGTCATCCGCCCAGACCTCCTTCGCCATGCGAAAGGCCGCCCACGCCTTGGGCCATCCCGCATAAAACGCCGCATGCGTAAGGATTTCCGCTATCTCAGCCCTGGTCACGCCATTGTTCTTTGCGGACATCAGATGATATTGAAACGAAGAGTCCGTCAGGCCCTGCGCCATTAGGGCAACCACCGTCACTATGCTGCGATCTCGAAGGGAAAGCCCGTCTTCTCGACTCCATACCTCGCCGAACAGCACATCGTCATTGAGCTGCGCAAATTTGGGGGCAAAGTCCCCCAGGGCATCCCTGCCCGCTGTCTGCTTAATCGTCATGTTTGATTCCTCCTGTCGATGGTTTTGAGTACAAACTGCTTTCGCGCAGCTAAGCCGCGCCTAGATTTCCATGCCCATTCGATGCGCCTGCTCCAGAGCGGGATGCCCGGCGATTTCGCCCACGCCGTTCACGCCGCCGGCGAAAACCGTTCCGGCAAGCGCGCGCCTTTGGCGAAAATCCCTTGCACTCCTTATATATATTGACGAAAATAAAGGTAATACCTAAACCTAACTTTAGGTCAAGGAGTAAATTCGAGATTTGTCCGGAGGAACCATGTACACAATCGGACAGGTGGCGGATATGTTCGGTCTGCCCGTTTCCACGCTGCGCTATTACGACAAGCAGGGATTGTTCCCGGAATTGGAGCGGACATCCGGCATTCGCCGATTCGGCGATACGGAACTCGAGGCGCTTCGGGTCATCGAATGCTTAAAGAAGGCTGGGATGGAGATCAAGGACATCCGGCTGTTCATGGAATGGTGCGCGGAGGGTCCATCGACATATCCCAAGCGCAAGGCCATGTTCGAGGAGCGGAAGGCCCACATGGAATCGGAAATCGCGAACATGAACCGTGCGCTGGATATGTTGAAGTTCAAATGCTGGTACTACGAGCAGGCGATTCAGGATGGCAACGAGGATAGAGTGAAGGCGCTGATCCCCGACGATTTGCCGGAAGAGATCAAAGATACCTACGATAACGCCCACACTCAATAATGCCGCCCGATGCTCAAGGGGCTTTGGCAAGGAGTCGTTTTAGGCAGACATGCAAAAAGAAAGCCTCCGAACTAGAAGGTTCGGAGGCTGTTATTCCCGTCATTTCGCTGATGGCTTTGCTCTATGGCGACGCCGAAACAACATCGGGCGGTACTCGACGGTATCAAAACGCAAGCTCAGAAGCCAGTTCCCGTTATTCCCATAGGCATAAGCGCATCTGTTCGCGACTGCCTATCGATGCTTTGCCTCGAGCACGGCAGACACCGCATCGAGGAACTCCCGCACATGGTCTGCGGGGTGCGGCGAATGAAGCAGCCCGTAAGACACGAGACAGTCCCAATCGGTAGGGACGGTTTTGAGCATGGGGTGGACGTTGGCCCACAACGGCAGCGTCGCAAGCGCGAGGTCCTCGTTCGCGCCGCGATTGAACACCTCCACCCGATATTGCGGGAAGTCTACGAGCGCGATTTGAGGATGATGCAAGAGTATCTCGTCGCGTACGCGGTCGATTTCGGTGTTCCAGCCCCGGCGTATAAGCATAAGACTGTGATTGTGGAGGTCGTCGAATGTGACGATGTCGCGTTTGGCGAGCTCGCTGTCGACGGGAACGGCGCACCAGAGCGGCTCGCGCGAAAGCTCGAGGCCCAGGCATCCGCGCTCTTTAAGAAAGGCATCGTCGAAAATCCCCACCACGATATCCATGTCTTGCCCGAGGTTCGCCAAACCGCGCGCCGCCGAGGGTGTGTTTTCAAACGTGACCACCTGAAGGCTCATGCCAGGGCAACGTTCCTTCACCTTCGGCCATAGCTTCGTGAGCGGCGTGCTGGGCGTCATGAGCGACACTCCCACGCGGATGATGCGCTTCTCTCCGCGCTCGGCGACGCGGGCGCGTGCGATTGATTCTTGAGAGTACTGCACGATATGGCGGGCGTCGGCGAGCAGCGACCTGCCCGCTCGCGTAAGCGAAAGCCCCTGATGCGATCGGTGGAACAGCGTAAGGCCTAGCCGCGACTCCAGCAGGTTCATCTGCTTGATGACGGCCGTGGGCGTGATGAAGGACTCTTGTGCCGCCTTGGAGAAGCTGCCCGCCTCCGCCACGCGGATGAAAGTGTCAAGCTGTGGGTTGTACATCGATCCTCCTGTCACGCATTATGTGCCGTATATACCCCATGGTTATATCCATCATTCCAACGTGAACTTCTCGCGCGTCAGTAAACGCCGTAGCCTCGTATTCGAAAAGTCACCATTAAGGAGGAGACCATGGAGTATCTGAAGCTCAACAACGACGTAGAGATGCCCATCGAGGGTTTGGGCACCTTCCTCATGACCCCGGTCGAGGCCGAGGCGGCCGCAACCGCCGCGCTCGCGGCCGGCTACGAGCACATCGACACCGCCAACGCCTACATGAACGAGCGCGCCGTGGGCCGTGCCATCGCCAAGAGCGGCATCGCGCGCGACAAGATCTTCGTCTCCACCAAGCTCTGGCCGAGCGTCTACGACGCAGGCATGCCGGCGGTGGACGCCACGCTCCAGCGCCTGGGGCTCGACTACGTCGACATGCTCATCCTGCACCAGCCGGTAGGCGACTACCTGGCCGCGTGGCGCACGATGGAGGAGGCGTACCGCGCGGGCAAGGTGCGCGCCCTCGGCCTCTCCAACTTCCCGCAAGACAAGATCACCGAGGTCATCGAGGTCGCCGACATCATGCCGCAGCTCGTGACCGTTGAGTGCCACCCCTATCACGCCCAGCGCGACCTGCGCGCCTACCTCGCGCCGTACGGCACGGTGATCGAGGCGTGGTACCCGCTCGGCCACGGCGACAAAGGTCTTCTGGAGGAGCCCATCTTCGTCTCTCTCGCCGAGAAGTACGGCAAGACCCCGGCCCAGGTGATCCTGCGCTGGCACGTGCAGATGGGCACCTCCATCATCCCCGGCTCCAAGAACCCCGCCCACATCGCCGACAACGCGAACATCTTCGACTTCTCCCTCACCGAAGACGAGATGGCCGAGATTGCCAAGCTCGACGGGACCATGACCTACTACACCGCCACTGAGGAAGCACTCGCGGGCTACCTGGCCATACACCCCGATTTCGACGCGCAGGAGTAGCGCTCAGACGATAACGGACCAACCAAGCCGACGAAGGAGATGCCCCATGACCGCAAACCCGACCGTGACCAGAAGAAACTTCCTGCTCGGAGCCGCGCTGTGCGCAACGATGCTCTCCGGTTGCAGCCAGGGAGACGGCGACCAAGCCGCCGCCGAGGACCAGCCCGCCGCCGCGCCCGCTGCAGGCGGCAACGTCCTCGTGGCCTACTACTCGGCACAGGGCCACACCGCTGCCGTAGCTCAGACCATCGCCGACGAGCTCGGCGCCGATCTCTTTGAAGTGACGCCTGCGGAGCCCTACTCCGACGATGACCTCGACTGGACCGACGACAGTAGCCGCGTGACCCGAGAGCACGAGGACGAGAGCCTGCGCGACGTCGAGCTTACGCAGGTCACGCCGAACGGCTGGGAGAACTACGACACCGTGCTCGTGGGGTACCCCATCTGGTGGGGCATCGCGGCCTGGCCCATCGACAACTTCATCTCAGGCAACGACTGGGACGGCAAGACGGTGGTCCCGTTCTGCACCTCTTCCTCCTCGGGTCTTGGCCGGAGCGGCGAGCTACTCGCCGAGGCCGCGGGCAGCGGGGAGTGGCAGGAGGGCCAGCGCTTCTCGTCCAGTGCGGACGAGTCCGGGGTTCGTGATTGGGTCGCCGGTCTCGGCCTGGCATAAGCAATTAGAGATGGCAGACCGCTGACAATCTGGGAGTTTCGAATGATCCTATACTTCACCGGGACGGGCAACTGCCTCTACGTGGCGCGTGAGCTGGCCGCGGAGGGCGAGAAGGTCCTGAGCATCCCGCAGGAGCTGCGCCGCGAGGGCGAGCTCGCCTACGCGGACGATGCGATTGGCATCGTGTACCCCATCTATGGGCACATGATGCCCGACATGGTGAAGACGTTCCTCGAGCGCGCGACGCTCGACACGCCCTACCTCTACTTCGTTTGCACCTACGGCAACCGGCACGCCAACGCAGTCGAGCTGTGCCTGGAGGATGCGCGGGCGGCGGGGCTCAACTCCGCCTACGTGACCACGCTCCTCATGGCAGACAACTGGCTGCCCAACTTCGACATGGACGAGCAACGCGCCCGCATCCCCGAGAAGAAGATAGGCGAGAATCTCGAGCGCATCCGCGCGGCCGTGTCCACGCGCCACCGCTGGATCGAGCCGGTGACCGACGAGGACCGCGCGGCGCACGAGCAGTTCATGAGCCGGGGCTTGCGCTTCGAGCCGGCGGCGCTGGGCGGATTCCTGACCGTTGATTCCGAGAAGTGCATGGGATGCGGGGCGTGCGCAAAGGTGTGCCCGGCTGGCTGCATCGCGCTCGAGGGCGGTAAGGCCGTCCGTAACGCGCAGGCGGGCTTTGGCTGCAACGCCTGCCTCGCCTGCATGCACGCCTGCCCCGCGCACGCCATCACCTGCGCGGCGGGCGACAAGAACCCCGCGGCGCGCTTCCGCAACGAACACGTGACCCTTGCCGAGCTGCAAGAGGCCAACAGCGGCCGCTGATGCGCTTCTCGCCAAGCCGAAAGCCTGCGGCTTCGGCTTGGTTCATTCAGAAAGAGGAGCTATGCACGTGAGCCATCTTTCACGCAGGTCCTTTATCGAGGCTGCCGCGCTCGCTGCGGGCGGGCTGGTACTCGGGGAAGGCCTGGTCGGCTGCGCGGATGTCCGTGAGCTTGGCGGCTACGTCCTCACGGAGGGGTCGCAGACAGACCGCGGCTTCGTCGTTGACGACGCCCTGCAGACGCCATCGGGCAGGACGCTGCACTTCTCGCTCCATGTGCCGGACTCCTACAACGGGTCCGTGCCCTATGCGCTCTACGTGGCCTGCCCCGGCTGGGAGGGGCTCTACTTCCAGTGCGTGGGGGCGAATCTTCGGGAGGACTACCCCTTCGTGGCGAACGACTACATCGCCGACATGATCGTGGCCTCGCCCCAGCTCGACGACTGGGACGAGCAATCGGCGTCAGACGTGGTGGAGCTCACCGAATGGCTGCTCGGCGCCTACAACATCGATGCGGACCACGTGTACCTGAGCGGATGCTCGGGCGGCGGCGAGACCATCTCCATCGTCTTGGGAACACGCCCCGAGCTCTACCGACGCGCGCTTCACACCATCTCGCGCTGGGACGGCGACATCGAGACGCTCGCCGCAGCCGAGGTTCCCGTGTATATGGCTATCGGCGAGAACGACGACTATTACGGCTCCGGGCCCGCGCGCGAGGCGTACGAGGAGATTCGCGCCGCCTATCGAGCTCGTGGGCTTTCCGAGGAGCGCATCAGCGAGCTGGTCGTGCTCGATGTCAAGCCCACGAGCTACTTCACCGAGCGGGGCTTTGCTGCGGACGCGGGCCAACACGGAGCAGGCGGCTACCTCTTTGCCCGTGACGAGGACATCATGGGATGGTTGTTCTCATGACGTGGCAAGCAAAGGGCGCAGCGCAAAGGACGCTGCGCCGCGCGGTCGACGTGGCACTTGCGATCCTGCTTCTGGTTCAGATGTGCTACCAGCTGCTACCAGAGGATCTCCATGCGCTTCTGGGTGCCCTGCTCATGCGGGTAGTCGTCCGCAGCGCCCGTCCGATCATACGCTAGGCGAACGAAAAGGGGCGGTGGGCCTCCGTCTTCACGGGCCCACCGCCGCCGAACTGGGTTACGCAAGTCGGGACTACGCGAGCTTCTTCGAGAGCGCCCTTGCCTCGTGCGTGTTGTCGACCATGCCGCCGTAGGTCATGCCGTAGAGCGCGGCAAAGCGCTTCATGGTGTACTCGCCCCAATCGAGCATCTCGCGCGTGGGCGCGCCACCTTGGAACACGAAATAGAGCGTCTTGCCGCTCATGCTGCCCTCGCGCACCGGACCGTAGAAGCGGTCGAGCAGGTTGCGCAGCATGCCGGAGAGGCTGTGCCAGTAGACGGGCGACCCCACGACCAGGGTGTCCGCCGCCTCGATGCGCGCGAGCACGTCCTCGAAGTCATCGTCGCCGTAGCTCTGGCCGTAGCCGTAGACCTTGTGCTCGGCAAGATTCAGCTGCTCGTACGGGCGATCGCCGATGAGCTCGCGCGCCAGGCGTGCCGTGTTGCCATCCTTGTTGGGGCTTCCGTTGATGAAGAGAATCATACGTCTCACTCCTTACGTATTGTCTGATACCGCCTTTACCATAGGCGTGAAAAGATCCGGCGAGAAGTTCCTGCTCGTAGGCAGCTTATAACCGTGGGGTGTGTACGTCTTGCCATCCTCATCGCTGCGCCTTCCAAAACGCGAGGGCATCGTCGATCCAGCCCTCTGCCACGGTGTCGACACCCAGGCCAAAGCCGTGGCTCAGACCTTCGTAAACATGAAACTCCGTGGGCACGCCCGTTGCTGAGAGCGCTTCGAGACGCGCCTGCATGGTGCGCCAGTTCGCGATGCCGTCGCGATCACCCACGCAGGCGTAGGTCGCGGGGTCGGCACCCGTCAGTTCGCTCATGCCGGTGTACTGCATGATGGCCGCCACGGGCTGGGGCATTCCTGCCGGCGCGCCAAAGGCGGCCGGGCCGTAGCCGCTGACCCATGCCGCCATGCGCGCACCGGCCGAGCCGCCCCACAGCGAATAGCCCGACGTGTCCACGCTGAGCTCGTCGGCGTGCTCGAAGATGAAGGAGACGGCGCGGGCCAAGTCCTCGCAGGCGAGCTGCGCGTCCGGCCGGTAGATGACCGCGAACCCATTGACGCCGGAACGGGACAGATGCAGGCAGTGTGGGAAGGAGTCGTGCATGGCAGCGACGTAGGCGAATCCGCCTCCCGCGCTTACCACGGCAAACGGTGCAGACGCGCCGCCCGCTCCCTCGGCAGCGAAGCGGAAGAGCCCCGTGTTGGCGAGCGAGGGGTCGTCGGCCTTCTCGGCATCCGTGTAGATGTCATAGAAGACCGTCCGTTCCGCTGCGCGCTCTGACAGCAGATAGCTGACGACATCGACCGTGGTACTCGTATGGATCTCCGAATACCACGGCAGGCAAGCGGAAAGGTCGTCGAGCGCCATATCCTCCTTCGGCAGATGGAGCGTTGTGGGAAAGAGCAGCCGCCCGTAGCCATCGAACAAAGGGTTGTTGATGACGTCGTAGATGGGAGTGTCCGCCGTGACCGTACCCGGAGCGGAGCCGCGCGCGACCCCGGCGGTCCCGCCCGACGAGCAGCCGGCAAGGCTGCCCGCAGCGGCCAACCACACGGCAGCCTCCAGAAACGAACGGCGCGACATCATCGCTGCACTCGATAGACGAGGTGGAGGCCGTCGCCGGCAAGGCGCTCGACGCGCTCGAGCGAGAATGCGTGCGAACCGCCGGCTGAGCGAGGCATCTCGTCGAAAACGGAAGCCGTTTCGGGCTCCCCCGAGACCGTCGGGGAGAGAACGAGGCTCAGCTCGTCAAGCACGCCCGCGGCAAGAAACGACATGTCCGTCTTTCCGCCGCCGCACACGAGCAGGCGCTCGATGCCGAAAAGCTCGCGCAGCTTGCGCAGGGCGAGCGGGAGGTCTAACCCGCGCGAGCCGGCAAGCACGTATGAGACGCCGCGCTCTCGCAGATAGTCGCGATACGCCGGCGACGCCGCCTCGGTGAGGATCTCGATGACGTGCGCGTCCGCACGGCCGGCGCGACGATAGGTCGCAGACTCCCATGCAATCTCCCCGGCGGGGTCGACGGAGACGTAGAACGATCGTTCGTCATGAGGCGCCACGAAGTCCCCCTTGGGCGCGCTCCCGTGGGTATCGAGCGCAAGGGGGCGCGACCCGACGAAGCCCTTCGTGGTCACGGCCCCGTACGCCACGGCGTCCGCCCCGAACTCGACCTGCATGCGAGAGTACGCGGCGCGTGCGGGCGAGGCGGCGGGGTCGAGCATGTACGCGCCGTCGATACGCCCGTTGAGCCCGGCAAAGACATGACAGACGACATAGGGTCTAATGTTCATGGCTCCCTACCTTACCGTGTGCCCGCCGAAGACCATGAGGTCGAGTCCGTTGAGCAGCCCGTCGATCTTGGCAACCTCATCGTCGGTGAGCCCGACCTCGGCGGCGCCGAAGTTCTCGAGCAGTCGTTCGGGCTTGCGACTGCCCGGGATGGGAATGATATAGGGCTTCTTCTCGAGCATCCAGGAAAGGGAGACCTGGGCGGGCGTCGCCGCGTGCAGCTCAGCCAGCTCGCGAACGAACCGCATGAGGGGCTCGGCGCGCCTTTCGCCTTCCTCTGTGTACTGCGGCATGCCATCGCGGTAGTCTTGGGCGCCCTCGAATCTGGTGTTGTGGCTGTACGCGCCCGTCAGAAAGCCGTTCGCCATGGGAGAAAAGGCCACGAAGGCAACGTTCAGCTCCTCGAGCACGGGGAACAGGGATTCGTTCCAGCGTGCCATCATGGAGTAGCGGTTCTGAACGGCGGAGACGGGGCACACCGCATCGGCGCGACGCAGGTACTCCTCCGTCGCCTCGGAGATTCCCCAGGCGCGGATCTTACCTTCCTTGATGAGGTCTGCCATGGTGTCTGCAACGACCTCGGGCTCGACCTTTGGGTCGATTCGGTGCTGGTAGTAGAGGTCGATGTGGTCGGTGCGCAGCCGGCGCAGGCTCTTCTCCACCGAGATACGGATAACCTCGGGGCGCGAGTCCACGAGGATGGTCTTGTCCGGGGCGTGCGTGACGCCGAACTTGGTGGCAATGACAACCTCGTCGCGCACGGGCGCGAGCGCCTTGCCCACCACGTCCTCGTTGTGCGCCTCGGTCCCATCAGCGCACGTGCCAACGTAGCACTCCGCCGTGTCAAAGAAGGTATAGCCCATCTCGTGGGCCTGACGGACGACGCTCGCGGCCTCGTCGTCGGGCATCGGGTCTCCGCTCGCGTGCGTGATTCCCATGCAGCCCATGCCGAGCGGGCTGACTTCGATGCCGCTCTTTCCCAAAACGCGCTTGTCCATTCCTGTTCTCCCTGTCTATGATATCCGTCATTTGTTTGCGACGCCCACGTCCGCCCGTTCATCGGACTCCGTTAGGCACATCCTCTGTCGATGGCCTTTGCTCTCTCATCGCCAAGCGTACGACCGCAAAGCGCTCGACGGAATCCCCCTTTGGTGCGGTGCCCTGAACCCGCGGGTTATAACCCCGTGCGCACCCCAGCGTTATAGAACCCTCACCAACGGAAACTTCCGCCGGCGCGGCGCCCCTCGTATGGTGGATACGTCAAGTTGCGAGAAAGGAAGGCACCATGGACTACATCACCTTGAACAACGGCGTCAGGATGCCGCAGCTCGGCTTCGGCGTGTACCAGATCCCGGACGCCGCGGAATGCCAGCGCGCCGTGGAGGACGCGCTCTCGGTCGGCTACCGGCTGCTCGACACGGCCGCGAGCTACGGCAACGAAGAGGCGGTCGGGGCTGCCATTCGTGCGAGCGGCCTGCCGCGCGACGAGGTGTTCGTGACGACCAAGCTGTGGATGTCGGATGTGAGCTACGAGGGGGCCAAGCGCGGCTTCGACGCGTCGCTCAAGCGGCTGGGGCTCGACTACGTCGACCTCTACCTCATCCATCAGCCGTTCGGCGACGTCTTCGGCGCGTGGCGCGCCATGGAGGAGCTCTACGAGCAGGGCGTTATCCGCGCCATAGGCACAGCTAACTTCTACCCCGATCACCTCGCAAACCTCATCTCGTTCAACCGCATCGCCCCCGCCGTGAACCAAGTCGAGTGCAACGTGTTCTTCCAGCAGCGCGAGGCGCAGGAGTACATGGCCGGCAAGGAGGTGGCCATGGAGGGCTGGGCGCCCTTTGCGGAGGGCAGAAACGACCTCTTCCGCAACGAGGTCCTCGCTCGCATCGGCGAGGCACACGGCAAGACGGTCGCCCAGGTCGTGTTACGCTGGCTGCTGCAGCGCGGTGTGGTCTGTATCCCTAAGAGCACGCACCGCGATCGCATGGAGCAAAACTTCGACGTCTTCGACTTCGCGCTGGGCGACGACGAGATGGTCGCCATCGCCGCGCTCGACACCGGGCGCAGCGCGTTCTTCGACCACCACGACCCCGCCACCATCGAATGGATGTCCGGGCTCGTGCGCAACGTGTAGACGAGCGGTTAGACCGCACTGATAACTTACTAGGAGGAATTGCCATGAACTCATTCACGTACGACTACCCGGTCAGGAACTACTTCGGCGAGGGGGCCATGGACCAGGCGCTCGACGCCGAGATGGGTGCCATGGGCAAGACAGTGATGCTCGCCTACGGCGGAGGCTCGGTCACACGAACCGGCGTCTACGGCCACGTGGTCGATAAGCTCACGAGCGCGGGCAAGCGCGTGGTGGACTTCGGCGGCATCATGCCCAATCCGACCTACGAGAAGTGCCAGGAAGGCGCCGCGCTCGCACGCGAGGAGCAGGTCGACTTCATTCTCGCCGTCGGCGGCGGGTCGGTCTTCGACTGCTGCAAGGTGATCTCCGCGCAGGCGATGCTTGACAAGGACATCGAGACGTTCGAGCACGCCGACGGCAAGATGCCGAGCTCGTTCATCCCCATGGGCTGCATCGTGACACTCTCCGGCACGGGCGCCGAGCAGAACAACGGCGCCGTCATCACCAACGAGGAGACACACGTGAAGGGCGCCTATCTGGGGGCGATGCCCATGTGGGCGGCGCTCGACCCGGCGCTCACGCTCACCGTACCGCACGCGCAGTTCATGAGCGGCGCGTTCGACACGCTCTCGCACTGCATGGAGAGCTATTTCGGAAGCCCGCGCGGGCGCAATGTCACCGACGACATCAACCTCGCCATCCAGCGTAACGTCATCCGCAACATGCGGATCATCGCGGACGACGACCAGAACCTCGATGCCAGAAGCGAGCTCGTATACGACTCCGCCATGGCCGAGAACGGCATGCTCAAGATCGGCAAGTCAACGGACTTCCAGGCGCACATGATTCAGCACCAGTACGGCGCGTACACCCACACCAACCACGGAATGGGCCTCGCGGTCATCCACCCTGCGCTCTACCGCCACCTGGCCCCCGAGGCGCCCGCGCAGTTCGCCCGCTGGGTGCGCGAGGTGTGGGGCGTCGACGCCAAGGGCAAAGACGACCTTACGGTGGCGCTGGAGGGCATCGACCGCCTGCAAACGTTCATCGGCGAGATGGGGCTTCCCACGAGCTTCGCCGAGATGGGCTCCGACGCGTCCGACGAGACGCTGCACAAGGTTGCGGGCACCTGCGTGCTCACCGGCGGCTGCGCCAAGAAACTGGAGCGCAGCGAGGTGTTCCAGATTCTGACCGAGTGCCTCTAGATCGGCGGGGGTCCCGATCCGCCCGCGCCGAAGGAAACCGGAAGGCCCCTCGTTTTTCACGAGGAGCCTTCTGAGTTTTTGTCCGATTGTGAAACCATGTGGCTTGCAGGTGCGGCGGCTGCGAAACGCCCCCATCGGTCGCCATCGGAACCGTACGAAACCGTATGAAAAACAAGAGCAAATGTTCTATTACTCTCCCACTCGATGACTAATCCAGTCCGAGTGTTGTCGATGCGTGTCGCGTCGTACCGCCCGAGGGCTGATTCGTGCGCAATTTGAGCGAATCAGGCCCTTAATTCGCGGTTTCGGGAATGACTCAATTGATTCGCAAAACCGCAGGTCGCTCCTTTAATCACTCCCTGGTTTCCGCCGGAGTTCGTAGCGGGTGGCGTGAAAAGGGGCGATTCAAAGGGTCGGAGAGATGCGTCTTGGCCAAGAAATAAGGTTAGCCTTATCTTACTTCATGGTTCGTGTGTTATAGTTAGATAGCTCTAACTATTTGGGGGCGATAGCCATGTACGAACGCAAGGGCTTCTGGGACAAGAATGCCGGTCGGTACGACCGTTTCATGCGAAAGGACCGGGCGGCGTATGAGAAGATGTATGAGCTAATCAGGCCGGTGGTGAAAGCAAAAACCGTACTGGAGGTTGCCACTGGCACGGGGCTTATCGCAAAGAGCGTCGTGAATGCGGCGGCGCACATCGAGGCTACGGACGCTTCTGCAAAGATGATCCTTGAAGCAAAACGGGACAGTCAATCCGCAAAGCTGCACTTTTCCGTACAAGATATGTTCCGCCTGCCCTATGCACAGAAGTCCTTCGATGTGGTGATCGCGTCCAACGCGCTTCACATAGTGCCGCATCCGGAAAAGGCCCTGCAAGAAATCAGGCGGGTGCTGAAGGACGACGGCGTGCTCATCGCGCCAACCTTCACCCACGCGGGGAGCTCGGTTTCCGGCAAGGCAAAAGCCTTTTTCATGAGTATGGCGGGATTCCCCCTCCACAGCAGGTGGACAAGCGAGGAATACCTACGTTTCCTGCGTCAAAACGGCTGGACGGTGCAGAAAAGCGCGGTGCTGAAGGCTTCGTTCCCGTTGACCTATGCGGAATGCACGAAATCGGAGGGACCAGATGTCGTTCTTTGAAAACACCCGCAAGCCCGTGGGCCTCGGCGGAAAACTTATGGTTGCCATGATGAATCTGGGCCACAGCCCTGTGGCGCAGTGGGGACTTCGATTTCTACGACTTGCGCCAAATGCCAAGGTGCTGGATTGCGGCTGCGGCGGCGGGGCGAACATAAAACGGCTGCTGGAAAAATGCCCGCATGGCGTCGTCAAGGGCATCGATTATTCGCCCGTCAGCGTGGAGAAGACCAGAAAGCTCAACCGAATTGCAATTCAGGAGGGGCGTTGCGCCGTTCTGCAAGGCAGTGTGGCGGATATGGTGTTTGAGGATAGCTACTTCGATGCCGCCACGGCCTTTGAGACCGTCTATTTTTGGCCTGATTTGCCCCAATGCTTCCGTGAGGTCTGGCGGACGCTGAAGCCAGGCGGGACATTTCTTATCTGCAACGAGAGCAATGGCGACACGGACAAGGACGAGAGGTGGACGCAGATCATCGGCGGCATGACTATTTACAAGGACATTGAATTAAAGGCATGTCTGGAGCAGGCGGGTTTTCACGAGGTGCAGATACACAAAAAGAAAAAGTGGCTCTGCGTCACGGCGCGGAAGTAAGGGCATCAAGCACGGGTATTTTTGCATCCATCCTGCACATGGCGATAGGCATGACGGTCATAGCGGCCGTGCTGGCGGCAATTGTGACAGTTTTTATTCACTGAGGAAGAAACCTATGAAATGTAAAATTGAGAAAAACACCGTTCAGGAGACGCTGATCCTCCCGCTGTATTCCCGGAAGCTGTGTACGGAGCTGTACCCGAACCTTTATAGGGATGAAACAGCGGTTCGTCTGCTCGACCAGATCGACTACGACTTTTCAGAGGCAGAGAAAAACTCCCGCAGTCTGATGCAACGCTTTGGTGCGCTGGAGGTGGCCATGCGGCAGAGTGATCTTGCTTTCGAGGTGCGGGATTACCTGAAAGGCCACCCCAATGCGGCGGTGGTCAATCTGGGCTGCGGGCTGGACAACACCGGCAGAACCTGCGACAACGGCAGATGCAAGATCTACAATCTGGACTTCCCGGATGTGATTGCCTTGCGGCAGCAGCTACTGCCCGCCGGGGATCGAGAACAAAATATCCCCTGCGACCTGAAAGACACCGCATGGTTTAGCAAAATCGATGCCTCCGGCGGGGCGGTGTTCTTTGCCTCCGGGGTGTTCTATTACTTTCTGACCCAGCAGGTCCGGGAACTGGTGCGGGGGATGGCGGACGCTTTCCCCGGCAGTGTGCTGGTCTTTGATGCTGCCAATCGGACGGCGGTAAAGATGATCGCAAAAACATGGCTTAAGACTGCAAAAATCAAGGATGTGGGGGCATATTTTGCGGTTTCGGATGCCGCCAAGGAAATCGGCACGTGGGACAGCCGTCTGCAGGTCACAAGTCGCGGCTATATGCTGGGCTACAACGATTTGAGGGACCCTTCTGTCAGCGGCTTTTTCCGGTTTCTCGCAAGGGTCGGTGACAACGGGATGAAAATGCAAATCGTGAAAATAAGATTTTGAGAGACAAAAATGAAGCGCGCTCACTTTGACGTTGAAGAAGACGGCTTTTACTGCACATATTGAGCGTGCAAGGACACGGTCAATGCGTGCGCACCCAAATACCCGCGGGATTGATAATGGGGCGTTTAGCTGCATAATAGTTACTAGTTAGAAACCCTCGGGTTTGCGGGGCAGAATCGTGAAAGCGATTCTGCCCTATTTTTTCTCCGTCTGCTCCAAATCAAGTAGTTCGAAGATAGCCTGTAGGTGTCCTCATGGGCGCCTTTTATTTTCAGGGAGTCAGTCTCTCGTTCTTCGGTAGCAAACCGGCTGAGGCAAGCCCGCGAAGAGCCCCAAGCGACGCGCTCGCGAGGCGGCGAAAGCCCTTAAGCGGCCCGCGGTGAGCACCAAGGCACAACAGACTCTCGCGGCACAGAGAGAAGCGATGGAGCGGGAGTCGGCTCAAGCAAGAAACCAGCGTCGCGCGGATGAGGCGGAGGCGCGCTTCGAGCAGCGAAAGCTGAAGCGCAAGCAGAAGCATCGTGGGCATTGATCGCCATCTGCAGCAAGGCAAACCATATACAGCAGCGGCGCCAGTTCCACTTGAAGCCGACGCCGCGTAGACGCTGATGGTGACGGCTATGCACGGGCACGGGCGCGCCACCGCACTTCACAGCTTGTTTCTCAAGTATTTGGGACGCACACGCGGCGTTCAATAATGCGGAGCGACTCCGCATGGCTCGAGACTGAGCCGAGGTGCCCTACTTCTCGCCCTCCAGCAGCCCCACGATGCGGTCGATGTCGACGGCAAAGCGAGGCCTTCCCTCGCGCTCGTGGCGGTCGAGGTATGCCTGGCACTCGGAGACAATGCGCTTGGTGTTGCCGTCGATGATGCGCTGGAGCGTCTCGTAGTAGGCCGAGCCCTCGGTCCTAAAGCGGCGCTGGTAGGCATTGGTTATGGGGAACAGCTTGATGTGGTGGATGCCGTGGCGGCAGCCGGGGCGCGTCGTGGGGCGGGGCGGCAGCGCGAAGTACTGGTCTTTGGGCACATTGGGGCGATGTTGGAGCGCAGCGGCACGGCGAAGTCCCTGCGCTTCCCGCGGAAACGCAGCCTCACCACCACGATGCAGGGGCGATTGTGCTAAAGCATGAGCTCGCGGTCGCCCTCGACGAGGTCGAAGAAGTCCTGGGAGATGGATACGATCTTCACCGGTTGCGCCCCTTCATACGAAGCGGGGCCCGCATCGCTGCAGGCCCCTACAGGTGGGCGATACTCTACGCCTTGCGGCACCCCGTCGCCCACGGAGGTTAAACGTACACGCAAGCCGTGCTCTGAAAGCCGCGGCTTCCGGCAAGTAGTTTTTACCACGAAATCTCGCCTTCGATGCGCGTAGCTCTCAAAATAACACTCGCTGGGCCGTTACTTAACCGCCGACTTCGCTTGATGCAGAGGGCATTGGGGCAACGATAATGCGGGTGGACGCCGAGGATCCAAACGGGTCTCGCACCGTCCTTCCCGCGCTCATGCGTCCGTCTTCATTGCCTGGACTAATTATTCCAAAAAGAGCGTTTTGGAGTGCATCGCGGCGTTGCATGAAAACCCCAGATAGCCAATTCTACCTGGGGCTTCATTGCTATTCACTACCTTTTGTGGCGTGCCGCTTTAGCCCCTCGGCTTATTCCCACTCGATGGTTCTGATTTTGCTGCCCCATCATTCTAGTTGCATCCAGTTTTCGCTGCCGTCTCTAACCGAGCGCCGCCAAGTAACACCATGTCGTGTTTCATCGGCTTCGGGGACAAAAGCTGGGACAACTTCAAAAACTATTTTCAAACTCAGTGGGTTGAGTTTTTGTTTTTGTCCCAAAGGGCGCGGTGGGCCGCCTTTGGGGGCTCGATAGCGCCGAAAACGCCCGATTTGAAACTCAATCTCCCTTTAGCCTGCAAGCCGCCAGCTGCAATCGTAAGTGAGCTAACGCGGGTGGCTTGCATGCCATTCGCGAAACCCCAGGTCGCAGGTCTTTGCCATCGGCGATAAAAGTGAGCAGTCTCAGGTGGCTTGCCCATGAGTTGGCGAATCAAATGAAACCCTACCTGTTCAACGGCTCCCACACTAGATAAACCACTTGGAGCAGAAGCCGATCTGGAAAACCGAATGGATGAGCATCGAGATTCCGAAGCAGACCATCATCACGCGAAACCCGATCCCAACCCATTTCATGAAAGGGTCTTTACCTAGTCTGACGGAATCCCGTTCCGATCGGTCGGATGATATAGGTGTCGGCGTACACGTCGACCTTGGCAGACTCTTTTGAAAGCAGCTCGAGAGCCTCGTCGAGGTCGCTGGCGAGCTTATCCCCGTCGATTCCGACCTTGAAAAGGTGCGTCTCGTCATGCTGCTTGAGCGCCGATTCATCCTACAGCAGGTAGAACCTCTCGCCGTTCACCCCGTTCGCCAGAGCGGTCCTCTCGCTCGAGAACGACCGGATCTCCCTCTTGAGCCTCGAGAAGGCCCCCTTGCCCTCGATTCCGAACTTATGCGCGAGCGACTCAAGCTGCCGGAGCAGGTCGTACAGCCCCACCGCGGGCAAGAGTCCGGCCCCGTACGCCTTTTCGAACATCGTCCGCTCGAAGCGATCGTATGCGGGGATTGCCTCCCCGTACGTCAGCCTGGTACCAACTTCGGGGAAATCATGGCATTCTATATGGTCTCCTATCATTCGAATCGGAAGTTAATTCCCTGGGGCACGTCACGCGTCGATGACGCCGCGCCCCATAACAGCGGTTGTTGTTTCCGCGTGGGCACATCGCCTAGCACGCAGGGCGCAGGTCGAGCCTGAAATCCCCCTTGGCGATGGAGAGATTGTAGTTCGACCCGGCTAAAACCGCGATGCCCATCAAAGCCAGGCCGCAAGCAGCGATCAGTTGCTCCGACGAAAAGCCGAGGATCTTCCTTCCGTTATCGCACGCCGTCTCCGTTACGGCATCGGCTGGCGAAATCGTCGGGGTACGTGGCGCCCGTCCTGCTTCATTCATGGTTGGCTCCTTTCTATGGTGTACGACGTCAAGGTCCTATCGAAGAACTTTCGAAAATACGGCTCCACATATTGCCCCGACAGCAAGAGAGCATGCGCAAATCCCCGCCTCTCGAAGGAGAGTTATCCTTGGTTTTACCGTGCCAGCTACTTGCGCTTCTTCGGTAGCTTTCGTCTGGATTCGATTGCCAATGTCGGCCTGAACGGCATTGTCAATTTCAGAGATAAAGTTATTCAGCTTTTCCGAAATCACGATGAAGTCTTTGGGTTGAGTTTCAGCGAATTCATATCTCGCGCTTTCGATACACTCAGCGATTTTCTCGATGCGAGAATCGGTTAGATAATTCTCTTCGATTGAGACTGAGTCGATATACGTTGCGATGTTGCCAAGGCTGCATAAATCAATATGGGGGAAATGGTTTCGAATGCTTGCCGCCCGACTGGCATTAAGCAGAACGCAGAACACGCCAGTATTGAAACCGCCTTCAAGACGTTCAGAGAGAATGGCGTTCAGGACAAATTTATTTGCGGACATGCGCTCGCCAATGTTGTAGTCGTTGTAGGATTCGCCTTCACTGTTTTTGAATGCACCGTCGGATGATATGAACAGATCATGCGAGTAATTCTTCACTTCGATGCAGAAGATTCCTGCTTGCGTGATCACCACATAGTCAATTTCAATCAATTCGCCATCATGTTCAAGGCGAACGTTAGATAAGACCCGCTTCCGAGAAGATGCGTGCTTAATGGCGTTTAACGCACGGCGTTCTCCAACGCTACCGTTGATGAGAGCACGATGATGCCCCGAGAACCCTCGAAGTGCTGCGCGAATAGACCAGTAGGAGGGGCTTTGCGTTAGGCCGTATTCCGACGCCATGTGGTCGATATGATCTATAAGGTCATACGTTTTAAGGTTCTTGCTGTACGTGTCTTGAAAGACCTTCTTAAGAATTGTTTGTTCAAACTCGTTGTAGTAATCGAGAGTGGTTTTGTCGACCCCTCTTTGGCATGTCGACTGTTGCTCGTTACGCATTTTTTGCCTCCTGTTATTCTTAGCGCCTTGT
Source organism: uncultured Collinsella sp. (assembly GCA_958432255.1). Classification (GTDB taxonomy): domain Bacteria; phylum Actinomycetota; class Coriobacteriia; order Coriobacteriales; family Coriobacteriaceae; genus Collinsella. Next base: position 183,708 of record CAUATU010000001.1, read on the forward strand.
CGATAAGGCTAGGATACGGAGGCATGAGTCGATTCGGGTCCACTCAGAGTTGACTCAATGGGCTTTGGCGGTAGCTCCTTAGTATGAATTAAGGTCTTGCAGCAACATGTAGGCGCGTTCGTTACCCATAGAACAGTATGAGATCAGCATTTCAGTTCCAACTTCACGCAGGACGCTGCAATCGGAATCACAATCGACGAGGCCGAGAAAGAAGCGCAGCGCAAAATAGTAATCTCCTATTTCGTACCACCGAGAATCAGCCTTCAGAAGGTTAATCAGTTCGAGAATAATAGGTTCGAAATCCTTACAGAATTCCATATCCCTCGATGTGCTCAACTGCATTGATTCTATGACATCCCCGAAAACTTTATAGGGAAAATCACTGATACTCGATACCAGCTGAGCGGCTTTCTCTACATTCGACTTATTAGTGCAAACCCACAGCAAGAATATTAGCGAAAGAGCGTTAGCCGCCGACTCGCAGGATTTGTTGAGCTCAATTGATTTTACGTAGGCTTCGAAGATGCTTTCGGCTTTTGCGTCGAAGCCGTAGACGTATCCATCAGCCTTTAACTGCCTCATTACAATGAGGTGCTGCTTCACTCCATGCAAATAGTCTTCATCTCGTTGCCCGCATTGGATATCGAATACCGGGAGCATAACGTCCATTGTGCTCATTATTCTTTCGTAAGAAAAATAAACATTAGAGCAATCAGGGACGCTTATGAACGAATGAAGGAAGCGATCAATAGAGATATCGTAATGGTTGGCGATGTCGATTACTCTTCTAAGGGGTGGAACCTTGTCGCCAATCTCATAGCTGTTGATGGCCTGTTTTGTCACGCCCAATGCGGCTCCAAGCTGGGATTGTGTTTCGCCGCGAGCCTCCCTGAGCGACTTTATGTTGCTTGAAATTTTATATTTTACGGTACTTGCGTCCATAAAATTCTCCTTTCTTCGCACAGGGAAGGATAGCCCCGTAACGCGACTGGGGCAATTCGTGCAGCGATACCGGCCATTGATTTCATGCGGAGCCCTCTACGGCGAACAATGTGTTCCCTTCAGAATCACTAAGCACTCCCTAGTCCCCAAAATGACAGGTTATCTTCCTGAACGCCAGAACTAGCTGTTGAAATATCAATCCTAAAAAGGAAATCAAACGATTGAAAGTGTGAGCAAATTCCCAAGCGGGACTCAAAAACGCAAAATGATCTTTATAGCTATTTCCTAAAGAAAGGCCAAATATGGTAAGCAAGGGAACAAACGAGATATCGCCCGCCCGATCGATTCTCGAATGCACGAAAAAGGTTTGTCCGCTAAGACACTGGCTGAGAAATGCGGCGTGTCAGTGCAGACGGTTAACAACTGGCGTAACGGAACTATGCCGAATGACGACGCCTTGCCAAAAGTGGCAGACGCTCTTGATCTCTCAGTAAGCGAAATCTTGGCTGGGGAGATTAAGTCTATTGATGACAAAGCAGAGGGGCGCTTGGAGAAGAAAATCGAATCTCTATCGCTTACAACTGGCACTTCGCTGCGCATCATCATTGGGTTGATGATGATGTTCGTTGCGCTGTACGTGACTTGCACTATCAATTTGCTTTTTGGGGAAGTGCTCGAGCACTCCGTTGGGTACTTTGCATGGATCATCGTTTCTGCCGCATCCGCTTTCGGCGGAGCGTATCTGGCAATTAGCGGATTGAGAACAGCAGGAAAGGCAGAGTCGCAGCAGACCCGCTAACTACTTAACCCTGGAGTTGCTTCGCAGGCCGAAGATGCGCATATTCGGTTTTTGGCCTGCAATAAAAAACCTGGCCATATCCCTAATGCTGATATGAGGCATGCATAGGGCAATACTGTTTTTCCGAAGCTTGTTAAGGCTTAGATGAGTGCACCTTTTTTGCGCCGAGGCAAGGCCGGCTCATGCCGCACCGAATTATTTGTTTGTAAGGCTCGCCACCCATATAGACCCGCAGAGCCAAGTACCCTGTCCGCGGGATACGTACCCTTCCATTCAACTATCCCTTGCCTAGAGTTCGAGGCCGCATGCACGTTTCGTGGAGGTCCGACCACCTCGACCCATCTCCGCCCCCCGCCGTGCGTGCCAATCGCCGTCAGGCGGTTCAATCGTCGCGCAGACGAGAACGTACACAGGACCGCGCAGGCGCATCGCGCGGAAAGATTGGAGGAACCATGGCGCACGCGACGAAATGTGCGGCACGCGAGGAAAACCGGGGCCGCGACGAGTGGATGACGGTGATCGAGATGCAGGAGTACATGGGGGCGAGCCGGAGCAAGGCGTACGATCTCATCTGGTCGGGAGAGATCGACTCGTACAGGTTCGGAAAGAAGCTCCTGGTTTCGAGGGCGTCAGTGGACGCCTACATCGAGTCGAGGAGCGGCAGGAAATGACGGCCGCGACCGCCCCGGGAGCCGCCCGCGGCCGAGCACGCAAGGGAGTCTAAAGACGAAAAGATCTCAGGCACGCTCTCGTGGATGGCGTCACTGCGCCTCTGAATCAGGTTCGTACAGACAAAGGCAAGCTTCGGGTTGCTTTCGCAAGCCAGCTCCGACGATCAATTCTCGTGTTCCGTAATCTTGAAGAAGCTGCGAATCTATTTCAGGGACGCCGTCAGCAGCAGCCTCATCCCGCTCCCCTCTTGTATTCGCCGCCAGCACATGCTATAAGGTTATTGGTGGCTCATTAAGCTACCTCCAAGTGCCGGGGGAGTCCCCCGGCTATTTTTTTATCCATTCCATTAGGAGTCCCCATTGGCCAAGGAGCTCAGCATCTTCGTCGACGAGAGCGGCGACCGCGGCGGCAAAGCTCGCTACTACCTGCTCACACTCGTCTTTCACGACCAGGCAGACAGCATCGCCGAGGCGGTCACGGGCTATGAGGCCAAGCTTGCCAGGGCCGATCTCCCTAACATTCCGTTTCACTCCGAGCCTCTCATGAACGGGCACAAGGATTATGAGTTTCTTGACATCGAGCAGCGCAAGGTGATGCTCGCCTACTTCTCCTCGTTCGTCCGCAAACTTCCCATCTCCTATACAACGTTCGTCTACCGCCGCAGCCAGTTCGAAGACCCGGCAAGGCTAATGGAGCGCATGGGGCGCGACATCTCCTCCGCCATGATTGAACACCTGGGCTTCTTCCAGTCCTTCGACGATGTGAAGGTCTACTACGACAACGGTCAGGACATCGTCAAGCAAGCGCTCGACCGCTCAGTGGGCAAGGTCCTCTCAAAGGGGGTCGTCCGGCGCCGCAAGACCTCGATGACCGACTACCGCCTCGAGCAAGTGGCGGATTACCTCTGCACCATCGAACTCGCTTTGGCCAAGTACGAGGCCAAGGAGAACGGTGAGACGTACAACAAGTTCTTCGGTGGTGTCGGCTCTTTCAAGAGGAACTGGCTCAAGCAAGCCCGCAGCAAGCGGATATAGGTGGTTCCGTAGTCCCATAGGGAACAGCCATCTCTCCTCCGGCCAGAAGTGCCAAGTGACACGCTTCGAGCAGCGATGGCGAAACGCAAACGATGGCGTCGCGGGAGCCTCGTGCGCTACAGTGTGTCCATGTGGTCATCTCCTATCGTCTCAGCGTGGTAACTGAAGATTCTAGGCGGTGGCCACACCCCTTTTCCGAGGTACTGACACCAACGTTTGGCACGCAACCGCAGTAGACGGCAACGTCCGTCTACTGAACAAAAGCAGCGAGCTTTTCCGGGTCCAAAACCGATAAGCGAAGATGAATCAAGTTTTACTCCCTTAACAGGCCCAACCTGCCAAGCCACTCGACAAAAGTAGTGATGATCCGCTCGGTGCGCATTTCGATGTCGCTCTCGGCGAAGTCGCTGCATCGCGCGATTTCCACGAGTTCGCGAACAGCGGTCCCCGGCACCTCAACGCCCTTATCGTTCACATAGCCCTCGTAATACTTGCGCTTATCCTTCAGTTGGTAATCTGCGGCACGAATGTTTACGCGCTTCTCCAACATCGCCTTGTTTCCCAGCGCCTCAAGGTTTGAGCGATTGGATAGCGGGTGCACCTCGTTACGCTTTCTTGCATAGATGTGTTCAATCTCAAGCGTTGTGTCCAGGCCCATAAGACGCTGCTCAGGATCCGAGTAGGCCCACCAAACAAGCATCGATCGCGTGAAGCGACGCTGGTTGGTGAACTGATAGCTTCTGAAGCGTCCCGTAATTGTCTCGCGGTCGAACAGATGAGCCGAGAAGTCAACCTTGCGGCCTTCTACGATGTCGATGAGTGCGGGATAGACGGGGCCGCGCAGGGCATTCACGCCGGGGCGCTCAAGCGAGTAGGCGTAGATGAATCCAGTGATGTAGCAAAGGAAATCGTAGAGCTCTTTGTCGTCTAGCTCACCGTTGGTATCTCGCCTTGCCAGGAACCAGGTGCTCAACAGATAAGCCCACATGCCGTTGGGCGCGTAATTGAGGACGAATAGGCGGCGCGCTACACGCTCGGAAAAGCCCTCCTGCGCATCAACCTGCTTCCAAAAACCGAGCAGAGACTCCAAATCGTCGAGCGTTGCGTCCTCTCGTAGGATTTCGTACGAGTTGTCGCTGTAGAAGTCGCGCAGGCTCTTGGTTGTTGTGTCGCGGATGCCCTTCTTGGCGCGGCGATAGTACATATAGCGGGTGAAAAGCTCGTCGAGCGGCGTGCCCGAGGTCGGTTTGAAAATGAGGTTGGCTGTTTCCTCGAGTACTTTCCAACGCGCAACGAACTCGTCTTTGCGACCCTCGATGGAGAAGTGCTTGTAGAACTGGCTCTTAAAGATGTCGGCGTCTGCCAGCGGGAGTCCGCGGTCATTCAAAGTCGAGAAGATCCTGAGCGCGGTGTCCTGGGACTCCGCCTCGATGGGAAGCAAAATCACGTTGTTGAGAATGCGAGCTGCGAATAGCGCGATGTAGCTCGGCCACTCGCTTGCCATTTCGGCCATTCTTTTAGAGAAGAAGGCATAATTGCGTGAATAGGCGCTGTGGGCCGTGGGCCCCACGGAGCCGTGGCGCAATATATCCAGAAACTCATCTTTGTCGGAATCGCTCGCCACCTCTGAATCGATTTTCAGTGCATCCATGTCGGGGTCGTCGAACTCATCGGTCTTCCAGACGCAGCCAGCAATCGAGTCACGCACTTTAATTGACTGCTTGTCCTTCATGTTTGCGAACTTGTCGTAAAACGCCCTTAGCAGCAACATGATGGTTGTAAGTCTCTGCTGGCCATCGATTATTTCAAGCTGGCCTGCGTCGTTCTTGAAAGTAACAATGGGGCCGAGGAAGTATTCATCACTAGTGCTTTCGAAGGCGTCGCAGTCGTCGTTGGGAAACGCGAAGGTGAAAAGATCGTCCCATAGCGTTGCGCACTCGTCTTCGCCCCAGGCGTAAGGTCGCTGGTAATCTGGGATGAGGAAGTCCGAATGCTTATCTGTGAGGAGCAGCTTGATCGTTTTCTGGTCGATGTTGAGCTTGGACATGCTGGAAACCTCCATGCGGGTATCTTTTTGCATCCAGAATTATATTGCACAGGGTAAATAAGGTGCTTGATGACGGCACGATAGGACCAGAGAGCGCGGGAACGGAGGCAAGATTATCGCTTTTACTCACCGTCGTCGCCGATGGCTTTGCCGTGACTCTCGTACGAAACGAAACTCAGGAGCACAGTGCAATACTCAAAAGAGCAGGTCAGAACTCTGTCAGCCTACTCCCACTCTTTCACGCTCGTTTGTTGCGGCGCCATTCCAGTTAACTCCAGTTGGGACGTCGGTTCTGTCCGCCTTGCCGCCGAATCCCTCCGCGTGTCCTCGCGTAAGCGTTTGGGACAAGCCCTGGGACAAATTCGCAAACTATTTCGAAACCGCAAGCCCGCAGTTTCATTTTTGTCCGGGGACAAAAACGGGTTGATTTTGAGGCCCTGAAACGTCCGATATGGATGATAAAACGGCTGATATCCCTCTTTGGCGCCTGTTAAGCGAAGTGAATCGTAGCCAGCGGTTTTATCGTCTTGCATTCCCGCAGGTCAGACGGGATATGCAAGAGCGATGACTGAAAGAATCGTCGCGGGCGGCTTTGTTTTCGCCCTTGCGAGCCGGCCGCCTCATCATCTTCCCAACATCCACCTTCGCGCCATCAGCGCCCTGCGAAATCGGTGAGTTTTCCAGAACTTTTTCGGGTGCTATTGCTTAGATTCGGCAGGATCAGCCTCCGCTCGATCTTACGCATGTTTTTTGGGAAGGCACGAATCGTCGCCCGCAACGGCGGCTTATACAGCCTCTCGGCATAGAGGGAAACGCCATGGTCACGCTCAACGTCTACGTCGACATCGAGCCGATGTCCAAGATACAGAACATGCTGCGCGTGTCGCCTGCCTTGCGCGGGAAGTCGAGTAGGCGGTCGCTGTAATATTCGTGTTGCTGACGTCGCGCCTCGATCTCGGCGGGGAGGCCGTCGGTCAGCGATGCCGTGAGGGAGTCGAAGCGGTCGAGGATGTCGACGACCTTCTGCTGGGTGCCGATGGATGGGGCGGGGATCTCGACCCTCGATAAGTCCACAGGCGCGGCTTCGATTACCTTTTTCGGCTTAGCGCATTGCTCTTCAGATCATCGTGGCGTGCTCGTAGCCGCGCTCCACGAAGAGCCGCTCGGTAACGTCGAGAATATTCTCGACCGTCTCCTCCGGGTACTTATTGCGTGCCACGGGCACCTCCGTCCTTATTATCGCGATAAACACACCATGAGTGGCGTACGGGTCGAGAAGGGCTGGCGCCAAAAGAGCCCAACGGCCGTTACGGCTTCGTTAGAAACGCGCCCCATCATGGATGGTGAACCCGAAAGGTAAGGCGCGCGGGCACGGTGGCTCGGCCCGCGCGCCCGGAAGAGAAAGGATAAACCCATGGGTTACATGCTCGAGACGCGCGGGCTCACCAAGCGCTTCGGCCGCGGCGACCAGGCGCAGGACGCCGTGGCCGACGTGAGCCTTCATATCAGCGAGGGCGAGGTGTACGGGCTGCTCGGTCCCAACGGCGCCGGCAAGTCGACAACGCTCAAGATGATCTGCGGGATGCTGCGGCCGACGGACGGGGAGATCCTCTTTGCCGGGCACGCCTGGCGCCGCGAGGACCTCTACGCAATCGGCAGCCTCATCGAGGAGGCGCCGCTCTACCCCAACCTCACCGCGCGCGAGAACCTGCGCGTGCGCACCACGCTGCTGGGCCTTCCCGAGAGCCGCATAGATGAGGTGCTCGCCGCCGTGGACCTCGCGGACACCGGGAAGAAGCGCGCCGGGCGCTTCTCGATGGGCATGCGGCAGCGCCTGGGGCTCGCGCTGGCGCTGATCGCCCGGCCACGCCTGCTCGTGCTCGACGAGCCCACCAACGGCCTCGACCCCATCGGCATCGAGGAGCTGCGCGACCAGATCCGCGGCTTCGCGGCGGCGGGTACGACGGTGATCGTCTCGAGCCACATCCTCTCCGAGGTGCAGCAGATGGCGGACACCATCGGCATCATCTGCGGGGGGCGCCTCGCCTACGAGGATGCGCTTCGGCCCGGGCAGGACCTCGAGGAACTCTTCATGAGCTTCTGCCGGGAAGGGCGACGAGCACGCGGGGAGGTGGCGGCATGACGGGCGAGAAAGGCGGCCTGCTCGCGGGCCTTCGCGCCGAGGCCCTGAAGTCGCGCCACGCGGCACCGGTTCGCCTGGCCGTGCTCATGGCGCTGCCGATGCCGCTGCTCGGCGCGATGCCCTACCGGGGCGTGCAGATCTTCAGCGCGTGGAACTACTGGTACGCGCTCTTCCTGCCCGTGTCCCTCTCGCTCGTGGTGGCGTGCGTCGCGCGGGCGGACGCGCGCACGCGGATGCGGGGGCTTCTGGGCCTGGGCTTCCCGCTTAGGCGCGCCTGGTGGGCCAAGGCGCTCTGGTGCCTCGCGCTCTGCACACTCTCGAACCTCGTGGTCTTCGGCATCTACCTCGCGGGCTCGGCGTTCTCCTCGCAGGGCCTCACGGCCGCGGGCACGCTCACGATGCTCCTCTGCGCGCTCGCCAACACGGTGACCGCGGCGTGGATGATCCCCGCAGGGCTCTTCCTCACGGCGCGGCTCGGCATGCTCGCGGGCATCTTCTGCCCGCTCGCCGCGCAGCTCGTGGGTGGGTTCGCCTGGTCGCTGATGCCGCTGCCGCAGCTCTTTCCGCCGTCGGCGAGCATGGTCATCCCCACGAGCTTCATCCCCGTGCTGCCGAGCGGCGAGCCACTCGCGGCGGACATGGCGCTCGGCGGGGCGCTCGCGGCGGACGGCATGCTCACACTGGCGGGCCTTGCGGTCTGCGCGCTCGCGTTCGCCGCGCTCACGGCGGCGGGCGCGGCCTGGTTCGCGCGCTCCGAGGAGAGGTAATGGCCATGACGCGACTCTCCGACCCGACGCCGCGCATGACTCTCCCGCGAGCCCTGCTCTCCGAGGCCCTGCGCCTGGCGCGCTCCCCGCTCACGGCGGCGCACCTCGTCTGCGGCCTGGCAGCCGGTCTTGCCTGCGGCGAGTACTTCTCCGTAACCCGATGGGACCCGGCGCTGGGCGCGGACGCCTACGCCCAGTTCCTCGGCGCCCTCATGCCGCTCATGTCCGCCATCGTCTGCGGGCTCGCCGTGGACGAGGAGCGCGCTGCCGGGCGCCTCGCCAACCTCACGGCGGTCCCCTCGCGCGGGCGCGCCGTCGCGGCGAAGCTGCTCGCCCTTGCGGCGCTCGGCGCCGCCGCGCTGGCCGTGGCGCTCGGCGTGTTCGGGGCCGCGCTCGCCGTCGCCGGGCGCCTGCCGCTCGGGCCCGCTCCGCTTGCGGCCGCCTGGGCGGGCATCGTGCTGGGCAGCCTGCCCCTCTACGCGCTGGGGCTCGGCGTGGCCCTGCGCCTCGGCCGCAACGCCGCCATCGGCGCCGGCGCGGCGGGGGTGCTCCTCGCGTTCTTCTCGGTGGGCGGACTTGCGCACGGCCTCATGACCGGCGAGCTCACCGGCGCCCTGGCAACGCCCCTGAGCTGGGTGCCGCTCGCCTGGCCCGCGCGCCTGGGGTCGCTCGGGGTGGAGGCCTTCATCGACGCCGCGCGTGCGGCGGGCCCTCTCCTCACGACTGCGCTCGCTGGCCTCGTGCTCACCCTGGCAGCCGACGCCGTCCTTCTCGCCTGGTTCTGCCGCTTCGAGGACGGGAGGGCAGATGCGTAGGAGGCCGCTCGCCGCCATGCTCGTCCTCCTCTCCGCAGCGCTCGTCCTGTGCGGGAATGCCCTGCTCGACGCCGGCTGGGGGTCGGTGCTGCGCTCGATCGCCGACCGCGTGCTGCCCAACCCTGAGATCGCCATGTGGGCGCCCGCGCCCGAGCCCGGCAGCCACGCGAGCTCCTACGCCGACGCCACCGGGGCGGGGGCGAACTACGTCTACCTGGTGGACGCGGCGGACGACAGGGGCAATGTCCGAGAGCTCCAGCTCATCTTCTTCGGACGGGAGTCGGACGGCGAGGGCTGGCTCGAGATCGAGGCGCGCGGCGGCTCGGGCGTGCGCTACCGCGCGTGCGACGCGGCCGAGGCGCCCGCGGCTGCGCGCGGGGCTCTAGACCGCTGAGCGCGGCGCTAGTACAATGCCGACGGAAGTTTCAGGAGGTCGAACATGGCGAGGATACTGGCAGTGGATGACGAACGGGCGATCCTCGACGCGCTCGCTCGCGTCCTCGGCCGCGACGGCCATGAGG
>CAUATU010000002.1:0-115678 GCA_958432255.1 uncultured Collinsella sp.
AAACTTCATATGCGGCCCTCCCGGGCACAAGCAAAAGGGCGACCCCTGTCCGGGGTCGCCCTTGTTGAGCTGCTTATGTGTAGCTGTTACTCGGCGTCGTGGTGACGGCGGGGCTTGCGGCCTCCGTTGTCGCCGGGACGGCGCGGACGGTCGCTGCGCTCGGAGCGCTCGCGACGCGGACGCTCGCGACGCTGGAAGTGCTCGCCGTCGCCCTCGGAGGCACCCTCGGCGCGAGCCGGGGCCTCGGGCTTGTCGAGACGATCGAGCGAGATCTTGCCGCGATCGTCGACCTCGATGACGACGACCTTGACCTCGTCGCCCACGTTGAGGACGTCCTCAACCTTCTCCACGCGACCCTTGGCGACGCGGGAGATGTGCAGCAGGCCGTCCTTACCGGGCAGCAGGTTCACGAAGGCGCCGAAGGGCTGGATGGAGACCACGCGACCGGTGTACTCCTCGCCCGGCTCGGGAACCTTGATGATGAGCTTGATGCGCTCGACTGCCTGATCGACGGACTCGCCGGTGCCGCCGACAAAGACGGTGCCGTCCTCCTGGATGTCGACCGAAGCGCCGGTCTCGTCCTGGATGCCGCGGATGACCTTGCCGCCGGAACCGATGACGTCGCGGATCTTATCGGTCGGAACCTGGATGGAGACGATGCGCGGAGCGGTGCTGCGCGTGGTATGACGCGGCTCAGGGATCACATCGAGCATCTTCTGCAGGATGAAGGCGCGACCCTCCTTGGCCTGCTGCAGGGCGCGGGCCAAGATGTCGAAGGTGAGGCCGGTGGCCTTGTTGTCCATCTGCAGGGCGGTGATGCCCTCGGTGGTGCCGGTGACCTTAAAGTCCATGTCACCCAGGAAGTCCTCGAGACCCTGGATGTCGGACAGGACCACGGTCTTGCCCTCCTCCTGGATCAGGCCCATGGCGATACCGGAGACCGGGCGCTTAATGGGCACGCCGCCGTCCATAAGGGCGAGCGTGGAGCCGCAGGTCGAAGCCATCGAAGAGGAGCCATTGGACTCCATGACCTCGGAGACGACGCGGATGGCGTAGGGGAACTCGTTCTCGTCGGGAAGCACCGGGAGCAAAGCGCGCTCGGCCAGGTTGCCGTGACCGATCTCGCGGCGCTTGGGGCTGCCCATACGGCCGGTCTCGCCGGTGCAGAACGGCGGGAAGTTGTAGTGGTGCATGTAGCGCTTGCCCTCGGTGGGCTCGATGGTATCCAGACGCTGGCCCTCGTTGAGCATGCCGAGCGACAGGACGGAGAGCACCTGGGTCTGACCACGCTGGAACAGGCCAGAGCCGTGAACGAGCGGCAGGTAGTTGTCCTTCACCATGATGGGACGAATCTCGTCGGCGGCACGACCGTCGACGCGTTCGCCGGTCTCGACGACCATGGTGCGCATGGCCTTCTTCTCGAGCTTCTTGAGCGCCACGGGGATCTCGCGCTCCCAGGCGGCCTGCTCCTCGTCGGTGAACTCGGCGCGGATGGACTCCTTCAGAGCCTCGACCTTACCGATGCGGGAAAGCTTGTCGGCGTCGCGCAGGGCAGCGGCCATCTCGTCGTAGTGGGCGAAGATGCGCTCCTGGACCTCCTCGACGGGCTGGTCGAGCGGGTACTCCTTCTTGACGATAGCGCCGTTGACCTGCTCCCACTCGGCGACGAACTCGTCTTGGGCCTGGCAGAAGGCAGCGAGGGCCTCCTGACCAAACTTCATAGCAGCGAGCATGTCGTCCTCGGAGATCTCCTCGGCGCCAGCCTCGACCATCGAGATGAAGTCGGCAGAGCCGCCCAGCTCCAGGTCCAGGTCGGAGTTCTCGCGCTCCTCATAAGTGGGGTTGACGATAAACTCGCCGGTCTCCACGTTACGACCGATGCGCACGCAGGCAAGCGGGCCCTCGAAGGGCACGCCGCCGAGCGTCATAGCCAAAGAGGCGCCCATGACGTTGATAACGTCGAAGGGGTTGACCTGGTCGGCGACGAGCGAGGTGGCGACGATGTGCACCTCGTTGCGGAAGCCGTCCGGGAAGCTCGGGCGAATCGGGCGGTCGATCATACGGGCCGTGAGCGTGGCCTTCTCGCTGGGACGGCCCTCGCGCTTGAGGTAGCCACCCGGGATACGGCCGGCAGCGTACATCTTCTCGTTGAAGTCGACGGTCAGCGGGAAGAAGTCGTAATTCTTGCGCTCCTTGGAGACGACCACGGTGTCGAGCATCGTGGTGTCGCCCTGCTTGACCAGACAAGCGCCGGTGGCCTGCTTGGCAAGCTCGCCGGACTCGAAGGTGTAGGTCTTGCCGTACAGCTCAAAGGTCTTGGATACGAGTGTCATTGTTCTCCTTTACCCCACAGGCCCCTTGCCTGCGGGCTTCTCATGTGACGCGGGCCCCCTGCCCCCGCCACGCTTCAGAGCGTGATTGTTCACGCCCTTACACAAAAAGAGCGCCCCGCTGCGCAGGACGCTCTTAGCATGTACAAATCCTTACTGGATGTTGTCGCGGATGCCCAGAGCCTTGATGAGCTCACGGTACTCGACGATGTCGTTCTTCTTGATGTAGGAGAGAAGACGACGACGGCGGCCAACGAGCATGAGCAGGCCACGACGAGTGTGGAAGTCCTTCTGGTGGGACTTCATGTGCTCGGTCAGCTCCTTGATGCGCTCGGACAGGATGGCGACCTGAACCTTGGGGTTACCGGTATCGACCGGGGAGTTACCGAACTGGGCGGTCAGCTCCGCCTTGCGCTCTTTGGAAACAGTCATTGTTTCACCTTTCGTTTCGCGTCGCCCGCGGGCGACTCTATTCGCCTCGGACTGGGAAGCCGCCGGTGGAGCGAACAACCAAGGTCGAGGTACCAACAGGTCGGTATGTTACCACAAGCGGCGCACACCTGCGCATCATCACCGACCCAACATGAATTCCATCGCACGGAGCCGCTGATCGGTGTGCGTCGCAGCCCAAACATGCGAAAGCCCGAGCAAGAACGCCGCCGTATGCGGGTCAATTCGCTCGGCCAAAAGGGCATCGAACGTCATGGACATGAGGGCGCGCAGCCATGCAACCTCGCCGGTTGAGACCAACTCGGCGCCCGGAACGCTCGACGCGCATGAGCCGCACATGAGGCCGCCCGCCTGGGGCGAAAAATACGACAGCATGGGGTCTCCGCACAGCACGCATGCCGAGAAATCGGGTCGGTAACCAACGTGCGACAGCAGCTTAAAGACAAAGGCCGCCACGAGCAGGTCCATATGTGCCGAGTCGAGCCCGCTGCCGACAAGCGTGAGCGCCCGCTGCGTGATGGCAAAGGTAAATGGATCCTCGGCATCCTCGAACGAGCACACGCGCGCAACCTCGGCAATCGCGCTGGCGGCACAGGTCGTCTCGTAGTCAGGAGCAGCACCGAGCGGCGCCTCCATAAGCTCCGCCTGAGAAACCACGTCGAGCGAGCGACCATGCGCCAACAGCATATCAACGGTGCAGAAGAGCTCGCAGCGGGCCGCAAGGCGACCGCCAGGCTTACGTGCGCCCTTGGCCACGGCACGCACCTGCCGCCCCCGTTCGTCGAGCATCGTCAAGATCAGGTCGGTTTCCTTGAGCTTCGTCTTATCGAGGACGAGCACCTTTGTGCGATATGTGCGAGAGCCCGCCATGAACGCCGAGGCTTAATCTTCGGCATTGTAGCCAAAGCGGCGGATCTGCGCCTCGTCATCGCGCCAGCCGGCCTTGACCTTCACGTCGAGCTCCAAAAAGACCTGGGTGCCAAAAATGCGCTCAAGATCGCGACGGGCATCGATGCCGATATGCTTGATCATCTCGCCGCCCTTGCCGATGATGATGCCCTTCTGCCCCTCGCGCTCGACGTAAATCGTGGCGTGCACGCGCAGGACCTTCTTAGTCTGCTCGAGCGCGTCACAGATGACGCCCACGGAGTGAGGGATCTCGTCGCGGGTGCGACGCAGGACCTTCTCGCGTACAAACTCGGCCACGAGGGTCTCGTCGGACGCGTCGGTGCCCATGTCCTCGGGGAACCAGCGCGGGCCCTCGGGCAAAAAGTGAGCAACGGTCTCGATAAACGCATCGACGTTAAAGTTCTTAACCGACGACGTCACGATCTCATCGTCGTATTCCATAAGCTCGTGAGCGGCCTTGAGCTGCTCCATGACCTGGGCGGGGTCGGCCTCATCGGCCTTGGTAAGCACCAGGACCTTTTTTGAACGGGCGTTCTTGACGCGCTCGGCGACCCAGGCGTCTCCCCTGCCGATGGGTTTGGTGGCGTCGATCAGAAACGCGACGACGTCGACGTCATTGAGCTCAAACAGGGCACTCTTATTAAGCTCGGAGCCCAGGCCGTCCTTGGGCTTGTGGATACCCGGCGTATCAACGAAGACTAACTGGTAACCGGGGCGGTTGACCACGGCGCGCATGCGGCGGCGGGTCGTCTGGGCCACCGGCGAGGTGATGGCGACCTTCTTGCCGTAACAGGCGTTGAGCAGCGTGGATTTGCCGGCGTTGGGGCGACCGACCAGGGCCACAAAGCCGCTGCGGAAACCGGGCTCCACGTCGCCAAAGCCCGCGAGGCTCTCGCCCTCGTCGCACAGGGCATCGAGTTCCTCGTCGCTCATGCCCTCAAACGGATCGAACTCCTCGACCTCGTCAAACGAATCGGCACCTTCAGCCTCGTCCAGGACCTCGTCATCCAAAACTTCACCGGTAGGCTGCATATTGTCGGACATGGGAATCCCTTTCTAAATAAAGTCGAGCGCGTGGGCAAAGACAAGCAAGCCCACGATCGCGGCGGTAATGGAAAGAACGTATACAGAGGCAGCGGCGATATCCTTCGCGCGCTTGGCCAGCGGATGCAGCTCCTGGGTCGCCAGGTCGACAATCGCCTCCATGGCGGTATTGCACAACTCGCCGTGAATCACCAGGCCGCAGCAGATGATGACCGTAGCCCACTCGGCAATATCAAGCCCCACGATGCAGCCGGCAATGACGGTACACACACCCGCCACGAGCATGACCTTGATATTACGCTCGGTCTTGACGGCGGTGACGAAGCCCTCCATCGCGTATGAGAACGACTTTAAAAAGGAAGGATGGTCCTTGTTCGATCCGGGAATCATAGACGGCTCCTAGTCGTGGGCGTGGTTGGTGATGGGGCCGACGTGGACGAGCTTGGGGTCCTCGCCGCGCTCAAGCGCCAGGTCGCGCAGGATGACATCCTCGCGTGCCTCCATGACCTCGGCCTCATCGTCCTCGATGTGGTCGTAACCCAGCAGGTGCAGCATTCCGTGCACGAGCATCAGTCGGCACTCATCGGCGGGGCTGTTGCCAAAGCCGGGGGCCTGACGGGCAATAACCTGCGGGGCCAGGATAATATCGCCGAGCTCGAGCGTCTCGTCGGCGGGAATGTCCTCGTCAAAGGCCGAGTCGCATTCAAACGAGAGGACATCGGTGGTGCGGTCGATACCGCGCCACTCGTGGTTGAGCTCGTGCATCTCGTCCTCATCGACATACGAAAGGGAAATCTCGACCTCACGCTCAACACCCTCGGCGGAAAGCACAACTGAGCAGATGTGCTCCACCTCCTGGGCATCGAGCAGCGTATCGAGCTCGGCATCGTTGCTGATCAATACACTCAACGGGACTCCTTTCGATCGTGTGCGCGCTGCTCGCGCGCATCGTCGTATGCATCATAGGCCTCAACGATACGGCCCACCAGGGCATGGCGCACCACATCGGCGCGCTCGAGGTGCGAAAATGCGACATCGTCGACACGGCCCAAAATCTGCTCAACGTCGGCAAGACCGCCGCGACGACCAACCAGGTCACGCTGGCTCAGGTCGCCGGTAATCACGAACTTGGAATTAAAGCCCAGACGCGTCAAGAACATCTTCATCTGCTCGGGCGTTGTGTTTTGTGCCTCATCGAGCACCACAAAGGCATCACTCAGCGTTCGACCGCGCATGTAGGCGAGCGGCGCGATCTCGATCACGCCACGCTCCATAAGCTCATCGATGCGTTCGCGATCCATCATGTCAAAGAGGGCATCATAGAGCGGGCGCATATACGGGTCGATCTTTTCCTCGAGGGTGCCGGGCAAAAAGCCCAGGTTCTCCCCCGCCTCGACAACCGGGCGCGTCAGGATCAGGCGGCCTACCTCATGGCGCTTGAGCGCGGCAACGGCGAGCGCCATGGCCAGATAGGTTTTACCGGTACCGGCGGGACCGAGGCCAAACGTGATGGTAGAAGAGCGGATGGCATCCACATAGCGCTTTTGGCCGAGCGTCTTGGGGCGGATAACGCGACCGCGATACGATAGCAGCACGTCATCGCGCAACGACGAGGCATCATGCTCGCCGTCGCGCAGAACGGCCAGACAGCGCGAGACATCATCGGCAGAAAGCGTGCGCCCGGCAGCGGCCTCACGAAAGGCATGTTCGAAAAAACGCGCGACCAACTCAACCTCGTCCGGATCACCGCTCACGGCAACGCTGTCACCGCGGGCAACCACATGGGCGCGCGCCAAGTTCTCGAGTGCACGAAGGACGCCGTCGCCGGCGCCCAAAACGCGCGAGGGGTCGATACCCTCGGGAACGGTAAGTCTAATCTTCGAGGCTTCCATGAACCTCCCTGCGTGCATGGACCAAGCCGGAATCATCGACTCCGATGATAGCAACATCGAGCAGGCACGGGGCTGCGAGTCCACAGGTATCATCGAGACGGGCATGATGGAACGAGCCGAGCGTCAAATTGTCGCCATACTCGAGCACCGCACGCTCGACCGTGCCCACGCGGCGGCGGGCATCGGCGATCGCAAGCTCCTGTGCGGCGGCACGCATGCGACGGCTGCGTTCGGCCATGACCTCAGGGGGTACCTGGTCGGGCATGTCGGCGGCGAGGGTGCCGGGGCGCTTGCTATAGCGAAACACGTGCATGCGCGAAAAGCCCACGCGACGGCACAGCGCCAGCGACTCCTCGAACTCCTCGTCCGTCTCGCCAGGAAAACCGACGATGACATCGCACGAAAGAGACGCCTGGGGCAAGTTGGTGCGAATCATGCGCACCGTGTCCTCAAAGGCCTCGGCGCTATAGGGACGGCCCATGCGATGCAGCGTCGCCGTGCAGCCAGACTGCACGGGAAGGTGCAAAAACGGCGCGATACGCTTCGGATAGCGAGCCATCACCTTGAGCAGGCGCTCGGAAATATCCATGGGTTCCACCGAGGAGATGCGCACATGGGCGATCTCGGTGCGCTCCATGATGGCCTGAAGCAGCTCATCGATCTCGACATGTTCGTCGGTCGCGCTCTTGCCGTCATAGGCACCCAGATTCACGCCGGTCAGCACGACCTCGGGCACGCCGGCCTCCTGAGCTTCACGCACCTGTTCGAGCACGGACTCGACGGGCACGGAGCGCTCGGGGCCGCGCGCCTTCCACACAATGCAATAGGTGCAGCGATGGTTGCAGCCATCCTGAATCTTCACGCCCAGGCGAGAGCGACCGAGCGCATCGACCACCTCGCCATCGCTGCAGGCGGGAACGCTATCGGACTCAACACCCAGCACCTCGCAAACACGTTCGGCGACATCTATCTTGGACGGCTCGGCAATCACGCGATCCGAAAGCTCCGACAGCTCCTCGGGATGCAAATTGACCACGCATCCCGTCACGACCACATAGGGCTCGTTTGGATGGGCCAGCGCATGACGGACGGCCTTACGGGTCTTGGCCTCGGCCTCGCCCGTAACGGCACAAGTGTTAATGACAATCAGATCGGCATCCTGGGGCTCCACAATAGCAAAGCCCAAGCGCATAAGATCGGCAGTGATACGGTCGGACTCAACCCGGTTGACACGGCAGCCGAGGTTGACGACGGAAATATGGGGTGCGAGCACGCGGGCTCCTTAATCGAGGATATCGTCGAGGGCACTCTTGATACGGTCGGTCACCGACTTCTTACCGGAAGCGACGTCATCGCCCATCTCATCGGCAAAAGCACGGAGCAGCTCGCGCTGCTTATTGGAAAGATTGGTGGGAACGACCACGCGCAGTTGCACGATCAGGCGGCCACGCGAACCGCCACCGCCAATGCGCGGCATGCCGTAATTATTGACGCTCACGGTGTCGCCGTACTGGGCGCCGGCGGGAACCGTCACCTTAACGACCTCGTCGGGCATAATGCCCTCGACCTCGATCTCGCAGCCGAGCGCAGCCTGCGCAATCGAGATATCGCTCACCATGTACAGGTCGTCCCCGTTGCGCTTAAAGCGCTCATGGTCGGCAACGCGCACGTTGACAATCAGGTCGCCCGAAGGCTCGCCGCGAAGGCCGGCCTCGCCAAAGCCGCTCACGCGCAGCTGGCGACCGGTCGAAACGCCGGCGGGAATATCGATGTCGATCTTTTCGTGCGAAGGCGTGCGGCCTTGACCGTCGCAGGTCTCGCAGGGATGGTCGATAACCGTGCCCTCGCCATGGCAGTCGGGACAAGGCGAGGAAGACTGAACCTGGCCCAGGAACGAACGCTGAACCGTCGTGACGTAGCCCGTACCGTGGCAGCGGCCGCACTGCTTTTCCTGTGCGCCCTCTGCCCTACCGGTGCCATTGCAGTCCTCGCAAGGAGCAAGGCGGTCATAGCTGATCGTCTTTTTGCAGCCGAGCGCCGCCTCCTCGAGCGTCACCGAAAGCGAGATGGCCATGTCTCGTCCGCGACGACGCTCACGACGGCTGCGGGCGCCACCGCCGGCACCGCCGCCAAAGAACGACGAGAACAAGTCGTCCATGCCCATGCCACCAAAGATATCGTTGATATCGACGTAGCCCGAACCACCAGGGCCGTCGGCAGTGCCGTAACGGTCGTAGTTAGCACGCTTCTGCTCATCGGAAAGAACGGAATAGGCCTCGTTGAGCTCCTTGAACTTGGCCTCGGCCTCGGGGTCGTCCGAAACGTCCGGGTGTACGGTACGGGCCTTCTTTAGAAACGCGCGCTTAATCGTCCGCGCGTCGGCATCCCTGTCGACGCCAAGCACCTCGTAGTAATCCCTATTTTCCGACACGACCGAATCCTTCCGACTTTCATTATTGTCACAGTGCGTCCTATACCCAAGCTGGGCCGACCGCAAACAGAGGGTTTGATGTTATTGCATTTGGTACGGCGAAAGCATGGCCCGTTGCGAGCAGCTCGCAAACCAAACCGACACGAGCGCGAACATGAAGCCGTTGGCAAAACCGTTGGCAAACTGCATCGCACCGCGCTTCCACCACAGCAGGCTGCGATGAAGCACACCGTCCGAAAGCACCATGAACAGGCCCATGGTAAACGGAATAAAGCACATCACGGCAAAGGCCGAGAACACACCCGAGATGGCCGAGAGTACCAAAAACGGCGCTACGATGCCCATCAGGTAAAAACCGGTACGAGCTTTGCCTTCCAAGCGCTCGGCCTCAACATGGGCGCGGCCGACCAGGTCGCCGCCCGCGGCACCGTTGGTGCCAGCATGACCCATGCCGCCAATGCGGACCTCGTCGCCATCGTGCGTGCCGGCAGGAAACTCAATCGTCTGCTCGGAGGTTACGCGAGTACGACCGCTGCCGCCGCAATCAGGGCAGGGGTCGGCCACGACTTTACCGGAACCGCCGCACTCGGGGCAGACCGACTGGAACGTGCCCGCACCAAACAGAAAGGACAGGTCGACATCGATGTGGCCGCGGCCGCCACAGCTTGGGCAGGTATGGGCATGCTCGGAGGAGACAGAACCCGAGCCGCCGCAGTGACCACAGGTATCGAAGCGCGTATAGCGGACGGTCTTGCGGGCACCGCCCTTGGCCTCCTTGGCGTCGAGCTTGATATCGACGACCACGTTGGCGCCGTTCTCGGGATTGTAGGCAGCCTGCCCACGACGCTGCTGGCCCCAGGCACCGCCAAATGGAAAGCCGCCCTCAAAAGGATTGCCATAACCCGTGCTGCCGGCGTAGCCGCCACCATAGGGCGAAGCCGTAGGAGCACCGGCAAAGGGATTGCCAGAACGCATGGCGTCGTAGCGCGCACGTTTTTGCTCATCCGAAAGCACGGCGTAGGCCTCGGAAACCTCTTTAAACTTTTCCTCGGCATCCGGCTCTTTGTTGACGTCCGGATGGAGCTTGCGGGCCTTTTGCTGGAAGGCCTTTTGAATATCACGCGAGGTGGCGTCCTTGGAGACACCCAGAATCTCGTAGTAATCTTTTTCGTTCATCGTCGCCATGCGCGGCAACCTCCTGCTCACAGCAGCGTATATATTCCGGTAATTCTACCCGAGCGGCCTAAGCTAGATCCCAAAACAGCTCGAACAGAACATTTCCATCGAGCCAGCCCAGGGGTGTCGGCGCTAAACGAGCTCGAACATGGCCCGCGATGACATCTGCCGAGGTGAAGGGTCCCTCATGGACCCCGAGCGTCTCGGGCACCCAAGTGGCAAGTCCCAATTCGAGCGCGCGATCGCAGGCAGCCGCCAGCTCGCCAGCTGGGATGACGAAAGCTGCACGAACCAACAGGTCGGACGCAACACCACGCGTCATGCGACAAGCGAGCATCAGGTCTTCAGCCGCAGCCTCGCGCTGCGAGAGATATTCGGCCTCGAACGCCATCGCGTCATCGTCACGTTGCACCAGACGCATGCGGTACGCATCGCCTCGAGAAGACACGCCGGGGAACAAACCTGCAAGACGGTCGAAATCCCCGGCGTCGAGCATGCCCGCGGCAGAACGACCCAGGCCCAGATAGCCCCGTCCGGTCCAGTAGGCAATGTTATGGACGCACTCATGGCCGTCGAGCGCGTAGCTCGCCACCTCATACGGGTGATAGCCGGCGGCACCCAGGAGCTCGCGTGCCAAGTCCATGCACGAAGCCTGAAAATCCTCGTCGGGCTCGAGCGACTCGTCGCGGCACGCCATGCGATAAAGGGGCGTCCCCTCCTCAAGCGTGAGCGGGTAGACCGACGCATGATGCGGGGCCGCCGCCAGCACGCCATCGAGCGTGCGCTTCCAACTCGCTGCGGTCTGCCCGGGAAGTCCGCACATAAGGTCGCACGACACATCAAGCCCAGCGTTCTTGACCGTCGCGATGGCGGCGAGCGCCCGATCGGCATCGTGAATACGGCCGATGGCAGTAAGTTCGGTGTTATCGAGCGTTTGCACGCCCAGAGAGACGCGTGTGACACCAACCTTGGCAAGCGCAGCGGCAAGCTCGGCGGTCAGCGACTCGGGATTTGCCTCGCAGGTAAACTCAACGGGGGCGCACCACGCACGAATACGCCGCGCCAGCTCCACCAGGCGCTCCCCCGCCAGCGACGGCGTACCGCCGCCAACATAGACGGTGCGAATCTGGTCGAGGGCACCAGCCTTGCCAAAAGCATCGAGGCGCGCGTACAACTGCTCAAAATAGGCCTCGAGCGCAGCGCTCAGGTCGCACGGAGCAAAACTGCGCGAGTCAAAGTCGCAGTACCGGCACTTTTGGGCGCAAAACGGCACGTGCACGTACAGTGCGGTAACGGCCACCCTTAAGCCTCCAGAGGATGAGGGGGCACCGATTCGCCGGCGGCAAGGGCAGCCTCACAGGCCACCACATCATGCTCGATCTCATCGACCAGCGCCATAAACTCCTCATACGTGGAGCAGCGCACCACCTGCGCGCGCCAGGCTGCAGCATGGGGCATGCCTTTTAAGTACCAGCTTGCGTACGTGCGGGCACGCGACATGAGCGGCAGGAGCTCATGCGTCAGCGTTAGGTGCTCACGCAGGGCGTCCAGGCGCTCAACGGAGCTGCGAGCCGGCACCGGCGTGCCATCGAGCGCAAGGGCGCGAGCATCACCGAACACCCACGGATTGCCGTAGATGCCGCGCGCGATAAACACCGCGCTGGCACCCGAGCCTTGCAGATGCTCAGCAGCGTCCTCGGCCGAGAACACATCACCCGAACCAATCACGGGAATCTCGACGGCGTCGGCAACCTCATCGACGACAGACCAATCGGCCTGGCCCGTATAGAGCTGCGTGGCACAACGACCGTGCACGGCAACTGCGGCAGCCCCTGCGCCCTCAAGCATCTGGGCAAATGTCGCGGCATTGCGGTCCTCGGCATAAAAGCCTTTGCGAATCTTGACGGTCACGGGTACATGCGCCGCGCCCACCGCCGCCTCGACGATCTTCTCGGCCAAATCGGGCGTGCGCATGAGCGCCGAGCCCTCGCCCTTGGTAACGACCTTGCGGGCGGGGCATGCCATATTGATATCGATGAGCGACAGGCGATCGCCAACGCGCTCCTCGACGGCGGCGACGGCACTCGCAAACTGATCGGGCTTGGAGCCAAAGAGCTGCACACAAATCTGCTGCTCCTCGTCGGCCGGCAGCACCAGGCGCCACGTTTTGTTGCTGGCATAGGCAAGGCCCGCCACGCTCACCATCTCGCTGTAGGCAAGGTTGGCACCGCGGCGGCGGCACATGATGCGGTAGGCAGGGTCAGTCACGCCCGCCATGGGAGCCATAAGGAACGGCTGCTCGGCATAGGCGCCCAGCAGCCGCTTGCTGTATTCAGAAAGCGCCATAGACCTACTCGTCCACCTTGAGGATCGCCATAAAGGCCTCCTGCGGGACCTCGACCGATCCGATGGCCTTCATGCGCTTCTTGCCCTCTTTCTGCTTCTCGAGCAGCTTGCGCTTACGCGAGATATCGCCGCCGTAGCACTTAGCAAGCACGTCCTTGCGACGCGCCTTGACGGTGGAGCGGGCAATGATCTTATTGCCGATAGCACCCTGGATGGGCACCTCGAACAGCTGACGCGGGATGATCTCCTTAAGCTTGTCGCACAGGCCACGGGCCAGACCATAGGCCTTGTCCTTGTGGACGATAAACGACAGCGCGTCCACCTCGTCGCCCGAAAGCAAGATATCGAGCTTAACGAGCTCGGAGGGACGGTACTCGTTGAACTCGTAATCGAGCGAGGCATAGCCCTTGGTACGACTCTTGAGCTGGTCAAAGAAGTCCAGGATGAGCTCGGCGAGCGGCATGTCAAAGCGCATCTCGACCGATTTGCTCGTGAGATGGATCATGTCGGTTGTAATGCCACGGTGCTCGATAGCGAGCTGCATGACGGCACCCGTATACTCGGGCGGGCAGATGATCTTAGCCTTGAGGTAGGGTTCCTCGATGCGCTCGATGCGCGTGACCTCGGGAAGATCCTGCGGGCTGCGGACATCGATCATTTCACCGTCGGTCTTGTAGACGTGATAGTCGACCGAGGGACTCGTGGCAATGAGGTCCAGGTTGAACTCGCGCTCCAGGCGCTCCTTGACGACTTCCATGTGCAGCAGGCCCAGGAAGCCCACGCGGAAGCCAAAGCCGAGTGCCACCGAGGTCTCGGGCTCCCACACCAACGACGGGTCGTTGACATGCAGCTTATCGAGCGCGTCACGCAGGTTCTCGTAATCCTTGTTATCGATCGGGAACAGACCCGTATAGACCATGGGCTTAGCCTCGCGGTAACCAGGAAGCGGCTCGGGGCAGGGATTCGACGCCCACGTGAGGGTATCGCCCACGTGAACGGCCTCGGGGTCCTTCAGGCCCGTGACCACGTATCCGACCTCGCCGACCGTCAGCGCGTCGACCGGGGTCTCGGCAGGACGCTTGACACCCACGCCGTCGACCAAAAAGTCGCCCTCTGCCTGCATCATGCGCAGGGTATCGCCCTTTTTGATGGAACCGTCAAAGACTCGCACCGTGGCGACGACGCCACGATACTCGTCGAAGTACGAATCCAAGATGAGTGCCTTGAGCGGCGCGTTCGCATCGCCCTTGGGCGGAGAGATCAAAAAGACAATGGACTCCAGCAGATCGTGGATGCCCTCGCCGGTCTTGCCCGAGACACATACGGCATCATCGGCAGGGATCGCCAGGTCGTCCTCGATCTCGGTCTTAACCTCATCGGGATGGGCCGAGGGTAGGTCGATCTTGTTGATGGCCGGCACAATGTCCAGATTGGCGTTCATGGCGAGCGTCGCGTTGGAGACGGTCTGCGCCTCGACGCCCTGCGTGGCGTCAACGACGAGCACCGCGCCCTCACAGGCTGCCAGCGAGCGCGAGACCTCATAGGTAAAGTCAACGTGGCCCGGCGTATCGATCAGATTGAACTGATACGTCTCGCCATCGTCGGCGTCATAGGACACGCGAACGGCATTGGACTTGATCGTGATGCCGCGCTCGCGCTCGATATCCATGGTGTCGAGCAGCTGCGACTCCATGTCGCGTTCGTCGACGGTATGGGTGAGCTCGAGAATGCGGTCACTGATCGTGGACTTGCCATGGTCGATATGCGCAACGATTGAGAAGTTGCGGATGTGGGAAATGTCAATTGAAGTATTCATGCGGACTATCTTACCCGAGCGGTACAAAAAATGGAGCCTGTTCCATAAAACAGGCTCCATTTATGCGCGTAATCTGTGTGGTGTGAAATTTACAACTTAGGCGTTGATGCTGTTCACGAGCTTGGCAAGACCGGACTTGCGGTTGGAAGCCTGGTTCTTGTGGATAACATGCTTGGCGGCAGCCATGTCGAGACGCTTGGTGACGGTCTTGAGGGCAGCCTGGGCCTTCTCGGCGTCGCCCTCGGCGACGGCGGACTGGACGTGCTTGGTCAGCGTCTTGAGCTCGGACTTGACAGCCTTGTTACGCATGCGAGCTGCCTCATTGGTGCGGATACGCTTCTTCTGAGACTTGATGTTTGCCACTTCTGGAGTTCCTTTCGAGTTCCTTGCAAAAAATGTATGACACCTCTGAGACACGGTGAGGTCATGCAAGCGCCTACTATAGCACGCTCCCCCTCAAAGGGATAGAACGAATTTGTCAAATAGGCAGGTATCATCACGATTTTCTCAAGATGTTCGTAATCCAGAGCAAAAGCGCGGTCTGAGAATCGGCCGAACCCTTCAGCGCGAGCTCCACATCGACCGCGCCCTCGAGCGCGGCAACGAGCTCTGCCATCGAAAAGCGACGTGCCCAGGTCAGGTGATTCTTGACCTGCCAGGACTGGAGCTTAAGTGTTGCGGCCAGCTCACGACCCTGTCCGCGCGCATCGAGCGCCTTGGCAACGATAAGCTCGCGGATGCGGCCGCACAGCAATGTGTAAGTCCACACGTAGCTCTTGGCGGGCAGTAGATTGAAGAGCTCGAGCGAGCGTCGCATGTCACGGGCCGAGACCGCATTGAGAAAGTCCCAGGGTTGAACCTCGGCCGTACGTACAATCCAGCGCTCAACATTGGCAAGCTCAATCTGGGGCGCCTCGACCATCTGGGCAAGCTTAGCCAAGTCGTTATCGAGCATGCGCGTGTTTTCACCCGAACGCGAGACGAGTTCCTCGGCGGCCGCCGTCGAGATCGACTTGCCGTGCTGCGTCGCCATCTGCTGCACACGGCGCGGTAGCTCCCAGCGCTTGGTGCCGGAGCAATCGATCACGGCCTTCTTGTCGATCTTGGCGATCGCCTTATACAGGCGCGTGTTCTTGGCAAGCGAGTCGGCGATGATCAGGCAGACCGTTGTGGGGCTGGGACTCGCCAGATACTCGACGAGCGGCTCCGAGACCGCCTTGGCGAGCTTTGAGCAGCCGTCAAGGATTACCAGGCGAAACTCGCTGCCCATCGGAAAGGTGTTAAGCGATCCGATAATGGACTCGATATCGGGGTCCTTGGTCATGTCGCGCTCGTCGAGGTTGAACTCAACCATACCCGACTTTTCCAGACGCGCTTTCATACGCGAGACGGCGTGATCGCGCTTGACTCCGTCGGTACCGACAATCAGATATGCCGGCAGCAGACCGGTTTCGGACATTGCGCTCCCCTCCCGCAGGCCTTCGTATTCGTTCCGTGCCATTCTAGCCCAGGGGCCCACCACACGCCAACGACGTCGTCACGGTCGCTGGCATCGCATCGCAAAGCCATTCGCAGTCGGCGTGATGATAATGTCGCCATGTTCGATGGTGCACGCGAACACACCGCCCGCCTCCTTCACGGCATCGATGCAGGCATCGGACGGATGGCCGTATCGATTCCCCTCGCCCGCACTCGCGAGAGAAAGCTCGGGCTTCAGGACGTCCAGCAACTCACCATCGACTGAAACCTTGGAGCCGTGATGCCCAAGTTTAAGGACATCGATATCCCCCACCTCCTGCACGAATTCCCGTTCTTGGTCGAGCTCGGCATCACCGGTGAGAAGTATTCGCAGGCCCTTGCCTTCCTGAACATAAGAGAGCAACAGGACAAGCGAGTCCTCATTTCCCTCGCCATCCACGGACTCGAATGGCCACACCACGCGGGCGCAAAAAGAGCCGATGTCGACCGTATCCCCACGGCACACCTGCCGATACTCCACGCCAGGTCGGTTCAATACCTCGGCAGGAGCATCCTCCAGCGCATCCGCCGCCACGGCAATCGTTCCGACCGAAAACTGTTCGAGCACGGCAGGCAGACCACCCCAGTGGTCCTCATCCCAATGCGTCACAAAGACGGCATCGATATGGTGCACGTTATTGCGAACCAACGCCGCCACCACGCGCTCGTCGAGCCCGCAGTCGACGAGTGCCACTGCGCCGCCCTGGCGAATAAGAATCGCATCGGCCTGGCCCACATCGAGCACCGTCACCGAAGGCGGAGCGAATCGATCCCAGTAGGCGTACGGAATCGCAGCCAAGAGCACCAGGCATGCAAGCCCCACCGCCATAGGACGTGCACGGGGACGCGGCCACCAGACCAGCAGAACCGCCAGCAAACACGGCACTAGGTAAATCCACATGCTATCGGGCGGCACGCTCACGGATGCACCCGGCACGGCGGCAAACAGCTGCTCGAAGAACAGCGCGCAATGGGAGGCAATCATGGGCACAGCGAGCGCCCAAGTCCGCAACGGTGCCACGAGCGAAAAGGGAACCAGCACGATCGACACGGCAAGCAGTACGCTCACCACCGGACCGATGACCGCATTTGCCAGCGGAGCAATGAGCGAGAACGTACCGAAGGCAGGAATGGTAATGGGAAGTGTCGCCAGTTGCGAGCACAGCGTGACGGAAAGCATGCTGGCAACGTCTGATGGCACACCCAGCTCACCCAAAGCGTAGGTCGCATAGGGGCAAAAGCACAGAATGGCTAAGACGCTGGCACATGAAAGCTGAAAGCCCATCTCGAACAGAACCGTCGGCCGCAGCAGCACAAAGATGGACATGGTTACGAAGAGCGCCGATGCGCCATGCCGGCGCCGCCCCGCGCCGTTTACGACAAGCGTCGCGAACACCATGCAGCACGCGCGCACGGCCGAGGGAGACGCGCCCGTAAAGGCAGCGTAGCCCACAAGCGTTATCGCCAATATCGCCCGTTGAAGACCGCGTGAGAACCGAGTCTTTTGCAATACACCCTCGATTACAAACCCCACGATTGCCAAATGGCTGCCCGAGACGGCGATAAGATGCGCCGTTCCCGTCACCGAAAACCAGTCGCCCGCCGGCTGGGCGCGCAGCTCGGCCGAACGGCCGCAGACGACACCGGCTATGAGTGCACGCGCCGGGTCGGTCGCAGGCGCGATGGACACAAGCAGCCCATTTCGCATCCGAAGAAGCGGCCCCGGAGAGTCCTCATCGACCGACAAAATCCGAACGACTTTAACCTTGCGCACCTCGCCTCGGAGCACGCGCGATCGTCCATACGCATCGTTCTCAAAACGTGAAACGCGACCGATAACACGCACGTGCGCCCCGACCTTGAGCTCGAGGTCGCACGATAGGCGAACCATTGCCAAGTTCTTACCGTCCGCGCGTGCCTCGCAGGTATAGGAATACACGTCGTCGTTTATGGATGGGTCACCCTGCACGACAAACTCAAGGCTGCTTGCCGCTCGACCGTCGAGCGCTTTCGAGGCGCTTAGCACGCCCACAGCCCACCACGCCGAGACGACCGCTCCCGCCACGAGACCGACGGACGCGGCATACAGCCACCGCTTCCAAGGGGCAAGCCGCGCACAAGATTGAGCCAGCACAACGAATACCGCCGCCGTAACGGGAATGGCCCATAGCGGCCCGACCGCCGAAGCCCGCTCCCACAGCAGCGCATCGGCGGCCACGTTGAGCACCAAGGCGCAGCTCATGCACATGCCGGCACACAGGGCCATCGTCCACGGCATCAGAGGCCGCGGAGGCATCACATGCTCGCGCTCGGTCGCACTCATACGCAGATGGAATCTTTGATTTTGGCAAGCTTCTTCTCGCCGATTCCCGACACACGCATCAGATCGTCAACCGAGGCAAAAGCACCGTTCTTTGTCCGCTCATCGATAATCGACTGGGCCATGGAGGGACCGATGCCAGAGAGCGTCTGCAGCTCTGCCGCGCTTGCCGTATTGATATTTACTAGGCCTGTTGCGCCACTCACGCCCGATGATGCGGAAGCCCCACCATCAACACCAGCTTCCGCAATGGACGCCTGCTGCTCCCCTACCGTTGGAACGTGAATCTTCTGTCCATCGACGACCTTAGATGCCCGATTGAGCCCCGTAACGTCTGCCTCGGGCGCCAGCCCGCCGGCGGCATCAATCGCCTGAGCCACCCGCGCGCCGTCCTTGAGACGATATACGCCGGGCGACACAACGGCGCCATCAACGTCGACATAAACCTCTGCCGCGGCAGACGCCTTAAGCGAAGAACCTTCGGAAGTCTTTCCGCTCGAGGCATCGCCGGATCCCGGCTCCGCCAACGAGCCTGAACCGTCAGTGCGCTCAAACGACACGCCGCCGGCACCGCCGCCAAGGTTCGCCATCGCCAAGCCGCTCGCCATCGCAATGACGACCAGTATCGCCATCACCGCTGCCTTATGACCGAACAGCTTGTCCGCCAAGCGGTCCATCCGTTTGACCCGTTCGTGTTGTTCGCGCTGCGCCATAGCAAAACCTCCCAACAACATCGTGTCAGGAAAAGAGCCCTGCAACTGCCACGCTCCAAAACCGGTTTTAGCGGTCAAACCAAAAACCGACCAAAACCTTGCACAAATCTGTCCATTTATTCAGGCACACGTCAGCAAATGAACACTTAGCCGCAAAATGCCCAGATAGCAAAAGACCGACGATGCAGGCGCATCATCGGTCTATGCACAAAATTACTCGTGATCTTGGTAAATCTCACGCGGAGCAAGCTCCGAATGTTTGCGTTTTAAGGTCTTAGGGGCCTTATACGTGTTGCTCTCGAAGTCGATGTACTCGGTCTGCTTGAGCAGGCGCTCGATCATCTCCTCGTGATCGAACAACTCCCACGCCTCATGCACGGCATCGAGTTTGGCGTGCGTCTCGGGGCGGCGCGGCATAAAGAGCGTGCAGCAGTCGGGAGCGGCCTCGGTCGAGATATCGAAGGTACCGATCTCTTCGGCACGCGCGATGATCTCCTGCTTGTCCGAACCGATAAGAGGACGGAACACGGGGATCTTCACGGCCTCGTTAACGGCCATGATATTCTCAAGCGTTTGGGAGGCAACCTGTCCAAGCGATTCGCCCGTCACGATGGCCTTGGCGCCCTCGATGTGTGCAATGCGCTCGGCAACCGAATACATAATGCGGCGATACATGATCACGCGCAGGTTGCTGGGACAGGTGACCGAAATCTCACGCTGGCAGTCGCCAAACGGCACAACGTACAGGCGGCCGATCTGGACACCCGGCTCAAGCGCACGGATGATGTCCTGCACCAAATACTCGCTCGTATCGGGCGTCTGCGGACGACCGGAGAAATGTACCGGCACGCACACCGCACCGCGACGCGCGAGCATCCAAGTCGCCACCGGAGAATCGATACCCGACGACAGCAGCGTCACGACCTTGCCGGCAGAACCCACCGGCAGACCGCCCACGCCGCGCTCGGAGCGCGCGTACACATAAACGCTACCCTGAACCACCAGTACGTGCACCATCGCATCGGGGTCGTGCATTTGAACCTTTTTATCGGGGAAGGCCTCACACAGCACCTCGCCCACCTGACGATTGATGTCAATCGAAGTGAGCTCATAGTCGGTATTGGAGCGCTTGGCGTGCACCTTAAACGAATCGAAGGGACCAAACTCGCGCAGCGCCTTCACGGCGGCGGCACAGTACTCCTGCGGGTCGCGGTTAGTGTGATACGCCAAAGACACACGAGCAACGCCGGGAACGGTGCGAATGACACGCGCCGCCTCGTCGGCCTGATGCTCATTAAAGGTCACGAGGATATAACCGGAAATTCGAGACACGGCATTCACGGAAAAGGCGGCCAAGGCCGCCTTGATGTTATCCATGAGGATATGCTCAAAATGTGCGCGGTTCTTACCCTTCAGTCCAACCTCGTGATAGTGGACCAGGCAGACGCGAGCCGCCATTTAGGCTTCAGCAACCTTGTGGCCGAGCGCCTTCTCGTAACGGGCCTCGTCGTAAGAGATGTCGCCGTCGACAATCTCATCCATAGCCATCGAGATGGTATCGGCACCGGAAAGCCCGATGGTGATGTCATCGACATCCTGGACGGCAAGCACGCGGTTGTGCTGGCCACGCAGCATGCTATTGATGTCGCAGGCGCGCTTGGAGGCAAGCGAAGCAAGCAGGAAGCGGTTGTGATCGGTCTTCTCCAGAAGATCGTCAATGCAAGGCTTTACAACGGACACGGACCTCAGATCCTTTCATGCATATCGAGAACGCGAACGAGCTCATCGGTCGCGCGGTCGAGATCGTCATTTACCACGACGTCGTCGTAGCGGTCGGCAAGGGCAAGCTCATCGGCGGCGTTTGCCATACGCAGCTCGATTGTCTCGGGCGTCTCGGTACCGCGACCGACTAGACGCTCGCGAAGCACCTCAAGCGAAGGCGGCTTGATAAAGATCAGCACGGCCTCGGGGAAACGCTCCTTCACCTGCAGGGCACCCTGGACATCGATCTCCAGAATCAGAGACGCGCCCGAGGCAAGCTTGGATGTGACCTCGCTCACCAACGTGCCGTAGCAGTTACCGTGGACCTCGGCCCACTCAACAAACTCACCGTTTGCCACGCGGCGGTCGAACTCCTCGCGCGTCAGAAAAAAGTAGTTGACGCCGTCGACCTCACCTTTACGTGGTGCTCGCGTGGTAGCCGAAACCGTCAGGCCCAGGTTCGAGCGGCGCTCGCGCACACGAGTGACGAGCGTACCCTTGCCTGCGCCTGACGGTCCAGAAATCACAAAGAGCTTGGAATCCTGAGCGCTCACTTATTTGGTCAGCTGCTCGAGGAGCTGCTCGCGCTGACGGACGCCGAGGCCCTGGACGCGACGGGTAGCGGAGATACCGAGCTCCTCCATGATCTTGGCGGCCTTGGCCTTGCCATAACCAGGGAGAGACTCGATGAGGGTGGAAACCTTCATGCGGGAAGCGATGGGGTCATCGGAGTTGAGCACGGACTCGAGGGACTTCTCGCCCTTCTTAATCTGCTCGCGAAGCTCAGCGCGGGCATGACGTGCGGCAGCAGCCTTCTCAAGAGCCTGCTTGCGCTGCTCGTCGGTAAGCTGAGGGAGTGCCATTCGTACCTCCAAATAGTTGGGTTATATCTGATTCAATAATTGGCATTTTAGCACGTAGAACGTACAAAATGCCCAATCGCGGGTCCATAGGTTAGACGATACCCGCAAAAAGTGCAATATACTGCGCCCAAAGTTAAGCCCCTGACCTGCGATTCCACACAAAGGATGGGAAAGTTTACGCAGGCACAGGGGCTATTTTGTGCTAATGAGACCCAAAAGTGGTGACTTAGGGGAATCTTTTACGCGACGTTTTCGACCAGCTCGGCGACGATGGCGTCAAAGGCGGCAACCGGATCGTCGGCACCAGTGATGGGACGGCCCACCACAATGTGGCTTGCGCCTCGCTCGATAGCCTGGGAAGGCGTCGCCACGCGAGACTGATCACCAAGGGCGGCACCCACCGGACGCACACCCGGAGTCACGATCAGGGCATCAGGACCCAGCAGCTCACGCATGTCGTGAGCCTCCATCGGCGAGCACACGATGCCATCGATGCCGTTGGCCTGAGCGAGCTTTGCCAGGCGGGCGGCCTCCTCGGCCACGGGCGACTCGACGCCGATCTCGCTCAAGGCATCCTGATTCATGCTCGTGAGAACGGTGATGGCGACGAGCTTGGCGCGGTCCTCGCGCGCCTCCTCGGCACCCTCGCGGCAGGCAGCGAGCATGGCGCCCGAACCCAAGCCGTGGACCGAAAGCAGGTCGGCACCGGCAAGCGAAGCCGAGCGGGCGGCACCGCGAACCTGATGCGGAATGTCATGAAACTTAAGGTCAAGGAAGACCTTAAAGCCCAGGTCCTTAAAGGTCTTGACGATCTGGGGACCCTCGGCGTAATAGAGCGTCATGCCAACCTTGAGCCAGGCGGCATGACCCGAAAGCTCGTGGGCAAGCTCGAGCGCACGCTCACGGTCGCAGTCGAGGGCGACGATTACGCGGTCGCGGGCATCGGTCTCTAGCATTCGAAAGCACCTACCAGTTCGTTAATGTCCTTCACGCCCTGGGACTCGGCCCAGGCCTCGAGCTCATGCGCTATCTTGAGCGAAGCGCACGGATCGACGAAGTTGGCCATACCGACCGACACGCAGGTGGCGCCGGCCAGGATAAACTCAGCCGCATCCTCACCGGTCATGACACCGCCGACACCGTTGATGGGGATATCGACGGCCTGGGCAACCTCCCAGACCATGCGCACGGCGATGTGATGACACAGCGGGCCCGAAAGGCCGCCCTTGGGCTTTGCCACGCGGGACTTGCGGGTATGGACGTCGATGGCCATGCCCTGGATGGAGTTGATGACCGAAAGGCCGTCGGCACCGGCAGCCTCGAGAGCCTTGGCAATCTCGGCGACGTTGACCGGCGCCATCTTCACGAACAGCGGCTTATCGGTCACCTTGCGGCAGGCAGCCATAACGGAAGAGGCGCCCTCGGGCGTGGAGCCCATGGCGGCACCGCCGGCGGCGATATTAGGGCAGCTCACGTTGATCTCGTAGCCGGCAGCCCAGGGGCACAGCTCGACATACATCTCGAGTGCGCGGACAAACTCGTCAACGGAGTGGCCGGCAACCTGACAGATGACCTGGCAGCCGTCCTTGGACAACTGTTCGAGCCACGGACCGGACTCGCGGGCAAAGGCGGCCACGCCGGGGTTCTGAAGGCCCACGGAGTTGATCATACCGCCGGGAATCTCGGCCATGCGGGGCGCGGGGTTGCCGGGCCAGGGCTCGGCAGCGCAACCCTTGGTGGTGATGGCGCCCAGCTGGGAAACATCAAAGAAGTTCTGGAACTGCCAACCGTAGCCAAAGGTACCGGCTGCGGTGTTGATGGGGTTCTGCATCTTGACGCCGCCGAAATCGACGGCCATGTTCACGGTACCCACTAGAAGACCACCACCTTGGAAGCATCGAACACGGGGCCGCACATGCAAGCGCCCTTCATACCGTCGACCGTCTCGACATTGCAGGTGTTGCAGGCGCCAAAGCCACAGCTCATCATGCGCTCGAGCGACACCTCGCAGTACGCACCGGCCTCGGCGGCAGCGGCGGCGACTTTCTTCATCATGACAGCGGGGCCGCAGCTGGCCACATAGTCGTAGCCGCCCTCTCCGAGCAGCTCGGCTGCCGGGTCGGTGCAAAAACCGTGCGTGCCCAGCGTGCCATCATCGGTGCACACGTTAACCGTGGCGCCCAGCGCGCGGAACTCATCGACACCCACGGCCTTGGAAGCGGTGCCAAAGCCCAGGCAAACGTCGACATCCACGCCCTGCTCGACAAGCTTGCCGGCGAGGCAGAGCACGGGCGGAACGCCGATGCCGCCCGCCACGAGCAGCGCCTTCCTGGTGCCCTCGGGAACAAGCCAGCCGCGGCCGCCAGGGCCCAACAGGTTGGACTTGGAGCCGGGGGCCATCTGCGACAGACGACGGGTGTCGTCGCCCACGACGGCGTACCACAGCTCGACGGTACCGGCCTGGGCGTCGGCGCGATAGAAGCTCAGGGGCACGCGAAGCAGCGAGGACGCATCGCCGGGCACGGCGATGTTCACAAACTGACCGGGCTTGAGCGCACTTGCAAGCTTGGGGGCCGAGATGACGAGCGAGAAGATGCCGTCGGCGATCTCCTGGTTCGAGACGACCTCGAAGTCGTGCATGCGTGCAGTGGAAGGTGTGGGCATAGACGCTCCAATCCCCCATGCGATTGCATGGTCAAAACGAACAGAAAGCGCGGCACCGCAAGGGCACCGCGCACAAAAGCGATAAGGCTATGCTAGCAGATGCAGCCGTCGGCGAGCGTCTGCTTACCGCCGACAAACACATCGGTGGCACGACCGGTAAGCGTGCGGCCGGCAAAACCGGAGTTCTCGGCGCGCGACTCATAACCGTCCTCACCGACCGTCCAGGTGGCAGAGGGGTCGAACACGGTCAGGTCGGCAACGGAGCCCGCCTTGACCTGAACCTGGTCGAGGCCCAGAATCTCACGCGGCTTGATGGCCATGAGCTCGACCATGCGGCCCACGCTTATCTTGCCCGTGTTGACCAGCTCGGTGAGTACGAGCGACAGGGAGGTCTCAAGGCCGATCATGCCAAAGGGCGCAAGCTCGAACTCGCGGGCCTTCTCCCACGGGGTGTGGGGAGCGTGATCGGTGACGATAGCGTCGACGGTGCCGTCGATGACGCCCTGACGGATGGCCTCGGCATCTTCCTCGGTACGCAGCGGCGGATTGACCTTGAGCGAGGTGTTGTAGGTCTCGTCCAGGTCGTTCTCAGTCAGGAACATGTGGTGCGGGGTAGCCTCGCAGGTAACCTGAACGCCAGCGGCCTTACCGGCACGCACGATCTCCAGACCATGGGCGGTGGAGATGTGCTGGATGTGCAGCTTGGCACCGGTCAGCTTGGCGATCTCGATGTCGCGGGCGATCTGGAGCTCCTCGCCGGCAGCCGGCCAACCCTCGAGGGCCAGACGGGTCGAGACCTTGCCCTCGTTGATCTGGCCATGGCCGACCAGGTCCTCGTCCTGGCAGTGGCTCATGAAGACCTTGCCGAACATCTTGCCGTAGTCCATGCAGCGACGGAGCATGCCCGCGCCCTGCACGCCGCGACCGTCATCGGTGAAGGCGACGGCGCCGTGGGCGACCATATCGCCCATCTCGGACATGGCCTCGCCCTTAAGACCGCGGGTCATGGCGCCCGACGGATAGACGCGGCAGTGGCCGACCTCGGCAGCGCGGGACTTGACGAACTCCACGACAGTGCCGTTATCGGTGACGGGATCGGTGTTGGGCATGGCGCACACGCCGGTAAAGCCGCCCTTGGCAGCTGCGCGGGTGCCGCTCTCGATGTCCTCTTTGACCTCGTAGCCGGGCTCGCGAAGGTGAACGTGCATGTCCACCAGGCCGGGGACGAGGTACTTGCCGGAAAGGTCGCGGACCTCGGCCCCCTCGACGGCGAGATTCTCGCCGACCTCGGCGATCTTGTCGCCGTCAATCAGGACGTCAACGACACCGTCAAGCTCGACGGACGGGTCGACGACGTGGGCATTCTTAAGAAGCAAGGCCATTATCGGCACCTCCAAGCAGCAGATACAGGATAGCCATACGCACGCAGATACCGGCGTAGACCTGCTCCAGGATGACGGAGCGTTGCGGGTGGTCGGCCATATAGGAGTCGAACTCGACGCCGCGGTTGATGGGGCCCGGGTGGCAGATGATCGCGTCGGGCTTCATGAGCTTCTCGCGGTCCTTGGTCAGGCCGAAGAGCTTGTGGTACTCGCGAATGGTCGGGAACGGGGCACCCTCGAGGCGCTCCTGTTGCACGCGCAGCATGTAGACGACGTCCAGCTCGGGCAGGACGGAATCGAGGTCGCTCGTCACGTGGTCGCAGCCCAGGACCTCGGGCGACGGCGGCAGCAGCGTGCCGGGGGCGACGGCGTAGGTCTCGCAGCCCATGATCTTAAGGGCGGGGATCAGCGAGCCGCAAACGCGGGAGTGGGCGATATCGCCGACGACGGCGACCTTCAGACCGTGGAAGTCACCCTTGTGCTCCCAGATGGTGTACAGGTCGAGCAGGGCCTGCGTAGGATGGTTGTGCTTGCCGTCACCGGCGCAGATGACGCTTGCGGGCGAGTTCTGCGTGACGATGTAGGGAGCGCCGGCGTGCTTGTCGCGCACGACGATGCAGTCGATCTTATAGGCGTTGAGGGTCTCGACGGTGTCGACGAGGCTCTCGCCCTTGACCGTGGAGGTCGAGGAGCCGCCAAAGTTAAGACTGTCGGCCGAAAGACGCTTCTCGGCGAGCTCGAAAGAGCTGCGGGTGCGCGTCGAGGGCTCGTTGAACATGTTGACGATGGTCTTGCCCTTGAGCGTGGGGACCTTCTTGATGGCACGCTCGTTGACCTCGGAGAACGCCTTGGCGGTCTCGAGGATGAGCTTGATATCCTCTTCGGAGTACTCGGTAATGTCGATCAGGTGCTTATGGTTGAACGCCACGGTACTACTCACCTCCCAGCGGCGCGGAGCCCACGTGGGAACCCGGCGCGACGTCATTAATCTCGACAGCGGTGTGGCCGTCGACTTCCTTCATATATAGGTGCACGTTCTCCTCATGCGACGAGGGAACGTTCTTGCCGACAAAGTCCGGCGAGATGGGGAGCTCGCGGTGGCCGCGGTCAACGAGGACTGCCAGCTCAATGCGGCTCGGACGGCCCAGGTCCATGACGGCGTCGAGAGCGGCGCGGATGGTACGGCCCGTATACAGGATGTCGTCCACCAGCACGACGCGCTTGCCGTCGACGCTGAAGGGAATGTTGGTAGCGTGGATTGCGGGAGCGAAATTGGTCGCATAGTCATCGCGGTAGAAGCTGATGTCCAGGCTGCCGAGCGGAACGTCGACGCCCTCGATCTCCTTGATCTCCTCGGCGAGCTTCTTTGCCAGAAGGTCGCCGCGCGTGACGATGCCGACCAGAGCGAGGTCTTCACAGCCCTCGTTGCGCTCGAGAATCTCGTGCGCGATGCGGGTCATCGCTCGATTGACGGCGGTCTCGTCCATGATGACCGCCTTGGGGGAAGTCGTGCCCATCGATCTCCTTCCTCACATGTCTTGACTGCTGACACAGTCAAAAAAATAGATGCCCGACCGTTCAAAGCGGACCAGACACCCACAGGAAGGGCTGCTCTTTGGCAGCAATGTAATTCCATGTGGGTATCTCGTACCCCTTTAATGGTCAAGGGATAGTGTAGCCAACCTCGAGCTTAATTGCGAGCATAAATACAGAGCAATCCGTAAACGGAGCCCAATGCTCCATAAACCTATATATATTTGTGGGACGAGCTTGAAAACGCGCGCACGAGCTGGCATAATCCCCTCTGCTGCACGCAAATCGGATCTACGTCCAGGGCCGTGGCGTGAGCACTATCGCCAAAAGAGGAATATCTCTGTGTAGATTACGCACAGGGAGCTGCTTCTGTGCTATAGTTCAGGCTTGTTTGTTAACGCGACATGTTCGTTTGTCGCCCAAGGAGGGTCAGTTATGTCCAAAGTTTGCGAAGTTTGCGGTAAGCACCCCGTTGCCGGTCGCTCCATCAGCCACTCTCACCGCGTCACCAACCGTAAGTTCCGCCCCAACATCCAGCGCGTCTACGTCGTCGTCGATGGTCACCGTCGCAAGATGAACGTTTGCTCCACCTGCCTCAAGTCCGGCAAGGTTGCGCGCTCCTAAATAAGGTCTTACCAACAAGTACCTCGGACTCTCCGGGTCAAAGACCTCGCGTTCATATAGAACTTACCAAAGGCGCTCTCCCCTACGGAGGGCGCCTTTTTGCACTCATTTGGGACAGACTTACATGAGTGTTTGCAGATGTCAAAGGGATCGTAGCCCAGCTGGTATGCCCTGTAGCTTGACCAGCGGTACGCCTCGATTGAGCCAAGCGCACCTTTCACGAGATTGAGACGAATATAGTCGAGCAGCTGCACCGCCTGCGTGTCTGACTCAACCGCGACCCGCGAATAGCAATTGTCAAAAAGATGCCCCGTTCTTCCCGTTTTCCGATTGAAATTCTCATGTAAGTCCGTCCCCAATGAGCGGGGCGATGCAGCAGGCAGATAGTTTTAGTTAAAGCGGTTCATTTTATTGAAGCGTTTTAGTGTGCCTTTTACAGGAATCTTACCGTTCGCCGAATAATTTCTTGCTATCATGCAAGGCGTAGGGTAAATCTCCGATCGCAAGGAGACACAAATGGTGAAAAAGTCACCGGAAAACACTACTCCCGCAATTGTGGACAACGTAGAGGCGCTTGAGGCTAAGCTCGCTCAGATGCGAGAGGCCCAGGCGCTTTTTGCTACGTACACGCAGGAGCAGGTCGACAAGATCTTCTATGAGGCCGCCATGGCCGCCAACAAGGCTCGTATCCCGTTGGCGAAGATGGCCATCGAG
The DNA here is from genome assembly GCA_958432255.1 of uncultured Collinsella sp. GTDB lineage: Bacteria > Actinomycetota > Coriobacteriia > Coriobacteriales > Coriobacteriaceae > Collinsella. The sequence continues at coordinate 28,487 of CAUATU010000002.1, forward strand.
GAGACCGGCCGCGGCGTTCTTGAAGACAAGGTCATCAAGAACCACTACGCCGCAGAGTACATCTACAACGCTTACAAGAACACCAAGACCTGTGGTGTCCTGGAGCGCGACGAGGCTTACGGCATCACCAAGATCGCCGAGCCCATCGGCATCGTGGGCGCCGTCATCCCGACGACCAACCCCACCTCCACCGCGATCTTCAAGACGCTGATCAGCCTGAAGACCCGCAATGCCATCATCATCTCCCCGCACCCGGCTGCCGCCAAGTGCACCATCGCCGCCGCCAAGCTCGTGCTTGACGCCGCCGTCAAGGCTGGTGCCCCCGAGGGCATCATCGGCTGGGTCGATGTCCCCTCCATCGAGCTGACCAACATGGTCATGCGCGACGTCGACATCATCCTCGCCACCGGTGGCCCGGGCATGGTCAAGGCCGCTTACTCCTCGGGCAAGCCCGCCCTGGGCGTTGGCGCCGGTAACACCCCGGTCGTCATCGACGACACCGCCGACGTGCTGCTCGCCGTCAACTCCATCATCCACTCCAAGACCTTCGACAACGGCATGATCTGCGCTTCCGAGCAGTCCGTGACCGTCATCGACACCATCTATGACCAGGTCAAGGCCGAGTTCCAGAAGCGCGGCTGCTACTTCGTCAAGCAGGGTGCCGAGATGGAGGCCCTGCGTGCCGCCATGTTCAAGAACGGTGCCCTCGATCACCGCATCCCCGGCATGGCTGCCGCCAAGATCGCCGAGCTCGCCGGCATCGAGGTTCCTGCCAAGACCAAGATCCTGATCGCCGAGGTCACCTCCACCGACCCCGCCAAGGAGGAGTTCTCCCACGAGAAGCTCTCCCCGGTCCTGGCCATGTATCACGCCAAGGACTTCCAGGAGGCCGTCGACAAGGCCGAGCACCTGGTGCTCGCCGGTGGCCCGGGCCACACCGCCTCTCTGTACGTGCACCCCGCCCAGGCCGAGAAGATCAGCCTGTTCGAGCACGTCATGAAGGCCTGCCGTATCGTCATCAACACCCCGTCCTCGCACGGCGGCATCGGTGACCTGTACAACTTTGGCATGAAGCCGTCTCTGACCCTGGGCTGCGGCTCCTGGGGCGGCAACTCCGTCTCCGAGAACGTTGGGGTGAAGCACTTGATCAACGTTAAGACTGTGGCCGAGCGCCGTGAGAACATGCTGTGGTTCCGCGCTCCCGAGAAGGTCTACTTCAAGAAGGGTTCCACGCCCGTCGCCCTCGACGAGCTGGGCAACGTCATGGGCAAGAAGCGCGCCTTCATCGTCACCGACCAGTTCCTCTTCAAGAATGGCAACACCCGCGCCATCGAGGCCAAGCTCGACGAGATGGGCATCGCCCACGACTGCTTCTATGACGTCGAGCCCGATCCGTCGCTGCAGTGCGCACGTCGCGGCGCCAAGCAGATGGCTCTCTTTGAGCCGGACGTCATCATTGCCGTCGGCGGTGGCTCCGCTATGGACGCCGGCAAGATCATGTGGATGATGTACGAGCACCCCGAGTGCAAGTTCGAGGACATGGCCATGGACTTCATGGACATCCGCAAGCGCATCTTCACCTTCCCCGAGATGGGTAAGAAGGCCTACTTCGTCGCCGTCCCGACCTCTTCGGGTACCGGCTCCGAGTGCACGCCGTTCGCCATCATCACCGACAAGGAGACCGGCATCAAGTGGCCGCTCGCCGACTACGCGCTGCTCCCCAACATGGCTATCGTCGACGCCGACAACTGCATGACCGCCCCGCGCGGCCTGACCGCTGCCTCCGGCATCGACGTCATGACCCACGCCATCGAGTCCTACGTCTCCATCATGGCTTCCGACTACACCAAGGGCCTCTCCGAGCGCGCTGCCAAGCTCGTCTTCGAGAACCTGCCCTCCAGCTTCACGAACGGCGCCAAGGACCCGCATGCCCGCGAGGAGATGCACAACGCCTCCTGCATGGCCGGTATGGCCTTCGCCAACGCCTTCCTGGGCCTCAACCATTCCATGGCCCACAAGCTCGGCGCCTTCCATCACCTGCCCCACGGCCTCGCAAACGCCGTCATCCTGACCCGCGTCATGCGCTACAACGCCGCCGAGGCTCCCGTAAAGATGGGCACCTTCTCCCAGTATCCTTATCCCAACGCGCTGCACAACTACGCCGAGATGGCCAAGTACTGCGGCATCGAGGGCAAGGACGACAAGGAGGTCTTCGAGAACTTCATCACGAAGCTCGAGGAGCTCAAGGACTTCATCGGCGTCAAGAAGACCATCGCCGACTACGGTGTTGACGAGCAGTACTTCCTCGACACCCTCGACGAGATGACCGAGCAGGCATTCAACGACCAGTGCACCGGCGCTAACCCGCGCTACCCGCTCATGAGCGAGATCAAGGAGCTCTACCTGGACGCCTACTACGGCCGCGAGCCCCAGGACTACGCCGTCTGCTAGTTTTTAGCACGGTTATTTGCGGCGGGGGTGCACGGGTGAACGCACGCCCCCGCCGTTGCTTCTATCGCATCGTTGAAAGGATGCAATCATGCTGCTCCCCGATTCCAAGACCGAGCTCGTCCGCCGTGGCAACAAGGTCGTTTACGACCTGGGCGACAAGATCGTCAAGGTCTTTAACGAGACCAAGCCCGTCTCCGACGTGTTCAACGAGGCTTTGAATCTTGCCCGCATCAATGAGTGCGGCATCCGCAGCCCCAAGGCTCTCGAGGTTTCCCAGCTCGAGAATGCCAACGGCTGGGCGCTTGTGACCGAGAAGGTTCCAGGCACCACCCTTGCCGAGAAGATGACTGCCGAGCCCCAGCGCTTTGGTGAGTACCTTGAGATGTTCGTCGACCTCCAGATCGAGATCCACGGCTACACCTCCCCGCTGCTCAACCGTCAGCGCGATAAGTTCGCCCGCATGATCGACAGCCTCGATCAGCTCAATGCCACCACGCGCTACAACCTTCAGGAGCGTCTGGACGGCATGACCAAGGAATTCAAGGTCTGCCACGGCGACTTCAACCCCTCCAACGTCATCGTCGGCGACGACGGCCAGCTCTATGTGTGCGACTGGGCACACGCCACTCAGGGCTCCCCTGCTGCCGACGTTGCCACCACCTACCTGCTCTTCGCCCTCAACAGCAAGGATCAGGCTGAGGCCTACCTGGAGCTCTACTGCGACCGCGCCGACATGCCCATGCAGGTCGTGCGTCAGTGGACGAGCATCGTCGCCGCTTCCGAGCTCGCTCGTAAGCGCAACGTGAACGATGAGTTCCTGAAGAACTGGATCGACGTCGTCGATTATCAGTAATATCTGAGCGATTTATTTCGCATCGGAGGCACAAGAAAACCCCGCAGCTCATATGGGCTGTGGGGTTTTCCTTTTAGATATCAAGGATGCTACAAGATAAAAGGACGGCCCCGCATCTCCCCTATCTGGAGAAATGCGGGGCCGTCCCGTATATCGAACTACAAGCGAAATCGTCGATTAGCGACGGGCAGCCTTCACAAGCTCGGCAACCTTAGCAACGACCTCGTCGATCGCCACGTCCTCACGCTCGCCGGTAGCACGGTCCTTGAGCTCAACGGTACCGTTCTTAAGGCCGCGCTTGCCCAGAACCACCTGATACGGGAAGCCCATAAGGTCGTTGTCGGCAAACTTAAAGCCGGGACGCTCGTCGCGGTCGTCGACGACGACCTCGATACCCTCGGCGCACAGGCCCTCGACGATTTGGTCGCAAACGGTAGCGCACTCCTCCTTCTTGGGATCGAGCGGAATCACCGCGACCTCGTACGGGGCAACGGAGACCGGCCAGACGATACCGTGCTCGTCATTGTGCTGCTCCACGACGGCAGCGAGCGAGCGGGACACACCCACGCCGTAGCAACCCATGATAAGCGGCTTCTCCTTGCCGTCCTCGTCCATAAAGGTGGCGCCCATGGCCTCGGAATACTTGGTACCCAGCTGGAAGACCTGCGAGACCTCGATGCCGCGAGCAGCAGAGAGCGGCTTGCCGCAGTGCGGGCAGGGATCGCCGGCGACGACGGTTACCAGGTCGGCCCACTCGTCGACGGTAAAGTCGCGCTCGGGGCAGGCACCGGTATAGTGATAGTCGACCTCGTTGGCACCGCAGGCCCACTGCTTGGACTCGCGCAGGCTTTCGTCGCACACCAGGCGAATGCCCTCGGGAAGGTTAACCGGTCCGATAAAGCCCTTATGCAGACCGTAGGTCTGGAGCTCCTCATCGGTCATCATGCGATAACCCTTGCCAAAGACATGCTCGGCCTTGCAGTCATTGAGCTCATGATCGCCCGGAACAATGGCCACGACTGGCTTGCCCTCGGCATCGATGAGAGCCAAGGACTTGCGCGTGCCGTTCTCGGGGAAGCCGAAGAACTTTGCAACGGCCTCGATGGTGCCCATGCCCGGAGTCTCGACCTTGGTGAGCGTACCGTCGCCAGGACCCTCGGTCACGACAACCTTGGTGCTTGCCGCCTCGTCATCGGCAGCAAAGCCGCAATCGTCGCAGTAGACCAGCGAAGCCTCGCCGGCGTCGGCCAAAGCCATGTACTCGACGGAGGTATCGCCACCGATCTCACCGGAGTCGGCGACAACGGGCAGGGCCTTGATGTAGCAGCGCTCGCAGATGTTAGCGTAGGCCTGCTTCATCTTGTCGTACTCCTCCTGCAGGCTCTCCTGCGTGGCGGAGAAGCTGTAGGCGTCCTTCATGATGAACTCGCGACCGCGCATCAGGCCAAAGCGGGGGCGGAACTCGTCGCGGAACTTGTCCTGAATGTGGTACAGGTTGACGGGCAGCTGCTTATAGGAGCGCAGCTCGTTGCGCACCAGGGCCGTGACGGTCTCCTCGTGCGTGGGGCCCAGGACGAACTCGCGACCATGACGGTCGTCAAAGCGCACAAGCTCCTTGCCATAGGCGTCGATGCGGCCGGACTCACGCCACAGCTCGGCATCGACCATAATGGGCATCATGAGCTCCTGGGCGCCGGCGGCGTCCATCTCGTCGCGCACGATGTTCTCGATCTTGCGGATCGAGCGCCAAGCAAGCGGCAGGTAGGAATACAGACCGGCGGCCTCCTTGCGGATCATGCCGGCGCGAAGCAGCAGGCGATGGCTCGCAAGCTCGGCGTCGGCCGGATCCTCTTTGAGCGTCGGCGCATAGAGCTTAGACATATACATTGCTCGGGTCATTTATTTCTCCTCAATAAGCTTGTCGACCTCGGCCATAAGCGCGTCGACAATTTGGTCCTCAGCTACTTTACCAATGATCTGGCCATGCGAAAAGAGCAAGGCCTGACCACGTCCGCAAGCAACGCCCAGGTCGGCATCAGAAGCCTCACCGGGGCCATTAACGGCACATCCCATGACGGCAATCGAAAGCGGCGCGGAGTAGTTCTTAAGCCGCTCGGTGACCTCCTCGGCGATGGGAATCAGGTTAACCTGGCAGCGGGCGCACGTGGGACACGAGACAATCTCGGGACCACGGCGACGCAGGCCCAGTGACTGCAAAATTCCCCAGGCGACCGGCGGCTCCTCAACCGGATCAGCTGTGAGCGAAACACGCATGGTGTCGCCAATGCCTTCGGAAAGCAAGATACCCAAGCCTACAGAGCTCTTGATCGTGCCCTGGAGCTTGGTCCCCGCCTCCGTCACGCCCAGGTGAAGCGGAACATGAGGAATCTCGCGCGACAGGGCTCGATAGGTATCAAGCGTCGTCTGTACACTATGGGCCTTGGCCGAAAGCACAATGTTCGTAAATCCGCGGTCCTCAAAGTGCCTAACGAAGCGCTCACTCGACATCACGAGCTTTTCGGGCTGCGTGAGGTCGTCGCGCTCGGCGATATCCTGCTCAAGCGAGCCCGCGTTCACGCCAATGCGAATCGCACAGCCCGCAGCGCCGGCGGCGTCGATGACGGCATCGACCTTAGCCCAATCGCCGATATTGCCGGGATTGATGCGAAGCTTGGCGGCACCAGCCTCGACGGCGCCGATGGCGAGCTTATGGTTAAAGTGAATATCGGCGACGATCGGCACCGGAGACTCGGCACAAATCGTGCGAAAGCCCTCGAGCGCAGCCTCGGTAGGCACGCTCACGCGCACAACATCGCAACCCGCCTGGGCAAGCGCACACACTTGCGCAAGCGTCGCCTGGGCATCGGCGGTATCGGTGCAGGTCATGGACTGAACCACCACCGGCGCGCCGCCGCCGATCTGCACGCCGCCCACATGCACGGGGCGCGTCAGCTCGCGCGGCAAAGAATGGGATAAAGACAATCCAAACACTCCCCTACAGAATAAATCGAAGGATGTCGGAACGAAGCATATAGACAAACAGCAGTGCGAAGAGCGCGATGCCCACATAGCTCACAATCGTCTGAACCTTGAGAGGTAGCTTGCGACCCGCAATCTTTTGAATGATCTCGATGACCAGCTTGCCGCCGTCGAGCGGGGGGATGGGTAGCAAGTTCATAAAACCCAGCGAGAAGGAGATGAGCGCGGCAAACGACAGGAACGTTACGGGGCCGGCAGCAGCCGCCTGAGAGGACATGACGCTGATGCCCACGATCGAGGAGGACTGGTCGAGAATCTCCATCGTATGCTGCGGCTGGAGTAGGCGTAGCACGCCCTCCGCCGTCTGCGCGACATAGGAGAAGGACAGGCGAGCCGACGTGATGGGGTCTAAACGGACTACCTCCGTAGAAGCATACACACCTAACCGCTCGTCCTCTTTGAGCGCAACCGAGGTCGAATGCTGCTTGCCGTCGCGCTCATACTCGATGGCGATATCGTCCTTACCGGCGGCCTTGCCAATAGCATCGTAGACGTCCATCCAAGTGGAACATGAGACACCGTCAACCGAAAGGATCGCATCACCGGCCTCGATACCCGCCTTGGCGGCAATAGACCCCTCGTCAACCTGACCGATCACGTTGGTATCCATCGGCACGGTGACACCCGCAATGGAATAGATACTCATAAGGAGCAAAAAGCCCGTCAAGATATTGACAATAATGCCCGCGAGCAGCATAAAGGCGCGCTTGAGAAAGCCCTGGCCAAGATAGGTGTGCGAACGTTCTTGCGCAAGGAACTCGGCCTCACCGCACGGCAGCTCCCATGCATCGCCCTCGGCAGTCGCACGCTCTCGATCAAAACGGCGGCCGTCAAAGGTGGTGTAGCCCGCCGCGTCTCGCGGCAGCGTCTGATACTTGGTGGGATAGTAGCTCGGCGAGGGCTTCTCCCCTTCCTCATACCAGGGCGCGATGGAGCCCCAGCCCAGCAACAGAGCACATGCCTCGAGCACATCCTCCTCGGACAGCTCGAGCTCGGCGGCAAGGTCGGCGACAGTCACGCGACCATGACGATAGATAGCCGCGAGCACGCGATCGGCGCACGAGACGTCGGTCGGATCCATACCGCAGATGGCAGCGTAGCCACCCAGCAGCAGCGGGGTCACACCAAACTTGGTTCCAATGCGACGCGACGTGTAATGGATGTCAAAGCGACACGGCAGACCCAAAAAGAACTCGGTCACACGAACGCCGCAGGCACGCGCCGCCAAAAAGTGGCCGCCCTCGTGCAAAAACACGAGGACGGAAAGCATCAGCAGGCCCCAAAAGACCGATGATAGAACGCTCAGAACAGTATCCATAAAACGAAAAAGCAATCCTTATGGGTTAGGAACGGGTTGCGGCAAGCACCTGCACAGCCTTTTCACGCGCCCACGCATCGATGTCGCGAAGCTGCTCAAACGAATCGACCGCCTGCATATCGTGGGCATCCATGCAGGATTCCACAATGCGATCGATATCGGTAAAGCTGCAGTCATCGTGCAAGAAGGCATCGACGGCGACCTCATTGGCGGCATTGAGGACGCACGGCATGGTACCACCCGTCTTGCCGGCACGCTCGGCCAGTGCCAAGCAGCGAAAGGTATCCATGTCGGCAGCATCAAACGTGAGCTGCCCCAGCTCGCGGAAATCGATACGAGGCGCCGGGGTATCCCAACGCTCGGGATACGAGAACGCGAACTGGATGGGAATACGCATGTCGGAAGCACCGAGATGCGCCATCACGGAGCCGTCGGCAAACTCAACCATAGAGTGAATCTTGGACTGACGCTGCACGACCACGTTAATGAAATCGAGGTCGCAGTTAAACAGATGCATGGCCTCAATGCGCTCCAGGCCCTTATTCATGAGGGTGGCGGAGTCGATGGTGATCTTGGCGCCCATGGCCCACGTGGGATGTGCGAGGGCATCGGCACGCGTCACGCGATTGAGCTCGTCGCGCGTGCGGCCAAAGAACGGACCGCCCGAGCAGGTGAGCCAAATGCAATGAGCCTCGCGCGGGTTCTCCCCCAGATAGCACTGGTAGATGGCGGAGTGCTCAGAGTCGACTGGAATAAGCTGGCCCGGTTGCGCCAACGGCATAAGCAAGTCGCCACCGACGACGAGGGACTCCTTGTTGGCAAGGGCAAGGCGCTTATTCGAGGTCAAGGCCGCATGGCTCGCCTCGAGACCGGCGGCACCCACAATAGCGACGAGTACGCAGTCGACATCGTCGCGACGCGCGAGCTCGCAAACCGCCTGCGCGCCAACGCCGAGCTTCGTTCCCTCGGGCAACTCCTGCAGCACGGCGTCATCGCCATGAGCGACATCGGCCACGGCAACCGCCGGAACCGAGAACTCGCGAGCAGCGGCGACGAGCTCGGAGGTACTGGAGTTAACGGACAGCGCCGTCACCTGCAGGCGATCGGCATGCTGACGGCACACATCGAGTGCCTGCGTGCCTATAGAGCCCGTACAACCCAGGATGGCAACACGGAGACGTCCATCGGAGCCATACGTCGTCTGGAAGGACATTACAGCACGCCTCCGATCATCAGCATCAGCTGCGCGGTGATGCAGCCGAAGATAAGCGAATCGCTACGATCGAGCATGCCGCCGTGGCCCGGGATAAGGTTGCCGGAATCCTTGACGCCCACACCGCGCTTGATGCGCGACTCGATAAGGTCGCCGATAACGCCCAGAATGGACACGACCACGCCGCACAGCAGCGCATAGGGCAGGCTGAGCTTGTAGAAATGCGTCGCCCACAGGATGAGCCAAATCAAAACCGAGCCCAGGATGCCGCCGGCAAACCCCTCCCAGCTCTTTTTGGGAGAGATCTTAGGAACCATCTTGTGCTTGCCGATACGGCTACCCACGATGTAGGCAAACGAGTCGGAGACCCAAAGTGACGCGCAAACGCCCACCGAAAGCAGGGCGCCGGCAAAACCGGGCACGGCATCGCGCAGCAGCACGATAGCCGACAGCATAAAGCCAGTGTAGATGGGACCCATGAGCGTCACGGCCACATCAGAGATGCGGGTACGCGGCGACCAGACATACCAAATGCCCACAGCGAGCATCAGGGCAAAAAGCAGGGCATTCAGCAACATCGAATCGCCCAACGCCGACAGCGGAAAGAGTACGGCGGCAGCGATACCCATGCGCTCGTTAGCCATCTTGCCATCGAGCCTTGTCATACGGAAAAACTCATAGCAGCACAGACCGCTCATGACAGAAACAAAGATGGCCGTGGGCACGATACCCAAAACCAGGCACAGGATAAAGACAACGGCGTAGACGATACCGGCGGCGGCACGGGTAATAAAGCCCGCAAGCCACGAACCGGTGCCATTCTTCGCTGCAGGCGCTCCCGCAGCGACAGCCTTGCGCTCAGATGTCTTGGGAGCAGTTGCCTTGGGACGATCGGACACGATTAAGCCTCCTCGGTCTTGCTCAGACCACCAAACCTACGGTCACGGCCCTGATAGGCCAAAATGGCGTCGACAAGGCCCCAACGATCAAAGTCGGGCCAATAGGTATCGGTGACGTAGAATTCGGAATAAGCCACCTGCCACAGCAGATAGTTCGAAAGGCGCAGCTCACCAGAGGTGCGAATCACAAGCTCAGGATCGGGAAGGCCGGCGGTATAGAGGTGGGAAGCCACCATTTCGTCATCAATTGCGGCAGGATCGATCTTACCGGCGGCAGCGTCGAGTGCGATCTGACGGACAGCGCGGGTAATCTCGGCACGCGCGCCGTAGTTGACGGCAAGCGCCAGCGTCATGCCGGTGTGATTGGCGCACTCGGCAAGACCGCGTTCAAAAACGTCGCGGGTCTTCTTGGGCAGCGCGGAAATGTCACCCAAAAAGACAACGCGCACGTTTTCGCGCTTCAGAAGCGGCAGCTCGTCGATAAACGTCTTGGCAAACAGGTGCATCAAGACGTTGACCTCATGCTGCGGGCGGTTCCAGTTTTCGGTAGAAAACGCATAGGCAGAAAGCACGTCGACGCCCAGACGCACGCAAGCGGTAATAATCTCGCGAAGGGAGACGATACCCGCCTTGTGGCCCTCGGTGCGTGCAAGACCGCGCGATGTGGCCCAACGACCGTTGCCGTCCATAATGCACGAGATATGGTGCGGAATGTTATTGAGGTCAAGGTCGGAAAAACCGACGCCCGCAGGGGCGTCGGCAAAGTACTCGACCAGTTTATGCTCGTCGTATTGCACCTTAGATCTCCATGACCTCGGCTTCTTTTTCCTTCAGAAGCTCCTCGACCTTGGCGACATACTCATCGGTATGCTTCTGGACCTTGGCCTGCTCGCGACGGACATCGTCCTCGGTGAGCTCCTCATCGCGCTCGAGCTTGTTGTTGAAGTCGCGACGGATGTTACGGATAGACACCTTGGCCTGCTCGGCGTACTCGCGGCACTCCTTGACGAGTTCGCGACGGCGTTCCTCGGTGGGAGCCGGGAACGGCAGACGAACGACGGTGCCATCGGAGTTGGGGGTAATACCCAGATCGGAAGCGCCGATGGCCTTGACGATAGCGTTGATGAGTGCCTTGTCCCACGGCTCGATGAGCAGCATGTGGGCCTCGGGGGTCTTGACGGCGGCAACCTGCGTGACCGGCGTGGGAACACCGTAATAATCGACGGTGATGTCGGACAGAATGTTGGCATTGGCGCGGCCGGTACGGACCTTGGAGAAGTTATGCTTGAGGGACTCGAGCGACTTGTCCATGTGGGCGGTGATGTTCTCTGCCATGCTTAATCCTCCTGATAGACGAGCGTGCCGACGGGCTCACCCGAAAGCGCGCGCTTGACGGTGTCCTCGCCATCGATGTTGAGGACCAAAATCGGCATACGGTTGTCCTGGCACAGTGCCGTAGCCGTGGAATCCATAACCTGCAGGCCGCGGACGAGAACCTCGTGATAGGTAATCTTGTCAAAACGGACGGCATCAGCGCACTTGACGGGATCCTTGTCGTAGATGCCGTCAACCTTGGTGGCTTTAATCAGAATCTCGGCGCCGATCTCGCACGCACGAAGAGCCGCGGCGGTGTCGGTCGTAAAGTACGGATTGCCCGAACCGGCGGCAAAAATAACGACGTTGCCCTTGGAAAGGTGGTTGATGGCGCGACGGCGAATATAAGGCTCGCAGATCTCGTTCATCTGAATAGCGCTCATCACGCGGCAGGGAACATCGTTATGCTCGAAGGCATCCTGCAGGGCGAGTGCGTTCATAACGGTTGCCAGCATGCCCATGTAGTCGGCCTGAGCACGCTCCATGCCACCGGCAGCGCCGGCCATGCCGCGGAAAATATTGCCGCCGCCGACAACGACGCCGACCTCATGGCCAACGGCGAGCAGCTCCTTGACCTGCTTGGCAAGATGGTCGGTAACCTTGGGGTCGATGCCATATTGGCCGTCGCCCATCAGTGCTTCGCCGGAAAGCTTCAAAAGCACGCGTTTATATCGGATGTCGGACAAAGCGATCCTCCTTTAGATTGAACTCTCAACATTCTATCAAAGGCTCTAAGAAGAGCCATGAAAAAGCAGGCTGTGAGTAAAACCCACAGCCTGCTCATTACCAGCTACAAGAGCTTATTTACTCGCCACGGACCAGACGGTCAAAGGCAACGACGGTAATGGTGTCGCCGAGCTCCTTGGAGACCTGCTCGGCGTACTTCTTGATGGTGAGGGAGCTGTCCTTGATGAACTCCTGCTCGGTGAGCACGGACTGCTTGTAGAACTTCTCCAGACGGCCAACAGCCATCTTCTCCTGAATGGCCTCGGGCTTGCCGGACTCGGCAGCCTGAGCCATGTAGATCTGCTTCTCGTGCTCGACAGTCTCGGCCGGAACCTGATCGCGGGTAGCGCAGATCGGGGCGACGGCGGCAACCTGAAGGGCAACGTCGTGAGCGAAGGTCTTGAAGGACTCAGCCTGAGCGGTCTCGGCCTTCTCGAAAGCAAACTCGACGAGGACGCCGATCTTACCACCCATGTGGATGTAAGAAGCGAGCGCGCCGTTCTCGGCCTTACGGGCGGCGAAGCGGGAGATCTTCATGTTCTCGCCCATGATGTGAATCATCTCGGTGAGCTCGGAGGAAACGGTCTCCTCGCCCATCGGCTTCTCAAGCAGAGCGTCGACGTCAGCAGGCTCGGTGGTAGCGACAACCTCAGCGACCTTGGAAGCAAAGCCGGTGAACTTGGCGTTGGAGCCAACGAAGTCGGTCTCGCAGGAGAGCTCGAGCAGAGCGCCGGTCTTGCCATCCTCGGAGACGAACGCGGCGACAGCGCCCTCGTTGGTCTCACGGCCAGCCTTCTTGGCAGCCTTGGCAAGGCCGTTCTTACGCAGAACGTCGACAGCGGCGTCCATGTCGCCGTCAGCCTCGACGAGAGCCTTCTTGCACTCCATCATCGGGGAGTCGGTCATCTCGCGGAGCTGCTTGACCATAGCGGCGGTAATCTGGGCCATTGTGGTTCCTTTCAAAGAGATGAAAAAGAATTAACTAAGACTGATTTACTCGGCCTTGGGCTCAGCGGCCATCTCGGCCTCGGAGACCTGCTCCTTGCCGGAGCCAGCGAGGCAGGCGTCGGCCATGAGCTCGCACATAAGGGTGACAGCGGAGATAGCGTCATCGTTGCAGGGGATGCCGTACTCGACCTCGTCGGGATCGGAGTTGGTGTCGATCAGAGCGACGACGGGGATGTTCAGGCGCTGGGCCTCCTTGATGGCGTTCTCCTCGCGCTTGGTGTCGATGACGAAGAGAGCCTGGGGCAGACCCTTCATGTCGCGGGCGCCACCGAGGTTGGTCTGGAGCTTGGTGAGCTCCTTACCGAGCACAGCCTGCTCCTTCTTGGGCAGAACAGCCATGCGGCCGTCCTCGACCATGGCCTCGAGCTCCTCCATGCGGTTGATGCGGGAGCGGATGGTGACGAAGTTGGTCAGCATACCGCCGAGCCAACGCTGGTTGATGTAAGGCATGTTGGCGCGCTCAGCAGCGTTCTTGACGGCCTCCTGAGCCTGCTTCTTGGTGCCGACGAACAGCACGTTGCCGCCCTTGGCGACGTTCTTGACGAAGGTGTAGGCCTGGTCGGCGTCGAGGATGGTCTGCTTGAGGTCGAGGATGTAGATGCCGTTGCGCTCACCGAAGATGAACGGCTTCATCTTGGGGTTCCAGCGACGGGTCTGGTGACCGAAGTGGCAGCCGGCCTCGAGCAGGGTGCGGATATTAATCTTGGTAGCCATGTTAAACCTCCTGTGGTTTGCCTCCGCGCGGGGTCATCCTCCAAAACCAACCCGGACATGTGTTACCAAAGCCCGGGCACCACGGTATGAAGTAGCCGCGCGTGCGTGATAAAAACATGTTGCCGTGAAGCAACCCGATGAATGATAGCAGGAATGCATCTTCCTGCCAACCCGCAATCAAAACCACACACCTGAGTGCGACGCGGGACGTCCCAGCCACTATTCGCCGCGGGGATGGGCTTGAGCCACGGCACGTTTGAGCCGATCGGGCGTGAGATGCGTGTAGATTTGCGTCGTGGACAGGCTCGCATGACCCAGCAGCTCTTGAACCGAGCGCAGGTCCGCACCGCCCTCGAGCAAGTCGGTCGCAAAGGTATGGCGCATCGCATGCGGGGCGATGTCGGCCGGAATGCCGGCGAGCGTCGCCAGCGTATGGAACCGCCGCCGGAGCATGGCGGCGCTCATGCGATTGCCGCGCGCCGATATAAGCAGCGGATGCGGCCCGGTAGCGAGGTCGCGGCGCTTTGCCTGAGCGAGCAACTCCGGCCTCCCCTCCTCAATATAGAGACGCGTCACCTCGAGCGCACGACGATACAGAGGGACGATACGTTCTTTGCTCCCCTTGCCCCACAGGCGCAACGTGCGTTCGGACCAAGCGATAGACTCCACATTGAGTGCTGCGAGCTCAGAGATACGGGCGCCGGATGCATAAAGCAGCTCGAGCATCGCCGCATCGCGCAGTCCCGCTGGTGTTGAGGTATCGGGGGCTTTGAGGAGCACCTCGACCTGCTGAGTCGTAAGGACGCCCGGCAGGTCACGCGGCAGCTTAGGCGATGCGATCGCCGACACCGCATCGCCCTCGACAATCCCCTCGGCAGCCATCCAGCGATAGAGAGATCGGATAGCCGACAGATGCGCCGCAAGCGTTCGGGAAGCCACCTGCTCACGCGAAAGCTCGGCAAGATAGCGACGAATGGTGCGCACGTCGGCAGCGAAGGCATCGATATCCTCGCGCTCGCACCAGGCAGCAAAGCGCTCCAGCCTCGAGCCATAGGCCGTCACCGTGTTGGGAGAAAGTCCCTCGACACGTGCGATATAGGCGATAAACGAGTCGACGGTGTCGTACAGGTCACAGGCTATGACCGGTCGCCTCCAAAAAGATCGGGGCGAGTGGTCAGATAGGCATCAAGGGCCTCGAGGGCGCGATCCGCATAAGCCTGGTAGCGGTCGCGTTTGCTGCGGCGCTTACCATCCTCGAGTGGCGGCACCAGGCCAAAGTTGACATGCATAGGCTGATAACCCACGGTGGCAGGATCGGTCGCATAGCCCACGAGCGCGCCCAGAGCGCCCACGCGCGGCAGCTCGACAGGAGCCGCACAGATAGCCTCGGCATAGGTGTTGAGCGCAGCGAGCAGACCGGTCGCCACGGCCTCCATATAGCCTTCGGTGCCGGTGATCTGACCGGCCAGGCGCACACCGGTACCGGGCACGGCAAAGGTGCCATCGAGCACGTGCGGGGCGTCGACAAAGGTATTGCGGTGCATGACACCGTAGCGGAAGAACTCAGCGTTCTCCAGGCCCGGCACCATATGGAAGACGCGCTTCTGCTCGCCAAAGGTCAGATTGGTCTGGAAGCCCACCAGGTTATAGGCGGTCTTCTCCTTGTTCTCGGCACGCAGCTGAATCGCCGCCCAAGGGCGACGTCCGGTACGCGGGTCGGTGAGGCCGACGGGCTTCATGGCGCCAAAGCGAATAGCGTCCTTGCCGGTGCGCGCAACCTCCTCGGCAGGCTGGCAGGCCTGGAACAGATCGCCGCCCTCAAAGTCCTTGAGCACCACGCGGTCGGCCGTGGTGAGCGCCTCGATAAAGGCCTCGTACTCCTCCTTGTTGAGCGGGGCGTTGAGATAGTCGCCGCTCCCCTGCTCCTCGTAGCGCGACTGCGAGAACAGCACGTCCATATCGAGCGTGGAGGCATCGACGATCGGAGCCGCGGCATCGAAGAACGCAAGGGCGTCGCCGCCGACGAGCTTCATGACCTCTTCGCTCAGCGCCGGCGAGCACAAGGGGCCCGCGGCAATGACCACGTGACCCTCGGGAATCTGCGTAACCTCGCCGTGAATGATCTCGATATTGGGACGGGCGGCAACCTCGGCCTCGACAAGCTCGGAAAACTTGACGCGGTCGACCGCCAGGGCGCCACCGGCGGGAACAGCCGCGCGATGGGCGCAATCGAGCAGCACCGAACCCATGCGCTCGAGCTCGGCTTTTAGTAGGCCAGCAGCGGAATCTGGACGGGTCGACTTAAACGAATTGGAGCAGACGAGCTCTGCCAGGTGATCGGTATGGTGAGCCGGGGAGCTCACCTGGGGGCGCATCTCGCACAGCTTTACGGCAAACCCGCGGTCTGCCAGCTGGATCGCGCATTCCGAACCCGCCAGACCGCCACCGATAACCGTCACCTGATCGAACTGCATCTGCAAACACCTTTCTAATTGACACGTTTTCCATTGTGACCGAAGGGCGTCTGGGCGTGAAGGGCAAACTTGGAGGGCGCATACCTTCCATCCATCATGCGCTCGATAAGGCCCTCGAGTTCAAGCGAACCCAAGAGTTTGAGTACGCCGACAGCATCGAGTGAGACGAGCGCCGCGATGTCGTCGACCTTGAGCGGAGAGGCGATGAGCGCATGCATCACGGTCTGCTGTGTTGGATTCAGGTCGGCAATGCCGGGAGCATCGGGGCGCGAGTAGCGCAGGGTGCCGTAGATGCGAGAGATAGCCATCTCGATGGACTCCTCGTCGACAATGCAGCAGGCCCCGTTGGCGATGAGATAGTTGGTACCGCGCGACTCGGGAGACAAAATCGACCCCGGCACGGCAAGCAGCTCGCGCCCCAAATCCATAGCAGCCTCGGCTGTGGAAAACGTCCCGGAAGGCATACCCGCCTCGGATACAAAGAGGGCTTGCGACAGGGCCGCGATCACGCGATTCCGGCGCGGAAAGGCAAACTTGCGCGGACCCATTCCCCACGGAGAGATCGACACGACCGCGCCACCCGTATCGAGCGTGCGCGTAATTAGCCCCGCGCTCGAACGCGGGTAGACCACGTCGGCGCCCGTCCCCAGCACCACAACGTGTTTGCCGCCGGCGTTGACCGCAGCCCAACCCGAGGCCTGGTCACAACCGACCGCGCCGCCCGAAACTACCGTCACGCCCGCCTCGACCGCCACCTTTGCGGCAAGCTCTGCCACGGCAAGACCATACGGCGAGGCCTTGCGCGCGCCGATGATGGAGAGCGCGGGCGTCGAAAGCACCTCGGGGTTGCCGCGCACATAAAGCGTCTGGGGTACATCAGAAAGCTCCAAAACGGACTCGGGATACAACGCATCACCTGGATGCAGCTCAAAGGTCCCCTCGGCCATCATTGGTCCCTCCTTCCCTGGTACATCGCCGCCTCGAGCACGTGATCCTGCGTCACTTGCTCGCTCTCGGCGACATCGGCGATCGTGCGCGCAATGCGAACCAAGCGCACGATACCACGCCCCGTGAGATGTGTGCGTTTGGACAGGCCGAGTACGCATTTCTCGGCAGCATCATCGAGCTCAAAGGTCGAAACGACGCCGTCAATGGACCGCGTCTCGTCATCCTCGGCCTCGGCATCCGCATCGTCCATACGGGATTCGCGCCAAGCGCGAAAAGCGCGACCGCGCACAACGTAGTCACGTAACTCGGCCGACGACATACCCTCCGCGCCCTCGATAATCACCTGAGGGTCGGGACGGGTCACATCGATCATCATGTCGATACGGTCCGCCAAAGGACCGCGCAGCTTTGCCCGATAGCGCTCCACCATCGATGCCGAGCAGCGGCATGGCACCTCACGGTCGCCCAAAATAACCGCAGGGGCAGGGATTGCTCGCAGCCAGCAGCTGAAAGCGCGACGGGAAGGTAAAGGCCCCGTCGACGCGTACGATCCTGACGTAGCCGCGTTCGATGGGCTGACGCAGCGTCTGCAGCACACCCGTGGGAAACTCGGCAAGCTCGTCCAAAAAGAGCACGCCGCCATGAGCCAGGCTAATCTCACCCGGATGCACCGGGCGTCCTCCGCCGATGAGGCCCGCGGTCGAAATGCTGTGATGCGGGCTGCGGAAGGGCCGGTGCCCCGCCAACAGGCCATCGATGTTCTCGCCCAAAACCGAATGGATGCACAGCGCCTCCTGCTGATCCTCAACGGAAAGCTCAGGCAGGATGCCGGTCATACGGCGCGCAAGCATCGTCTTGCCCGATCCCGGGGACCCGATCATAAGCAAGCCGAGTTCTCCTGCCGCCGCAAGCGCCATGCCGCGCTTGGCGACCTCCTGCCCCAGTACGTCGGCATAGTCGAGCTCGGGCTCAAAGGTCGCCTCGACGCCCTCGGAATCCAAGTAGTGCCGCGCGGCATCGCCCATGCCATGGGCAAGCTGAGACAAATGATCGATGAATCCACAATCCACGCCCGCGAGTGGCACATGCTGGTCTGACCTGCCGGCGATAAAAGACAGCCCCATGTCGCGAGCCAGCAGCTGAAACGCCACCTCGCCCTTGACGGGAAGCACCGTACCGTCCAAGCCGAGCTCGCCGGCGATAAGGCAGCGATCGAGGTTGTCACGGGGAATCTGCCCATCGGCCGCCAGAACCGCGATGGCGATGGGCAGATCGAAGCCGCTACCGGTCTTGCGAATATCGCCGGGCGCCAGGTTGACCGTAATGCCCGAGCGTGGGATCTCGAACCCGGCGGAGCGCATCGCGCAGCGAATACGACCGCGTGACTCCATCACCTCCATACTCGGAATGCCGAGCATCTGGATGCCCGGAACGCCGCCGGCAAGCGAGACCTCGACCGTGACGTGAATCGCCTCGACGCCGCGAATGCAGGCCGCGTGAACGGCAAACGTCTCGAACGCCATCACGACACCTGCCAATCGAATGCGTTGTACTGATGCTCGATCTCGGCGATATGCCCGCCGCGAATGGTGACACCCACGGCATCGAAGCGAATCGCCTTGAGCGGATAATGCTCCATGAGATAGCAACTTGCGATGCGGCGGTAGCGGCGTTGCTTTTGGGCATCCACGGCCTCCTCGGGAAAGACCCGCGTGTTGCAATCCAATGCGACGCGTCTGGTCTTGACCTCGGCCATCACCACGACATCGTCGAGCTCATCGAGCAGCACCAGATCGGCCTCGCCCTCGGTGCAACGATAACCCTGCTCCAGCAAGGTGTAGCCGCGCTCGTTAAAGTAGTCGATGGTGATCAGCTCGCCCAGCATGCCCAGCTCGCGGGGACTGAGTCCCTTGATAAACTCGGGCGTCATCGCCCCGCAGTCGAGCTCGCCGTTTTCCCAACGCTCCTTGAGCTGCTGCGTCTTGCTCTTTTTGCTTGCGGCACTCATGGGGTCTCCTTTCCCGCACACTGCATTGCCCCGATGATGAGGGCACCTTTCATGCGGGTAAGTACCGGAAACAAACCAAAAGCTGACCAAATGCCGACAAAAAACGGGCCGTACGCAGCAATGCTGTTGCATACGGCCCGCTACCAGCAGGTTTATAGAACCTTTAAGGTCTCTATCTCCACAATTGACCTAGAAAAGCCGCTCGGTCTGCAGAAAGTTTCCGCAAAAGCTCACGCGGTGCAGCGGACAAAGTCCATGTTTGCGAATAGCCTCGATATGCTCGGGGCTCGCATAGCCCTTCGACTCGGCCAGATGGTACTCGGGATACTCGGCGTCGTACTCGACCATCATCTCGTCACGCGTGACCTTGGCCATGATGGACGCCGCGGCGATGCAGGCGATCTTGGCGTCGCCCTTCACCACATCGCGCTCGTTGGGAACGGCGCCCAAGGGGTTGCCATCCATGAGGACGCAGTCGGGTTCAAGCCCCGTATCGGCCACGGCTCCCTCGACGGCAGCGCGGATGGCCCGGGCCATACCCATATCATCGATATCCGCAGGCGCGATATGACAAAAGCCGATAGCAGTCGCGACCTCGGCAATCTTCACCGAGAGCAGCTCGCGGCGCGCCGGCGTGAGCTTTTTGGAATCGTTGATGCCCCAGACGCGCGGCTCCATAGGAAGGCACACGGCGCACACCGTCAAAGGACCGGCCACCGAGCCGCGACCCACCTCGTCGACGCCCACGACCACGCCATCCCCACCGAGCTCGTGCATCAGCTCGTACATGCCGTCGACGCGCTCGCGCTCGGCAAGTTCCTTGGCATGGCGCTTAAGGGCACGTTCGCAAGCCTTAATCACCTGCTGGCGCGGATCCTCGCGATAATGCTCCACGAGGGCGGGGATCTCCTCAAACGTGGCGCTCGCCAGCTCGCCGGCAACCTGCGATGCCGAAACCGAGCTCGTCATATTGGCCATACCAGGCCCTCCTTGCATGCAAATCAGATAAAAAGAAGGGCCACCCGAAGGTGACCCTTGTGTCCAAACGAGTGGACAGACGCTGCGATCTTCTTAGCGCTTCTCGGGGATGCGAGCAGCCTTGCCCACCTTGTCGCGGAGGTAGTACAGCTTGGCGCGACGGACGCGACCATGACGAACGACCTCGAGCTTGGCGATCTTGGGGCTGTGAAGCGGGAAGGTACGCTCAACACCGACACCGAAGGACATCTTGCGGACGGTGAAGGTCTCGCGGGCACCGGCGCCGGCCATGCGGATGACGTCGCCCTGGAAGACCTGGATGCGCTCGCGGTCGCCTTCCTTAATGCGGTAGTGAACCTTGACGTTGTCGGCGACGCGAACCTGAGGAATGTCCTCGCGGATCTGCTGACGCTCGATTGCGCGGATGTAATCCATGTGCAATTCCTTACTCTTCTAGAGGTGCCGTACCACCTTGGCCGGCACGTAGTTGAACAAACGTATTCGAGTATACACGCGCGGGTTTCTGCTGCAAGAACAATTTTTTACGCAGACAAAAAGACAAAACCCGCACATGATAGCCGCCCGTCTCACGAATGAGACGGGCGGCATGAAGGGGGCTACGCTAGGCGTCTAAACCCAGAACATTAGGCGGAACGCTTGGCCTCGAGCTTGGCCTGAGCGGCAGCCAGGCGTGCGAGGGGCACGCGATAGGGCGAGCAGGACACGTAGTCCACGTCGGCCACGTTAAACAGGCCCTTGATGGACTTGGGGTCGCCGCCGTGCTCGCCGCACACGCCAAAGTGCATGTCGGGGTTGGTGGCGCGACCCTTCTCGACAGCCATACGCACGAGCTCGAGCACCGCCACGTCGATGGTCTCGAAGGGGTTGTCCTTCAAGATCTTCTTGTGCATGTACAGCGGAATGAACTTGGCCTCGGCATCATCGCGGGAGAAGCCGAAGGTGGTCTGGGTGAGGTCGTTGGTGCCAAAGCAGAAGAAGTCTGCGTGATGGGCGATCTCGTCAGCGACCATGCAGGCGCGCGGCAGCTCGAGCATCGTGCCCACGGGAATATTGAGCTCGACGCCCTCTTCGTCGGAAACCTCGGCGATCACGCGCTCGATGACCTCGCGGGTCTGGACATGCTCAGCCGTAATGGAAACGAGCGGAACCATGATCTCGGGGCGCGGGTCGACACCATCCTTGATAAGGCGGGCAGCAGCCCTGGCGACGGCGCGGACCTGCATGAGCGGCAGATCGCCAAAGACGACGGACAGGCGCACGCCGCGCAGGCCGAGCATCGGGTTGGACTCGACCATGCCGTCAATGCGACGCAGGCGGGCGCGCAGGGCAGTGAGCTCCTCCTCGGGAGCGCCGGCGGCCTCCTTCTTGGTGATGGCGACCTCGAGCTCGCGAGGATTATCCAAGAACTCATGAAGCGGCGGATCGAGCAGGCGGACGACCACATCGCGACCAGACATGGTCTTGAACATCGCAAGGAAGTCCTCGGTCTGAACCTTGAGCAGGTCGGCCAGAGCCTGCTGCTTCACGGCCTCATCGTCAGACAGGATGAAGCTCTGGATAATGTTCTTACGATCGCCCAGGAACATGTGCTCGGTGCGGCACAGGCCAATAGCCTCGGCGCCAAACTCAAGAGCGAGCTCGGCATCCTCGGGGTTGTCGGCGTTGACGCGCACGTGGTTGGCGTGACCGTCGGTCTCGTCCAAACGGATCTCGTCGGCCCAGGACAGGATGGTGTCCAGGTCGCCGGTAAGCTCGGCGGAGACTAGGTCGACGGGACCGTCGACGACGACGCCCTGGGTGCCGTCGATGGAAATGACATCGCCCTCGTGCAGCACGCGGTCACTGCCCTCGATACGCACGACCTTCTCAGCAGCGTCGATATGGAAGCGCTCAACGCCGCAGACGCAGGGCGTACCCATGCCGCGGGCGATAACGGCGGCATGGCTCGTCTTGCCACCGTGGCTGGTCAGGATGCCCTCGGCGGCAACCATACCCTTCAGGTCGTCGGGGTTGGTCTCCCAACGAACCAGAATGACCTTATGACCCTCGTTGGCGCGCGCGACGGCGTCATCGCTCGAGAACACGACCTCGCCCACGGCGGCACCGGGGCTGGCGTTAAGACCGCTGGCCAGCGCCTCGTACTTCTTGGAGGCGTCAAACTGCGGGTGCAGAAGCTGGTCGAGCTGCGAGGGATCGATGCGGCTCACAGCTTCCTCGCGGGTGATCAGGCCCTCCTCGACCATCTCGATGGCGATACGCAGAGCGGCGGTTGCGGTACGCTTGCCCACGCGGGTCTGGAGCATCCAGAGCTTACCTTGCTCGATGGTGAACTCGATGTCGCACATATCGCGATAGTGATCCTCGAGCGTCAGGAAGACGCGCTCAAGCTCCTCTCCCGCGGACTCAAGGCCCGGGGTAGCCTTGAGGTCGGCGATGGGCTCGGTGTTGCGGATGCCGGCGACAACGTCCTCGCCCTGGGCGTTGACCAGAAAGTCGCCGTAGAACTCTTTGGTGCCGTCGGCCGGGTTGCGCGTAAAGGCAACACCGGTCGCAGAAGTCTCGCCCTTGTTGCCAAAGGCCATGGCCTGCACGTTGACGGCGGTGCCGAGCTCGTCGGAAATACC
Organism: uncultured Collinsella sp.; assembly: GCA_958432255.1. GTDB lineage: Bacteria > Actinomycetota > Coriobacteriia > Coriobacteriales > Coriobacteriaceae > Collinsella. The sequence goes on from CAUATU010000002.1 coordinate 51,135, forward strand.
ATGCTGCTTGCGGTAGATGCAGGCGCGCTCGTTCATCCAGCTGCCAAAGACAGCCTGGATGGCAAGGCGCAGCTGAAGCTCAGGATCGTGCGGGAAAACGGGCTTGCCGTCGGCAACCTCGAGCTCGGGATACAGGGCGGCCTCGACGTTCTCGGAGAAGATGCCCTTGAAGGTCTCGACGAGCTCCTGCAGGTCCTCGGCCGAAAGCTCGGAATCGACGCGGACGCCGGCGACCAAGCGTGCCTGGGTCAGTGCATTCTCGAACAGGTCGGCGTCGACGCCCATGACGACGTTGGAGAACATCTGGATAAAGCGGCGGTAGCTATCCCAGGCAAAACGCGGATTTTGCGTCTGGGCGATGAGACCCTGAACGGAGTCGTCGTTGAGGCCCAGGTTGAGGACCGTATCCATCATACCGGGCATGGAAAACGGAGCGCCCGAGCGAACCGACACGAGTAGCGGATCGGAGGCGTCACCGAGCTTCTTTCCGCAGCGGGCCTCGAGGTCGGCCTCGGCGGCAACGATCTCGTCGAGTGCGCCTTCGGGCCAGACGTTGCCGGCGCCGGAGTACTCGACACAGGTCTGGCAGGTAATGGTAAAGCCACCGGGAACCGGCAGGCCGATGCGGCTCATCTCGGCAAGGTTTGCGCCCTTGCCGCCAAGCACGAAGTTCATGGACTTGTCGCCCTCAGTGACACAGGTGCCCTGGGCGTCGGTTCCAAAACGGTAAACCCTCTTGCAATCGCTCACGATACTTCCCCTTCCATGCACTTACGCGCACGACCGTGGTGACGAATCGACCCGCCGTATGCGAGCCGTGAGGGTACTATACGGCGAGCATTGAGCGGGCTTGCGCAGAGGACGCGGGGGTTGGTAAACGTGGTAAATATGGCGGTAAACGGTAGGTAAAGGTGGTTACCTTATGAAGATACCAATGCAAGAGGCTTGCAGGTCAAATGCCAGTTTCTTGCTAAATCGCTTTACCATTCTCGTGCATTATTTTTAGTTAGTTATTTTAGACGGGGCATTTTTAGCTACCCCAATAAACTAGCTTTGTTGGGCTCGACGGGTGGCGCGGCGGGCACGGGCTTCTTGGATTTCCTCCAAGTGGCTGATGATCTCGGAGGCGCTCTCCTCGATTGCCTTGCCGTCGGTGCGCACCACAAAGCAGCCCAGGCGCTTCATAAGGGCACGAGCCTCCTCGAGCTCACTGCGTACACTCTCGGGCTCGGCATATGAGCCGGCAACGGCACGGGCGTAGTCATCGCCCAAGCGGCTATCGCGAATCTCAGAAATAACGTCGACGGTCGAAATCAGGCCAAACAACCGCATCGGGTCGACCTCGTAAATCGACTTCGGCGGCTCCACGCCATGGGCCAACGGAACATTGGCAACCTTGTAACCTTGATAGGCCAAATACATCGACAGCGGCGTCTTGGACGTGCGCGATACGCCCAGCAGCACGATATCGGCACCCGACAGATCGTCGCAACCGCGCCCGTCATCGTGCTCAACGAAATACTCCATGGCCTCGATACGATGGAAATAGCGGTCATCGGTCCTGTGAATCACGCCCGCGACGCCCTTGGGCGGCACACCGATAAGCGACGACAGCACGGCGAGGGTCGGACCGATCAGGTCGACCGAGCGAATGTGCAGCATGCCCAAGTAGTCGAGCACGCGAGCACGAAGCGCCGGGTCGACGATGGTATGGAACACGGCGATATCGCGATGGTCCGCATCGACACGCGGACCCACAAACGACTTGACCTGCTCCACTGAGTTCACCTTGGGCAGGCGCAAGAGACGAAAAGCCCCTTCATCAAATTGCCCGGACGCCGCAAGCACCACCTCACAAGCGGTATCACCGAGCGAGTCGGAGATAACGATAACGGTGGGACGAGCGGTGACCGGGCAATCCATGCGGGGCTCCTTTTGCGCTTATGCGCAGGCTAGCTTACTTTTTGCGGGCAAGCTCACCGATGTTGGCGATGCCGGAGAAAACGGCCTCGAAGCGGTTGAGCAGCTTAAGGCGATTATCGCGAAGCTGCTCGTCCTTGTCCATGACCATAACCTCATCGAAGAAGCGGTCGATGGGGGCACGCAGGGCGGCGAGGGCGGCAAATGCGGCAGGGTAATCCTCGGCAGCGAGAGCAGCATCGACGGCGGTCTGAGCGGCCTCGGAGGCGTCGGCAAGCGCGAGCTCGACCTCGCCCATCAGGGCGCGGTCGTACTCCGCACCCAGCTCGGGCTTGGAGATGTGCGCGGCGCGGGCATAGGCGGTAGCCAGGTTGTCGAACGTCTCAGCGTCGTTCTTGCGGGCCTCGTCGAGGGCGGCGCAGCGGGCGAAGAAGACGGACGGGGCGATGATGTGCACCGCGGAGACGGCGGCAACGGTATCGGCCGGAATCTTTTCGTCACGGGCCATGCTCACCAGGCGGCCATGGAAGAAGTCGCGAACCTGCTGGGCGACCTCGGCGGCGTCGAACTCAATGCCCTGCTCACTGTAGAGCTCGAGGGCGAAGTCGATGAGCAACGTAGGGTCGATCGGCAGACGGTCGCGCAGGATGTTGATGATGCCGATAGCGGCACGACGCAGCGCGTAGGGGTCGGAGGAACCGGTCGGGGGCTCGCCGATGGCAAAGATACCGGCGATGGTATCGAGCTTGTCGGCGCAGGCCACGATGCAGCCAGCGGTGCCCTCGGGCAGCTCGTCACCGGCAAAGCGAGGACGATAGTGATCACGAATAGCATGAGCGACCTCGTCGTTCTCCCCCATCGCAGTCGCGTAATAACCGCCCATCACGCCCTGCTGGCTCGTGAACTCGACAACGGCGTTGGATACCAGGTCGGCCTTGCACAGGTGCGCGGCGCGAGCAGCGTCGGCGGCAAGGTGGGCGCCCAGATGAGCCTCGCGGGCAATAGAGAGCGCGAGTTGCTCGATGCGCTCGGACTTGGCGAGCACGCTACCGAGCTTCTCCTGGAAGGCAACCTTGGCCAGACGCTCACGGAAATCGTCGAGGGAGATCTTCAGGTCCTCCTCGTAGAAGAACTTGGCGTCGTCCAGACGGGCGCGCACGACGCGCTCATTACCGTCGATCACGCGCTCGGCATTCTCGGGCTTGCTGTTGGAAACGACCACGAACTCACGCGTGAGCTTACCCTCGCCGTCATATATCGGGAAGTAGCGCTGGTTGGTGAGCATGGACTCACAGATGATCTCGTGCGGGACCTTGAGGAACTCCTCATCGAAGGTACCGACGAGCACCGTCGGCCACTCGCAGAGGTTAATGACCTCCTCAAAGACCTTCTTGGGCGTATCGACATGGCAGCCGGGACGGGCAGCCTCAACCTCGGCGATACCGGCGAGGATGGCCTCACGACGACGCTCGGCAGAAAGCACACCGGCGTCCTCGAGCACCTGCTCGTAAACAGCGGGGCTGGCAACCACATGGTCGCCAGGGCCAAGTACGCGATGACCGCGCGTGGTGTTGCCGCTCGTCACGTCGGCAAACGACACGGGCACAACATCCTCGCCCAAAAGACAGCAAATCCAACGGACCGGACGAACAAAAGTCGCGTGCTCGTGGCCCCAGCGCTGGCTGCGGTAGTTGGGCCACTGCAGGCCGGCGATGGTCTTCTCGCACAGAGCCGTCAGGATCGGCGTAGCCGGAGCGGAGGGAATGTTCTTCTCGGCGAACACGTACTCACGGCCGTCGGTATCCTCGCGACGAACCAGGTCCTCGGCAGACACACCGCACTTGCGGGCAAAGCCCTGGGCGGCCTTGGTGGCGTTGCCGTCGGCATCAAAAGCAATGTTTGCTGCGGGGCCGCGCTTGACCTCATGGACCTCATCGGTGGCGGTGGCGACGTTGGCCACGAGCGCAGCCAGACGACGCGGGCTCGAGATCACGCGGACCTCGCCATGGGCCAGACCGGCCTCGTCGAGGCCCTTGGCGATCATGGTGCCGAGCTGCTTGACGGCATTGTTCAGCGGTGCGGAGGGCATTTCCTCCGTACCGATCTCAAACAGGAAATCCTTAGCGTCTGCCATGGCTTACGCCACCTCGCCTTCCTGGTCGGCATTCTCGTTGACTCCGGCGACCTCGGCCATATAGGCCTCGCAGCACGCCTTGGCGACGGCGCGGACGCGCAGGATGTAGTTAGCACGCTCGACCGCGGACAGCGCACCGCGAGCATCGAGCAGGTTGAAAGCGTGGCTGCACTTCATGACGCAGTCATATGCCGGCAGCGGCAGCTTGCGCTCCAGGCAGGAGTGGCACTCGGCCTCGTAGTCATCAAACTTCTGACGCATCATCTCCACGTTGGCGACCTCAAAGTTATAGGCACTGAACTCGCGCTCGTTCTCGAGGAACACGTCGCCATAGGTCATGGGCGTGCCGTCGGGCAGGTAGCTCCACACCAGGTCGTAGACGGAGTTGACGCCCTGGGCGTACATGGCGATACGCTCCAGACCATAGGTGATCTCGACGGGCACGGGATCAACCTCGATGCCGCCCACCTGCTGGAAGTACGTAAACTGCGTGACCTCCATGCCATTGAGCCAGACCTCCCAGCCAAGGCCCCAGGCGCCAAGGGTCGGGCTCTCCCAGTCGTCCTCGACAAAGCGGACGTCATGGTCGTTGGGGTCCAGGCCAATGGCGGCCAGCGAACCCAGGTAGAGCTCCTGGGCGTTGACCGGCGAGGGCTTGATGAGCACCTGGAACTGATAGTAGTGCTGCATGCGGTTGGGGTTCTCGCCGTAGCGGCCGTCGGCGGGACGGCGGCAGGGCTGCGCATAGCAGGTGCGCCACTCGGCGGGACCGAGCGAGCGCAGCGTGGTCGCGGTATGGAAGGTACCGGCACCGACCTCGGAGTCATAGGGCTGCATAATGACGCAGCCCTGCTCGCCCCAGTACTGCTGGAGGCGCAGGATGATGTCTTGGAAGGAAAGCGATGAAGCGTTCATGCCTCTAATATCCCCTCGTCGAAACGATTACACGGTTAGGTACTGTACTATAGCGGTTTTTAGTCGATAGCGCCGATGCGGTTGAGCGGCCAGTAGCGAACGAGTGCCACAGCGATCAAATCAGAGCGATCGACGGGACCAAAGTAGCGTGAGTCGGCAGAGTTTTCGCGGTTGTCGCCCATCACCCACACGCACCCGTCGGGAACGGTGTAGGGATAGCTTACCTGAGCGCCGGGCGCTTGGACCGAAAGTGGCCAGCTCATGCCCGTCGTATAGTCCTCGTCGAGCGCTTGGCCGTCAACGACCACCTTGCCATCCTGCAGGTCGACCGTCTGGCCGGCCGTGGCAATAACGCGCTTGACAAGAACATCATGCTCGGAGGTGCCATCGGGGTTGTGAAACACCACGATATCGCCCTGCTTGACGGGCTGACCGAGCTCGAGGCTCACCTTTTGTGCCAAGATCTGGTCGCCAATCTCGATCGTGGACTCCATGGAGCCGGTGGGCACCACAAAGGGCTCGACCACAAACGAGCGAATCAGGAAGGTGGCGACCAGCGCGATCGCGATGACCGCGATCCACTCAAAAACGCCCCTCAACGCGGAATGTTGCGTAGGAACCATACTCACTCCTCGCTCTGCGAATACGAAGCGTCAAGAATCTCCTGCGCGTAAGCGCGCTCCTCGGGCGTCAGCCGTGCCGTCTCGATCAAGTCGGGACGCCAGCGGCAGGTGCGCTCGATGGCGTTCTTGCGACGCCAGGCATCGACCTTGGCGTGATCGCCGCTCACAAGCACCGGAGGCACGCCCTCGCCGTTGAACTCGGCAGGACGGGTGTACTGCGCGTACTCGAGCAGGCCTCCGTCCTCGGCGGTCGAGAACGACTCGTCGACGTTGCTCATCTCGTCACCAAGGGCGCCGGGAATGAGGCGTACGACGGCATCGGCAACGACCATAGCGGGAAGTTCGCCGCCCGTAAGCACATAGTCGCCAATCGACAGACGCTCATCGGCATACGCATACGCGCGCTCGTCGACGCCCTCGTAACGGCTGCACACAAACAGCAGGCGCTCACTTTTGAGCAGGCGCTCGGCCACATGCTGCGTAAAGGGCTCGCCACAGGGGGTAAAGAACACCACAGTGGGCTTGGGACCCTCTGCGCTAATGGCCTCGATGGCCTCTGCGATAGGCTCGACCTTCATAAGCATGCCCTGCCCGCCGCCGTACGGCTCGTCATCGACGGTACGATGGCGGTCGTGCGTCCAGTCGCGCAGGTTATACGCCTTAAAATCAAAAAGGCCGGCCTTGCGGGCGCGGCCCAAAATCGATGTGGACATGACGGGCTCAAACATCTCGGGAAAGACCGAAAGGGTCTCAATCAGCATGTTGTCCTCCCTACTTGTCCATATCGATCAGGCCGTCCATAACGTGGACGGAAATTGTTCCTGTGTCGGGAAGATCGAGCACAACCTGCTCGATCACGGGAATCAGTACCTCGCCGTACCGATCGCCCTCGACAACCCAAACATCGTTAGCGGGCGTCGACATGATCTCGACGATCGTGCCGAGCGAACCGAAACGCTCGTCGACCACCTCGCGACCCATCAGGTCGGTATAGGCAGCGTCGAGCGAATCGAGCTCAAAGTCGTCACGATTTGCCAGCACATAGCATCCCGTGATGCCCTCGGCGGCCGTCAAGTCGTCAATGCCCTCAAACGAGACCAGATCGCCATCGCCCGTATCGGTGACGGACACGACCGTGCAAAAGCGGTCGCGCTTGAGCGCCGGCGGCGTCAGGGCGACGCGCATGCCCGGCTCTAATACAGAAGGAAGCCCCCGCAGCGGCTGCGCGAGGACCTCCCCCTTCCTTCCGTGCGGCTTGACCACACGGGCGATGTTTTTGTACTGGGACCTCAAGGTCCTAGCCCAGAACCTCTACCTCGACAGCAGTGTCGAGGCGAGCGGCCAGTGCACGGGCGAGCGTGCGAATGGCCTTGATGGTACGGCCACGACGGCCGATGACCTTAGCGACGTCATCCTCGGCGACCGAAACCTCAATCGTAGAGGCGTCGTCACCATCGATGACCTCAAGGCTCACGGAATCCGGGTCGTCGACGATCTGAACAACGAGATATTCGACGAGATCGGCGATGCGATCTGAGAGCATTGCCTCACCCTCGAGCTGTGCAGCGTCAACCTCAGGCACGATTTACTCCTCGGCGCCCTCAGCGGCCTCAGCGGCAGCCTTAGCGGCCTCGGCCTCTTTGGCGAGCTGCTTCTTGGACTTCTTGACGACGGTCTCGGTCTTCTCGCCCTCGTTGGCGGCCTTGACCAGAGCGGCGACGGCGTCGGTGAGCTGAGCGCCCTTGGACTGCCAGTCGGCGATCTTCTCGAGGTCGAGGTTGATGGTCTTGGGGGCGGTCATCGGGTTGTAGCGGCCAACCTCCTCGATGATACGACCGTCACGCGGGGCGCGGGAATCGGCGACGACGACACGGTAGTACGGACGCTTCTTAGCGCCGTGACGAGCAAGGCGAATCTTGACTGCCAAAGGAAACTCCTCCAACCAAGCAGCTTTAGGCTGCAACTACAAACAAACAGTTGAACATAATACGCCATCGACGCGGGCAGGTGAAGTCCGTGAGACCAACTTCTTCGGTGTAGTCGAGGGCAAATCCATATCTTAGACAAGAATTCGGGATTTGCAAGCACATACACGCACCCCACATGAGCTGCGCGGTATACTCATGACATGGAAAGACGCGAACATACATACGGTTATGAGGATGCCACGGGCGTCACGCCGCCTCCCTGGACGGGTCCGGCGGTGGGCCTGATGGACCTCGATGCGTTTTTTGCGAGCGTGGAGATGCTCGATCATCCCGAGTGGCGCGGCAAGCCGCTCATCGTGGGCGGAGACGCCGATTCGCGTGGCGTCGTGTCCACGTGTTCGTATGAGGCGCGTCGCTTTGGCGTGCACTCTGCCATGCCCTCGGCCGAGGCACGGCGCCTGTGCCCGCAGGCCATTTGGACGCATGGGCATTTTGATCGCTATCGTGAGGTCAGCGCGCAGGTCATGGCGATTCTTGCCGAGGAAACGCCGCGCGTGGAGCGCGTATCCATCGACGAAGCCTTTATCGATATCACACCGGGCCGCTTTGCGCCCGAAGACCCGCTGCTAGTTGCGCGGCGTATAAGCGACCGCGTGGCAGCGCTGGGAGTGACGTGCTCCATCGGCGTGGGCTGCAACAAGACGGTCGCAAAGATCGCAAGCGAGCGGGATAAGCCGTTTGGGCTGACCATCGTGCGCCCCGGAACCGAGCAGCGCTTTTTGGCCGCGCTGCCGGTATCTGCCATGAGCGGCATCGGTCGCTCGGCCGAGGAGCGACTGCGCCGCATGCGCATCTACACCCTCGGCGAGCTATCACGTGCACCGGAATCCACCTTGGCCTCTATTTTTGGCGTCAACGGCGAGCGCATGCGCCAGCGTGCGCTGGGACTCGAAATCTCCGAAGTCACGAGTCTCGATGAGGAGCGCGAGGTCAAGTCGGTCAGCAATGAACGCACCTTTGCTAAAGATTTGACTGAGCGTGGGGATATTGAGGCGGCGATTGCGCTGTTGGGAGAGTCAGTGGGACGCCGTCTGCGCCGTCAGGGGCTGACGGGTGCCACGGTAACGCTCAAGCTTAAGTATTCGTATGGCAGTGGGCGTACGGCACAGCGCCGGCTGCCTCATCCAACCGACGATGAAAACATCTTCGTGGCGGTTGCACTCGAACTGCTCGACAACATCTGGCAGGAAGGAATGCACGTTCGCTTAGCGGGCATCGGCATGAGCGACTTCGACCACCAAGGCGGGATCCAAACCGACCTGTTCTGCGAAGTCGACGACCGCGGAGCCCAATCCAGCGACCGACGCGACCTCTCCGTCGCTATCGACGCCGTCCGAGACAAATTCGGCGACACCGCCCTATCCTTCGGCCGCCAATCCCGCTTCAACGATTAACCGCCTTTGGGCAAAAAGAAAGCCGGGCAGGTGCGGAAAACCGCAACTGCCCGGCGATATGCGTGAGGGTACATAAACCCCGTCTTAAATGAGCTACTAGAGGAGGTTGAGGGGGAGCTGGGGGGCGTCTCCCCAGAGTTTCTCGAGGCGGTAGAAGTCGCGGGCTTCGGGAGTGAAGACGTGGACGACAACCGAACCGTAGTCCATGAGCATCCAGGTCTTCTGCTCGCGGCCCTCGATGGAGAACGGATGCTCACCGCATGCCTCGGCGACCTTCTCCTCGATCTCGTCGACGATCGAATCGACCTGGCGGTTGTTGGTACCGGTGGCAAGCACAAAGTAGTCGCACACATCGGAAAGCTCGGTCAGGTCGAGCACCTGAACGTCCTCGCCCTTCTTGTCGTAGGCGGCCTGCGCAGCGGCGCGGGCGACATCCTCGGCGGCGACACCGCTCGCGGACAGCGAGGCGGCAGTGCGGTCGGACGTGGCAACGAAACTCTTGTGCTCCACACCTTCAAGAATCTGCTCGTCGGTCATGGTCTCGTCGGCCATGGAATACCTCTTTCTAGACGCACCCGAGCTAGCGCAGCTGGGCGTAATGGTTGTAAATCGTAATAGCCGTGGGATAGAGATAACGCTCGGTCTGGATCACATAGACCAGACCCTGCGCAAAACAGGAGAAGAACAACTCGTCGAGCGAGGACTTCCCCACCATCTTGCGAAGCGCATGGGCATAATCGCCGTGGCGGTTGGGTTCGATGGCATCGGCCACAAAGACCACCATATCGAGCGGCGTCATGTCGCAAGCGCCCACGGTGTGACGGTCGACAGCCTGAAAGACCGCCGGCGACAGCTCGGGAAAAAGCTGCGGAAGCTCATAGGCGGCAACTGGGCCATGCAAAAGCGGCGTCGCGGCAGACGGAGAGCCGGCAATCTTAATGCCATAATGCAGAGCGCGCGTGACCAGCTCGTCGTCGGAGAGCACCTTGTCCCAGTCATGAATCAGGCCGGCGGCAGCGGCATCAAAGCGGTCGACACCGTACACCTCGGCTAGGTGCAACGCAGTCTCGGCAACCCCGAGCGAATGCACGTAGCGCTTACGCTTATCCTTCATGCGCACATCGAGCAATTCGTGGATACGCGTCAAGAGCGCGCGCTCGTCGTCCTCAAACTGTTCTTCTACCGACAACGTTCTCCCCCATCAATCAAAATCGTCTTGCCCAAGATCGGCATACAGGCCACGCTTGCGGATATAGCCGAGCACGGACTCGCTCGTAAGATAGCGCACGCTCATGCCGCGAGCAACCCGCTTGCGAATGTTGGTCGAACTAATCGCCAGTGCCGGAATCTGGATATAGCGCACGTCAAATGGCAGTCCCGACTCTTTGATTCGCGCGCGAGCAGTATCGATATCAAAGCCCGGACGCGTCGCCGCAATAAAGGTTGCCAGTTCGGCAATCTCATCTGCATTGTGCCAGGTTACAATATCGATAATCGCATCAGCACCCGTAATAAAATAAAGCTTCACCTGTGGCGGGTAAAACTCGCGAAGGGCACGCAGCGTATCGGCTGTGTAGGTGACACCGGCACGATCGATCTCGAAGCGGCTTGCCAAAAAGGCCGGGTTCGCGGCGGTCGCGAGGACCGTCATGGCATAACGGTCCTCGGCCGGCGTCACCGGTTTGTCGAGTTTAAAGGCAGGAGAGCCCGCCGGCATAAAAAGCACAGCGTCCAAGTCGAGCGACTCGCGCGCCTGCTCGGCGGTCACCAGGTGCCCGTAATGGATGGGATCAAAGGTGCCACCCATAATGCCGAGCCTAAACTCCTGCCCGTCCTCTAGAGGAAGCTCGGGCAGACCGATTCCACCGCGCAGCGACATGGCTTACTCGCCCTCCGAGGTCTCGGTATCGCCCGCGGCATCCGCCGCATCGACAACCTCGACGCCCTCATCCGCAGCATCGGCCACGTCAATGGCTTCAACGGCAACGTCCTCGCCAGCATCCTCGAGCTCCTCGTACTCCGAGAAGTCCTCGGCGCCCTCAAAGTCAAAGGCGCGCTGGCAAATGCGGACCTCGTCGCCCGCACGGCAACCGGCCTTCTCGAGCGCGTCGTCAACACCCATACGCGCAAACTTATGCTGCAGGTAAATGACGGCTTCCTCGTTTTCCCAGTCGGTCTGGATGACCATGCGCTCGATGGCACGACCGACCACGCGGAAGGCACCGGGCTCTTCTTGGACAATGCGGAACCGCTTCTCGCGCTGCAGACGGCGGCGCTCCCACTCCTCGTCGCGCAGATCGACCGGCTCATCAGAGACCGACAGCTCGGCGCGAAGCTTAGCCACCTGCTCGCCCACGGCAAGCATCAGCGTGTTGAGACCGGCGCCCGTCACGGCGGACACGGCAAAGAACATATGGCCATCGTCAAGCGCGGCGCGTTTGAGGTCGGCAATCTTGTCAGCCGTGCCCGGCGCATCGCACTTGTTGGCGACAACGATCTGAGGACGCTCCGAAAGCTCGGCGCCATACTGCTCGAGCTCGCGGTTGATGATGCGATAGTCCTCAACCGGATCGCGATCCTCAAAACCGCCCGTCATGTCGACGACATGCATGATCAGGGCCGTACGCTCAATGTGGCGCAGGAACTGGTGACCCAGGCCCTTGCCCTCGCTCGCGCCCTCGATAAGACCGGGGACGTCGGCAACGACGTAAGAATATTCGCCGGCACGCACCATGCCGAGGTTCGGCACGAGCGTAGTAAACGGGTAGTCGGCAATCTTGGGACGGGCGGCACTCATGCGCGCAATGAGCGATGACTTACCCACCGAGGGAAAGCCCACGAGCGCGGCATCGGCCATGAGTTTCATCTCGAGCTCAATCCAGTGCTCCTCGGCCGGCTCGCCCAGCTGAGCGAACGCGGGCGCGCGGCGCACCGACGTCACAAAGTGGGTATTGCCCAGACCGCCGGCACCACCGGGCGCCACGACGACGCGCTCGCCGTCGTGCACAAGATCGGCAATCTCGAACATCGGGGTCTGCGTCTCGGGGTCGAGCTCACGCACCACGGTACCCATGGGGACCTTGAGAATCAGGTCCTCGCCGCTCTTACCGTTACGACGGGCACCCTGCCCGTGCGTGCCGCGCTCGGCGCGGAAGTGATGCTTAAAGCGGTAATCGATCAACGAAGACAGCTGAGCATCGGCCTGGATGACGACATTGCCGCCACGACCGCCGTCGCCGCCATCGGGGCCGCCCTTGGGGACAAATGCCTCGCGCCTAAACGACATGCATCCGGCTCCGCCGTCGCCGCCGCACACGTTAATGCGGCTGATATCGGTGAACTGTGACAACAGAATCGCCTCCTACAAAAAGAGGGAGACCCTTGAATCCTAAAACTCAAGTGCCTCCCACATATGTGCTCTATGAAGGGTGAATTACGCGTTCGCGAGCGGGCGTACGCTGACCCTGTGCTTGATACCCTTGTGGAACTCAACGGTACCGTCGACCAGCGCGAACAGCGTGTCGTCCTTACCACGGCCAACGTTCTCACCCGGGTGGATGTGCGTGCCGTGCTGACGGACGAGAATCGTGCCCGTGGTTACCGTCTGGCCGGCATAGCGCTTCGTGCCAAGGCGCTGACCGCGGGAGTCACGGCCATTACGGGAGGAACCGAGTCCTTTTTTGTGTGCCATTGTGTATACCTACTCTTTCGTTACGAGTGTAATCTACTCGGCGACGGGAGCCTCGGCAACAGCCTCGGCCTCTGCCTTGACAGCCTTCTTGGCGCGGGACGTAGCCTGGACCTTCACGATCTTCAGCTTGGTGAGCTGCTGACGGTGACCCTTCAGACGACGATAGCGCTTGCGCTTGTGGAACTTGAAGACCAGCTGCTTCTCGCCCTTGAACTGCTCAACGATCTGAGCGGTAACCTTGGCCTTGGCCAGCTTGTCGGGATCGGTGACGATCTTCTTACCATCGTTGAGGAAGATAACCGGCAGGGTGACCTTGTCGCCCTCATTGCCCTCGATCTTCTCGACGGTGATGACATCGTCGGTGGCGACCTTGTACTGCTTGCCGCCCGTGTTAACGATTGCGTACATGTTTACTTGCCCTTCATGCATCAGTTAGTGCAACAGCCGAATATAGTAGCAGGCGAAAATACCCCCGTCAACGAGTATGTGGAGCAAATCCACAAGTTCGCACAGGTATGGGGCTGACGAGTCGGCCCTCGTCGTCCTCGCATGCTTGATTCTGACGCTCGACATCGTAGGAGCAGATGGTCACGAGGTCTTGCATACCGGTGGAAACAATAGGTGCATCCACGCCCGGGGTCAAGCCCTGCAACAAAACATCAGCAGCGGAAAGCAAAATTTCCGGACGCATGGAGCCCTCGTTGTCGGCATGGGTGTCGAGCATGAGCACCAAATGGTCCAGGCGCTCCCCCGCCGTGAGCTCATAGCCAACGAGCGTGTGATCCAAATCCAAGCGCTTGCTCTTTTTTCCGCGCGCGTAGTCGATGCCATGGCCCGCGCGCAGCGTGTCGAGCGCACGACGCACCTCGTCGGCGCTTACGGGCGCCTCGGGATCCAAGTGCAGGTCGATGCGATACGACAGGCGCGTGAGCTGCGCCGTCAACGCCGGCGTGCGCACGTCGATGTACGCCGCCTCGATGGGCGCCAGATCGGCCGGAGACGCCGCAGCCAGGCGCCCAAACGCCTCGTCGAGCGCCACGAACTCTGTCATAAACAGGTCGTACCACTCGCAGGTCGACGACGTACCCACCGGTAGCGCCGAAGAGAAGCCCACGCGCATGTGCGGGGAGAAGCCCTGCGTGACGGCATAGGGAAGTCCCGCACGGCGCACGATGCGCTCAATGGTATGGATTACTTCGAGATGGCCCAGGTACTTAAGGCGATCGCGCTTGCCATAGCGAACACGAAGCCTAAAGAGCGTGGGGTTGTCGGTCAGGCGCTCACTCATGCGCGATCACCCATCAATACATTCTTGGCGTGGAGCGTGGGGCAGATCCCGCAGCCGGTGCACGACGTGCGGGTGCAGTCGGGAGTCGTGACGCCCTCGAGCGAGCGACGGTACTCGCGCTCGAGGAAGCCGCGCGTGCAGCCGGGGCTCACGTGCTCCCAAGGCAGGCGCCAGTCCAACTCGTAAGGCAGGTGTACGAGCTCGTTGAGGTCGATGCCGTTTTTGGCAGCAGCCTCCTTCCAGTTATCGAGCGAGAAATGCTCTACCCAGGCGTCAAAGCGAGAGCCCGAGCGCCAAGCATCGATGATGACGGGCGTCATGTCACGACCGGCGCGGGACAGCGCGGCCTCGATGAGCGAGGTCTCGGCATCGTGGTAATGCACACGGACGGCACGGTTGCGAACGCTCGTGATAAGCAGCTTCTGGCGACGCTTGACGTCGTCGTAGTCGAGCTGCGGGCACCACTGGAACGGCGTGGCAGCCTTGGGGATAAAGACCGAAACCGAGATGGACACCGAGATCGAGCCGCGACGAGCCTTGGGCACCACGGAACGACCGAGCTCCAGCACGTGATCGGCCAGATTGGCGATGGCCACGATATCCTCGTCGCGCTCGCCGGGAAGGCCCATCATAAAGTAGAGCTTCATGCGGTTCCAGCCGGCCTCGAAGGCTGCCTTGGCCGCACGGTCCAGGTCCTCCTCGGTCACGTTTTTGTTAATGATGTCGCGCATGCGCTGGCTGCCGGCCTCGGGCGCGAACGTCAGGCCGCCCTTCTTTTCGCCGGCGACCGATTCGGCCATATCCACGCCAAACGAATCCAGGCGCTGCGACGGAATAGACACGCGAATACCCGTATCCTCCAGGCGACGGTTGAGCCTGCCGAGCACGTCGCGAATGCAGGAGTGGTCGGTCGTGGAGAGCGAGGTCAGCGACACCTCGTCATAGCCAGTCTTTTCCAGACCCTGAATCACCGACGAGACGATCTGATCGGCCGAGCGCTCGCGCACCGGGCGATACGTCATGCCGGCCTGGCAAAAACGGCAGCCGCGGGCGCAGCCGCGCAGGATCTCGATAGACAGGCGGTCGTGGACCAGCTGCGCATAGGGCACGCACGACTGCGACAGCGGATTCGTGGCGCCGAAATCCTCGACGACGCGCTTGTAGACCACAGCCGGCGCATCCTTACCCTCACGCGGCACGGTGTAGCCATGCGGCGAGCAGGGCTCGTCGTGAAGAACCTCATAGAGCGACGGCACGTAGTTGCCGGCAATGGATGCGAGCTGCTCAACAATCTGAGCGCGCGGGACTCCTTCGTCACGCAGGCGGCGATGCAGCTGGCAGGTCTCGAGCAGCGATTCCTCGCCCTCGCCGATGAGGATGGCATCGAAGAAGGCCGCGTACGGCTCGGGGTTGTACACCGAGGGGCCGCCGGCGATGATGATGGGGTCGTCTTCGCCACGGTCGGCCGCTAACAGCGGAATGCCAGCGAGGTCGAGTGCCTCGAGGAAGTTCGTCACCGCCATCTCGTGCGGCACATGCAGACCGACGATATCAAACGAAGCGACCGGCGCTGCACCCTCGAGCGAGAGCAGCGGGATGCCCGCCTCGCGCATGGCGTCACCCATATCTGGCCACGGCACATAGCCACGCTCGCAGGAGATGCCCTCGGCCTGGTTAAGGATGTTGTAGAGGATGGCGATACCCTGGTTGGGCAGACCAACCTCGTACACATCCGGGTAGATCAGACAGCAACGGTAATCGGCATCAGCCTTGGAAAGCGTGCCCCACTCGTGATCGATATAGCGACTCGGCTTCTCGACCTTGGCGAGCAGCGGCTCAATTAAATGAAAACAGTCTTGGTATGCAACGCGCAACGGAAAACCCCTAAGCTGCGAGATCGGATGCGTCCTGGTAGGACGCCATAGGACGGGTAGCGCCCGCGACGGTGGTCACCAGATCGCGAACACGGGAGAACGTGGCAGTGACCACCTCGTTGGCACGACTGTAGTCGACATCGCGCTCGTAGAGCGAAACAAGCGCACGGCCCATGCCATAGGTGCCCGCGGCAGCAGTGAGCGCCTTGACGGCAAACCCAATATGCGGCGTCTGCTTGACGAGCGCGCGGGTGACCGCGCGGATCACAAGACCGCCGGCAAGCATGCCCGCGACCTCGTAGCCGCGCTCAGGCTTAATGCCGCGTCCAAAGACGGCAGCGAGCTCAAAGAGCATGCCCACTTGCGCCAGCGCCATAACGGGATAATCGGCGCCCGGCAAAAACACCAGCGCACCGGTCGCCATATTGGTGAGCGCACACGAGGTGATGATACGATTGGCCGCCGCGATGCGCATGAAGGCAAAGTTCGCCGCAAAAGCCGTTTCCTTGTCGGTGCGATCGAGAATCCAGCGGGCAAGCGTCTCGAGCAGGTACGTCTTATCGGTTGCCGCCACCACACCGAGCATGGGCGTGGACTCCTCGATAAACGGCACCTCCACAGCAGACTCGGCAAGCACGCACACGGGCGCGCCGGCGATCACGAGCTCCTGCACGGCACTCTCCAAGCGGTCGGAACCACACGAGAGCACCAGCACCACATCGGTATCGGTCTTTGGAGCAATTCGCTCCTCCCCCAGACGCTCGACGCGCACAATGCCCGAGGTCGTCTGCGGCACAAAGGCGTCACGCACCGTCTCGGCCAGAAAGCGCGAGGCGGACGAATCCAGATAGACCGAGACGCGCACCGGCGTATCGGAATCCTTCTTAACGGACGCGCCCATCTTAAAAGCGCGGGTCAGCTTATCTACGGGAATTTTCATAGCAAACCCCTCCAGCGGTTACGCGGCGCCCGAACGATGCCGCCATATGGATTGTACGATACCCACCGTCAGCAGTTGGATCATCATCGAAGACGAACCAAAGCTAATAAACGGTAGCGGAATACCGGTAATCGGCATCATGCCGATGCACATGCCGATGTTTTCGAAGGTCTGGAACGCCCACATGCCAACGATGCCCACACACGACAGACGCAGGAACAGCGACTCACACTTAAAGGCGACGCGAATCGTCGAAAAGATCAGCAGCACGTAGAGGCACAGGAGAAAAAAGGAACCGCAAAAACCAAAGGTCTCGGACAAAAAGGCGAAGACGAAGTCGGTGTGGAACTCAGGCAGAAAGCCGCCGGCCGACTGCGTCGCATGGCCCAAACCCTTACCAAAGAAGCCGCCCGAGCCAACGGCGATAAGCGACTGCTGCAGGTTGTAGGCATCGTCCGAATCGGCATTATCGGGGTCGATAAAGACCGTCAGACGGTTCATCTGATACTGCTTGATGAGCACATCGTGGCCGAGCAACGAATCAAAGACCGAATCGAGCGCCAGAACGAGGGCCACCAGGCCCACGAGCAGGGCCAGAGTCGACAGCACCCATTCGCGGCGTGCACCGCTCATACAAATGACGATGGCGCCCGAAACAAGCACGACCAGGCCCGAGCCCAGGTCGCCCATGGCAACGACGGCCAAAAACGGAATGGACAGCATGCCGCAGAGCTTGACGTAGTCGCGAACGGTATCGATGCGACCGTTATACTGCGAGCCAAGCGTAGCAATAAAGAAGATGGTGATGAGCTTGGCAAGCTCAACCGGCTGGAATGTCAAGCCGATACCGGGAATCTTGATCCAGCCCGTCATGCCCAGACCGCCTGTATAGGACAGACCCGGAATCTTGGGCGAGAGGATCACGATCAGGTCGATGACGAGCAACGCCGTCGAGAAATTGGAAATACCGCGCAGGTCGGTACGCCAGACCAGCACCGCCAGCACCGCTCCGATGCCAATTCCCAGCAGATGGCGTGAGAACGAAGCGTCGGCCTTAAACTGCGAAGCCGACCAGATAATGATGGCACCGTAGGCGACGAGAGCCACAGTAGCCACGAGCACACCGATATGCACCTTTTGGCGAAACGTGCCGCGCGAGGCCGAAAGTTGCTTGTTGACACGGTCCAGGCTGCTGCGAGAGCCGGTCTTGGTTGAACGGAACAGATCCGCCGGAGAAAAATCCATCGCAACCTCCTATCGAACCGAAGAATCGCCCGAGGCCGAAGAGGTATCGGGCTCGCCATAAATCACGCCGAGCACGTCGCGCACGACATGCATCGCGGTATCTGAGCCACCGCCGCCCTGCTCCAGGACGGTAGCGATGACATACTTGGGGTCATCGGCCGGTGCATAGGCGCAGAACCACGCGTATTCATCCTCGCCACTTTTCTCGCCCGTGCCCGACTTGCCGTATACCTGCGGCGTCAGGGTGCCAAAGTGAGCCGCCAGGGACGTCGATGCCGTGTAAATCACGTCGTGCATGCCGTTGCGAACAAGAGCCAAATCCGAATCGCTGTTGATCTTGGCCTCCAGGCGCTTCTTCTTGCCCTTGCCGTTGTACTTATAGGCATCGCCGTCGCCATCGCGCGACACGGCAGACAAAAACACGTGAGGCACGTACTGTTTGCCGCCGTTGGCAAGACCCATATAGGCACACGCCATCTGCAGGGGCGTCACCAGGATGTCGCCCTGACCGATGGCAATGTTGGTCATATCGCCGGCATTCCACTTGCGGTCCTCGGCAGAGGCGTCGGTGAAGTACGACTCTTTCCACTCGGCATCGGGAATACGGCCCGCGCCTTCACTCGGCAGATCGATACCGCAGGTCTTGCCCAGGCCCCAGCGACGAAAGACCTCCTGCAGGCCCTCGGAATGCTGCTCGTCATAAAAAAACGCCTTGCCCATGTCGTAGAAGACGGGGTCGCACGAGTTGGCGATACCCGACTGCAGCGTCATGGTGCCGTGGCCGGAATGCAGCCAGCAGTACTTGCCCCACGACTTGCCCAGGCCCGTCCAATAGCCCGTGCAGTTGGTTGTCTGCGTTGAAGTGTAGGTTCCAAACTCAAGACCGGCCAGTGCCGAGAGCGGCTTGATGGTCGAGGCCGACATGTACTGTCCGCTAATGGCGCGGTTGAGCAGCGGGTGCGAACCCTTGTCATCATTTAGCTCGGTCCACACGTCATTTGAGACGCCGCCGATAAAGACGGACGGATCAAACTTGGGCTCGCTCGCCATGCCCAGGATCTCGCCATTGTTGGGATCGAGACACACCACAGCGCCGTTGCCGGCATTGCTGTAGCCGGTGGTCTTGGCAAGCTCGATAGCGCTCGCCAGCGCCGTCTCACAGGCCTGTTGGATCTTAAGGTCGAGCGTGAGCTTAATGTCGGAGCCGGCCTTCGCGGGCACAGCGCCGGCCTGACCGGTCACATTGCCCGATGCATCGACCTTGACGGTCTGCTCGCCACGAATACCCTGCAGCAAGTTTTCGTAGTAGCTCTCAACGCCCGCCTGGCCCACGATATCGCCCGACTGGTACGTAATCTTGCCAGCAGAAGCATCATCATCGCCAGAGGTTTTCTTATTCTGGGCCTCGAGCTGCTCGGAGGTAATGGTGCCGGTATAGCCCAAGATATGGCATGCCGTCTCGCCATATGGATACTGACGCTCGGTACGCTCGGCAATCTTGACGCCCGGGAACTCGCCGGCATGCTCCTGAATATAGGCAACCGTGGAGCGACGGACGTCCGTCGCGATGGTATGCAGGCTCTGAGCGCCCTCTGTATTGTCCTGGATATTGCGAAGGACCGCCACGTAAGGCATTCCAAGCACGTTGGCAAGATGGCGAACCAGAACCTCATCCTCGGCAAGGTCGCGGTAGGCCACGACAGCAAGTGAGGGACGGTTCTGGACAAGCGCCACGCCATTGCGGTCGAGGATGCGACCGCGCACAGCGGGTGTTGTAACGGTGCGAGTCTGATTACTATTGGCCTGCTTCTCGTAATAGTCCGATGAGACCATCTGCATGCCCCACAGCTTGACGGCAAGCGCCGCAAACATCGCGCCCACACCCGTGGTGAGGATGGAAAAGCGGCCCTTAAAGGCGGTCGACGCGGTATTGCCCTCGCCCTCGGTGGCGCGCGGGGCCGTTCCATGCTGCGTATCGTAGGTAAAACGGGAATCGCCACGACGCATGACGACCAGCGCGACCACGATGGCCACAACCAGCACGATACCGGCGATAATAACCGTCATCTGGGAAGACATCTACGGGCCTCCCCTATTTGAGCTTGCGGGTCTTGGGCTTAAAGCGCATACCCGCCTGGCGTCCGCCACGTGCGGAGAATCCATAGCCGGACTGCGGCACGACGCCGGACATCAAAAACGGAATGGCAACCAGACCCGTCAGGATCGAGGACGGCAGCGCATGGCCGAAGATCGCCACGACAAAGCTCGTCTCCAAACCCATAAACAGCAAGATGATGCTGTAGATCACATTAATGACGAGCGCAAAGGCGCCCACAGTGACGCCGCGCGCACTCGGGGTACCGCCCGTCTGACCGACGGCGCTGTGCACCAGGGCAAAAGAACCCACGGTCAGCAGGAGCGACATAACGCCCACCGGCACGGCAGCGGACAGGTCATAGAACAAGCCGCTGCAAAAACCGCACACGACGGCACGGGTCGGGTCGCCCGAGAACACGCTTAGGCACACCAGGATAATCATGAAGTTGACGCGACCGCCCGCAATGGAGATCTGCGGTGCCAGGCCTGCCTGCAGCAGCACGCACACAATGGCGGCGATCACAAACGTGCGGGAGCTCATCCCCTGCTCGTGTAGATCCATGGACATGCCCCCTATTCGCTCGAGCCGGAATCGGTCGTCTCGGACGTGTCGGAACTGTCATCCGAGCTCTCGTCCTTCGTCTTGGTCGCAGCATCGCGCGACGTTCCCTGCGGCGTGCTGTTGGCCGTGCTCACGTCCTCATCCGAGGCCGACTGTTCGTCGGTCAGCGAGGTAATGACCAGCACTTCCTCGTTGTTCTCGGCCGTCGTCTGAGCGCGCACCACAATGGTGTAGTACACATCGTTTGCCGATTTCTCAACCGACGAGACGGTGCCGAGCGGTAGACCCTTGGGGAACACGCCACCGATGCCCGAGGTCACGATGATGTCGCCAACCTTAACATCGGAGTCGACGCTCACGTACTCAAGACGCAGCGTGCCGTCAGCCTGACCCTGCAGCATGCCCTGGGCGCGCGTGTCCTGCACCATGGCGGACACGCCCGAGTTCTCGTCGCTAATCAAGCGCACGGTAGAGCTCTTGGCCGATACCTCGATAATCTGGCCGATAACACCGGCAGAACTCGTCACGGGCATGTTGATGGTAAGGCTGTCGGCAGAGCCCTTGTCGATGGTAACGGTCGAAGTCCAGGCATCGCCGGAGGCACCGACAATACGAGCAGCGGTCGATTTGAGGTTATAGGTCGACTGCAGGCCGACCAGCCCTTCCAGACGCTCAGCAGTCTTTTGAGCCTCGGAGAGCTCGGCAACCTTAGAGGTCAGCTCCTCATTTTGCTTCTTAAGCTCGTCAAGCGTGTCCTGCGACGCCGTAAGGTTAGAGAACACGTTGCCGATCGCATTGAAGGGAGCCGCCACAGCCGAACCCACAAAGCGCACCGGCGAGGTAATCGTCGTTACGCCCGAACGCACGGCATGAATCGGTCCTGCCTCGCCCTCGCGGATGTAAAACGTGAGCAGCAACACCGAAATCAGGCTGAAAACAATCAACGGGCGCATACCCGTTGATTGTCGCTTGGTATTCAGATTTGTGGAGAAACCCGAAGATCGTGCCAAATGGAATCCACCTTTTGGAAATTAAGCATTGGTCTGGACGAAGCCACCATCAAACGCATTGGCCTCGAGCACGCGGGCGCAGCCGTTAACGACGTTATCGAGCGCCGTAGGACTGACGTTGACCGAAACGCCGGTCTCATCGCGCAGGCGCACGTCGAGACCGCGCAGCAGCGCGCCGCCACCGGTCAGCAAAATGCCGTAGTACATAAGGTCCGAGGCAAGATCGGGCGGCGTGGCATCGAGTGCGTCCTTGACGGCCTTGGCCATCTCGTCAAGCGGCTTGTTGAGTGCGCGACGGATCTCCTCGCTCTCGATGCGCACGGTCTTGGGCAGACCGGTGATCACGTCGCGGCCGTTGACCTCGACGTCGAGCTCGTCCTTGAGCGGCACGGCGGAGCCGACCTTGATCTTGATGTCCTCTGCCGTACGCTCGCCGATGGCCAGGTTGTAGGCATCGCGAACGTGCGTGAGGATGGCCTGATCGAACTCGTCACCGGCAATACGGATGGACTGCGAGACGACGATGCCGCCCATAGCGATAACAGCGACCTCGGTGGTACCGCCACCGATGTCGATGACCATGGAGCCGGTGGGCTCCTCGACGGGCAGGTCGGCGCCGATAGCGGCGGCCATAGGCTCTTCGATCAGATAGGCCTGGCGAGCGCCGGCCTGAATCGTGGCCTCAAAGACGGCACGCTTCTCGACCGACGTGACGCCGGAGGGAACGCAGACGACAACGCGCGGACGCGGGGTCCACGGATAGCGCTTCTCGGAAGCCTTGTCGATAAAGTAGCGGAGCATGGCCTCGGTAACATCGAAGTCGGCGATGACGCCGTCCTTCAGGGGACGAACGGCCACGATGTTGCCGGGCGTACGGCCGAGCATGCGCTTTGCCTCGATACCGACCGCCAGGATGCGCTCGTCGTTCTTGTCGATGGCGACAACAGAGGGCTCGCGAATGACGATGCCCTTGCCGCGCACGGAGACAAGCGTATTTGCGGTGCCGAGGTCGATGGCAAGATCGCCCGCATAGCTACCGAAGAACATATCCATCAAAGAAAACAACGCAACTCCTGATGTGTTGGATGATTGCTGGAAAACTACTAGCTCATCATACTAGCGTAAGCCCGGCACCTCACTTGCGGTGAAGCGCCGGGCAAAGCTAAATCCCATAAGGTCACTACTGGTTGTCAGCAGCCGAGAAATCCATATCGAGCGAGGAAACGGCCCAGCCGATATGGTTGTCGGAGCGCACGAATTTGACGGTGTACTCCTGCTCGCCGCCCTTGGACAGCGATGCCTTCACCTTGGCGGTCGTCTCGGTCATGGACTGATCCATGCCCTCGACAGACACGGTGGCACCCTGCGGAATCGAGGAGATGATCATCGACTTGGCGTCCTCGGACAGGCTCGAGGCCAGGCAAGACTCGGCCTTTGCGGTGTCACCGTCGCCGGCAGCCTGGAACAGATCGGTAACGACAGACTCCTGGGACGGGAAGCCAAAGCCGCGCGTGTAGGCAAAGCCCAGACCGCCCGCGGCGATCAAAATGAGCAGAAGCAGCACGATGAAGACTTTAAGACCCGTGTGGCGATGGCGACGACGGACCTTGGCCTGCTTACGATCCTGACGGTCCTGCTGGACCATCTCGGACTCGGACAGCGTAAAGAAGCCGGTGTCCGAGGGATCGGGCATAAACTGACCGGTCGCGCCCGTAGGATCGAGCGGATCGACGACAGGAGCGTCCATCGCGGGCGCCGGAGCCGTGGCCATAGCCGTCTGGGCAGACAGCGCGGCAAGCGAATCGTGCACGCGGGCAAGCTCATCGGCCTGCTCGGAGGTGAGCTGGTAGATGCCATCGGCAGTAGCGGCGTTAAAGGCGTCGAGTGCGTCGGAGGGACGGCCGGCGGCAGAAAGCGCCTGACCCATGCCAGCGTTGAGCGCGCGCGTGTCGTCGCGGGGACCGGCAAAGTCGATAGCCGTGCGGTAGGTCTCCACGGCATCCGCCGGACGGCCGAGCTTAATGAAGCAACGACCGAGCTCGCCGAGCGCGGCGGCAGGGGCCGGATTGGCGCCGTCGATGGCGGCCTGACGGAAGGCAGTACCCGCGTTGGCATAGTCGCCCGACTGGAACAGCGCGTTACCCAAGCCCAGATAGGCCTTGAACGGCGTGGCATAGGAAGCATCCTGCGTAGCAGCAGAGAACGCCTGAGCGGCCGTTGTGTAGTCGCCCACGGCGGCGAGTGCCTTGCCGCGGTTGGTGAGCAGCGCGCCGCGCTTGCCATAGGTGCCGTCGTTGAGGGCGGCGGCATAGGCCTCGGCGGCCTCGGCATACATGCCCAGGTGCATCAAGGCGTTGCCACGAAGATGATCGGCCTCGCCCATAATCTCATCGGGAGTTTTTGCCGCCCCAAGCATCTGGGCTGCAGCGGAAAAATCACCCGCGCGGTAAGCGGCGCGGCCCTGTTGGATCAGCTGGCTATTCAAGGAAGTCCCCTTTACTCGTGAACGATCTCGACATGGACGATCTCGTCGCCGGCACGCAGCTGCGAAATCACATCGAGACCCTCGACCGTGGTACCAAAGACGGTGTACCCGGAATCGAGGTTATGCTGGGCACCCAAGCAGAAGTAGAACTGCGAACCCGCGGAATCGGGGTCCATGGAGCGTGCCATGGCAAGGGCACCATCGACATGGCTGTTGCGCGGATTGGTGGCAAACTCGCCCTTGATGCAGTAGCCGGGGCCACCGGTACCGGGCATGCCGTCGGGGCCCTCAAGACCGGCAGCGACGTCAGCGCCGGACATATCGCGGGTATTGGGGTCGCCGCCCTGGATGACAAAACCGGGCACATAGCGATGGAATTTAAGGCCATCATAGAAACCCATCGTGGAAAGCTCGCAGAAGTTCGCGACATGAATGGGAGCGCCCTCACCGTCAAACTTGACCTTGATGGTACCCTTCGACGTCTCGATAACGGCGCACTCGTCGCCGGCAAGCTGATACTCGGGCGTGTAGAGCTCTTTCTTAAAACCAAACATGTGGTTCCTTCCTCGTGCGTTTAAAGCATATTTGTACGAATTGTAGCAATAAGCATGCGCTTACATCAATTGCGCACGTAGGTTATGCCGACTATGGCGAACTAATTTTAGGAACGCTGCTGCGGCTTCCAGGAGCCCACGTTGGCGTCGTACTGATTCAGCGCGCTGTTGCCGCCCTGTGCGATGGGCGCCAGGATCTCGCTTTGGTGGGAACTCATCGACTCGCCATCGGGAATGGCCAGCGAGATATCCCAGCTCTGGCAGATTACGTCGACGCGCTCATACATCCACTCGGCAAGCTGCTTTAAGTGGGCGATGTCATCCGCATAGACCGTATCGTCCTGATACTTAAGGTTGTTAAGCTCATCTTGCGTCTTTTTGATCTGGTCGCGCAGGGCGTAGGCACTCTGCGACAGCTCCTGACGGGTGGACAGCGGCGTTCGGAGATAACCGTTGTTAAAGGAATCGATGACCTCGCCGATCTGATCATTGTTGTACGACACAATGGTCTGATACAGGCTGTCGAGCTTGGTGTAGAGCTGGTCATCGGTCAGCACGGTATCTTCCTGGACCACCTCGGCAGAATCGTCCTGCTTGGTATCGTCCTCAGTCGCCTCGCCCTTTTGGCGCGTGGGGAAGGTCGTCTGCGCGGCCTGGCCAAACTGGTCATAGAAGCCAGGCATGACACCCATGGGATCGGCCGTCACGAACCAATACGCACCACCGCACACGACGGCAAGGACCGCGATGATAATAAGCGGCTTGGGGATATGACGCTTGTGCTTGTGATAGGCGTCCTCGTCGGGATGCACCTTGCGCTTGGGTTTTTGAGCATCGTCGTGCAGGGAAACCGGCGTGGGAATATCGACCTTGGGAATACCGAAATCCTTATCGAAAGCCGGCAGCACGCAGGTCTCATTGGGGTCGGCGGCGTCTGAGAGCACCGCAGCGGCAGAGGCCGGCGCATGAGGTACCTCGGTATCGATCTGCTCTTGCGTTAGGCGCGGAAAGCCCGCCGTGCGGCCCGCTGCCAGGTCGGATGCGGCCGCGTCCTCGGAGAGGATACCCGGAGCGGGGCGTCCGCATTTGGGGCACGTACGATCATGTGGAGAAAGACGGGCACCGCAGCCCTCACAGAACACGAACTCGGTGTGCTCGGGACCATCGCCCGGACCCACATAGGCGTTGCAGTAGGGGCAGAACGAGGCGCCGTCCTCGATAGTCTTAAGGCAATGCGGGCAGATCACGGCATCCTCTTTTCGAAGCAATTCAAACAATCGAGGTTAGAGCATAACATCGCCACGGCCCCACAGGAACAAGGCACCAATTCAACATCGCCAGGGCGCGTAGCTACTTCTTCTTTTTGCTTGGCATCGAGACTTTGATGCCTTGGGCGGACTTGGTCACGCGAGAGCGCTTGGCTCCGGTACTCTTCTTTTTCTTGGGCTGGGCCTGGGCCACGCCCTCAAGTGCGCGGGCCTCGGCCTCGCGAGCGGTGCGATCTTCGCGGCGCTGCGCCATGTCGGCGGCGACGCGCTTGGCAAAACGCTCGGCCGTCGAACCCGTCGAGCTCACCTTGCCGCCACCGCGACCCAGGTGAACGCGCACACCACGGCCAAAACCAGTTGCGGCATGACGACGACGCGGCTTGAGCGAATCCATCATCGTGGCGAGCTTAAAGAACACCGAGCAGGTAAAGATCACGATGACAGCCAAGATAACCATCTGGCCTATCGACAGGTTGGCAATAGACAGCAGCTCCGGGAATCCGATAACGCCCACCAGGATGCCGGCGACTACAAACACAAAGAGCACCACACGTAAGGGCGTGAGAGGCTGCGAGATGTGCCAGATCAGGCTGACGCTCGCCGCGCACGACGTAAGCAGGCACATCGTAGACAGCGTGAGCTGGCTAAAGCCAAACACGCGCGCCACAAAGATATCGAGCGCCGCAGCCAAAATGACTGCAATCGACGCCGGCAGCGCACGCTTGAGTACGTTCGTCAAAAATGACCCCTTCACGCGAGCATTGTTGGGCTCCAAACCCAGCACAAAGCCCGGCGCGCCGATGCAGAAGAAGTTGATGAGTGTCATCTGGATGGGCTCGAAGGGGTACGGCGGCAGTGCAATGCACAGCGCCGCCAGGCCCATCGAGAACAGCGTCTTGGTCAGGAACAGCGAGGCCGAACGCTGCAGGTTGTTGATGGAGCGACGGCCCTCGGCCACCACGGCGGGCATCGAGGCAAAGTCGTTGTCGACGAGTACGATCTCGGCCACGTTACGTGCGGCATCGGAGCCAGCCGCCATGGCCACGGAGCAGTCGGCCTCCTTGAGCGCCAGCACGTCGTTGACGCCGTCGCCCGTCATGGCCACGGTGTGCTCGCGGCGCTTGAGCGCCTGCACGAGCTCGCGCTTCTGCTGCGGGGTCACACGACCAAAGACATGGTAGCGGTCCACTGCGGCATCGAGCTTGGCCGGCGTATCGAGCGTCGTGGCGTCCACATAAGCGTCCGCCCCCGGCACGCCCACCACGCGCGCGATCGACGACACTGTACGCGGGTCGTCGCCGCTGATCACGTTGAGGGTCACGCCCTGCTCGTTAAAGTAGCCGATGGTCTCGGCCGCCGAGGTACGAATCTCGTCGCGGATGGTCACAAAGCCCACGGGCTCGGCCTCGCCCACCAAATCGCCATCGGGCGTAAAGCCGTCCACGCGCGCCACCACGAGCACGCGGCAGGTATCGGCAAGCTCGGCGACACGGTTCTCGACCTGGGCAAAAACACGATCAGAGAGCACAAACTGCGCCGCACCCATCACATAGGAGCCCTGCGCAAACGAAGCGCCACTCCATTTTTTAGACGACGAGAATGGAATGACCGACAGCGGCTCAGACACCTCGACCGGGCGATCGGCGTAATAGTTGAGCAGCGCCTGGCAGGTCTCGTTGGCATCGGCCGAAGTCGCACGCGCGACGTTAGCCAGCGCAAAATCGAGCACCGTGGTATCGACGGGAACGGCCGCCTCGTCCGAGCCGGCGCCTAGGCTCACGCCCTCAACCGGCAGCGGATACGTGCCCTCGACCTCCATGCGGCCCGACGTGATGGTGCCCGTCTTGTCCAGGCACAGCACGTCGACGCGAGCGAGTGTCTCGATGCAGTAGAGCTGCTGCGCCAGCACCTTGCGGCGAGCCAGGCGCACCGTGGCGATGGCGAGCACCGACGAGGTCAGCAGCACCAGGCCTTGCGGGATCATGCCCAGCAGGGCGCCCACCGTGGACAGCAGCGCCGACGAAGGCACATGACCAGCCAACAGCTCGGAGAAACACCACGAAAGCGCGCTATCGCCCGGGGTTCCCGCGGCATCCCACAGTTCGCTCACACTCGAGGCAAACAACGCCAAACCGAGCGGGATCATGATGATGCTCGCAAAGCGAACGATGGCGTTAAGCGCGTTCATGATCTCGGAATTAACCTTTTTGACGTACTTGGCCTCGTTATTAATTTTGGCCACGTAGTTGTCGGCGCCGACATGGATCACGCGGGCGCGCAGCAGGCCCGAGTCGATAAAGCTGCCGCTCATGAGCTCGGAACCGGGCTGTTTCTTAATAAGGTCGCTCTCGCCCGTCAGCAGACTCTCGTTCACGAGCGCCTCGCCCGAAACCACCACGGCGTCGGCGGGAATCTGGTCGCCGCGCCCCAGGCGGATGATGTCGTCGAGCACGATCTGGTCCAGGTCGAGCTCCACCTCGGCGCCGTCGCGCACCGCGATGGCCTTCTTGGAGGTCAGCAGCGTGAGCTTATCGACCATCTTCTTGGAACGCATGGACTGGATGACGCCAATAGCGGTATTGAGGAACACCACGAACAGGAACGTCAGATTCTTAAACGAACCGGTCAAAATGACCAGGAACGCCAAGATCACGTTGATCAAATTGAACAACGTGCAGAGGTTCTCGATGATGAGCTCTTTGACCGACTTGGTCTTGAGCTCCATGTTGCGGTTGATCTTACCGGCGGCGATGCGCTCCTCGACCTCGGCGGTCGAGAGTCCGCGCTCGATATCCGTTGCTGCCATACCACGTCCCATCACGTCGCGTCGGTATAAGAAAAACCGCCCGGACCATGCGAGGTTCGGACGGTCTTACGTTCGATGGTGCCCCATGTTGGATTCGAACCAACGGCCTTCTGCTCCGGAGGCAGACGCTCTAATCCCCTGAGCTAATAGGGCCAACGTTTGGCATTATACCCAAGTGCACCACGGGCTATCAAAATAAAAGAAAAAGCTTTGCAATTACGTGGGAGACGCGGTGCAACGGCCCACTTTAGAAGGCAAAAGCGAGTCAGATAGTATAAACTTTCATGCACCATATATACACGGCTCGCAATGCGGGCCGTTTTTGCAAAAGTTATCCATCGAGGTGAGAGGCACACCATGATTGCAATTCTAAAGCAGAGCGCCAGCGACGAGGCCGTCAGCCATATCGTCAGCTGGATTGAGAAAAAAGGCCTGAAGACCGACGTCTCGCGCGGCGAGAACGAGACGATTATCGGCCTGGTGGGCGATACGACCAAGATCGACCCGTTCCTGCTCGAGTCCATGGATGTCGTCGAGCGCGTGCAGCGCGTCTCCGAGCCGTTCAAGCGCGCAAATCGCAAGTTCCACCCCGAGGACTCCGTCATCGACTGCGGCCACGGCGTCAAGATCGGCGGCGACCAGTTCCAGGTCATCGCCGGTCCCTGCTCCGTCGAGGGCGAGAACCTCATCCGCATCGCACGCCGCGTAAAGGCCGCCGGCGCCACGATGCTGCGCGGTGGCGCCTACAAGCCCCGCACCTCCCCCTACGCCTACCAGGGTATGGGCCCCGCCGGGCTGGACCTGCTATGCGAGGCGTCTGCCGAGCTCGACATGCCGATCGTCACCGAGATCATGGACCCGCGCGACGTGCAGGTCTTCCTTGACAAGAAGATTGACGTCATGCAGATCGGCGCCCGCAACGCCCAGAACTTCCCCCTGCTCAAGGAGGTCGGCAAGACCCAGACCCCGATCCTGCTCAAGCGCGGCATGTCCGGCACGATCGATGAGCTGCTTATGGCAGCCGAGTACATCATGAGCGAGGGCAACGACAACGTCATCCTTTGCGAGCGCGGTATCCGCACCTTCGAGACCCGCACCCGCAACACCTTCGACCTCAACGCCGTGCCGGTGCTGCACCACCTGTCGCACCTGCCTGTCGTCGCCGACCCCAGCCACGCCACCGGCTACACCCGCTACGTTGAGCCCATGGCGCTCGCCGCGACCGCCTGCGGTGCCAACGGCCTGGAGATCGAGGTCCACGACGAGCCGAGCCGCGCCTGGTCCGACGGCGCCCAGGCCCTCACCCCCGATCAGTTCGACGACACCATGCGCCGCATCCGAGCCATCCGCGAGGTTGTCTGCCAAGAGACCATGGAGTAGCTCATGGGTACGGTGAGAAACGCGCGCGTTAACCAGGGCGGCCCCAAGTGCGCCGGCATCGTCGGCCTTGGCCTCATCGGCGGTAGCTTTGCCCGCGGCTATGCGCAGGCGGGCGTCCGCGTGCTGGCCTGGGACCCCGATGACGATGTCATGACGGCCGCCAGCATGGGCACTGTCGCCGGAGAGCTCAACGGCAAGACACTCGGCGAATGCGACATCATCGTCCTGGCTTGCTATCCCGAGGCATGCATCGAATGGCTCGAGGTGCATGCCCAGGCGCTCGCCGACGCCACCGACACCGACGCCATCATGGGTCCCGTGGTGATCGACACCGTGGGCGTCAAGGGCATTGTGTGCGAGCGCGCCTTTGAGCTTGCCCGCGAGCACGGCTTTTACTTTGTGGGCGCGCACCCCATGGCGGGCACCCAGTTCTCAGGCTACGCTCACTCCCGTGCCGACCTGTTCCAGGGCGCCCCGCTCGTGCTCGTGCCACCCGCGGTGGACGATGCGCTCAAGCTGGAGCTTTTGGGCCAGGTGCGCGAGATGGTGCGCCCCTTGGGCTTTGGCAAGTTCAGCGTGACCAGCGCCGCCGAACACGACCGCGTCATCGCCTTCACGAGCCAGCTTGCGCACGTGGTATCCAACGCCTACGTCAAGAGCCCCACCGCCCAGGTCCACCACGGCTTTTCGGCCGGAAGCTACCGCGATCTCACCCGCGTGGCGCACCTCAATCCTCAGATGTGGTCCGAGCTTATGATCGACGACGCCAATGCGCTCGCCTTCGAGATCGACCACCTGATCGAGTCGCTTGGCGCCTACAGCCGCGCCCTTAAGGACCGCGACCAACGCTATCTGGAGAATCTCCTTGCCGAGGGCGACCGCATCAAGCGCGCGCTCGACGACGAGGCCTCCCACTAGACCACCTATCACGCCAGGTCGAAAGGACCGAAGCTTATGGCGATTACCATCGATATCGACACCGCACGCCCCTACCAGGTGCATGTTGGCACGTTTTTGCTGGAGCAGGCGGGGCCGCTCGTGCGCGCCACTGCCGGCGGCGCCAAGGCCGTCATCGTGACGGACACCAACGTGGGCCCGCTCTACCAGATGCCCGTTAAGCAGAGCCTGGAGGCGTCAGGCTACGAGGTGAGCATCTGCACCTTCGAGGCCGGCGAGGCCCATAAGCGCGCCGAAACCTATGTTGCCATTTTGGAGTTTGTGGCCGAGCACGAGCTTTCGCGCTCCGACGTGATCGTGGCACTCGGGGGCGGCGTCGTGGGCGATGTGGCGGGCTTTGTGGCCGCCACCTACATGCGCGGCTGCAAGTTTGTGCAGATCCCGACGAGCCTGCTCGCCATGGTGGATTCGTCGGTGGGCGGCAAGACCGCCATCGACCTGGCTGCCGGCAAGAACTTGGCCGGCGCCTTTTGGCAGCCGAGCGTGGTTATCGCTGACGTGGGGTGCCTGGCCACCCTCACGCCCGAGCAGTTCGCCGACGGCTGCGGCGAGGTCGTCAAGCACGCCGTGATCGCCGACCCGGAGCTTTTCGCCGAGCTGGAGAAGACCCCGCTCACGCTGGAGCTGCTCAACCGCGATGTGGCCCGCGTAGCACTCATCATCGCCCGCAACATCGACATCAAGCGCGCCGTGGTCGTCGCCGACGAGCACGAAACCAACCAGCGCAAGCTGCTCAACTTTGGACACAGCGCCGGACACGCCGTCGAAGCCTGCGAGCACTTTGAGCTCGGGCACGGCAACTGCGTGTCGATCGGTATGGGCATCATCACGCGCGCCGCGGCCCTGCACGGCGCCTGCGATGCTGCACTGCCCGGTCGTATTGAGGAGCTCTGCGCCCGCCATGGCCTCAAGACCCGCTGCGACCTAGATGCCGATGCCGTCTTTGCCGAGGCGCTCCACGACAAGAAGCGCGCGGGCGACACCATCGACCTGGTGATTCCGCACGGCATTGGCCGCTGCAGCATCGACCGCACGCCGCTTTCCACTTTCCACGAACTCATTGCCGAGGGCCTCGGCCAGAAGGGAGACGCATCCGCATGCTAGCCCGCATCACCCCGTCCCCGCTTAAGGGCACCGTTCCCGCCATCGCGTCCAAGTCGATGGCGCACCGTCTCATCATCTGCGCTGCGCTTGCCAACGGCGAGACACACGTCGCCTGTAACACCACCTGCGCCGACATCGAGGCTACGGTGCGTTGCCTTACGGCCCTGGGTGCTCGCATCGAGACCGTCGAGGACGGCTTCCAGGTCCACCCCACCATGAAGAGCATTGAATTTGGCCTGCTCAAGGCCCTTGCCGGTGGCACGCTCGACTGCGGCGAGAGCGGCTCCACGCTGCGCTTTATGTTGCCCGTCGCCTGCGCGCTGGGCGCAGAAGCAACTTTTGTGGGTCAGGGACGCTTAGGCGCCCGCCCGCTGTCCCCGCTCTCGGACGAGATCATCGCCGCCGGCTGCGACCTGCAGGGCCTGGGCGGTTTTCCGCTCAAGACGAGCGGACGCATGCGCCCGGGCACTTTCGTGCTGCCGGGCAACGTGAGCTCGCAGTATATCTCCGGCCTGCTGCTGGCAGCCCCGCTGCTGGCCCAGCCCTCCTGCGTGCAGGTGACCGGCCTCATCGAGAGCCGCCCTTACATCAACCTGACAATCCAGGCCATGAAGGCCTTTGGCGTCGAGGTCAACGTCGAGCGCATTCCGGCCAAGGACGGCCAGCCCGAGGTCACGAACTTCCGCGTGAGCAGCGGCTCGTACCGCACGCCCGGCAGCGTAGCCGTCGAGGGCGACTGGTCCAACGCCGCCTTTTGGCTGTGCGCCGGTGCCATCGGCACCGACCCCATCACCGTCGAGGGCGTGTCGCTGAGCTCCGCACAGGGCGACCGCAACGTGCTCGCCGCGCTTTCGCGCTTTGGTGCCCGCATCGTGCGCTCCACCAACGCCGCCACCGTGCAGTCCGACAAGCTCGCCGGCTTTGAGATGAGTGCCCACGACATTCCCGACCTGGTGCCCGTTATCTCGGCCGTGGCCTCGCTGGCACAGGGCCGCACCTTTATCCGCGATTGCGCCCGTCTGCGCATCAAGGAATCCGACCGTCTGGCCACCACCACCCGCGAGCTCACCGCGCTGGGCGCGCAGGTGCGCATTGCCGGTGACGACCTCATCATCAAGGGTGTCGATGCCTTTACCGGCGGCGAGGTCGATTCGCACAACGACCACCGCATCGCCATGATGGCCGCCATCGCCGCGAGCCGTGCCACCGGCGAGGTCGTGATCCACGGCGCCGAGGCCGTCAACAAGTCCTATCCCGATTTCTTCGACCACTACCGCCTGCTGGGCGGCAAGGTCACACTCGAGGAGGAATAGCATGTCCTCGACCTTTGGCAACGTCTTGCACTTAAGCATCTTCGGCCAATCGCACTCCCCCGCTATCGGCTGCTCGCTCGATGGCATCCCGGCGGGCATCGCCGTGGACCAGGAGGAGCTGCAGGCCTTCCTCGACCGTCGCGCCCCCGGTCGCGACGAGACCGCGACCAAACGCCGCGAAGCCGACGCCGCCCACATCATCGCCGGTGTTGTCGATGGACATACCACCGGCGCGCCCATCGCCGCGATTATCGAGAACACCAACACGCGCTCCAATGATTACTCCGAGCTGCGCCGCAAGCCCCGTCCCGGACATGCGGACTTCCCTGCGCGTGTGAAGTATCACAACATGCACGATGTCGCTGGTGGCGGGCATTTTTCCGGCCGCCTAACGGCACCCTTATGCATCGCCGGCGGGATCGCGCTGCAGGCGCTCGAGGCCCGTGGCATCAAGGTCATGGCGCACGTCGCGCAGATCGGCGGCATCTCCGACCTGCCGATGGACGATATGGTCTATCGCGAGGCCGACCGCAAGGCGATCCTTTCGAACGACCTGCCTTGCATTGACGCCGCCGCAGCCGGCCGCATGCGCGAGGAGATCCTAGCCGCGCGCGACGAGCTCGATAGCATCGGCGGCATCGTGGAGTGCGGCATTTACGGGCTTCCCACGGGCATCGGCGACCCCATGTTCGACGGCATCGAGAACCGCATCGCGCAAATCGCGTTTGGCATTCCCGCCGTAAAGGGCGTGGAGTTTGGCATGGGCTTTGCCGTGGCCGCCATGCGCGGCAGCGAGAACAACGATCCGTATCGCATCGACGCCGAGACCGGCGAGATTGAAGTCGAGTCCAACAACGCCGGCGGCATTCTGGGCGGCATCTCCACCGGCGCGCCCGTCATGTGGCGTATGGCCGTAAAGCCGACACCCTCTATTGGCCGCGAGCAGCAGACCGTAGACATGGACGCCATGGAAAATGCCGAGCTCTCGGTCCACGGTCGTCACGATCCCTGCATCGTCCCCCGAGCCGTCCCCGTAGCCGAAGCAGCCGCGGCGCTCGCCATCTGGGACGCCCTCCTCGAGGACGCCGCCCAGCGCTAACCCGCCCACCCCGGGCAATGATTCACGAAAGGGGTCCCTATGGACCTTGCTGACATCCGCCAGACCATCGATGGCATCGACACCACGCTCCTCAACAGCTTTATCGAGCGCATGGACATTGCCACCGAGGTCGCCAAGTCAAAAATCAAGATGGGCAAGGCCGTCTTCGACCCCGCCCGCGAGCGCTCCAAACTCAACAACCTCGCCAGCCGCGCGCCCGAGCGCTATGAGGCGCAGACCATCACCCTGTTTCGTCTCCTCATGAGCATGAGCAAGGCCGAGCAGCAGCGCTACATCAACGAACTCAAGGGCATCACCGTCTCGCAAAAGGCCCACGCCACGGCTGCAGCCTCCGACACGCCCTTCCCTCAAACTGCCACCGTCGCTTGCCAGGGCGTTGAGGGCGCTTACAGTCAAATCGCCGCGTGCAAGCTCTTCGACGTGCCCGACATCGCGTTTTTCGAGACCTTCGAAGGCGTTATGCGCGCTGTGCGCGACGGCTTCTGCGAGTTTGGCGTGCTGCCCATCGAGAACTCCACCGCCGGCTCGGTCAACGCCGTCTACGACCTGCTCGCCCAGTTCGACTTCCATATCGTGCGTTCGCTGCGCCTCAAGATCGACCACAACCTGCTCGTCAAGCCCGGCACCAAGCTCGCGGACATACGCGAGGTCTACAGCCACGGCCAAGCCATTGCCCAGTGTGCCGGCTTTATCGAGTCCCACGGCCTGCACGCCACCAAGTACCCCAACACGGCCATGTCGGCCGAGATGGTCGCCAACTCCGAGCGCACCGACGTCGCCGCCATCGCCTCGCGCAGCTGTGCCACGCTGTATGGCCTCGAGGTGCTGGAGCCCAATATCCAAGACTCGGACAACAACTACACGCGCTTTGTCGTCATCAGCCGCGAGCCGCGCGTCTACCCCGGCGCTAATCGCACCTCGCTCATGATCACCACGGCCAACGAGCCGGGCGCCCTCTATCGCGTGCTCGAGCGCTTCTACGCACTCAACATCAACCTCATCAAGCTCGAGAGCCGCCCCATCCCCGGCCGCGACTTTGAGTTTATGTTCTACTTTGATCTGGACTGCCCCTTTGGCAGCAAGGCCCTCGACGACCTGCTCGATTCCATCGACGACGTGTGCGAGAGCTTCACCTACTTTGGCAGCTACACGGAGGTGCTCTAGATGACCGATACCGCCGCAACCCGCCCCTACGGTGTGCTGGGCCGCGTGCTGGGCCACAGCTACACCCCGACCATCTACAAAGAGCTCGCTGGGCTCGATTACGTGCGATTTGAGCGCGAGCCCGAGGACCTCGCGGCCTTTATGACGGGTAAAGAATGGGAAGGCACCAACGTGACCATCCCCTACAAACGCGCCGTCATGAACTACCTGGACGAGCTGAGCCCGCTCGCCGAGCGCATGGGCAACGTCAACACCATCACGCGCCTGCCCGACGGCCGCCTGCGCGGCGACAACACCGACTACTTTGGTTTTCAGTGCCTGGTCGAGGAGCTGGGGGTTGAGGTTGCCGGCAAGAAGGCTCTCGTGCTCGGAGCCACCGGCGGCGCCGGCACCACGGCAAGCATGGTACTCGGCGACCTGGGCGCCACCGTGGTGCCCGTGGGCCGCACAAGCGAGGTCAACTACGGCAACATCGCGCAGCAATCCGACGCCGCCCTGCTCGTCAACTGCACGCCCGCCGGCATGTTCCCCCATTGCCCCGACGCGCCTTGCACGCTCGAAGGGCTCGATGCGCTCGAGGGCGTCATCGACATTGTCTACAACCCCGCCCGCACGGGACTCATGCTCGAGGCCGAGCGCCGCGGTATCCCCTGCATCGGCGGTCTGCTGATGCTCGTGGCCCAAGCGGCACAGGCTGTTGAGCGCTACACCGGCCAGGTCACCCCGCGCAAGCGCATCCTGGATGTAACGGAGCGCTTGTCACGCCGCGAACAGAACATCGCGCTGATCGGCATGCCGGGCTCGGGCAAGACCCGCGTGGGTGAGCAGATTGCCCTGCTCACGGGTCGCGAGCACATCGACCTGGACCGCGCCCTCGAGGAACGCCTCGACATGCCCTGCGCCGACTTTATCGTCGAGCGCGGCGAGGCGGCCTTCCGCGAGCAGGAGACGGTGGCTCTGTCCGACATCTCCAAGCGCAGCGGCTTGGTGCTCTCCACCGGCGGCGGCGTGGTCACACGCGACGAGAACTACCCGCTGCTGCACCAAAACAGCCAGATCTTGATGCTCAATCGCAAGCTCGACGAACTCGCCCACAAGGGACGCCCTATCACCGCCCGCGACGGCATCGACAAGCTGGCCGAGCAGCGCATGCCGCGCTACCGCACCTGGGCCGACTACATCATCGACTCACGCGACTGCGCCGCCAACACCGCCCGTGCCATCCTCGACACCCTCCCACCCGCTCTCTAACCAAAACCACTACAAAGGGGACAGGCACCTTTGTGGTGGTTTTCCAATCGCAAAGGAAGCAACCATGAAAGCACTCGTCATCAACGGCCCCAACCTCAACATGCTCGGCATTCGCGAGCCGGGCATCTATGGCAGCGACAACTACGACCGCTTAGTGCAGATCTGCCAGGAAGCGGGCGCTGCACAGGGCTTCGACGAGGTCGAGGTCTTCCAGTCTAACCACGAGGGCAGCATCGTCGACAAGATCCAAGAGGCCTACGGCAAGGTCGACGGCATCGTCATCAACCCGGCGGCTTACACGCACACGAGCGTCGCGATCCTCGACGCCCTCAAGGCCGTTGCCATCCCTGCCGTCGAGGTGCACATCAGCGCCGTAGAGACGCGCGAAGACTTCCGCCAGGTGAGCTATGCACGCCTAGCTTGCTTCGCCACCATCACCGGCGAGGGCCTGAAGGGCTACGCACATGCGCTAGAGCTGTTGAAAGAGCATCTGCTACACTAATCCCTGGGACAAAGACATCAGATATGTTTGTCCCTAAACTAAAGTAACTGTCCAATCGACATACAAAGGAGCATATCCATGTCCCAGTACGATTACCTCGTCGTCGGTGCCGGCCTTTCGGGCGCCGTCTTCGCCAATGCCGCCAAGCGCGCCGGCAAGTCGGTCCTGGTCATCGACCGCCGCGACCACATCGCCGGCAACGTCTACACCGAGGACGTCGAGGGCATCCAAGTCCACCGCTACGGCGCGCACATCTTCCACACCTCCATGAAGGACGTCTGGGGCTACGTCAACCGCTTCGCCGAGTTCAACAACTACGTCAACTCGCCGGTAGCCAACTTCCACGGCAACATGTACAACATGCCCTTCAACATGAACACCTTCGCCAAGATGTGGCCGGGCGTCGTCACGCCGGCAGATGCCAAGGCCAAGATCGCCGAGCAGGTGGCCGCCGAGAACATCGGAGAGCCGACAAACCTCGAGGAGCAGGCGCTGTCGCTCGTCGGCCGCGACATCTTCGAGACGCTCGTGAAGGGCTACACCGAGAAGCAGTGGGGCCGCGACTGCAAGGACCTGCCCGCGAGCATCATAAAGCGCCTCCCCTGCCGCTTCACCTACGACAACAACTACTTCAACGACCGCTACCAGGGCATCCCCATGGGCGGCTACACCAAGATGGTCGCCAACATGCTCGAGGGCGTCGAGGTGCGCTGCGGCGTGGAGTACAAGGAGCTGGCCGCCGCCGAGCCCGATATCGCCGCCAGGACGATCTACTGCGGCCCCATCGACTCGTTCTACGACTTTAAGCTGGGCACACTCGAGTACCGCAGCCTGCGCTTCGAGACCGAGACACTCGACGAGCAGGACCACCAGGGCGTGGCCGTGGTCAACTACACCGAGCGCGAGGTCCCCTACACCCGCATCATCGAGCACAAGCACTTCGAGTTCGGCACGCAGGAGAAGACCGTCATCACGCGCGAGTACCCGGCGGATTGGAAGCCCGGCGACGAGCCCTACTACCCCATCAACGACGCCAAGAACGAGGCCCTCTACAAGCAGTACGAGGAGCTGGCGGCGCAGGAGGGCGACGTGGTCTTCGCCGGTCGCCTGGGCGGCTACAAGTACTACGACATGGACAAGGCCATCGCCGCCGCCTTCGAGCTCGTCCGCAACGAGCTGGGCGTGGAGCCGACAGAGGCGTAGGGAGCTCAACGACTCGAGACCGACAACCAAATTCGCAAGAAGCAATAAGCCCGGTGCAGCGATGCTACACCGGGCTTATTGTTGAGGGAGCGCTGCACGCCCACATGCCCAAAAAGCAAAGACCCGGCATTATACCGGGTCTTCAAAAACTCTCTGGTGCTCCATGGCGGATTCGAACCGTCGACCTTGGGATTAGAAGTCCCCTGCTCTATCCAACTGAGCTAATGGAGCATAAAGCCGGGCGTCCAAGCGGGTACAAGTTCACACGACCAATAAATTATAACCTACTTGAACTGATCGTGGTACGCCTTGCAGACCTCGTCCACGGGACCATCCATGCGCAGATCACCCTTCTCGATCCACACAGCACGCTGGCAAATACGCTCAACCTGCTCCATGGAGTGAGAAACGAACAAGACCGTGACGTCGCCACTCTCAATAAAGTGCTGAATACGGCGCTCGCATTTCTGCTGGAAAAAGACATCGCCAACAGAAAGCGTCTCATCGACGATGAGAATATCGGGCTCGGTAATCGTAGCGATAGCAAAGGCGATACGCGCGACCATACCCGACGAGAAGTTCTTCAAGGGCATGTCAACGAAGTCTTTAAGCTCGGCGAACTCAATAATCTCGTCAAAACTAGCGTCGATAAACTCCTTGGTATAGCCAAGCAGCGCACCGTTCAGATAGATGTTCTCACGAGCCGTAAGCTCCGGGTCAAAGCCAGCACCAAGCTCAATCAGCGGCGCAATATTGCCGTGAACCTTAACCTCACCTTCGCTGGGCTCCAAAACGCCAGCGATGATCTTGAGCATCGTAGACTTGCCGGAACCGTTAGTACCAACAAGGCCAACGACCTCGCCACGATGCACATCAAATGAAATGTGCTTAAGCGCACGGAATTCCTCAAAGAACAGCTCATGCTTCGCGAGCTTAATAAAATACTCTTTGAGGTTCGTAAGCGACTCGGACGCCATGTTAAAGATCATGGTGACGTCTTTGACCTCAACAGCAAGGGGCTGCTTGCTGTAATCAATAGCAGATTCAGTCATGAGCAGCACTCCTTAGATGTAGAGGATAAACTTGTGCTCGGTCTTGTGAAAGACGGCGTAACCAATAGCAAGAGCAAGAATAGCCCAAACAACACACAGCCCAAAGGTAAGCGCAGAAGGCACGGTATTAAACAGGAAGATATCACGCATAAACTGGAGGTAGTTGTACATGGGATTCACAACCACAAGGACCTGGATCCAATGTGCCATTTGGCTAATGAAGTCGGTTGTCCAGAAAATCGGCGTCAGATACATCCAGGCCGTGATAACAACGGTCCACAGGTGCATAACATCGCGGAAAAAAACCGCCAGCGCAGACAGCATCATGCCCAAGCCCATGCAGAAACACATGAGCAGGAGCAAGCAAACCGGCAGCAGAATTAAATGCCAGGTGGGAAGCACGTGGAACCAAAGCATAACCAAGGCGACGGCAACCAAAGAGAAGGCGAAGTTAACGAGCGAGAACAGCACCTTCTGCACCGGAAAGACCCAACGGTGCACCTTAACCTTCTTAAGCAGAGAGGAAGCCCAAATGATGGACATAAGCGCTTGGTTCGTCGACTCGGACATGACAGAGAACGTCACGTTACCGACGATCAAGTAAAGCGGATACATTTCGGGCGTAATAGAACCATTGCGACCTTGCGCGAAGATTGTCGAAAACACGATCGACATAACAATCATCATCAGCAGCGGGTTAAGCACGGACCATGCCACACCCAGAACACTGCGACGATATTTAATCTTAAAATCTTTGGTGACAAGCTGCTTAAGAATGAACTTGTCCTTTTCAAAATCATTTTTAGCGTGAGAGGCCGGTTTAGCCACCGCTTTCTGACTCTCTACGTTGTCAGCCACGGACCATCTCCTTGTCTCGTAAAACATAACAGTGGAAAGTATAGCCCTCCCACGTTGACGATAACTCACCGCAACAAATCTGGAGAACTAACCCATATCTAATCAAAGAGGCAGACGATAGGTATACTTTCGACCCGTTGATTCATTAAAGGAGGTCCTACATGGACTATTCGAATACCGTCGTCATAATCCCCTGCTACAACGAAGCGCTGACGATTGGCAAAGTTGTCGACGATTTTCATCGAGAGTTACCCGGTGCAACCGTCTTTGTATATGACAACAACTCGTCTGATGGCACTTCGCAAATCGCCAAGCAGCACGGTGCCACGGTGCGCCACGAGCCCAGACAGGGCAAAGGCAACGTGTGCCGCCAAATGTTCCGTGATGTCGACGCCGAATGCTATCTAATGGTTGATGGAGACGACACTTACCCCGCCGAGGCGGCAAAGGCGCTTTGCGAGCCCATCCTTAACGGCGAAGCCGATATGACCGTTGGCGATCGCCTGTCAAACGGCACCTATGCCGAAGAGAACAAGAGGGCCTTCCACGGCTTTGGCAACAATCTTGTTCGCGCCATGATCAAGTGGATTTACGGCTACAGCTTTGACGACGTGATGACCGGCTACCGAGCCATGAGCAGACCCTTCGTCAAGACCTTCCCCGTTTTGAGCGAGGGCTTCCAGATTGAGACCGAGCTCTCCATCCACGCTGTCGATCACCGCTGGCGAATTAAAGACGTGCCGGTGGAGTATCGCGATCGGCCCGCAGGCTCCGAGTCCAAGCTCAACACCGTTAGCGACGGCATCAAGGTCATCGCAATGATTGGAACGCTCTTTAAAGACTATCGTCCGCTCAAGTTCTTTACTCTTATAGCGCTCATCTTCGCCATCATAGGCCTTGCCCTCGGAATTCCAATTGTTGTGGAGTACTTCCAAACCGGCTTAGTCCCCCGCTTCCCCACGGCCATACTTGCGGCCTCATTCATGTTCCTGTGTGGGTTGAGCCTAGCAACGGGACTAATCCTCGACTCAGTTGCAAAAGTCGAAAGAAAACAATGGGAGTTACAAGCCTATAAAACCTATTCAAAATAAGAAGAGGTCCGGACTTAATCCGGACCTCTTCTTATTTCAGACCTAAATACTGTTCCCAAAACTCTCGCGAAGTCATGTACGGCATGGCATCTTTCCATGCCCCCCTGACGCTCTTGCCCTCTTTACGATAGCGCGCCATCAGTTCGTGCTCTCGGCGGCGAATACTCTTGAACCGCGCCCGATCCATCGTGCGGACCGACCCCTTCTCGCGGGTCGGATCAAGAAATACCAGCGTCTTGCAACGCGTCGAATTGCCTTCAAGCGTACAGCTGCCATTCTTAACTGCATAGCCGGGCTTTCCGCGCAACAGCGCATCGGGAAGATAGTGTTTGTCGTAAGGAATAGATCTCCAATACTTCATAAATTTCGAAGGATGGAATTCCAGATTAACATTAGCGAGCACTTGCTCCGTAACCCCAGCCTTGCGAAGAAGCTCTGGATCCATTTCGGAAACAGGAATCAGCTTTTCGTTTAACTTACCCTTACCAATCATCGTCGCGGCGCCATCAAGCTTCTGGAGATACTCAGGGCCGCGCAGATAGTCCTCAAAGCCATCAAGGATAAACTCAGCAGCCTGATAATCCATATCGCGCAAGTTCTGACGTACCCCTCGCTGAATACGAAGGACAAACATTTTCTCATCAGCACAATCATCGAGTGAAATCATGGCAAAGAAGTTGCGGAAGTACTG
Organism: uncultured Collinsella sp.; assembly: GCA_958432255.1. Classification (GTDB taxonomy): domain Bacteria; phylum Actinomycetota; class Coriobacteriia; order Coriobacteriales; family Coriobacteriaceae; genus Collinsella. The sequence continues at coordinate 93,615 of CAUATU010000002.1, forward strand.
GTAGCAGTCAACCGAAGCGCGGAAACGCCCCTCAAAGCTTGCATGCCACACGCAAATGCAATTCATGGTCATGTAGACAGGCTTATTGCGCATGCCAAACTCAACGTCGTCGCAGCGGATAAAGAAAGGCATGGGAAGGCCGTTCTTTTCGATAGCCTTCACCGGAATGCAGCTATACCACCAAGCCCCATAGGCCTGATCAACTTCAACGTTCGTGCGTTCATTTTCGAGGATGTCGGACAGCTTGCCAACATTCAAGTCCTCTTTTACGCGACGATAGGCACCAGTGGTCGCCACATACGAGACATCCTCGAACTGACGAGTAGGGTCCTCCATTGAGAGCATGGCGCCGTTAATAAAGGCATCCTTATACTTGCCTTTAGCAAGAGAGAGGAGATTGAACGTGCGGATCAAACTCTCGGGCATAATAGAGACATCGTCATCCATCAAAATGATGTGAGTGTACTGATCAGGAGTTTCAGTAGCCGCCATCATTCCACGTGCGAATCCTCCCGAACCGCCCGTATTGGGATTCGGGAGCACGGTGACTAGCTCATCGGAAAGTGATGCAGAATCGAGCGTCTGTCCATTGTCGACGACAAACATGTGGAAGTGGTCGCGAATCGGACCGTCCTCTTTGGAGATGCCCGCTTTAACGAGTTCAATATTCGGAAGAATGTACTGCTCATTCTTAAATGTAGTAGTAGAAAGAGCAAGATTGATCTGGTTAATTGAGTCCTCAGGAACATCAGTCAGATAAGAGGCGTTCAAGAGGTCTACGGAATAGCCCTCATCACTCTCAATCCTAAAACCGATCAAGTCGTAGCCGGTTGTATCGATATCAATATCGAGAACGCAAGGATCAATTTCATTGCCATCAAAAGGATTCGATTTAAGCTCGACAGGATTCAGCTCGCTAGATCTCACTCCATGAACGACAACCCGGCCCCTGCCAAATAAAGCCATATGCAAGACAACGCCGCCAACAGACGCATACTGATGCCATTTGCCAGCAGATAGGCCATTCACATACGTCAGAAAGTCAACGTGTCCATTGACATGAAGTGAATGTATATCGTCATCATACGAAGCACCACCGGAGAGCACGCGATAGTAGAGTTCGGGAAAATCCTTTGCATGCTTTTCAACTTTAAGTACAACATTCGCAAGTTTAAACTGCATTTTAAATACCTTAATCAAAGCCGTTGTAACTACTAATTACATTCGTCGACAAACTTTGCCATCGCGGAGCGAACATCGGGATCAGACAAAACATCCTTTGCAAAATGATCATGCCCACAGATGTCCATTGGCATGTAAGGCCATCCAGGATAGCAATCATCAGCGACCTTTTCCGCTTTCGCGGGAACCAAAAAAGAGAAGCTGTCAAACGGATGCTTTCTTACGGGAAGGATATCGTTGCGGTCCCAAATTATTTTACGTTTAGGGGCATCAAAAACGTTATCAATCGCGTATGCAAAATCACCACGAGACTCATCGGTTAACAAACCTAGATCATGAGCCTTTTCATTAAACGAATCGAATACGCTCTGGACAAGATCAATCTCCGCAGAAGAAACAACTGTTCTCTGAGCTTCCAAGTCAACATCTCCGCACTGCACGCTAAGCCCACTGTGTGGATGAACCATCCAAGGATTATCTTTCCAAAAACTAAACTCACGTTCATTTTTGTCAAAGAAATCCATAAGCTCAATTCTGAGTTGCCTAAGTTGATCGTTCGCGCGCTTGGAATTCTCGGCCGCCCGGTCGTAAATCGAAATGTCCACAAAACAAGGTATAAGCGAATTAGTTGAACAAAAGCGAACTTGACGACACTTTACAAACCAGTCATATACGAGGGTGATTTGATATTCAGGGTCGTCTATTAAAGCGGCAGTGAGCTTATCCACATCGGACCTAAGCATGCAGATATCAATATCGTCGTCCCAAGGAATAAAACCCGATCGAGACAAGGTGCCAACAAGAGAACCATAAGAAAGCCAGTATTGAATATTATTGGCAACACAAATCGCGTCTAGCTTACTCATCAAGGCCGCGTTTGCCTGCTGCATCAATCGAATATCACCCTCGGCGTCGGGTAATGCATCAAAGATTTTGCAACGGAGCTCAAAAGGGGTGAGATCGGGGTACGCACGTCGCGCTAACAATTCAAAGCGAAGCCTCATTTGTTCTGACAGACTTTGTTGGCGTTGCTTGAGCAATTCAATTTCTGGAAATAGCCGAGTATCGAATTTGTAATTGATATTCATATTGATACCGTTATCGGCCTGCTCAATACGGGCGAAAACCTCGTCAAAACGACGGTCCATATCCTCATGCATAGCATGCAACGATCGGGATGAGCCAGGGAGGATCTTTTAATAGTAGAAAGCAAGGACATGGCTTAACCTTCGCAACGACAAACAATGAACGAAGCACAATTACTCATATGATACAAAAGAATGAGTGGGTCCCACCTTGAAACCCACTCACATGAAGACTACTCCGACGCCTCTTTCAAATACTGTTTCCAGAAATCGATCGAAGTAAAGACATCTCTATACGAAGCGTATTCGGTATAAATCTTATCTTTGTTACGCTTGAATTCCTTCTCGGCTTTACGAAAACGACTCCAAACCTCTTTGAATCGCTTCTTATCCATATGTCTAATGGCACCCTTTTTATTAGGCATATCTACCACAATAAGCGTGTCAACATCCCTGATTTTACCTGCGGGATAAACCCATCCCGCAGCATCAATAACAGCAACCCTACCGTTACGTTTAACGGAGTCGTTAACAAAACGGTGGCCATTAATGGTCAGATAATCCTTAAATGCCTGCAGCCTAGACCTGTCGCCCCCAAGGCTCAAATTGCCAAAAGTCAGTTGCGTCAAGTCGACACCCAATTCTTGTGCCTGAGGGATGAGCTGCTCGATGGGAATCAATTGTTCCCTTTCACGATTTGCCGCCATAAAACGGGATTCAGCGACAGGATGAGAAATCCACTCCGGACCTCTCAAAAAATCTTCAAGACCTTTTACGGCAAGAGCAGCTTCATCGTAATTAAATTTCTTCAAGTCGAGCTCAACTTCACGACGAATCTCATAAAGAAAATCAGAGAGAGGCGCAGCGCCAGTTGTCGCCTGACTGATTAGCGTATTTCGGCTTACCTGATAACGCTCCACGGCAGCACTATACTTAAACTTAAAGGAATTATGCCAAACGCAAATACCATTCATGGACATGAACTTGGGTTTGCAACGAAGCGCATACTCAGCATCATCAGAACGAACAAATAAGGGCAAGGGCAACCCCTCACGTTCAATCGTTGCGGTAGGTATAACGCAATACCACCAGCCAGCATACTGTTGGGCAGTGTCCTCATAAAGGCCAGTTGGGGCCTTATATATCTCGGTCTCAACGACATCATGAAGTGAGGTCATATAGCCTGCAGGCTTAAGGGGAGAAAAAGTTCCCTTAGCAGTAAAGAACCCTAAATCCTCGGTACGCAAATTGGGCTCTTCCAAGCTCATCATAGCACCCGATAAAAAGGCCTCAGCATATTCTTCTTTGAGAAGAGAGAGCAGGTTGAAAGTGCGGATAAAACTCTCGGGAAGAACCTCGACATCATCGTCCATCAGGAGAACATGAGTCGCTTTAGGATTCTGCTCAAGTGACTCAATCATCCCCCGAGCAAAACCACCAGACCCGCCGACATTAGGATTTGGATGAACAGTAACACGCGATGAATCCAGGTTTGCACTATTCAGCGAACGGCCATTATCAATAATGTGTACGTGGAAATGATCAGCAATCTCTTCATCAGAATCAATAATGTTCTTTTGTAAAAGAGATACGTTACGGACAATATAGTCTTCTTTTTTAAACGTAGTAGTTGCAAGCGCTAGCTCAACTGGATGAATATCCAGTTCTTCACAATCGCAATAATAATACGCATTCCGAATATTAACAGGGCCTTCAGTACTGATATTAAAAGCGTGCAGAATCTCTCCCTCACAAAGGGAGAGTTCGATTTCAGCCGTACTCCATTCATCGGATCGTTGCAAACTAACCGCAGAGCCATCAATTGTAGAAGGAATCCAAGAATAATTATTTGCATACGTCTGCTGAAGCGTTAAGGCGGAGCCGCAATACTCGATATGAAGATAAAACGCCTTTGCAGTAGTGTATTTTCGCCACTTATAAATGGATAGCGCATTAAAATATGTTGTGAAATCAACATTGGTCGATTTCATGATTTCAATAGCGTCATTCGAAGTTGGAATAACAAGACCCTCCGTTGCCCTATAGCAAAGCAATGGATACTGCAACATCGCATCAGATCCGTTAAAAATCAAATTTGCAAGTTTAAAATGCATTGAAAACCATCCAAAAAATTCCTGGTGCAACTTGGCAAAATGGCATAAATGCCCATGGCATTGTTTGCATTCTCACTGATTTTAAGAATGCAAACAATGTACTAAAGGCATCTAATCAAAATGAAGTTTTAGCTCTTCCTCCCAGTCGGGCATATGGAACCCAACCGACTCGAGCCTGGAAAGGTCGAGCGCGGAGTGGGTCGGGCGCGGGGCGATGGGGCCCGCGGCGCTCGCGTAGTAGTCGGCGGTCGATACCGGCACGACCCTGTCGCCGTTGCCGTTGGCGACCTCGAAGACGGCGCGGGCGATGTCCGCCCAGCTCTTCACGGCGCCGGAGCCGGTGCAGTCGTAGGTGCCGTAGGGGGCGTGCGTCCCCAGCACGTGGAAGATGGCCTCCGCCATGTCGCGCGTGAAGGTCAGGCGGCCCAGCTGGTCGTCCACGACGGTGACCTGCTCCAACTTGTCCTCCGGGTCGGCTACGCGGTCGGACAGCCCCTTCATGGTCTTCACGAAGTTGTGGCCCTCGCCGATGACCCAGCTGGAGCGCATGATGTAGTGGCGCGGGCAGCCGGCCACGGCGATGTCGCCGGCGGCCTTGGTCTGGCCGTAGACGGACAGCGGGGAGAACGGCTCGTCCTCCGTGTGGACCTCGGCGGTGCCGTCGAAGACGTAGTCGGAGGACACGTGGACGAGCGTGATCCCGTGCCCGGCGCAGGTGCGGGCGAGCAAGGCCGGCCCGGTCGCGTTGGCCTTCCAGGCGATGGCGCGGCCCTCGGGGGTCTCGGCTTTATCCACGGCGGTGTAGGCGCCGCAGTTGATCACGGTGCCGTAGAGCGACCAGTCGTACTTGGAGTAGGCCGCCGGGTCGGACATGTCGAAGGTGTCGATGTCGCAGAAGTCGAAGTCCTTGGCCACGCCGCGCTCCTCGGCGAGCGCGCGCACCGCGCGGCCCAGCTGACCGTTGCAGCCGGTGACGAGCGTCCTCTTGGGCGCCATGGGGACGACGTCCCTCAGCATCGGGTGGTTGAGGTCGGCCTCGGAGACGGTGGCCTCCTCCAGCGGGATGGGCCACTCGATGGCGAGCTCGGGGTCGGCGAGGTTCACGAAGGTGTAGGTCCTCTTGAGCTCCAGCGACCAGTGGGCGTCCACCAGGTAGGTGTAGGCGGTGCCGTCCTCCAGGGCCTGGAAGGAGTTGCCCACGCCGCGCGGGACGTAGATGGCCTTGGACGGGTCGAGCGTGCAGGTGAACACCTTGCCGAAGGTCTCGCTGCCCTCGCGCAGGTCCACCCAGGCGCCGAAGACCGAGCCGCGGGCCACCGAGATGAACTTATCCCAGGGCTCCGCGTGGATGCCGCGGGTGACGCCCCTCTTCTCGTTGTAGGAGACGTTGTTCTGGACGACGCGGAGGTCCGGGATGCCCAGGGCGGTCATCTTGGCGCGCTGCCAGTTCTCCTTGAACCAGCCGCGCGAGTCGCCGTGGACGGCGAGGTCGACGACCTTGAGGCCCTCGATGCCGGTCTCGGCGACGGAGAGGTCCTTCTCGAATGCGATGTCTGCCATGTCTCTCCCCTCTCCTATTGCCCCTGCGCGCGGTAGCGGGCCTCGGTGGCCTCCTTGGCCGGACGCCACCAGGACTCGTTGGCGACGTACCAGTCGATGGTGGCCTTGAGCCCCTCGGCGAAGTCGGTGTGGGCCGGCCTCCAGCCGAGCTCGCGCTGGAGCTTGGACGAGTCGATGGCGTAGCGGCGGTCGTGGCCGGGGCGGTCGGCGACCCAGTCGAAGTCCTCGGGGTCGCGCCCCATCGCCTCCAGGATCATGCGCAGGACCGTGATGTTGTTCTTCTCGCCGTCGGCTCCGATGAGGTAGGTCTCCCCCATGCGGCCCTTGGTGAGGATGTCCCAGACGGCCGAGGAGTGGTCCTCGGTGTAGATCCAGTCGCGGACGTTCTCGCCGCGGCCGTAGAGCTTGGGGCGCACGCCGTCGACGATGTTCGTGATCTGGCGCGGGATGAACTTCTCCACGTGCTGGTAGGGGCCGTAGTTGTTGGAGCAGTTGGAGATCGTGGTGCGCAGGCCGTAGGTGCGGGTCCAGGCGCGGACCAGCATGTCGGAGGACGCCTTGGTGCTCGAGTACGGGCTGCTCGGGTGGTACGGCGTCTCCTCGGTGAACTTCGCCGGGTCGTCGAGCGCCAGGTCGCCGTAGACCTCGTCGGTGGAGACGTGGTGGTAGCGGATGCCGTATTTGCGGACGGCCTCCAGCAGGCGGAAGGTGCCCTCCACGTTGGTGCGCAGGAAGGGCTCCGGGTCGGCGATGGAGTTGTCGTTGTGGCTCTCGGCCGCGTAGTGCACGATCGCGTCGTGGCCCGGGACGATGCGGTCCAGCAGCCCGGCGTCGCAGATGTCGCCCACGACGAGCTCCACGCGGTCGGAGGGCAGCCCCGCGATGTTCTCGGGGTTGCCGGCGTAGGTAAGCTTGTCCAGGACGGTCACGTGCACGCCGGGGTGGTTGTTGACCACGTAGTGCACGAAGTTGCTGCCGATGAAGCCGCAGCCGCCCGTGACGATGATGTTCCTGGGCTCGAAGAGCTCTTCAGACATATTTGTATCTCCCATTGGATCGGATTAGTACTCGCGCGGGCTGTTGACGATCTCGCCGGCGGCGACCTTCTTCAGGTGCCGGCCGTAGACCGACTTGCCGTAGGCCTTCGCGGCCCCCTCCAGCTCGGCGGTGGTGATCCAGCCGTTCTCCCAGGCGATCTCCTCGGGCACGGACACGGGCAGGTCCTGGGAGTGCTCGACGGCGCGGACGAACTCCGCGGCCTCGTGGAGGCTCTCCATGGTGCCGGTGTCCAGCCACGCGTACCCGCGGCCGAGGGTGACGACGGACAGCGTCCCCTCCTCCAGGTACATCTGGTTGAGCGTGGTGATCTCGAGCTCGCCGCGCGCGGAGGGCTGCACCCCATGGGCCTTGGCTGCCACGTCGCCCGGGTAGAAGTACAGGCCGGTGACGGCGTAGGAGCTCTTGGGCTCGGCTGGCTTCTCCTCGATGGAGACGGCACGGCCCTCGCGGTCGAACTCCACGACGCCGAAGCGCTCGGGGTCGTCCACGTGGTAGCCGAAGACCGTGGCGCGGCCCGACTCGGCGTTCTGGACGGCGCGCGTCAGGTGGCGCGAAAGGCCGTTGCCGTAGAAGATGTTGTCGCCGAGCACCAGCGCGCACGGCTCGCCGGCGATGAACTCCTCGCCGATGGTGAATGCCTGCGCCAGGCCGTCCGGCGAGGGCTGCTCGGCGTAGGACAGGTTCACGCCGTAGCGCGAGCCGTCCCCGAGCAGGCGCTCGAAGTTGGGCAGGTCGGTCGGCGTGGAGATGACCAGGATATCCCGGATGCCCGCCAGCATGAGGGTGGACAGCGGGTAGTAGATCATGGGCTTGTCGTAGACCGGAAGCAGCTGCTTGGAGGTCACGAGCGTGAGCGGGTACAGGCGCGTGCCGGACCCGCCGGCGAGGATGATGCCTTTCATTCAATCACTTCCAAAGTCAGTGAACGGAAAAATAAATCCGTTTAGCAATGTTCCTGATTGAGAGCGACAATTTACGAGCGGTTAAATCAACCGACGATATATTGATACCATCGAGTGAACAGATTGCTCGCACAAAATCAAACTCATCGCGTTTCAATTGCTCTGTTTTATCCTTAAAAAGTGAGTTCGTAGTAGATTCGTTGCACACTCTAAAATAGGAATAAATTGAGTCTAGATAGCAGACATCACTATTAAGTGATAGACGAATCCAATACTCCCAATCAGGGGAGTAACACAAAGAATCATTAAAGGGTCCAACCTTTTGCCAGCAATCTCTACGAAACATGACATTAGAAGGCTCTCCATAGATATTATGAGTTCGAAATGTCTTGCGGGCAAAATCAGAGCCTTTTAAAACCATATCCCGCTTAAAAGGTCTCCTCTTCATTGTAATGGCACCATTCGAGTCAATAACACATGAAGCGCTGAAGCAGAGGGAGCACTTTGGATTAGCATCCAGTGCTGCAACCTCAGACTCAAGAGCCCCGGGTAACAAAATATCATCCTGAAAGAGGAAATGAATATACTCGCCAGAAGATTTCTCAATGGCATTATTCCAGTTTCCAACAAGACCGAGATTACTGGCGTTTCTAAATACCTTAATTCGAGAATCCGTAAGCTTGGAAACAATCTCAAATGTTCCATCAGTTGACTGATCATCGAAAATTAATAATTCGAAATCGCGGAAAGACTGGCTTAACACCGAATCAATTGCCTTCAAAATGTACTTAACACCATTAAAACAAGGCATCAACACACTAACTTTATGCATCCTTGTCCTCCTTATCGGACAAAAATTCCTCAATAAAATAGCGAGGACGATGCTTCGTCTCCATATAAGTCTTTCCAACGTACTCGCCGATGACACCCAAAGCCAAAAGTTGAAGTCCGCCAAGACACCAAATTGACATAATAATGCTTGTCCAGCCAACTTGTACATCGCCAATAAAATGACCAATTAAAAGATATGCAAGTGCAAATAAACTAAAAATAGAAATGATTAAACCGGTGAGAGTAATTATCCTAATCGGTTTAGTACTAAAAGACGTTATACCTTCAAAAGCAAATGACAGCATTTTACCGAGCGTGTATTTAGATTCGCCGGCAAACCGTTTCCCTCGCGAATAATACACGCAGCAAGATTTGAAACCAACTAAAGGAACCAAACCACGAAGAAATAGATTAACCTCACGGAATTGAGACAATGCAAGAACAGCACGCTTGGACATCAATCTATAGTCAGCATGGTTATAAACAGCATCGACACCCAACGAAGACTGTAAGCGATAAAAAGACTGTGCGGTAAAACGTTTTAGAAAGGAATCGCTAGAACGATCATTTCGTACACCATATACAACTTCATAGCCTTCGCGAGCTCTTGAAACCATTTCATCAAGCGCATTGATATCATCTTGTAAATCAGCGTCCATCGATGCTATTAAATCAGCAAACTCCGCTGCCTTGTGTAACCCAGAAAGTAAAGCCTTCTGATGGCCACAATTCCTAGAGAGCTTAAGTCCACAGAATAAGGAATTAGACTGATGAAGACTTTCGATGATCTCCCAAGTCTTATCGGATGACCCATCGTCAACTAACAAAACCTTACTGTTCGCATTAATCTGAGACAATTTTACTAAAGTGGAAAACTTCTCAAAAAGCCTTTTAGAGGTTTCCCGCAAAACGCTCTCCTCGTTATAACAAGGAACCACGAGATAGAGAATCGGCAATATGTCCATCTTTGTCATGCAAGCACCTATCACTTAAATGCCCAATACTTACTTAAAATATAATTAAGAGGATAAGTTACAAACAAGTTAAGCAGTGGACCAAGAATAGAAGAAATTCCAAGCACACTAACCCAAAAGTACAAAAGGATGTTGTTGATAATCAATCCAGTAAAAGCACTCGAAGCAAGTAGCTTGGAAAAACTTGAAATAAGTGAACTCAAATCAGATCTCTCATTATCAAAAACATATTTATTGTTCCAATAGAAGGAATTGATGACACCAGCAAAATATGAAACTATATTGGCGACAATATAGTTCACTCCAATAAAAAGGAGTGCCGCGTAGACTAAGTAAGAAACGATTGTATTTGAAAGTCCAACAATCGAAAACTTCAGAAATTGAATCACCGAATCTCGTTTCATTAAAGACCCTTTTCCTACTGTTATCTATAAAGGACATAAACAAAACAAGAGGTTCCATCATCGATTTGAGTATATCCAGGCAGTTTTTTAAAACCACTATATCCTAGTTCATCTTTCAGTTGAGAAAGAACCTCTTCTTCGCAGTCGTGATTATTCATGTAAACAACCAGATCATCAGAATCAATATAATTTCTATCGCAAAAACTGCTAATAGCTTTCTGATCAGGAATCAGCGCATGAATGCGAGACAATTTGGCAACTTCTAGTAGCTTCGCAGTGAGCTGATAGTAATCATAAGAGACAAAGAGTCCCGTTGAACCCGCGTACTTCTCTACTGCGGCTTCATTGTCAGCAGATTTCGGATATAAATACAAAGCATTGGAAGAAAAGAAAACAGAATCTGCAGCAATAATTGCGCAAACAAATACAACAGAAACTAAAATAGTGCCCCGAAAATTGAAATCAGTATTATTTCTATAGCGAATTTGCAAATATCTAAATAGATACAAGAACATTCCAAATCCAAATAACAGTAATCCTGGATATGCCAAGCATATGTATCTTGACGAAGTAAAAGGAGATACATAGCAAGCTGTGACGTAAAAAACAAGGGATGAATTAAATAATAAAACTATATAAATCGACTCAGGATGCTCACGATTAATTTTTTTATTCCATAGCAAGTAGAAACAAAGGGCAATTGACAAACAGAAGCAGGCAATCAAAAGAAGCCTTGATCCGAAGAACAAATCAACGGACGACGACCCTAGAAATTGCCAAATTCGTCTAAGCAATACCATTACCCCTGATTGCGATGAGGCCGATTCGACATAGTGATTCCCAAACATGTTGCTTAATGCTGGAGGAAATATGATAAATGACAGACAAACCGATAAGACAATCGTGACTCCATATTTAAAGGAGAACCTCCACCCTTTTCTTGCCAAAAAATAAATAGTAAAAAAACAGGAAACAAAAAAGAGATAAATATAGAAATAGAAATGAGTTAAAAACCCCAATAAAGAAATAACAAATAGGCGGAAATAAACCGATCGATTGGCGAAGGAAGCATTAAACATATCGAATAACGCATCAAGAAATGCTAGGGCAAGTGTCACCAATAACAGATACATTCGAATGTAGGTCACTAGATTTAACGCTATGGGACAGAAAGCCCAAAGAGCCATTAAAATTAGGGCGACTGGCTTACTCTGAAACACTTTGTAAGAAAGCTTAAATAAAAATACTAAGCTGAGTGAATAGAAACATAGATTAGGAACCAAGCCAAACCATTTGCTAAATTCATTCGGAAACAGTGAGCAAACGGTATGAATAATGAAAAAATAGAGAGGAGGATGTGCGTCATTACTCAGATTATATAAAACCGAATCAAACCGAAACACATGCCCTGTATCAACTGTCAAATAAGACTGAATGAACGTAGGATCCATCCAGTTGGCATCCATATTGTTTTCCCAAAAAATATGTGGAAAATAAAAACTATTCGAGAGACCGAAAGTCCACAGCTCGTCAACATGAAACCCTGTTTTCAAATTGCAATAATAAATTGCGACTAATAACGCAGCCACAAACATTACAGCAAATAAAACGCCATAAAACTTGCATCGTTTTGCACATGAATTCATAAACGAGTCCCTATAATTAATTAGTAGCTAAACTAAAGGAGTTTACGAAAAATCATAAACTCCTTCAAGATTAAACTAATACAGTTGGACTAAACCACTGAATTACTGCTATAGCGGATAGATGATAGACTTGCATCACTTACTATTTATCAACCAACTTAACCTCAATCGCTTCCATATGTAGGGCCTCTCCAGTTGTACCTGCGCACTCGCCCGATTTAACCCAATCGAGCCAACCCTTACCCTGCACATGCGCCCTATAGACAACGTCATAATGCTTGGCGAGATCACCCGTAAGCTTAATTTCTACAGCTTCAATAGAAAGAGACTTACCCGTGGTGCCGGCCAGCTTGCCGTTCTTGACCCACTTTTGCCAGCCGATATTCTGAACATGAGCTCGATATTCGATGTTACCGGAATACCCGAGTTCGGGCTCGCTAATAGCCAACGCCTCAACAGCAAGATTTCGACCAGTTGTGCCCGCCGTCATGCCCTCATAAACAGGTTCCTGCCAACCAAGATTTGAAACATGAGCCTTTATTGAAAAAGTTTTCTGAATAGAGGGCTGACTCGTATCCCCTGGTGCAGGCGAACCCTTTTCAACCAAAACGACCTGGTATGCCTCGAGCCTCAAGCCAAACCCAGTCGTTCCGGCAACTTGATCATTGCAGGCCCAGCCAAGCCAGCCCTTGTCCTGAACATGAGCGCGATAGTAAACGTCATAACGATTGGCCATCTCACCAGTAAGTCGAATTTGGATAGCCTGGACAGACTTGCTCTGACCAGTAGTACCGGAGACTTCTCCCTCTTTCACATAGTCTTGCCAACCGTAATCGGAAACATGCGTCCTGTACTCCAAGCTGCCATCGTAGGGAGCATTCTGCAGATTGAGAGTTATAGCCTCGACAGCTTTGGACTGACCAACGGTGCCAGAAACATTTCCGCCCTTGGAAGCCGACTGCCAACCGTCATTCGAAACATGCGAAGTTGCCAAAACATCAAGCGAGCCTCGTGACACCTTGACGACGTCGTAGCCCGACTCGTCCTTCTTGAAATAAGTCAGAGCGCCGCTATTGTGCGAATAAATAGCAAAGTCGTAATTTGCCGAAGCAAGGATGGAATCCGAAAATTCTACGAGATAGCAAGAGTCACCCTGCTTGCAAAGGGATCTGATTGCAGCATCCGTGTCTTCGGTAACCGGAGAAGCAAACCAATCCATAATCGAATAATCGATAACGGCACCCGGCTTCAAGGCCTCGGCCTTCGTTGAATTCCAAAGTCCACCAGCAGCATCGGCGCTGGCCGAGTTATACGTACTAGACCCATATCCAGACAGACCGATCTCCGGATTAAAGAAGAGAATCAGCTCTGCAGCAACGGAAGAATCGACATCGGTAATGCTCAGACGGTCAAGCTGTTCCTGCTTTTGGGGATACATGCCCGTCGGCGTGTTTGGATGCCCCTTGTAATAATACAAATAGTCATCGCCATAGATAACCTCGGTCAAGTTGGCATAGTCGTCAAAATTCTGCTCGTAAGTAACATACGTTCCAAGCAGCATCATTACCTTTTTGCCCTGCTGAGTAGCCGCATCAAAATAACCATCGTTAAAGTTGTACAGAGCCTTAAACGCTTGGACCGTGTACTCTCCCCTATTCTGCAGGCTCGTAAGCATGCTCGAAACGTTCATCTTCTTAACGTTAGGATCGGATGCGATCTTATTCGCAAAGGCATTATCGTCACCGCTCGTAAACAGATTCGTTCGAGTCATCCACCACTGAGTGCCGGGCTCAATACTCAGCACGGCATACATAGAATCCCAGTGATCGTGATAATCGCTATACGACATTGAGACTTCACCGGTTTCGTATTCCTTATTCTTGGCAGCGTTCCATAAAGCAATCAGCTCCGCTTGCTTAGAATCTGGATCCTTAACATCGAAAGCCTCGTTGGTAAAAACATACGTGGCAGATCCATCCGACAACAGCCGAATGGAGTATTGGCCAGTGGGAATCTTATTGGCGTAAATCATCCTATGAATCAACGAACAGGTGATGTCATTGATATACAGATTGAACTTTGCCTTGGGGTTGATTTTATAGAGAGCAGCGACATAATCCGCGAACGCCTGATAGCTCGAACTAGAAGCATTTTCCTCATGAGTCAGATACGGAAGACCATACATCCCGGATGGAAGCGAGTTCCAGTTATAGGCACCTGGACGATCGAGCATTACGATCGACGGAATGGTCGTTCCAGCAGAAGAGGTACTGATATCCCAGAAAGATAGCGAATAGAGAACAACGGGGAAAGAAGCACTCAAAGGGGCAAGGTTGTACTCGCTCGCAGAAATGCCAATTGACTGATGGTCCTCATGAACGATGTTTCCGTTCTTCAAATACTGCAACGTAACGTCAAACGGACCATAATCGCTAAAGTCAATTTCACTGGAGCTAGAGCCCAGGTCTCCGAATGCAATCGTGCTGGAAACAGATCGGGTAACCTTCCCTCCATACGACATGAAGCCAGACACCTTTACCGAATCGGCAATACCGAGTCGTTTTATATCCTCGACCTGCGGAATATTCAGGGTTACTTTAGTCGTCTCCCCAACCTGAGAAAGAGAGCAATTAAAGACATACGGGACATAGGCTCCAGCAGTATCGCCGGGCGCCGCTTCGCCCTTCTTTACAATGACGATCTGTATTGCTTCAACGGCATAAGACCAACCGGTGGTTCCCGCAGTCGACCCATTTGAGGCCCATCCAAGCCAACCGAAATTAGAAGCATGAACGCGATAATACAGGTCATAAGAAGTTGCTCTTTCACCCGTCAGCTTGAGCTCGACGGCTTCAATCTGAAGGCCCTTTCCCGTTGTGCCGGAGACGGCTCCATTAGAAACCCAATCCTGCCAGCCTTCATTTTGAACATGAGAGCGGTATTCGATACCAAGGTCTTCTGAATTAGGGAGAGTAACCCTGAGCGCCTCAAGCCTACGAGACTGGCCCGTTGTGCCAGAGGTCGAACCATTCGATGTAAACGTCGACTCCCAGCCAATGCCTGAAATGTGAGATTTATAGCTGACGTCCGGGGCCGCCTCTTTGGGCTCCACGGCAACATCAATCGAAGGCGCCGTTTCATCGGCTGCAGCAGCAGTTTGATCCGAGGAGACGGATTGTGTCTCTGGAACGGATTCATATTCGTTGGCACCAATATTTTGATCCGCCCAACAAGCCAAAGGGCTCAAAAGCAGCATCGACATGAAGCAGGAAATCAGAACAACAAATGCTCTAAATTGCCTTTTCAAGAGAATCGCCTCCTAGATAGACAGCCGTCAATAACCATACTATCGGGAGTTAGCTTCATTAAGGCCACCAATTAGGTGAACGAAGAAATAGAAGCCCCATCCAAAGGCAAGGGCCCTTTCCGTTGCCAAGTCAACGGCAACAGGAAAGGGCCCCCTAACAAACTCTCGGCGTTTACAGGAATAACTAGTAGATTACCACCTTGGTAGCAAGAGGCACGTTATCCCAAATCCATTTAGCGCGATCGATGGGCAAACGCACGCAGCCTTGTGAAATATGCATTCCCATCCGGCTGTCCATGGGATTAAAAGTTCCCTGGTAATACGGTATTGAATGGAACAGGTAGTCCCCGTAAAACTGCGTATAGTAGTAGCAAGTATACCCATGTCCAAACGAGTAGCCCTTGCCGGTGACGGTATACTCACCCGTAGGCGTTGGAGTACTAGGGGCGCCGGCAGAGCAAGTCCAGTATTGAGCATAACTCCACGACCCGCGCTGTCCACGAAAAACTCCAAGGCGGCATGCTTGCCTGTCAACCATAATGAGCCAGTTTGTATTGCTCGAATATCTATTAGCCCGATTAAGCATGGCCATCATGTCGGCAGGCAGCAAAGGCTGATCGGTATACGGACGCCCAGTTGAACCGGGAGCTCCAGCACCCTTAGGCACAATCTTCACTTGTACTGACTCGACTCTGCAGCCTATCCTCGACGTGCCCGCAGGCTGCCCATTTGAGGTCCAATCGAGCCACCCAAAGTCTTGGCAATATGCACGATACCAGACATCAAAGTAGTTCGATAAGTCACCGGTCAGCCTAATCTTAAGAGCCTCGATACGCTTTGCGCGGCCTACCGTGCCAGCGACATTCCCATTGGAAGCCCAGCCTTGCCAACCCACATCCTGCACATGAGCGGAGTACTCAATACCGCCCGATACGCTACTGGAGACATTTAGCTTCAGTGCCTCAATCGCAAGTGATCTGCCAGTCGTGCCCACAATGCCGCTGTTGCCAACAGGATTCATCCAACCAAGTGTGGCGACATGCGCCTGGACTGTTAGAACTGGTGCCGTGATAAACGCGGGCGCAGACGACGCGCCCGGATCCCCGCCTTTCGCAACAAGTTCAATTTGGACAGCTTCTATCTGGATATTAAGCCCGGTAGTTCCAGCGTCATCGCCGTTTTTTGCCCAACCCAACCAACCATAGCCCGCCGAATGAACTCGATAGTAAATGTCATACTGATTCGCGAGGGAACCATTTAAGCGCAGCTCAAGAGCCTGAATGGCCAATCCTTGTCCAACGGTCCCAATATAACCGGAAGATCGCCATTCCTGCCAACCAATATTGGCAACATGTGCTCTTGCCTCAATTTGAGAATCGTCATCCACACCGGACAACGACACATTCAAAGCTTGAAGAGAAAGCGATTGTCCCGTCGTGCCGGTTACCTGCCCATCAAATACAGAAGGAGACCACCCACGGTTAGCCGAATGAGCCTGATATACAACGTGAGCGCTATCGGCGGAAGTATCGGAAACAAATGCTCCGTCCGTTATTCCGGGAGCGCCGCCGCCTTTACTGACAATCCTTACTTCGACAGCCTTAAGGAATGAACCCGATATCGTTGCCCCTGCATCCGCGCCATTGCATGCCCAACCAAGCCATCCTTTTTTGGAGTCAAAGCAGCGATACCAAACGTCATAGGCATTAGACAAATCTCCAGTAAGAGCCAATCTCACCGCCCTTAGAACACGCCCATCGTTTTTAGAGTTAAGCGCAGCACCGTCAGAAACAGCACCGCTCCATCCGCCAAATTCAAAAAAGCCGGAATAGTCAATTGAGCCTAAAATCTCTTGATTATCAAACGAAATGGAGAGCGAGGTTAAAGGTTCAGAGCCGTTCTCGGAGCCCAATAAGATTGATTTGCCTTGTACGGAGCCCAGGCTTTTACCGTTAAGACCAAGCGAGCTCCCGCTTAGAACATCCGTAGCTCCAATGAAATGGTTCAACGTATCGCCGGGAGCAGAGCCGCTTTTTTCGACCAATAAAATCTGAACACCCTGAATGGCGGCACCCTTCCCCACCGAGCCCGCAGGAGACCCGTTAGACGTCCAGCCCAGCCATCCGCCCAATTTGGAAGCATACACACGGTACCAAATGCCATAAGTTGCAGATATCTCGCCGTTCAGCTTAAACTGAACGGCCTCAATGGACCGAGACTGCCCGGTCGTGCCAACAGCACCTGAAGACCAGCTTTGCCAACCGACACCAGACACATGTGCGCGAGAGGAAATGGAGCCTCCGCGGCCATACCAATTAACGCTGAGCGACAGCGTCTCAATTGCATTTCTTGAGTCAATAACCCCCGATGTCTTTCCGTCCGCGACAGCGCCCATCCATCCAACATTAGAGACATGAGATCGATAGGAAACGGTAGGCGGTTCCTGAGAATGATCCCTAAAGGCATCGCCTCGCGTTGGCGCATCTTGAGCATTTTTTGGAAGCACCTTAATCTGAATAGCTTCGATCTGACAAGCATAGCCCTGCGTTCCAGCAGGCTCACCATTTGAGGCCCAGCCAAGCCAACCAACATTTGCAGAATGAACGCGATACCAAATGTCATACGAATCAGAAAGACCGCCCGACAAAGATAGCTTGATCGCCTCGATTGCTCGCGACTGTCCAACTGTTCCAGATGTCTGCCCGTTACCCACCGGCTGAGACTCCCAGCCGATCCCGGAAATGTGAGATTGGACCGAAATGCTATCATTCCCCAGCGGGGTGCCATCCTGTGAAAGCAAATTAATCTTGAGGGCTTCGACGCGCTTAGCACGGCCTGTAGTGCCCGCCGTCATTCCATTTGAAACGGGAGCTTGCCAGCCAATATCCTGTACATGAGTCTGGTATGAAACAGAGCCAAACACAGTGGATGCATCATTTTCGGGTTTCGCCGAATCAGTTGCATTGGAGGCAGGCTCGCTAGAAACGGATGAGGGAGAATCGTTGTCTGACACAGTCGGCTGCTCGACTTCAACCCCCTGCTGTTCGTCATTTAAGACAAAGCTCTCGTCATCCAAGCTGCTGGCAGACCTATCGATATAATCAGTGGATTCCGGTTGCACAGGTAAAGAATCAGCCCAGACGGAAAGGGGCGTCAGAAGACACAGAAGGATCAGTAATGGCGTCATTGCCGTTGCTAGCAGTCGTTGCGTCTTTTTCATTCGACTCCCCCATCAATCGACCATCTTTAGCATCATTATTTATCGTTTCGGCAATTGCTTAAATACCGAAAACGCGAATGGCACTCAAATAGAAACGAACGGACCGTTGCAAAACGATCCGTTCGTTTTAATCAGAGTATCTGCCAGAACCTGTGTGAAGACATGACCTTCGATCAACTATGCAAGCGGCACGTTGTCATACCAACCCCATTTTGGCTTATATGAGGTGGAATAATAATTCAACCAGTACGCCATATCGAGCGTCCTGATCCGACCGACATTATCCATAACCTGGTTATTACCAATGTAGAGACAAACGTGACCGTAAATGCTGCCCATGCGTGTATGCGTATGCGAAGGAACGGCAATGACCATTCCGACTTTCAAATGAGAATAATCGGTATATTTACAGTAATCCCAGTAGTAATCGCAGGCATCTGTATGGACATTCCTAAATCCGGCACGCTCATAAATGTCTGCAATCCACTCAGAGCACAAACCAGGGCCAGGAGACGGCACCTGTCGGGCAAGATCTACAATTTTCTTCTGCATGGGATTTGCAAACGCGGTTGGTTCCCCAAGCAAACACGGCGAAACGGTGCTCCCGGGGGCATTGGCGCCCTTCCTCGTAAGTCGAACTTGGATAGCTTGGACATGGGCCCCATAGCCAGTACTACCGGCAACGGAGCCATTTTTAGTCCAACCAAGCCAGCCGACGTTATCGACATGGACCCTGTACCAAACATCAAAATAGGTTGCCAAGTCACCAGAAAGTGAAATTTTAATAGCCTCAACCGAATTGGATTCAGCGGTAGACGAAAGCTGCGCTCCGTTTGACTTACCAGACGTCCAGCCCACATTCGAAAGATGCAGTTGATAATTAATCCCGCCGGCAACAGATGAAGTAGTTTTAGCTGAAAACCCGGTGATGGGAATTCCCTGACCGGTTGTACCGGACACCTCTCCAGCGGGGACAGAATTTTGCCAAGCACCTTTCACCTGAGAGGAATACGTCACCGTAGGTAATTCAAGATGGGAATACCCCGATGTATCAGGATGGGAGGCGCCCTTCTTAATGAGCTTAATCTGAATAGCTTCGAGGGAACACGACATACCGGTGGTGCCGGCCTCCTCGCCGTCCTTGGCCCAGGCCATCCAGCCGATGTTGGAGGCGTGGACGCGGTAGTAGACGTCGTAGCCCTTCGCGAGGGAGCCCGTGAGCCTCAGGCGCACGGCCTCGACGGCGCGGCCCTGGCCGGTGGTTCCGCCCTCGGAGGCCGAGGGGGTGTCCCAGCCCTGCCAGCCGATGCCACTTACATTGGCGTTAATTTGCACAGAGCCATCTTCAACGGGATTCAAGATGCTGACTTTAAGATCCTCCACTGATTTAGATTGCCCCGTTGTGCCAGCCGTAGATCCGTCGCGCTTACTGCTCATCCAGCCAATATTCGAGACATGCGCCTCATACTGAATATGCATCTTGCTGTCATCTACGTTCAGAAGAGAGCCGTTGAAGCAGTAGTTCATGTCACAACGTCCGTTAACGCCCGGGACATTGCCGCTGTTTGAATACTGCCAGAAACTGTAGCTGCCAGCATAATTGCAACGCCAATTATATTGAGCGACCCAATGGTCATAACCGCTCAGAGACGGACTATCCAAGTAGTTGTTGAGCCAGTTAAGGTTCGCATAGATACCCGACTTAAAGCCAACGGCCTCCATACGGTTGCAAAAAGCCTGCGCAATCTGAGCGAGCTTATCTTTGCTGAAATTCGGATCCTGCAAGATATAGTTATCCTCAAGATCGTAATAAACGGGAAGCGACGGATGATGGCCACCGAGCCAAGCAAGCGTTCGATCGGCTTCTTTATTTGCATCCGCAACAGATCGAGCATAGGAGTAGTAGTAGACGCCATAAGGAATACTAAGGCGCTCACATTCAGCAGCGTTCCTTTCAAAGGAATCGTCAGGCTTTCCATAAACAGGCCCAACCCTGAGGATGGCAAAATCAATCCCTGCGGCCTTAACCATATCCCAATCAACGGTCCCCTGGTAATTACTGACGTCAATACCGCGCGCAATAGCACCATTGGGCAAAGGATCGTCAGTTAAAGACTGCGCATCGATGTCGCCATTGTCAGAATCGATAAGCACGCCGTTTTCGAAACGCCAAGAGTTCGGTTCCAAAGAGTCCGTTTCGCAGGAATTCATCTCAGTGGAATCATCGGCTGGGACCTCACCGTTTGACTCGTCAACACCAGACTCTTCGACGCCAATGCTAAGTTGCTCGCCCGAATCAGAAACTGTTTCCCCATCAGGACGAGCAGCATTTGCATCGTCACCATACCATTCGGTTACACCCTGAGAATCCGAAGCATCGTCCTGCGTTCCCTGAGAACTTGTACCTTGAGATTCGCACTCGTTCGATGTTTGCGAGACCGACTGCGAAGCAGCGGCGGCCTGGACCGACAGCGCATACGCACTGTAGGGCTGGATGATTTGAGACCAGCCCATTAATAGCGTACAAGCCAAAGCAGCAGACGCTTTGAGACGTTTCATGTATATCCCCCGAGACATTGGTCACATGTAAAGACACGAATGGTTGCTATATTACCGCACTTCCATACAGACATTTAAAGCTTAGAAAAGCACCAGTCAGCATGCAGTCAAAAAGAGGCGCTCCTGCAACGGAGCGCCTCAACAGACTCTATGCGAAAGGCCTAGCGGCACCGATTACCCGACCTGGAGCATTGACCGAACGCTCAGTCACACCGATCCCCGGCCACGAATCGATAATTCGACCGTTTCCGATATAGATTCCAATATGGCCCTGGTAGTAGACCACATCTCCCCTCTGCAAAGCAGAGGTGCTAACCGGCATAAACGTGTTGTTGCGATACCAGTTCATGGAGTTGTAGGTTTGCTCGGGCAGCCAACGATGGTTATAGGGGTTATACCAACCCATATCCATGCCTGTCGCATACAGACATTGCAGTACCAAGCCCGAGCAATCAACCGCATCCCCCGGCCAAGAAGACCAAGGCTCAATATAACGCGTCCCAATATATTCCCGAGCACGCTGGACGAACGCATTGATGCAATCCTGTCTTGAAGCGTTATAAGGAATTCGAGAAGGCGAGACATACGTGAAATAACCGGTGCAATACGAAGGAAGCTGTACGCTATTGCAACTAACCTTTGGATAAGATCCCGGAGTCTGATACCCCATATAACGATAGCTCTCAAAATACGAATCAGACGTAGAGCCTGGTGCAGAAGCGCCCTTGGGGACAATCTTTACCTGTAAAGCCTGAACAGGAATGCCAAGCTTCGTGGTGCCCGCCGGTGATCCATTTTTAGTCCAGCCAAGCCATCCGTAATTTGACACATGGACGCGATACCAGACATCAAAGTAATTCGAAACGTCGCCAGTCAAGTTAATCTTCACGGCTTGGATTTGTTGTCCCTGTCCAACGGTTCCCGCTGTGGCCCCATCTGAGACAGCAGATTGCCAGCCGATATTGGATACGTGGGCGGAATACGAAATGCCACCGTTCATGGAGATTTCGGAAAGCGAAAGCTGCATGGCCTCCATCGCACGGTTCTGCCCAACTGTTCCGGCAACACCGCCATTGCCGACAGGCGCTTGCCAGCCAAGACCGGAGCAATTCGCCTTTGCAGATAGCTCGGGAAGCTGGATCAACGCAGCATGGTCTTGAATGGGAGCGTCGGACGAGCCCTTGGCAACCAACTTAATTTGAATTGCCTCGGCCTGCTTAG
>CAUATU010000003.1:0-108714 GCA_958432255.1 uncultured Collinsella sp.
GATTGGGGAACTAAGCCCTCGTCCCTCCCCGGGATATGTAGCGAGTCGGAGTACCCTTGCTGTTACTCTGCTTTGCCCACAGAGTTGAGGTTGGTCATGCGGATCTTAACCAGCTCGGTGATCTCACGCATACCCTCCTTGGCCGGCTTCTTGGGATCGAAGCAGGCGGGGTTCTCGGCCATGTAGGCCATAAAGCCCTTGGTGTAGGCCTGACGCAGCTCGGTAGCGTAGTTAACCTTGCAGATGCCGTTCTTCACGGCCTCGGCAACCTGCTCATCGGGAACACCGGAGGTGCCGTGCAGAACCAGCGGCACGTCGACGGCGTCGCGGATGGCCTTGACCACGGACTGCTCAATGTGCGGATCGCTCGTGTACACGCCATGGCTGGTACCAACGCCAATGGCCAGCGAGGTGCAGCCAGTGCGCTCGACGAACTCCTTGGCCTCGGCCGGATCGGTGTAGGGGCTCTCACCCTCAACTGCGGGACCGTCGTCCTCCTTGCCGCCAACCTTACCGAGCTCAGCCTCGACGGGCACGCCCATGGCGCGGCCAGCGTCGGCGACGGACTTGGTCAGGGCAATGTTGTCCTCGAAAGACTCGTGCGAACCGTCGATCATAACGGAGGTGTAGCCCGTGCGGAAAGCCTGCATGCAGCGGTCATAGCCGTCGCCGTGATCGAGGTGCAGGGCGACGGGCACGGATGCGCGCTCGGCGGCAGCCTTGACCATGCCGTAGAAGTAGTCCAGACCAGCGGTCTTGATGGTGCCCGGGGTGGTCTGCATGATGACGGGGGACTTGGTCTCCTCGGCAGCAGCCAGAACGGCCATAACAAACTCGAGGTTCTCGACGTTGAACGCGCCGACGGCGTAGTGGCCGGCCTGAGCGTCCTTGAGCATCTTTTCGGTGGTAACAAGTGCCATGAGCGTTTGCTCCTCTCCCTCGCCCGCATCTGGACATCGGGCGTACGTGTCCGCAAGGCCTATTACCTTGCGTTTTGCTGTGCCCATTGTATGAAAATCGACGGCGTCGCACGTATGAGATATCACCGGCACACAGGTCAAGACACTCGTTTTTGAAAAGCAAACGGAAGGGATTCGCGCCGGATCCCTCTATACGACATTGCAGTTTTCAAGCGAATCATCTTTCTTTTATAGAAAAGATAAGTAATCGAAAGGTGTTTTCTTACTCAAAAAGAAAATGAACGAAAATTGACTCAACACAATTCCTGCAAATTTCAGTTGAGGATGGAGCAGCTATGGCCCATGTAACAACCCGAGCCTTCGCCGATGAGCGTCGTGCCGCCATCATGGAGATGCTTGAGCATAACGCCTCGGTGCAGGTAGCAGAAATCGCCCAGACCTTTGGCGTGTCCTCCGTCACCGCCCGCGCCGACCTAGACGCGCTCGCCGAAGCAGGCAAGCTGCGCCGCACACATGGCGGCGCTGTGTCGCTCCACAAACGCCTAACCGTCTCCACGCAGGATCGCCGCATCAATGTCAACGTTGCCGCCAAGCAGGCCATCGCGCAAAGCGCCATCGAGCTCGTCAGTGACGGCGACACGCTGCTCGTCGACTCGGGCACCACCGCTCTCGAGTTTGTGCGCACGCTCGACCTGCGCTCCGGCATCACGGTCATCACTGCCGACATCACCATCGCCGACTTCATCGACGAGAGCCTACCCTCGGTCGATGTCATCATGCTCGGCGGGGAGCTCCGCAAGGGTCACCGCTACCTCTACGGCCCCCTCACGATGGCCGCACTCGACGCGCTCCATGCCGATCTCGCGATCATATGCCCCGGCTCCTTCGTCTCGAACCGGGGCTTCATGACCGACTATCCCCAAATGGCGGAGATCAAGATGGCCGCCCTCAGATGCGCCGCTCGTTCGGTCGCCCTCATGGACGCCAGCAAGCTCGAGGCGCGCGGAACCTATTGCTTTGCACCGCTCCATTCAGTGAATCACATCGTCATCGATCGAGACGAGAAGGGCATCCTCGCGGACGCCCTCAATGCCTTGCCGGAAGGGGTGAAACACCCCCGGCTCATGATCGCGTGCGAGTAACCCGTGCTGCGGAGGCCATCGCCTCAACGAAACCGTCGCACCACTGGAAAAACTTACATAAAATGTAAAGTTTTCCAGTTGTGCGACCGAATCTGACAGGGAGCAACGCCGAGGACGGAGGCGGACCGTGGACGGCGTTGAACTAAGCGGATTATTCCATGCAGCGCGGATTTAATGTGTCGCCAACTCGCATGTCAAAAAACGCCCGAGGGCGAAGGCACGGTGCACAGAGGTACAGAAGCGCTCGCACTCGGGCGAAGATGCCGATGTCGTGGAAAGCCGCTACAGCTCGGTGACCTTGACGGCTTTGTAGACCTCATCCCAACAGTCCATGACCAAATAGCCGGTCATCGGATCCAAGGCGTTGAGCTTACCGCAGGTGTTAGCGGTCTTGAGGACCGTGACGTTGTCGGCACCGGCGGCAATTGCATGGGCGAAGCCCGCGATGGCGGAATCGCCGGAACCGGTGGCGTTCACCGCCGGGATGTCAAGAGTCTTGGCGCGGAACGCGCGGCCATTGCGGAAGCCGACGGAACCGGCAGCGCCCATGGAGACGACGACCCATGGGATGTTGACGAAACGCTCGTTCTCAGCGAGAGCGGAGCGCAGGGCATCGACGTCGTCGTGTGGTGAAGCTGGTGCCGAGAAGGCCGTTGATCTCTGTAAGGTTGGGCTTGACGAGCTCGGCCCTCACATCGGAGGCGAGGGCGACATCAAGCGAGGCGCTCTCGAGCTCGAGGGCAAGCGTACCCTCGCCCTCCCCGACGAGTTTCCATTCCTGCTTGCGCGCGAAGCCATGGCGCCCGAGCTTGACCTGCTTACCAGGGCGCGTCACTGCCGGCAGATTCGAGCCGCAAAAAAGAAAAAGGAAATGAAAGGGAAGAGAGGTCGGCCAAATACCAAGGGGCGGGGCACAAGACCCCGCCCCCTGAGGACGTCAATAACGTGTGCGCGTCACAACACCTAACCGATCAGCGCAAGCACCGCGTCGACAATCCCCTTCGAGTTCATCATCCCAAAGTCCTGAGGGGGAATGACGTACACCGGAATGGAGCCGGCAACCCTCTCAATCTGGTCTTTCATGAATCGGACGTGGGGGCCGAGAATGATCGCCGAAATCTCGTCGCTTACCAAGGACTCAGCTTCGGCGATCGGCACCGCGTCGACCTTAAGGTCAATCCCACGAGACGCGCCCTCCTCCTCAAGCTTCTGAGCGAGAATGCTCGTTGTCATCCCCGCATAGCAGCACAACATCCACTTCACTTTTACTACCTCCCGGTTTCTAGCCTAACAATCTGAGATCGTTAAGCCACCGCTTCCTGCTCGGTTTCTTCCTGCAACTTCTGCTTCTCGTATGCCCTAAAGAACGGATAGTAAACAAGGAGATTCAAGATCACGAGGGCAACGATCAGCAGGAGGGCGCGTATATCCATGGTCGCAAGGAATGCGCCGATAGGAGACGGAACATTCCACCCGGGATACGCGAAGGCGCGATTCACCAAGCCGAAA
The DNA here is from genome assembly GCA_958432255.1 of uncultured Collinsella sp. GTDB lineage: Bacteria > Actinomycetota > Coriobacteriia > Coriobacteriales > Coriobacteriaceae > Collinsella. The sequence continues at coordinate 3,572 of CAUATU010000003.1, forward strand.
TCCATGCAGAACCAAGTAATCGCTCCGTTGAGCATCATATTCAGGATGGAGGGAATGAACATCATTGGGTTATACATAACCGGGAGTCCGAAAATGATGGGCTCGTTCACGCCGAACAGGACCGGAATGATACCGAGCTTTCCAATCGCGCCGATTTGCTTCGAGCGGCTTCTCAGGGCAAGCAGGGCGAGGGCGAGCGTGGCACCATTGCCGCCAATCGTCATGAAATACCACACGAACGGAGGCGTGACGACAAAGGGCAGCGCGGTTGCCGCGGTGCCGGCAGCGAACGCATCCATGTTGGCATAAAGGTTGTTATACAGGAACGGATCGAGCGGGCTCGTGAGGACGGAATCGTGAATGCCGAACCAGAACATAAAAGGCATGAGGAAACCGACCAGCAACACACCGCCCAGGCTATTGACCGCGCCGACCAACGGAGAAAAGACGGTCGCAATCAAGTTCGCCAAGGGAGCGCCCGTCACCATAATAGACGCCGTGGCAGCAAGCGCCATGGCAAAGAACACGATAGTGGCAGGGACGAGATTGGTCATCGAGTCGCCCAGCGCAGGGGGAACGGAGCTGGGGAGGGAAATGCGGCCGACTTCATTTTCCGACAGGAAACGGAACAACTCGACAGAAGCGATGCTCACCACGATACCACAGAACAGTCCGGTTCCGCCCAGATTGTCAACCATCAGGGAGGCCTCGGCATTTATGCAGGCAGTGGCTACGAAAGAGGCGGTCGCGGTGGCAACGGGCAAATAGGAGTTCATCTTGTAATGACGACTCAGGAAAAACGCCAAACCAATGGTCACCCATAAGGCAAGGCATCCCGTCGTGATAGTGTTGACCGTAATGAAGGGATAGAACAGGAAGTCGGCAAGAGACTGCCATCCTTGCATGAACGATCTGCCGATTCCCTCCTCCATCGCCGTGTAATCCATCGGAGGGCTAATGATGACGAGTGCAAGACTTCCGATAGTCATAAAGGGCACAAGCGTCAGGAACGTGTTCTGGATCGACTGAATGTAACGATTCGCGCCGAGCTTGCCAGCCAGGGGCGCCACATGCTTCTCAACCCATGAGGTGAAGGCTTCCATTATTTCTCCTCCTGTCGTGCAATCATTTCCTTGTACCAGTAATAGCTGTCCTTACAGATACGGCGGCAATCATCGTTGTAATCGACGTAAACCAGTCCGTATCGCTTGTCGTAGCCATTGATCCAGCTATAGACGTCCATGGTCGACCAGACAAAATAGCCGCGGACATCGCAACCCTCTTCTTTTGCCCTGAGCATCCAGTCGACGAAGCCCTGCAAAAACTCGATACGATAGCCGTCGTGAATCCGCCCATCCTCTACAACGTCCTTATAGCCGAGACCGTTCTCGGTAATGATGAATGGGACCGCCGGATACAACGCGTGGAGACGTTTGAGCAAGTTGTACAGGCTCTTGGGATAGATCTCCATATCCCAACTGTTGTGCGGAACGGAATCATCGCGATCGATCTCGAACCAACCCTTGACCAAGGACTGCTTCTTGTCGCCCTTTTTGCCCGTATTGCTTGCCTTAAAGCACGTCTCACCTTGCGTATAGGGCTTCACCAGATAACGGTCATAGGCGTTCACGCCCAGATAATCCACCGTACCAGCAGCAAAAACCTCTGCATCCTCCGGCATGATATAGGAGAGGTCATAACCCTCCTGGGTGAGCACCTCAACCAGGTCCGGACAAAATTCACCCAATATGCAGGTGTCATTCACGCAGCGATCGAAGAACAGTTCTGCACGCTCCCGTGCGAAACGGTATGCTTCGTCATCAACCAGAGTCTCGATGGAGTACGAATCGCTCACGACTCCGATTTGCCCCTCATATCCGCCATTCCTGAAACGACTGATCGCACGCGCACTCGCAAGCATGAGATTGTACATCGCATGCCAGCGTCTTCCCAAGTCCTGAACATTCGGAGGGTAGTTCCCCGCCGCATAACAACATTGAGTCTCGTAGTTCGGCTCGTTGATGCTCGCCCACAACTTGATGCGGTCCCCAAACCGATCAAAGCAGACCTGGGCATAACGCTCATACGCATCAACGGTCTCCCTCGACTCCCAGCCGCCCTTTTCGAATAGCGTTGCGGGAAGATCGTAGTGGTATAGCGTTGCCAGGGGCGTCAGCCCGTGCGTCAGACAGCAATCGATCAGGCGGTCGTAAAACGCGACTCCCTCCTCACATACTTCGCCCATGCCGTCGGGGATGATACGTGTCCATGAAATCGAGAAGCGATAAGCGTTCTGGCCGCCCTCCGCCATCAACCGTATGTCCTCTTCATACCGATGGTAGTGATCGCATGAAACATCAGCGTTAACGGGATTTACAACATTCTTCTCGCTGTGGCAGAAAACATCCCAGTTGGACAGACCTTTTCCGCCTTCTCGCCAAGCACCTTCGCACTGATATGCCGCGGTAGCTGATCCCCACAGAAAATCGTCAGCCACGATGTACCTCCCTGTAAAGCCTTACAAACTCCTCCGCGAGACGCCCGAACGTAATGGTCGTCATCAAGTGATCCTGAGCGTGCACGAGAAGAAGGCTGAACTCAATCTCCTCTCCAGAGACCTCCGCGCGGAGCAAGTCCGTTTGAGACTCATGTGCACGGACGATGCATTCATTTGCCGAGGTTATTTCCGATTCGGCTTCGTCGAATTCTCCATCTCGCGCATGGTTAATTGCGTTTGAGAAATGCGCGGATGCCTCGCCGACATTCGCAACCAGTTGAAATGAAATCGACTGCAATTCTTGTCTATCCACATCTCCTCCTTTCGTTTGCCAATCCAGTCCGAAAGCATCCAGAAGCCCCGGGGCTCAACTTCTTCAGCCCTCGATTTTTTTCTTTATCCTACTTATTGCACGGGCGGTTATCCAAGCACCCTTTGCGCAGAGCCCCGCAATACCTGACATTGCTCTACAATTCCTTATCTAGCATGATTGCTACTACGGGCCCTGGAAAAAGGATCGAATATGAAGCAACTCAGCAAAAGGCAACGAGATATCGTCAGGCTGATCGGAACGGCAAACTCGCCAACAACCGGTATTGAACTTGCCAATGCGCTTAACGTGTCGCTCCGGACGATTCAGAATGAAATAAAAAGAATCAATTTCGAATCCCCTGTTATTACGAGTTCAAACGAGGGCTATCGTCTTTCCCGTGATTTTGATCCAAGTGACGCTTTCGAACAGCGCCCATTATTCGAGAGGCAAACTGACGAGCATGTTCTGCTTCGACTGATCACCAATCGAAGCGGTCAAATCACTGTTGACGACCTCTCGGAATACCTCTTTATGAGCACCTCAACTGTTGAAAGAAAGCTTCGTCAAGCCCGAAGTCGCATTGAGACTTTTGACCTCGCGATAATCAAGCGCCAAGGTAAGATTTACCTAGAAGGAACCGAAGTTAATAAGCGCAAGCTCATCTCGGCCCTAGTCGCCGATGAGGTCAACACTTCATTCTCGAATCTCGAGAGCATTGAAGCCTGGATTGGAGATCTCGATCTAGGCAGAATAAGAATCGCCGTCGAACGAGCACTCGGCGAGTGCGAGATGCGCATCAAGCGCGGTTACGAGCAAACGGTTCTCACCAACGTCGGAATCGCCGTGTATCGGATGCGCGGCGGATCGTATATCCGCGACTACCCCGCCGTCGTAAGCAAGTCGATGATTGAAACGACCATAGCCGAACGATTCTTCGAGTTATATAAAGAGCATTACAAAATTACTCCAGGTCCGCCAGACATCTCCTATCTTGGCTCCCTGCTCCTTGGCCAAATAGAAGCCCTTGACCAAACAAACAACGGAACCAAAGTCTCCCAATGGTCGAGCCCTAATGAATTTGTGAGCCATGTGCAAAACATTGTGAATGACGTTTTCGAATCGTTTCTCCTTCACCCAGAATCATCTCAGGCCCTCTTCACTTTTGCCATGCATGTGAATGCCTTAATAGACAGATGCCATGGATTCCAGTATGAACAGGCGGAAGCACTTGAAAACATCAAGATGGGCTGTCCCTTCATCTACGAACTGTCCGTCCTGATATCTAGGAAACTTGAAGACGAGTTCCAGATTCAGATATCGAACGGAGAGCTAAGCTTCATCTGCCTTCATGTCGGCATGCTCATCGAAAGTCTCCTCACCGAGGACAAAGCGAAAATCAGGCTTGATTGCAGCGACTACAAAGGGCTGTCCAATCAGCTTCGAGAGCAACTCGAGAGAAGGTTTTTCGACGTCGCAGTCATTCTCGATTCCGGCAGCGCGACAGACAACGCAATAGAGGGGCGCGATGCCGATCTCATCATCACCACTAAGCGAGTCGACAGCCGCGACCCGCGCATCGTCTCCATCTCGCCCTTCTGCACTTCATCTGATTTCCTGAAAATCGAAAGCGCTCTTGGTCAGTGGCATAGCAATTATCACGCAAGAAAAACAGAGAGATTGCTCAAACCATTTTTTGATGAGCAGCTCTTCTTCCTTTCTGACAGTCATCCTGAACTTGTTAACCGAAAGGACGTTATCGAGTTCCTCTCCGAGCAGATGCGGCAAATCGGTTATGTGCGAGGCGATTTTTGTGACTCCGTCTTGCAGCGCGAAAGCCTGTCTTCCACTTGCTTTTTTAACCAGTTCGCCGTTCCCCATTCCATCGAGATGAACTCCAACAAGACGGTCGCTTCGATCTTCGTCAGCCCAAACGGCATCTCGTGGGGTGAGGGACAGGCAAAAATCGTTATCTTGATTGCGGTGTGTAGGGAAGATCGGCAGCGATTCATGGAAATATACAATGCGCTCGTCAAATCCCTCTGCGACGAAATCAAAGCATCAAAAATGGCAAAGGCGCAATCCCTCGAAGAGTTCTTGGAGTTCATCACACTGAGATGATGGGGGCACCGATTTCATCGATGCCCCCATCAAGTTAATCAGCCTTTTTGGCAAATCGCGTCACACGTACTTTCGACGATTGTTCGACACGGCCGCCGAAATGCACTGCAATCTAATCGTGATACTCGCCGCGATCCCACTTCTCGATGAACTCGTCAAAGAAGCGCTGGTCAGCCTGAGCCTCAGCGTCGGCCTTATTGCAGGCATCGATCTTGGCAATCAGGGCATCGCACTCGGGCGTGGACTCATATTCGGCCTCAAGGAACGCGAGCATGATGTCGGTCATCAGGAACTCGCTGGTGATCTTCCCGCCGAAGCCGATGACGTTGGCGTTGAGCTCGCGACGGGCATACAGGGCGCTCGTCATGTCGCGGACCAAGGCGCAACGGGCACCGAGAACCTTGTTCACGAGTTGGTGATACCAATGCTGGCGCCGCACAGGGCCACGCCAAAGTCGGCCTTGCCGCTGGCAACAGCCTCGCCCACAGTCCTACCGTAGATGGGATAGTGCGTATGGGTGTGGCCGTAAGGACCGCTCCACAAACGCCTGACTGTTTCCACGCAGGATCGCCGCATCAACGTCAATGTCGCCGCCAAGCAGGCCATCGCGCAAAGCGCCATCGTGCTCGTCAATGACGGCGACACGCTGCTCGTCGACTCGGGCACCACAGCGCTCGAGTTCGTCCGGCTCCTCGATCAGCGCGACGGTATCACCGTCATCACGGCAGACATTACCATTGCCGATTACATCGACGAGAGCATGCTCTCGGTCGATGTCGTCATGCTGGGCGGGGCGCTGCGCAAAGGCCATCGTTATTTGTACGGACCGCTCACTATGCAGGCGCTCCAAATGGTCCATGCCGATCTGGCCGTCATGTGCCCCGGCGCCTTTGTCCCCAGCTGCGGCTTTACGACCGACTTTCCCCAGATGGCCGAGACCAAAACGGCTATGATCGCCGCGGCCCATCAAAGCGTTGCCCTCATGGACGCCAGCAAGGTTAACGGACGCGGCATGTACCGCTTTGCCGAACTCGCCGACGTCGACTCCATCGTGATGGACCGTGACCCCGACCATGCCGTCGCCACCTCGATCGCCGAGGCCACTGACAGCTCACGTCCAGCCCTCGTCATCGCCGGCGCTTAAACAAAAACCACCACAAAGGTCTCCTTTGTGGTGGTTGAGCATCAGAAGTGAATGTGTCGCTACTTGGACAGCTCGTCGGCGAGGGCCTCGATCTGAGCGCGCGAGGCGTCGTTGAGCGAACCCAGGACAGTCACCTTGTTCTGCGTCAGGGTGATGTCCTTCATACCCTCGAGCTCCTTGGTCATAACCTTGGCAGCAGCGGGCGCCCAGGAACCGGCCTCGACGAGCGCCACGGTACGGTTCTGGTAGGCGTGCTCGGCGAGCGTATGGATGAAGGTGCTCATGCACGGGAAGATCTCGCCCTGATAGGTGATGGAAGCGAGCACCAGACGGTCGTAGCGGAACGCATCCTCAACGGCCTCGGCCATGTCGTCACGAGCCAGGTCAAAGACGGAGACCTTCTGGCCGCGAGCCCCAAGCGCAGATGCGAGCTCCTCGACGGCAGCCTTCAGATGCCCGTACACGCTCGCATAGGCAATCGTGATACCCTCGTCCTCGGGCTGATAGCTCGACCAGGTGTTATAGGTGTCGAGGTAGTAGCCCAGGTTCTCGGTCAGCACGGGGCCGTGGAGCGGGCAGATAATCTGGATGTCCAGGTCGGCGGCCTTCTTGAGGACGGCCTGCACGAACTTGCCGAACTTACCGACGATGCCAAAGTAGTAGCGGCGAGCCTCGCAAGCCCAGCCCTCGGGGTCCTCGATGTCGTTGGCGCCAAACTTGCCAAAGCCGTCGGCACTAAAGAGCACCTTGTCGGTGGACTCGTAGGAGAAGATCACCTCGGGCCAGTGAACGTTGGGGGCGCCGACAAAGGTCAGGCTGTGGCCACCCAGGTCGAGCACGTCGCCCTCTTTGACGACCATCTTGCGCTCGGGGTAGTCGGTGCCAAAGTAGTTGACCATCATGCGGAAGGCGCCCATGCTGGCCACAATCTGTGCCTGGGGATAGCGCTCCATAAAGGCGGCGATGCCGGCGGAGTGATCGGGCTCCATGTGATGGACGATCAGGTAGTCGGGCGTACGGCCATCAAGCACGGCCTCGAGGTTGCCGAGCCACTCGTCAACAAAACCGCCGTCGACTGAATCGGCGACAGCGATCTTTTCGCCCAAGATAACATAGCTGTTGTATGCCATGCCGTTCTCGGACACGTCGTACTGGCCCTCGAACAGGTCAATGTCGTGATCGTCGACACCGATGTAGCGGATATCCTTGGTGATCTCCATCAGGCAAAGCCTCCTAGATAGACAAAAGAACCCGTCTATCATAACACTCGCCTTCATAGCCACGGCTATCCGTCAGCATCCATACCGATTGTTATTGAAATGCAATAAATCGCCGTTTACCTGCACAAACTATGTGCGCGGTATCGCCGTGCTATGTCGAATAATGAGCTGGCCGGGAATGCGAATGGCAACGGTTTTGCCCGCCGTACCCGCCTCGGGAACCGCATGCTCAAACACCTCGCGTCCGCGCTGATGTAGATCAAATCGCACGGTCGTGAGCTCGTTGTGTGCCACAAAATCATCGAGCGAATCGTCGACGCCCACCACGCTCACGTCCTCGGGCACGCGCAGGCCGCTATCGCGCAGCGCCGCGATAGCGCCATTTGCCATCTGGTCGTTTGCCACATAGATCGCCGTCATGGTGCGATCGTGCTCGGCCAGGTACCTGCCGGCCTCGTAGCCGCTGTTGGCAGACCAGTCGCCCTCGAGCGGCGCCTGCGGCTTAACGTGCTTACGCTCGAGCGCATCCTGCCAGCCAGCGCGACGAAACTGTTCGTCGACCGAGAACGACGGGCCACCGATATAGCGAATCTGCTCGTGTCCCAGCTCAAACAGATGATCCATGAGCAACAGCGAGCAGCCGTAATGATCGGAGTCGACCGTAGTCACGCGCGGGTGCGCATACATGGTGACGATAACCGTGCCAATGCCCGGCAGTGGATCAAACGTCTCAAAATCGGGCGCCATACGGCTCATGCCGATAATGATGCCGTCCACGGGCAGCGCGGCCATACGACGCGTTGCCTCGGCAAGCGAAAACTCCTCGGTCTTGGACATCTCGACCAGCGTGATGGCGCAATTATGCTCGCGAGCAGCGCTGGCGATGCCGTCGATCATTGAGAGGTTGCCAAACTTGGTGACATCGTTGACGCACAGGCCAACCGAATGGTAACAACCGTCACGCAACGAACGACCGGCATAGCTCGGACGGAAGCCGAGCTCTTGCATAGCGGCTTGCACACGCTGGCGCGTCTGCTCGTTGACGTTAGGCAAGCCGTTGGCGACGCGCGAAACCGTCTGCTGCGAAACGCCAGCAGCGCGGGCGACGTCGGCCATGGAGACCGGACGCGTACCTGTATCGTTGGACGGGCGCCTTGCCACAGGATCACCTTCACCCTTGCGAGATCTGAATAGCGTGAATGCCGGCCCGGGCAGAAATACACCCCGCGCCGAGGCCCACTATCGTCGGACGCATGTTAACGTACTCTACTTTTTCTATCTGCATCTCTTCTGCTTTATAAGTCCATACGACAGTACCGTTCACGGCCGTATTTCTACCGATTACCAGATTCTCAAAAAGTGACAAGCGTTGTGTTATGAGTACGTTAACATAGCCCGTAACGTGCGGTATCGTGAACACTTGGTTCATGCCGCTTCAAGTTGTTAACGTACTCATAACGACGCAAAACTCATCCGTGCGCGCCAAGGAAAGGACTCCCATGACCACCCCCGACGAAAAGACATTCGCCACGCTCACCAAGCTATTTGAGGAGGAGTTTGGCCCCATCGGCGACCGCCAGGTGCTCTATGTGCACGCACCCGGCCGTTCCGAGATCAGCGGCAACCACACCGACCACGAGGGTGGCCACGTCATCGCCGGCTCGCTCGATGTCGCCGTTGACGGCATTGCCGTAGCGACCGACACTAACAAGGTTCGCGTAGCCGACGAGGGCTATCCCACGTTTGAAATCGCGCTCGACACGCTAGACGTTCAGGAGTCCGAGAAGGGCACGTCCGCAAGCCTCGTGCGCGGTATGGCCCACGAGATTGCAGCCCTGGGCGTTGAGCCCCAGGGCTTCGACTTCGCCTTCACCTGCTCCGTTCCCTCGGGCGGCGGTCTTTCCAGCTCTGCCGCCGTCGAGGCCGCATACGGTCGCGCCATGGAGACGCTCTGGGGCGCGCCCACTATTGAGCCCGTCGCGCTCGCCCAGATGAGCCAGCGCACCGAGAACAACTACTACGGCAAGCCCTGCGGTCTGATGGACCAGGCCGCTGTGTGCCTGGGCGGCCTCGCCTACATGGACTTTGAGGATCAGGCCCAGCCCAAGACCCAGAAGCTCGAACTCAACTTTGAGGATCACGGCTATGCGCTCGTGCTCGTTAAGGTCGGTGCCGACCATGTGGCAGCTACCGACGACTACGCCGCCGTTCCGCGCGAGATGCAGGACGTCGCCGCCGAGTTTGGCAAGGCGCGCCTGTGCGAGGTAAACGTGGCGGACTTTGACGCCAAGCTCCCCGAGCTGCGCGCCAAGCTGGGCGACCGCGCCTGCCTGCGCGCCGTTCACTACTGGTACGAGAACGGCCTGGTCGACAAGCGCTGGGCTGCCCTGAACGCCGGCGATATCGACCAGTTCCTGGTCCTGACGCGCGAGTCCGGTGCCAGCTCTGCCATGTACCTGCAGAATGTCGTTGCCAAGCTGGGCTCCGAGCAGCCTTCGATGTATGCCCTGGCACTGGCCGAGCATGTACTCGACGGCCGCGGCGCCGTCCGCATCCACGGCGGCGGCTTTGGTGGCACCATCCAGGCCTTCGTGCCGCTCGACCTGGTCGACACCTTCATTGCCAAGATGAACGGCTGGCTAGGTGAGGGCTCTGCCCGCCACTACGCAATTTCTGACAAGGGGGCTTACGCGGCATGGCTGTAATGACTGACGTGCGCGAGGCTGCGCAGGGCCTCATCGAATATGCCATTCATCGATCGATGATCGGACAGGACGACCGCATCTGGGCATACAACACCATTCTGGAGTGCATCGGCGCCACGGGACCGGCACTCGACATGGCCTGGGCGCTCCAGGTCGAGAAACTCTCGCTCTTGCACCCCGATACCCTGCCCAACTTTGACCTTGAAGGCACGCTTGCCGTGCTTTCCGAGGCCGCCGTTGCCAACGGTGCTGCCGAGGACACGATGTCGGGCCGCGACCGCATCGCTATGCGCATCATGGGCGTGCTCATGCCGAGGCCTTCGGTTGTAAACGAGGAGTTCAACGGCCGCATGGGCGTCAACGAGCCCCGCGCCGCGACCGACTGGTTCTACGGTCTGTGCTGTGACGCCGGCTACGTGCGCCGCGCCGCCATCGCGCGCAATATCAAATGGAGCACCCCCACCAACTGGGGCGACCTCGAGATCACCATCAACCTGTCCAAGCCCGAGAAGGACCCGCGCGATATCGCCGCGGCCGGTGCGGCCAAGAACACGGGCGAGAAGTATCCCGCCTGCCAGCTCTGCATCGAAAACGAGGGCTATCCCGGACGCTCCGCCGCAGCCGACGGCGGCGCTCACCCCGCTCGCCAAAACCTGCGCGTTATCCCCATTGAGCTCAACGGCGAGCGCTGGGGTTTCCAGTACAGCCCGTACGCGTACTTTAACGAGCACTGCATTGCCATGAGCTCCGAGCATCGTCCGATGCACGTCGACCGCAAGGGTCTGACCTGCCTGCTCGATTTTGTGGACCTGTTCCCGCATTACTTCATCGGCTCCAACGCCGACCTGCCCATCGTGGGCGGCTCGATCTTGTCGCACGACCACTTCCAGGGCGGCGCACACGAGTTCCCCATGATGCATGCCGCCGAGGTCTCGCAGTTTAGCGTGCCCGGTTTTGACCAGGTCAGCGGTACCGTGCTGCAGTGGCCGCTCTCGGTGCTGCGCCTGCGCTCGCATGACCGCGCCCAGTTGCTCGACGCTGCCGAGAAGATTATCCTCGCTTGGCGCGAGTGGACCGATGAGTCTGTAGGCGTCATCGCGCACACAGCCGACGGCGTGGCCCACAACACCGTGACGCCCGTCATCCGCCGCGTCGACTCTCGCGGAAATGCCGGCGGCGAAATCTACGAGGCCTACCTGGCGCTTCGCTGCAACATCACGACCGACGAGCATCCGCTGGGCGTTTTCCATCCGCATGCCGAGTACCACCACATTAAGAAGGAGAACATCGGCCTGATCGAGGTCATGGGCCTGGCCATTCTGCCGCCGCGCCTGGTTCCCGAGCTTGGCGCCGTCCGTGAGCATCTACTGGCAGCCAAGGTCGATGCCAGCTACGATCTTGCCGGTGCGCTCGAGGGCGATGATCTTTGTCGCAGCCATGCCGCGTGGGCCGAGGACGTCTTTGCTCGCCGCGCCGACGAGCTTACGGCCGACAACGCCATCGATATCCTGCACGAGGAGGTCGGCGTGGTGTTTGGCCACGTGCTCGACAACGCCGGCGTCTTTAAGTGGGACGAGGCAGGACGTGCTGCCCAGCAGCGCTTTATCGACTCGCTGTAGCATGCGAGTTCGAGCCTCATCAGCGGCCACAACATAACCGCCCACATGACAACGGCGCCCGCCGGCAACATCGCCGACGGGCACCGTTTTTGCGCGTAGTCATTGGGGACGCTCTTAAACGACTAGTCATTAAAGAACGTCCTCAATGACTACCCCAAGGAATGTCCCAGACTGCCGGCAGAAAAGGAACGTCCCTAACTGCCGCATCCGGAGCAAGACAACGCCGCAGGTAGAGGACGGCCCGCGCAGCGTCGACCGGTCCGCCGTTCGGTAGAACGACGGAACCAATAGGTTTGGTAAAACGCCGTAACCCTAAAGCTCCGTTACTTCAACGTTGTTGAAGATCTCGTCCCAGCGGTCCATGACCAGATGGCCGGTCTTGGGATCCATGGCGTTGAGCTTGCCGCAGGTATTGGCGGTCTTGAGCACCGTGACATCGTTGGCACCAGCAGCAATGGCATGCGCAAAGCCGGCGATGGTCGAGTCACCGGAACCCGTCGCGTTCACAGCCGCAATCGCGGGCGTCTTGGCGCGGAACGCGCGGCCCTCATGGAAGCCCACCGAACCGGCAGCGCCCATCGAAACGACAACCCAGGGAATACCGGCAAAGCGGCTATCGGCGGCAAGCGCCTCGCGCAGGGCATCGACATCATCGGTCGTAAAGGACGTACCCAGCAGGCCGTTAATCTCGGTCAGGTTGGGCTTTACGAGCTCAGGCTTAGCGTCGGACTCCAGCGCGGCCTCCAGCGATGCACCCGAGGTGTCGAGCAGCACCTTGGCACCCGCCTCCTCGGCGATCTTGACGAGCTCGGCATAGTAGCCGGCATCGACCCCACGCGGCAGCGAGCCCGAAAGCGTCACAACGTCCGCCTTCGCTGCAAGCTCGGCAAACTTGGCCGTAAAGGCCTCGAGCTCGGCCGGGGCGATCTGCGGACCGCTCTCCAAAAGCTCGGTCTGATTGCCCTCGTGCAGGATATTCAGGCAAATGCGCGTCTCACCGGCGATGGGCACAAAGTCGTTCTTGACGCCGTCGGCATCCATAAGCTCAGCCATATAGGCACCCATGTGGCCGCCGAGCAGGCCGGTCGCGAGCACGTCGTCGCCCAGCTGCAGCAGCACACGGCTCACGTTGAGGCCCTTACCGCCAGCGGTCTTTTCGGGCGTCACGCGGTTAACGTCGTCGATGATCAGCTTGTCGAGTTGATAGCGCGTATCGATCGACGGGTTCATGGTAACGGTCAGAATCATATTGAACTCCTGTTCCGGGGCGGCATGACCCGCCCCAAACATACGATAACTCGTTAAAGGATCTCGATCTCAAAGCCGCGGGTAACGGTCTCCCCCGGCTTGGCAACCAGGCAGCCACGCTTGTGCTCCAGAATATCGTCCTCGTCGGAGCAGGTGGACAGACCACCCCACGGTTCAACAGCCACAAAGTCGCCCTCGGGCTTGCTCCACACAATCAGGTACGGCATATCGGAGAACGTCAGGCGCACGCCCTTGTCCTCAGTTTTCTTGGTCAGCGTAACCACGCGGCTCTCAAGCACGTCAAAGATGGTCTCCGCGAAGTCGAAGAGTTCGTGGGTAAGCGGCAGGTTCTGGCCGATCATGGGGTTCTTGCTGCGATGCTCAACATCAATCAGGCCCGTCGAGGGAACGGCAGTACACAGCTCGTCGGCCTCGCGCTGCTCAAAACGGAGCTCATAGTCGTCATAGGACTCACCCTCGTCGAGCGGGCACTTAAAGCCGGGGTGACCGCCCACAAAGAACGGCATGTCCTCGGTGCCCTCATTGGTCACCTCGTAGGACACGTTCACCTTTTCCGAATCGATCGTGTAACGAGCAACGATCTTAAACGGATACGGGTACTGCTCGAGCAACTCGGCATGGTCGGCAGAGCTTAGGCTCAGCGCAACCATGTTGTCGCTCTGTTCCTCGAGCTTCCACTCCTGCTTGCGCGCAAAACCGTGGCGGGCGAGCTGTATCTCGCGGCCGCCCATGGTCATTGCGTGACCGTCACGAAGGCCGCCGCAGATCGGGAAGCAAATGGGTGCCTGGCCCGACCAGACCGCCGGGTCGCCCTGCCACAGGTACTCGCGACCGTTGGCTTTAATCGAAGTGAACGATCCGCCAGCCGTGCTCAGTGCCACACGAATAGAACCGTTATCAAGAACAAACTCCATAGGAGCCTTCCCTTTCTTACGACAGCCCACCAAGTCAATAGGGCTGATAGAAAACCGGCCCGCGCCCCCTCACAGAAACGCGAGCCGTCAATTGAAAAGCTGCAAATCGCCAAGTACAGCCAAGAGCGAAGCACTCAAGCCAAGCAAGCAAACGTGTTATCGGAGCAGCTCGCCGTACCAGAACACTTCGCAACAACAGGGGCGATCTCACAGGCCACTCAAACGTCAGCGAGCGGCGCTCAGGTGCCCCAGGTCGCCGCGAAAGAGGAGCGACGCGTACTTCATGTACGCGAGCGACGGTTTGAGCGGCGAGATGGGGTGCCTGGGCGCCGCGCAGCGTCGACCCGTTACGCGGTTTGGCAAAACCGCGTAACCTCCTTAGTCGTGATACTCGCCGCGGTCCCACTTCTCGAGGAACTCGTCAAAGAAGTGCGGGTCAGCCTGAGCCTCGGCGTCGGCCTTATTGCAGGCATCGATCTTGGCGATCAAGGCATCGTGCTCGGGGGTCTTCTCGTAGGGCTCCTCCAGGAAGGCAAGCATGATATCGGCCATCAGGAACTCGCCGGTGATCTTGCCGCCAAAGCCCACGATGTTGGCGTTGAGCTCGCGACGGGCATACAGGGCAGAGGTCATGTCGCGAACCAGGGCGCAGCGGGCGCCGGGAACCTTGTTGACGGCGTTGGTGATGCCGATGCCGGTGCCGCACAGGGCCACGCCAAAGTCGGCCTTGCCGCTGGCGACAGCCTCGCCCACGGCCTTGCCGTAGATGGGGTAGTGCGTACGGGTGTGGCTGTAGGTGCCGCAGTCGAGCACCTTGTAGCCAGCCTGCTCCAGGCGGTCGGCCAGATAGATCTTCTCGTCCGTAACGATATGGTCGCAACCGATTGCGATGGTCTTCTTCATCAGAACGTCCTTTCGTCTGAATTCACAAGTTGAGGTAGAAGTTCGAGTTCTCGGTGGCTCTCGTTAGGCCATCTTGTTGAGCATGTCGACACGGATCTGGTGACGGCCACCGGCGTACTGGGCGCGCAGGAACTCGCGGGCGATCTTCTTGGCGACCTCGGTGCCCACAACGCCCGGGCCCATGGTGACCATGCGCGAGCCGTTGTGCTCGCGGGTCATGTAGGCGGAACGCTCATCGGAAATGTTGGCGACGACCATACCCTTAATCTTGACGGCGGCCATATAGGAGCCGACGCCGTACTTATCGAATGCGAAGCCCTGGGAATCCTTGTGCTCCAGCAGGTCCTTGGCAACGGCGGTCGCGGAATCGACAAAGTCCGCGGCAGGGGTCTCGGAATAGTCGACGACCTCGTGACCGTCGGCGATGAGCATCTCCTTGATGGACTCCTTCATCGACATACCGTCGGCATCGGAAGCGATTACAACCCTCATGACATCCTCCTTGAGAGATACGCAGGTGCGTAGTTTCTGTTTGGAAGTGTTGAATCGCGTTCAGGTCCGGGCACCTGAATGTGCGGTTCTTCACTGTTCATGTTTATTTGAACACATTCGAACACCGACTGCAACATTTTTTTGTTTGTCTTTGTTCTTTTTTGAACAAATACCGTTTACGAATGATTGTTGATCGTTTGGGCCCGGCGCAGACGTAGCGACCACGTGTTCAACAAACAAAAGGGCGGCCGAGAACGTGTCTCGGCCGCCCTTCGGCGGTATTCCCCGATATATACAGCTGTTTTAACTACTCAGACTGCCCGCTCTTCTTGGCATGTTTGGACGGAGCGCTCAAGAAACGGCCCGTCAAATAGTTCGCCGGGCCGGAAATATCAATCCCCAGCAGCACGTGTCCTAGCCACAGGAACGCCACGAGCACCAGTAGAGGAATCACACACGAGGTCACGATCATCACGATGACGCCTTCGATAAGGTCAGTCACCTGCTGCACGATCTCGTCGGTCATCTGCTTGGCGCCGCTGGTCACCGACGTGACCAGGCTCGAAGCCCCGTCAGTCAACTGCTCGAGTACGTTTTTGGACTCCGTGGCCTCGGATTTTTTCTTGTTCGATTTCGAGCTGGTCTCGGCTGACTTGTCCGTGGTGTCGGCCGCATCCGCAGCGTCCGCAGCCTTTTGCTCAGCTTGCTCAATACTTACGCGATACGTTTCATCGACCTTCTGCGACACCCATACGCTTGCAGGCACCAACGCCATGCCGATCACGGCAACCACCAGCACGCGCGTCGCCACGCGGCGCAGGACGGCGCTCGTGCTCCAGCGCCCGTGAATGCCGAGCGACACCGCAAAGAGCACCAACGCAGACGGGATTAAGATGCCCAGGCCAACCGACCACAAAATCGTGAGCAAATATTTCTCTAGGTATAGCACGGCAAGCACGATGCCAAGGTTGCCTGAAAGCTGCGCGAGCTGCTCGGCAACCGGTGTTCCCGTATCACCCGGCAGCGCGGTAATGCCCGCAGACAGCGCCACGCACGAGGTCGTGAGCGCCAGTACGTTACCTTTCTTTTGATCGATGACCTCGATGGTGGAGTCCCATGTCTTGGTATCGGCGAAATGCGGACGAGCTACAAAGCCCGACAGCAGCGCCAGCACCACGAGTGCAACGATAAAGCCAATCTGCAGCTTTTTGTTTGCGCACACGACATCGGACAGGCTGGGCTGCAGCTCGGTTACCGTCGTGTGCTCGGTTATCTGGACAGGACGCCCATAAGCCATCTCGTGCGCGTCTCTTTTTTGTATTGACCCGTTATCCGGCATTTGGATACCTCCTCATTCCGGCGTTTAATGCGAAAGGAAGTATACCCACCGAGCAAAAATCGAACGGGAGGACGAACGGAGCGCATCAAGACTGTCCCCAATGACTAGCTTGCCTGCAGCGCTAGTTAACAAATGACCCGCGTGTGTTCCTCGATGGCAGTGCGGTCCTCAGCGGTAATACCCGGCTCGCACACCACGGCGTCCAAATTGTCCAGGCGGCAGAAGGTGTAGAAGTCGCGCTTGCCGATCTTGCTGGAGTCGGCGATCAGATAGCGCGAGTCGGCCTTGCTAAGGGCGAGCTGCTGGATGCGGCCCTCTTCCATGTTAGACGTGGACACGTCGCCGTCCAAAATGCCGTTGGCGCCGATATAGGCTGCGTCGATTCCCAGCGCGCGCAGGGTATCCTCGGCCATGGGGCCCACAAAGGCGGCGGTGCGGCGGCGATACATGCCGCCCACGAGGCACAGGTCACAGTCTTCGCGCGCCTCGAGCAGGTTAAACACCGAAAGCGAATTGGTCACAATGCGCAGGCGAAACGCCGGCAGCATCGAGGCCATCTGCTCAACCGTGGTGCCCGGGCCCAAAAAGATGGTCGAGCCTTCCTCGATAAGCTCCACAGCACGGCGCGCAATCTGCAGCTTTTCCTCGGCATGCTTGGTGCGCTTTTCGCTGTGCGAGTACTCATGGCGCAGCATAGCGTGGGGACGGCCCTGTGCACTGCGGGCTCCGCCGTGCACGCGCTCGATCTCGCCTAGGCTCGCAAGCTCCTCAAGATCGCGGCGGATCGTCATATCCGAGACACCTAACGCATCAGAAATCTCTTTGACCGAGACCGTGCCCTGCTCCTCGAGCAACTGACGAACCTTGTCCTGACGCTCCGCCTTGATCATTTCTACTCCTTTGAGTGGTTTTGTTCGCATTTATAGTAATCGAACAGTTATGCTCACTCACCCTAAACGGTCGGTTTTTCCCGGTGAACGGTAGAAAACTCGGTGTCAAACGGAGAATGACGAATTATTTAGACGCCAAGAGACCGACAAAAAATGTGCAAATAGCTGCTCTTTTAAAATCATTTCAATCCAATGTTGCCTCAATTAAGCAAATTGAACTTTGCCTAACAATAGAAAACAGATTGACACACTAATTCTCTTAGACTTAAAGATTTAGCGACTTAAACAAACAGATTCGAACATGTTCGATCTGCATGGAACGGAAGGAGTTGCAGACATGTCCGCAGAGAGCAATCTGTTCTTCGAAGACACCGTGTTTGTTTGCGACCGCACCACGCAAGAAGAGGTCTTTACCGAGATCGCCAATAAGCTGTCGCTCAAAAACTATGTGGCGCCTGCGTTTCTCGAGAACATCATCGAGCGCGAAAAGGGTTATCCCACCGGCATGGATATGTCCGTCGTCGACCCCGAGCTGCCCAGTTTTGCCGTTCCTCACACCGAGGTCGAGTTCGTTCACACCCGCCGCATCGTCCCCGTCAAGCTGACGACCCCCGTCGAGTGGCACTCCATGATCGACCCTTCGCAGACCTTCCCCGTCTCGTTCCTGTTTATGATCCTCAACGACGACAAGGAGGCCCAGGTGGGCATCCTCGCCAAGATCATGGACTTCGTTAACGCTCTTGGCACCGATCGCGTCAAGGAGCTGTTCTCCATGACCGACGCCAAGGCCATCTACCAGTTCTTGGTCGACAACTTTCCTGCCGACTAGCCAACTACCCTTAGGAATCCGCGGAATAACCCGCATAGAGAAAGGAATTCATCATGATTAAGGTTCTCGCAGCTTGTGGCGCCGGTGTTAACTCCAGCCACCAGATCAAGGACGCCATCGAGTCCGAGTTCAAGAATCGTGGCTACAACCTGCACTGCGACGCCGTGATGATCAAGGACGTCAACGAGGAGATGCTCTCTCAGTACGACATCTTTGCCCAGATCGCCAAGACCGACTTTGGCTTTGAGGTTAAGACCCCGATCGTCGACGCCGGCCCGATCCTCTATCGCATGCCTGCTATGGCTAAGCCGGTTTACGACAAGATTGAGGCCATTATCAAGGAAAAGGGTCTCAACTAATCTTTTGCAGCTTCGCTCTGCACAATCTTTGGCTTTAAGGAAGATGACGACCGGGAACGGCATCTTCCTTTTTTAAGGCAACATACGGAAAAGGAAATTCTCTTTTAGGAAAGAGGGAGACATGGACGCAGTTATCGGGTTTGCTAATGCCGTCTTTCAGCCGCTGATCGACCTTGGCGCAGCCCCTATGATGACCATCGTTTTGACGGTTATTGCCCTACTCTTCAAAGTTAAGTTTACCAAGGCCCTCGAGGGCGGTCTTAAGCTCGGCATCGCCATTACCGGCATCGGCGCCATCATCAACATTCTGACGACGGCCTTCTCGAGCGCCATGACGACGTTCGTTGAGTCCACCGGCCTTCAGCTCACCGTTACCGACGTGGGTTGGGCACCGCTGGCCACCATCACCTGGGGCTCTCCCTACACGCTGTACTTCCTGATGGTGCTCGTCATCGTCAACATCGTGATGATCGTGCTCGCCAAGACCAACACCATCGACGTCGACATCTTTGACGTCTGGCACCTCGCCTTCGTCGGCCTTGCCTGCATCTACTTTGGTGCCAACATTGTTGTCGCCACGCTGCTCGTCGTCTTCGTCGGCGTCATGAAGATCATGAACTCCGACCTTATGAAGCCCACGTTCAACGATCTTTTGGGTGCTCCCGAGGAGAACCCCATGACCACGACTCACATGAACTACATGATGAACCCGCTGGCCATGCTGCTCAACAAGATCATCGACAAGGTGCTCCCCTTCCTCGATAAGTACGACTTCGACGCTGCCAAGCTCAACAACATGATCGGCTTCTGGGGCTCCAAGTTTGCTATTGGTATCTACCTGGGCGTCTTCGTCGGCCTTCTTTCGCACCAGACCCCGCAGCAGATCTGCACGCTCGCCTTTACCGCCGCAACCTGCCTTGAGCTGTTCTCGATGATCGGTTCTTGGTTCATCGCAGCCGTTGAGCCGCTGTCTCAGGGCATCTCCGACTTTGCCAACAATAGCAAGTGGCTCCAGGGCCGCACCCTCAACGTCGGTCTCGACTGGCCCTTCATCGCCGGCCGCGCCGAGATCTGGGCTGCCGCTAACATCCTTGCCCCCATCATGTTGGGTGAGGCTCTGCTGCTCGCCAACGTTCCCTGCCCCCTCTCCCCGACTGGTACTTGGAACGGCCTGCTGCCGCTCGGCGGCATCATCGCCATGGGCCTGACGCCGGCACTGCTCGTCGTCACCCGCGGCCGCGTGATCCGCATGGTCGTTATCGGTGCCGTCCTGCTGCCCGTCTTCCTGGGCGCTGGCACCCTTGTCGCCGACTTCGTCACCTTTACCGCCAAGACCGTCGGCGCTTTCCCCGACGGCGTTACCGGCCTGATCTCTCAGACCACCATGGAAGGACCTGTCGAGAAGTTCCTGGCTTTCTTCGTGGGCAAGGCGACCACGGGCGATGTGACCATGATTATCGCTACGGTCGTTTCTATCGTCATCTACGTCGCACTCTTCGCTTGGTATCGCAAGCAGATGATCGCTCGTAACATCGAGTACGCGAAGCAGGACAAGTGCACCCTCTCGCCGCTCACCACCGGCAAGTTTACCGAGGAGGACCTCAAGGCTGCCAAGGAAGCCGAGTCCGCAAAGGCAAACGCCTAACCAATTGCCACATATCCCCTGTGGAAGAAACCCGTCGCATCCCGGCGGGTTTCTTTTTGTTTGTCCACAGTAAGCAATCATCACTTTTTTGAGAAAAATACCCCCTGCTTTAGTGGGGTGTAGTGATAATCTCGCCTGTTCGCGCTACAGTTTGTCCGAAATATCTCGATGTTAGGAACCAAATGATCACTTCCGAGCTTTTCGGCACCGCGCCGTGCGGTACCCCCGTTCATCGTTACACCCTCAACGGGCCCGAGATCTGCGTTCGCATTATGGACTATGGCGCCACCGTGTTGGGTATCGACGTGCCCGACATTCCCGGCAACGTACGCGATGTGGTGCTGGGCTTCGATAAGCTCGAGGATTACTTTGACAACCCCGCCTGCTTTGGCGCGACCATCGGCCCTGTGGCCAACCGCACTACGGGTGCCACGATCACCATCGCCGGCACGGACTGGCATATGCCCGCCAACGAAGGTGTCAACAACCTGCACAGCGATCTTGAGCACGGCCTGCACAAGCGCGTGTGGGACGTTGAGCTCGACGAGGTCCACAATGCCGTGCGCATGACCACCTCGCTTGAGGATGGCGAGTTGGGCCTTCCCGGCAACCGCACCTTTACGGCCGTGTTTACTGTGACGCGTACCGGCTGCTTCCGTATCGAATATGGCTGCGAGAGCGACCGCGCCACGTACGTGTCCATGACCAACCACACGTACTTTAATCTTGCCGGTCATAACGCCGGCATGGACTGTGAACACTTCTTTGTTGCTAACGCTGCCCACTACCTGCGCATCAACGAGCAGAACATCCCCACCGGCGAGATCGCTCCGGTCGAGGGCACGCCGTTTGACTTCCGTGAGCTGCGCCCCGTCGCGCCTGGCATGGAAGCCGACGACCCGCAGATTAAGCAAGCCCGTGGCTACGACCACTGCCTGTGCATCGATGGCTATCAGTACGGCCGTAATCTGCGCCGCGCAATGCACGTCGAGGAGATGTGGACCGGCCGCGAGCTCGACTACTACACCACCGCCCCGGGCGTGCAGCTCTACACCGGTAACTGGCTGGGCGACGAGCACGCCAAGGACGATGCCAACTACGGTTGGGGCGCCGGGTTTGCCCTCGAGGCCGAGATGTACCCCGACACGCCGCACCAGCCGCTGTTCCCGCAGGGCATTGTGGGCCCGGGTCACCCCTACAGCAATGTGATCGAATACCACTTTATGAGGCACTAAGCCCATAACGCAACATATCGCACAGCAACGCCCGCCGGCACCACCGCCGACGGGTGTTTTGCTACCTAGTCATTGGGGACGTTCTTACATGGCTAGTTGGATGGGGTCGGGGTTGGAGCTGGGGAGGTAGCGGATTTCTAGTTCTATACCGAGCTTTTGCAGCTCTTTGAGAGCAGCGACGTCTGTGTCGTCTACGGCAACTGCGGGCGTTGCAGGACGCTTGCCCTCCCCTGCCTGCATATGGCCAATGCTGATCTTGGTTATTGGCACACCACCCTTAACCAGCGCGAGCGCATCGGCGGGTGAGGCCACCATGATCAGAATCAATTGGCGCTGCGTCGCAGTATGAATGATGTCGATGGTCTTTTGCACCGAGAAAAACCTTGTCCAGACGCCTTCTGGCGCCGCCACCCTCATGGGTGCCCACTTGCGCGAATCCGCTGCAATCTTGTCGTTAACGATCAGGACGAGGTTGGAGCCAACCGCCTCATTCCACAGCTCAACGTCTTGCCCGTAAATAAACCGATCATCGATGCGTGTGAGAAGAATCTTGGGTTGAGCCATCGCTGCCCCATTCTGCTTGAGACCCGTAAGAGCAAGACATTGCGTCTCCAATATTAGTGCATTTAAAGTGAGAAAAGCCGTCAGAACACTTGCGCAGATGTGCGATGTCTCGTATCATAGACAGCCGTTGACGCCTCTGTTGCGTCACCACATGGCCGCCAGCGTAGCTCAGTTGGTAGAGCACCGCTCTCGTAAAGCGGGGGTCACCGGTTCGAGCCCGGTCGCTGGCTCCATTGCACAAGATAGCCGCCTTCGGGCGGCTTTTTTGTTTTCGATTTTGAGTGCGTGTGTGCCAATCCAAGCATCGCCACGTCGACAGCTCCCCTATTCAAAAACAGAAAGCCCCGCCAAACGTGATTCCCCTAGGGAAAACATGTTTGGCGGGGTCCTAGCGTGATTTCCCTAGGGGAATCACGCCATCAGACGAGCAGCTCAGCCGAGCAGCGCGCTACTCCTCCCAGTAAGCATCTGCAAGCAGCTTAAAGCAGATCTTCTTGACCGGCTGTGCGCCATCGCCCGGGAACTCGAGCGTGGGCATATGAGGCTCGCCGGCAACAAACAGCGCAAACTTGTCATCAGCAAGATCGCCGGCGATCGAGGCATCGGAATCGACCAGATCGTAGTCGTCCTTCTCGTCAAACTCCTGAACCAGCGTCAGGCTGCCCGTGGCGACCTTAAAGGCCTCGCGACCCTCGACATCGATCTGCAGGTCGTGATAGCGCTGATGCGTCTCGTAGTGAGCCTCGGCCTCGGGGCGCGTCGTGGGAGCCATGACGTTCGCAAAGACCTTGTCGCCCAGAATCGGATGGCTGCCGACCTCGAGCTCCGCCGGATCGTTCTCCTCGAGCCAGTCGATCAGCACGTCGAGGCCCTTGAGCATTCCGCGATACTCCTCGATATCGCCTAATGCACCGTAAATCATCTAAATCCCCTTTCGGATCGTTTCTTTGGCGGCTACTCGGTAAACGCGTTGCCGACGCTGTTGCCACCCACATACGTCTCGACCAGGGTAAGGTCGGGATTGAACACGACAAAGTCGGCGTCGCGACCGGGCATAATGCTGCCACATTTATCCTCGACGTGAGCAGAACGCGCGGGCACCTCAGTCGCCATGCGAATTGCGATATCGGCGCTCGCAAGACCCCAGTCAACGATGTTCTTGACGCCCTGTGCGAGCGTGAGCACTGAGCCGGCGATAGCAGAGCCATCGGCGAGCCAGCAAAGGTTGTCCTTCATAATGACATCCATGCCGCCGCTGGTGTACTTGCCCTCGGGCATGCCGCCGCAACCCAGGCAGTCGGTAATCAGCACCGTGTGCTGCCAGCCCTTGGCCTGCAGCAGGGCCTTGATAGCAGCAGGGTTCACATGTTTGCCATCGCAGATGATCTCGGCATAGGTGTTGGGCGTGGTCATAGCGGCGCCAACAACACCGGGCTCACGGTGATGGAGGCCACGCTGGCCGTTATAGGTATGCGTAAAGCAGCTGGCGCCAGCATTGATGGCGGCGGCACACTCATCATAGGTAGCATCGGAGTGGCCAATACAGGTCACGACGCCCTTTGCGCTCAGAGCCGCGGCGTAAGCGGCAGCACCGTCACGCTCGGCCGCCATAGCGCTCTTGACGATACGACCACCAGCGGCCTCCTGCCACTCGTCAAAAACTTCCTCGGACGGGTCGATCAGATAAGCGGGGTTCTGGGCGCCCACATGCTTCATGGTAAAGAACGGACCCTCCAGGTAGATGCCCTGAATACGGGCACCACAGAACTCGGGTCCGCGCTCTTCGTCCGCCTGTGCAATAGCGGCACAAGCGTCCTTGATCTGCTCCACGCCGTCGGTAAAGGTCGTAGGAAGCCAGCTGGTGGTACCACGACGAGCGAGCTCGGTCGAGCTGATGTTGATACCCTCGGCATCGTTATCGGTCGTGGCATGGTTATAGAAGCCATGAATGTGGGTATCCACCATGCCCGGCGCAATCCATGTACCCGAATAATCTTTGATCTCGCAAGCGGGCTCATCGGCCTGCCAAGCGCCAAAGACGCCGTCTTCGACCATCAGGAAGCCGCCCAGCTGCGGCCCCGCCGGCAAAAAGAACTTGTCGGCCTTGATAGCATACGTGCTCATCTATGCTCCCGTACCCGCAGTGCGTTTTAGGGCGGATCAAAAACCACTGCATTGTTAATTCGAGCGATTGTTCGTTGCCTTCTACCGCTTGGCACATTTTGCACCCGCCGCAAAACACGCCAAGCCGTTTATACCCAATAACTCTAGACTGCGCGGTTGTGGTAGACCTTGTACTTAAACTGGTCGGCGCGCGCAACCGAACGCGTATACTCGATAACCTCGTTGTTCATGTCATATGTGGTACGAATCAAATCCAGCACCGGTGCGCCTTCGGCAATCTCGAGCAAACGAGCGTCGGAATGGCGTGCGATACTCGCGTAGAATTCTTCCTCTGCCACGCGAACTTTCTCGTGAAAGTCCTGCTCGATCATGTCGTACAGCGATTTGTTCTCGATCATGGGGCGCTTAAGCGCAAAGAACTTGCGACTCGGCAGATATGTACACTCAATCATCAGCGGCACACCATCGGCAATACGCAGGCGCTTGATCTTGTACAGACGCTCGCCCAGGCGCGCGTTCATCTCTACGGCAATATTCTTGTCAGCCTCGACCTCGGTAAACTCGAGAATCGTTGTCTTGGGCACACGGCCGATCGCCTTCATCTGCTCGGTAAAGCTATAGGTCTGCGTGAGGTTTGCCGTTTGCAGAGAGCGGTCGCACACCATGGTTCCACGGCCGCGCTGACGAACCACCAGGCCCAGGCGTTCAAGCTCCTGCAGGGCAAGGCGAACCGTCGTACGCGAGAGTCCATAGCGTTCCGACAGGTCACGCTCGGACGGCAAATAGTCGCCGGGCCGAAGTTCGTGATCGATTTTATCGGTCAACAGATCGACGAGCTGATCGTACAGAGGTTGTTTACGCGCTCCCATTGCCATAATGATACCTGCCGGATAAATGACTCGAAATTGGTTGTAACCAGACACCACGTACTATAGCAGTTTTATTGGAATAACAGCAGGTCAACCAGCATATTTAATATTGTTTGCCGGTTGATAGCCTGCGCACTGTAATACCAATTACAACGCTACATCAGGTATCGAGGTAGCAAAAAGGGCCGCCCCCGCGGAGCGGGACGACCCTTTGCAAGACAGATACGTCTTTAAGGCTTAGAGAAGCTTCTTGAGCTCCTCGGCAACAGCCTGGACCTGCGTGCCGATGATGACCTGGGTAGCACCCTTGTCCATCTTCATGACACCCAGAGCGCCAGCCTTCTTGCAGGCAGCCTCGTCGACCAGAGCGGAATCGCCGAGCTCGAAGCGCAGGCGAGTAGCGCAGCAGTCAACGGTCTTGACGTTCTCCTTGCCACCGACGGCAGCGAGAACAGCAGCGGCCAGAGCGGCGAACTTGTCGTCGCCAGCAGCGGCGGAAGTGGAGGTCTCCTCGACATCCTCATCCTCGCGACCAGGGGTCATGAGGTTGAACTTGGTGATGGCGAAGCGGAACACGAGGTAGAAGACCACGAAGGCAGCGATGCCCAGCGGGATGATCATCCAGGTGTTGGCAGCAGCCGGGAGGCTAGAGGAGAACAGGAGGTCGGTAGCACCAGCGGAGAAGCAGAAGCCAGCACGGAAACCAACATAGTAGGTGACGATGGTGAAGATGCCGTACAGGGCAGCGTACACGACGTAGAGCGGGAAGCACAGGAACATGAAGCCGAACTCGAAGGGCTCGGTGACGCCGCAGACGAAGGCGCAGATAGCAGCGGAGACAACCAGGCCGATAGCAGCCTTCTTGTTCTTAGCGGTCTGAACCATAGCCAGGGCAGCACCCGGGATACCGAACATCATGCAGGGGAAGAAGCCGGACATGTACATACCGAGGCTCCACTTGACGTCAGCAGAGGTCTCGCCAGCCCAGAAGTGGGTCAGATCGCCCAGGCCGATGGTGTCGAACCAGAACACGTTGTTGAGTGCGTGGTGAAGACCAGTCGGGATGAGCAGGCGGTTAAGGAAGGCGTAGATGCCAGCGCCGATACCACCCATGGCGGCGATACCCTCACCAAGAGCAACAAGAGCACCGAAGATGAGCGGCCAAGCAAAGAGCAGGACGACGGAGACGACGATGCAGATGACGGCGGTCATGATGGCGACGCAACGCTTGCCGGAGAAGAAGGCCAGCCAGTCGGGAAGACGAGTGTCCTTGAACTTGTTGTAGCAAGTGCCACCGATGACGGCGGACAGGATGCCGATGAAGGAGTTACCAGCGATCTTGGAGAACGCGATGCCCTCGGTCGTGGCAAGCCAAGCGGTCTGAGCATCGGCGTCCATACCACGAATGGTGCCAACAACAGCAGGGTTCAGGAGCTGCTGGATCATCAGGAAGGCGACGAGGCCAGCGAGGCCAGCGGTGCCATCGTGATCGTCGGCAAGGCCGACAGCGGCGCCGACTGCGAACAGCCAGGCCATGTTATCGATAAGAGCGCCGCCTGCCTTGATGAGCAGGAAACCGGCGGTATAGGCAAAACCGGTAGTGTCACCGGCAGCACCCATGACTGCGGGAGCGAGCAGGTAGCCCACACCCATAAGAATACCTGCGACGGGAAGCGCCGCGACGGGAAGCATCAGCGCTTTGCCGAGCTTCTGGAGGTACTTCATCATATTGGTATCTCCTCCAACCTTTCTTTCGTTGTTCACCAACGAGTTCCATGTCCGCGCCTTGTGCATACCGGCTTCTCCGCTTGCCGGCATTGATGCGCAAACTTAGACAACCCAGTCCCTATTTGGGGTTGCTGGTATGTACGGTAGCACACACTCAATTCAAACGTCCACCACATTTCGTTCAAATTACTATATCGTTGCCAAACGGTTATTTTTGGCCCGTAAACGGTAATTTGCGCAGGTAGACATGTTGCATATATTTCATTACCAAACTAATTCTTAGCAATTTCCATTCGATTTCGTCTCAAAATTGGTTACTACCAGATGAACAGTGGTACCACATTGTTACTACCAGTTTAGCCGAAAACGTTTTCACTTTATATGAATAAAGTGTCCCAAAATTTGCATACAACCACCCCCTCCCATTGCCCTCCCCACAGTGCAAAAAGCCCACTAGAACGATGTCCGTTCTAGCGGGCTTATCAGATTTTTGGCTACGCGCTCGGCGGCTCAGGCAAACCTTACGCAAACAGGCCGTAGATGCTGATGTTGGCCTTGGCGTAGAGGCCGTTAGCATACTCGGTCCACTTGGAGCTGGCGCTCGAAGCCTGCGAGGAATACTGCTGATAAGCAGTGTAGTAGGCGGTCATAGCCTGCTTGTAGGTGGCGCTATCGGTCGTAAAGGCATCATCGGCAAAGGCCTTGGCATAGGTGCTATCGGCGTCCTTCCAGGTGCCCTTTGAGCTATCCCACTCGTCGCCGGCAAGGTTGATGATGTAGTCGGCGTAGTCCTTGCTCGCGGTCTCCTCGTTGCCGTCAGCAGGCTCGGTCGGGGCGGTCGGCATGCTTGCGGAGCTATCGCCCACCTTCTTCTTATAGAGCTTCTGCAGCGTCGCAGACTGGCGGACGATCTGCTTGGCCTGGTCCTTGGACACGCCGTACTGCGTGGCCATGGTCTTGTAGTCGGAGGTGCCGATGGAATCCTCGGCGTACTGCTTCATTTCCTTGGAAGAGACGGTAATGCCCTCGTCCTCGGCAGCGTCCAGCAGAATCTGGTTGCGCACGTAGGACAGGATAACGTCGGCAGACGGAGCGGTGTAGTTGCCGTCATCGTCCTTGACGGTGTCGAGGCTGTACTGGCTCTCGATGGTCTCACGCGCGGTGATGTCGCTCTTCTTGCCGTTGTAGCTATAGCTTGCCACGGTCGAATCGAGCTGGTCCTCGGACAGGGTCGCCGAGCCGACGCCCTTGCCGCCAAAACCACCGTTGCCGATAAAGAAGCCGACCACGGCAGCAATCACGACGGCGACCACAAAAGCGGCAATCATCGTCTTCTTGTGCTTGCAAGCGTGGTCGTCCACGTCGGAGTCGTCATCCTCGTCCTGTTCCTCGGGCATGAGGTTCTCGTCAGCTGCATCCGCGGCGATCTTTGCCTCCAGGCGAGCGTCCTCCTCCTCGGCGGACGTGCCGGCGGCAATATGTTCGGCAGACGTGCCGGCGACCAGGTCGATCTTTTCGTCCTCATCACCGTCGGGGCCTTCGCCGCGCTCGATGATCTGGATGCCGTCGATCTCGTCCTTCTCGTCCTTCTTTTGAATCAGACCCATATCAGTTACTCCTTGTTAGGAAACATAGTCCCCAATAGAATACGCCCGGCAGAGCGCCGGGCGTATTGATTCTTAGGTTATACGCAAACACTTAAGTACTATTTAGGCGTTTGCAGCGCGCATACCTTAGACCAGGTGCGCGATAACGGCATCGGCAAAGGCCTGCGTGCCCACCGCGCCCTCAACGGAGCCGGTCTGGGCACGACGCACGTCACCGGTAACCTGCTCGCCCTCGTCGAGCGTGGCAGATACGGCGGCGCGAATACGATTGGCGGCATCGTTCTCGCCCAGGTGATCGAGCATCATCGCAGCAGAGAGGATCTCGGCCGTGGGGTTGGCGATATCCTTGCCCGCGATATCGGGCGCGGAGCCGTGCGTAGCCTCAAAGATGGCGCAGTCGGCACCGATGTTGGAGCCGGGGGCCATACCCAAGCCGCCCACCAGGCCGGCGCACAGGTCACTCACGATGTCGCCGTACAGGTTGGGCAGCACCAGGACATCGAAGTCGTTGGGGTTCTGGACCAGGCCCATGCAGGTGGCGTCGACGATCTTGTCGTTGAACTCGATATCGGGATAGTTGGCGGCCACCTCGCGCGCAACTCGTAGGAACAGGCCGTCGGTCGCCTTCATGATGTTGGCCTTGTGCACGGCCGTCACCTTTTTGCGGCCGCAGCGACGGGCATACTCAAAGGCATACTCCACAATGCGGCGGCTCTTGGCGATAGAGATCGGCTTGATCGAGATCGCGGAATCGGCGGCGAAGGTCTTTTGACCCGAGTGCTCGACGAGCTGCGAGAGCTCCTCGACCTCGGCAGTGCCCTCATCGAACTCGATGCCGGCGTAGAGGTCCTCGGTGTTCTCGCGCACAATAACCAGGTCGACATCGCGGAAGCGCGAGCCGTCGCCCGGCTGCGACAGGCAGGGGCGCACGCAGGCGTACAGGTCGAAGTGCTTGCGCAGGGCCACGTTGACGCTGCGGAAACCCGTGCCGACCGGCGTGGTGATGGGACCCTTGATGGCGACCTTGGTCTCGGCGACCGCATCGAGCACGTGCTGGGGCAGCGGCGTGCCAAACTCGTCCATGACGCCGGCACCGGCCTCCTGGACGTTCCAGTTGATCTGGACACCGGTGGCCTCGACCACGCGGCGCATGGCCTGCGTAATCTCGGGACCGATACCGTCACCGGGAATCAGGACTACATCGTGCGCCATAATCTGTTACTCCTCGTCTTCGGCGTCGTCAGATTTTTTAACGCTAGCACGCTTCTTCTTTTTGGAGAGATCCAGGCCAAAACGTTTAACAAGCATTTCGCAAATCTCGCTCGAACGGGCCTTGAGATAGCTGCCCTTACCGTTCTCGGCATCGAACTTAAGGCGCAGCGCAAGCTTCTCGGCAACCTCGGCGTCGATCTCGCCCTGGCAAAACTCGTACAGGCAACCGAGCATGTCGCGATACTCGAGGTCGCCGTGGTAGCACTGGATGGCCTCGTCCAGGATGGGCCAAGCCTCGCGCGAACGCTCGACGCTCGTGGCACCCCACACGCACAGCAGGCGGAAGGCGGCATAGCGCAGCGTGGAGGAGATCTCGTCGAACAGTGCAGTCTCGGCGCCCTCAAAGGCATCGCCCAGCTGCTCGGGGCAGGTGGTAGCGAGCGCCGTCAGGGCATCGAGGGCCTCCCAGCGGGTCTGCGCCTCGGGGCGGTCGAGCGCCTCGATCAGCGCGGGCACGCAGGGCACGACGCGCTGCGGATCGCGCTCGGCAAGCAGGTGCAACACGCGGGCGGCAAACTGGCGGATGCGGCGCGTGGGGCAGCCGAGCTCCTTGACCAGACGGTCGACGGCGTTCTCGTTCTCCTCTGCCAGCTGAAGCTGTGCCAGCTCCTCGTCGGTGAGCTGTTCGTCTTTGTTTTCTGCCATAGTTACCTCTTCTTACTATTTCTTAGCGTGCTTGCCAGCACCCTTGCTGTCATCGGTGACCGAGATGAGCTGTCGGTCGGCCGCGCCATTGCGACGCGCACGGCGGCGTTCCTCAGCGTCGCCCGCGTCGGCGGCGGCGCGATGAGCCTTGTTGACGTTAAAGACCTCGTCGTGCTTGCGCCACGGACCGACGGACTCGCCAAAGCTCATCTTAAGACCGGCGATAAAGCCGCCGAGCCAGCCGATCGGCGCAAACTGCACCAGCGGGAACAGCGAGAACACCCAGGTCAGCAGGACGACTGCCGCCGCTCCTGCAAAGTTGGCAATCCAGTAGTCGCGCTTGGTGATCACGCGCTTTTCGCAGGCCCACTGGCCGCACAAAAAGCCAATGTAGATCGCAAAGAGAAAGAGCACCAGCGCTAGTACCACGAACGTCCAGCTCATGGGCGCTACTCCCCGTGATGGTGGCCGCAGCAGCACTCATGCCCGTCGTCATGGCCGTGACCGCCGCAGCACTCGTGGTCCTCGCCGTGATGGTGACCGCAACCGCACTCATGGTCGTCGCCGTGCTCGCCGCAACCGCAGCCTTCCTCGTGAGCGCCATGCTCCTCGGGACGATACTGCGACCAGTCCAGACCGGCGGCGATGGCGTCGGCCTCCTCCTTATAGAGGACCGTGATGGCCTGGGTGCCCAGCTTGGCACCACCGATGGCGTCGAGCATGTCGTAGAGCGTAAAGGCCACGTCGGCGCCGGGCAGCGCAAGCTCGCGATCGTCGGCATAGGCGAGCGCCAAGCGCAGGTCCTTGATGAAGTGCTCGACCATAAAGCCGGGCTTGTAGTCGCCGTCGAGCGCCTTGGGAGCCAGGCTCTCCATGGCGCCGGACTTGCCGGTACCGCCCAGGATCATCTGGCGGGTCTTCTCCAGGTCAAGGCCGCTCAGCTCGGCAAATGCCATGGCGTCTGCCATGCCGACCATGCAGGCGCCCAGCGACACCTGGTTGGCGAGCTTGGCAGCCTGGCCCTTGCCGGCGCCGTCGAAGCAGCAGATGTTGGCCGCAAAGGTGGCAAGGATGTCGCGGACCGGCGCGATATCGTTCTCGGTGGCGCCCACGATAGCCGTGAGCGTGCCGGCGATAGCACCCGACTCGCCGCCGGTGACGGGGCAGTCAAACGCCATGCGGCCGGAAACCTGGGCGGCCTCGGCAATGTCGCGCGCCAGCTCGGGCGAGCTCGTGGTAAGGTCGATCAGGACCGCGCCGGGCTTAGTGCACGCGAGCAGACCGTCGCCCGCCAGGTAGAGCTCCTCGACCTCGGAGGGATAACCCACCATGGTAAAGATGACGTCGGCGTTCGCCGCGGCATCTGCCGGCGTATCGGCCCAGACGGCACCGCGCTCAACGAGCGCTGCAGCCTTGGACTTGGTGCGGTTGTTGACCGTGACGGGATAGCCAGCGTCCAGAATGTGGCCGGCGATGGGGGCACCCATAATTCCGGTGCCGATAAATGCGACAGAGAGCTTGTTTGCCATGAAACCTTTCCTTTTAGGTTGGGTGTTATTACCAGGTTGAATACTCGGTGCCAGCGTTTGAGCTGTGAGTCGAGGGCGATTACGGACGCGTTACTTGCCTACTGACCGCGCACGCGGCGGGCGATGCGGTCGGAAAGCGACGCCTTGTCGGCGCGGTTCTTACCCCAAAACGCGCAGGCCACCATGCCGGGGCCCACGTGCGAGCCAATGGTGGGACCCACGGAGCTGCGAATGATCGTGACGTCGGCGCAGCCCTCCTCCTTGCGGATGGCGGCTTCGAGCCAGTCGCCGTCCTTTTCGGCATCGGCCGTCATGATGGCGATGGGCATGGTGCGGTCGGGCACGTAGTTCTCGCGGAACGACTTGAGAATGGACTTGAGTGCCTTCTTGCGGCCGCGGTTGACGCCGATCAGCGACAGCGAGCCGGCAAGGTCGTAGGAGAGTTCGGGCTTGACATCGAGCTTTGCCGTGAGCTGCGCCGCCGCGGGCGGAATGCGGCCGCCGGCAGCCAGTGCGTCGAAGCTCTCGAGCGTAAAGTAGCCGTGGACGTAGGTCTTTGCCTCGTTTGCCCAATCGACCAGCTGCTTGGCGGTCAGTCCCGCCGAACGCTGGCGCACGGCCTCGAGCGCCAAGAGCGCGCCGGTCGCGCAGGGCAGAGCGTTGTCGACCACGTACAGCTCAAAATCGGGATACTCGGCACGCACGGCGTCCGCCGCCTGGCACGCGGAGTTGTAGCTCGACGACAGCGCCGAGGTAAAGCACAGGTAGACCGTGGGCGTGCCCTCTTTGGCGCACTCGGTAAAGAACTCGATATAGCGACCGAGCGACACAGCCGAGGTGGACACGCGGGCGCCGGCGCGCATGCGGTCGTAGAACTCCTTAGGGCTCATGCTCGACCAGATGTCGTCCGTGCGCTCCTCGCCATCGATAATGAAGGGGAAACCCAGGATATCGACATCAAGGTTCGCGGCGACCTCGGGACTAAAGTCGCAGCAGGTATCGACGACGATGCGGCAACGGTCCGAATGGCCGGTAGATGCAGCCTTGTCCATCAAAGCGACTCCTTACGTAAAAAAGGCGGCCACCCGCATGGGATGGCCGCCAACCGTTAACTCATGCAAGTTAACGTATTTTACTCGTCAAGTGTTTCGATGCGGGGCTTGATGATGCCATATCCACCATTCTTACGGTGATACACCACATTGATGAGACCGGTCGTAGCGTTCTCGAACACGTAGAAGTCGTGACCGAGCAGATCGGTCTGCACCAGCGCCTGCTCCTCAGTCATCGGGGTGACGTCGATAACCTTCTCGCGGACGAGCAGGTCGTCCTCTTCCTCGGGCAGCAGCAGGTCGGCCAGATCCTCGACGCGCTCGACCGGCGCAACATCCGCGGCGCTGGCACCGCCCTGGCGGTTGTCCACGACCTTGGTCTTGAACTTACGCAGCTGGCGGGTGACCTTATCGGCGGAGAGGTCGATGGCGGCGTACATATCTGCACCGTGCTCGGCAACGCGAATCACCGAACCGCGGGCACGAACCGTAACCTCGACGATTGCCGGGTTGGGGTTCGAGGGGTTCTTCTCATAGCGAAGTACAACGTCGACCGTCATGGGCTCGATATCGAAAACCTTGAGCGCCTCGCCGATCTTCTCATCCACATGCGCACGCAGAGCATCGGTTACCGTCGTCTTGCGTCCAGAAACCTTGATATCCATACGTGGCTCCAATCTGCCTCGGGGACTTACTGTACTGGCTATGTACCCATTGCCGTGCATTTAATCACGCGGATTCCTAAAGACCCGAATAACGATTGCTTGATACCGCATACCGAAGTCTCGTACTTTTCCATGGCAAAGTGCGCTATAGGAGGAAGTCGACAGATTTGTATTTGGTCCCGAAAATTGCCTTTGACCTGCTGGTTTTATAGGGATGAAAAAGCCGGGCTCCCCTATTGGGGAAGCCCGGCAGTGCGTGTTGAAACCGTGAAGAGGTGTCCTTTCCAACGTATAGGAGACACCACCCCTAGCAATAACTAGCTATTGAGTTTGTTAATGTCGTCGTCAGTGATGGTGCCTTCCTGGCTGGACGATTTGTCCTCGGAGGATGCGGTCTCATTGTTGGAATCGGAAGACTCGCTGCCGGAGGATGTGGTCTCACTGGACTCAGAGTCGCCCGGCTGCACGTTAGCGCCCGAAACCGTCTTAGTGGTGAGGTCGTAGGGCATCCTGCCATACCAGACGCAGTGGACTGCCTCGAGCGTGCCGTCGGCCGTAATACCGTCGAGGGCATCGCTCACGGCACGGCACAGTTCGTCATTGGACGAGAGGCCCGCAACGCCAAGCGTCGAGGGCGCCTCGAGCGAACCGACATAGGAGACCTCGCTCATCAGGCGTGCAAGATAGCCGCCGGCTGTGGAGTCGCAGATCACATAGTCGACCTCGCCGGACTCGAGCGCCTCAAAGCACTCGTTGATGTTGGAGTAGGTCTTTTGGTTGGCGGTGATGCTCTGCTTAGCAAGCGCCTCCTGCGAGGCCGAGGACATCTGGACACCCAGAGTAGATGTGTTAAGGGTATCGGTGGAAACGCTTAGCGACCCACCATCGCTGGTTTTACCGAACACGGAAGCGGCATCGTACAGGCAGGTGCCGAGCGAGCTAACGTCCCCGTCTGTGGAGTTGATCTCGCCGATAAAGATATCGGCCTTTTTGTCGCCGAGCGCGGAACCTGCCGAAGACGCATCGACAAAGGCGACCTTAAGGCCCATGCGGCTTGCGAGGGCACGGGCGGCGTCAACCGCATACCCCGTGAGCTCGCCGTCGGCGTCCTGCATGGCCTGCGGCGCATCGGAAGTATCGAGGGCAACCGTCAGGGTTCCGGGAGTGACCAGGGCATCGTCCGACACCGCCGGCGTGACCGTCTCGTACTCGATCTGGTCGATCGTGGGAGTCGTGAACGTAGACAGCGGGTTGAACGCGCATCCGCTCAGGCCCAAAACGGCAATGACCGCTGCGGTCCCAGCACCTAACCGAGCCGCGTGCATCAAGCTGCCCCTCACCATGTCCACTACCCTGCCTTCTGTGTCGTATACAATCCGTGCGTTGCGCGGAATATCAGGTTGTTCCCACCAGCTGACCTGGTATTTGACCCCACACTTGCGCACCGGGGTGTTTGCTCGGGAGGCCGCAGCCACCTTCACGACTGACCCGCTCGCCCGCGAGGCGGTATTGCCCCAAAGAAAGTAGAACGGACGGTGCGGCTTACATCTAGGACGCGCCATGATCGCGCCGCGCGCACGCGGTCGCTTACGTGGATCCCTTTGACCGCGTCTGTCTTGGACTAGGACGGGCATTTCGTCCGTCCGCAACCACAGCCTGGTAGGAACGAAGCGCATTATAGCTAAGTTCAAGCTAAAGTTTAAGGTTAAGGGCGTCATTCGCATCGTGCGCACAGATTTTGCAGGTCGGAGTGGGCTATTCGTGCCCCTATGAAGCCCGGAGCTCCCCTACGGGGAGCTCCGGGGCGCCCTTCTTAGGGTGCCCCGGCCAAAATACGGCAAATATGAGTACTGTCACCAATTTAGTAACAGGCACTTTTGGCCTCTCGGACAGATTTTGCGCTCAGTGTCGCCAACCTGATGCTTAGTTATTCTACATTTGTTTATTATCTTCTTACTTTACGCCGCCTCCGAGTCCTAAATTCCTTGATTTTGCTGTTACTGATTTAGTGACAGTACTCATATTTGCCATATTATGGCCAGGGCATATGATTAACCCTCTATTTTCGACGCGAATTAGACCGGCTTAAGCCCAAAACACGCCCGCAGCGTGTTAAGCAACGCCTCTTGCTTCTTCCTGCGGGCATCGACACGATTTCGGTACCGCTTTCGCATACGCTGGTGCATGCGCCATGCGAGCGCTTCCACCGCTTCCATGTCACAGAGCATTTCGTTGTTGACCGTCGCGACCTCGATTCCCATAGTAATCAAGCCCGTGTTGCGCTTTTCATCATGGATACGTCCCCTCCGAGAGGAATGGCCCAGCTCGCCGTTGTATTCCAGGTCAAACCGAGCTGCTTCCTGATACGCATCGCAAACTGCATGCGGCATCCCCGAGATTGCCTGCGCACGGTCATCGAACTCAATCTTGTAGTCGGTCTTAAAAGGTCCGCAGGCAAACCCGCCATAGGAAAACGGAAGCGAAAACAGGGCGAGCATGATGCACTCCATGGGTGAGCGCAGGTTTTCCGAAAGATAGGGACACAGACGCTGCAGCTGCTTGGCTGCGTTCCCCTTGCATACCGCGAGGTAATCTGCCAGACGATCGGGCGTCAGCACCGGCTCAACCTCAAAGTAGCCCACATCTGCTGGCTGGTCCTTGTCCTTTGCAAGTTTATTCGTAACAGGCGAGGTGTAGGGA
Organism: uncultured Collinsella sp.; assembly: GCA_958432255.1. Classification (GTDB taxonomy): domain Bacteria; phylum Actinomycetota; class Coriobacteriia; order Coriobacteriales; family Coriobacteriaceae; genus Collinsella. The sequence goes on from CAUATU010000003.1 coordinate 39,818, forward strand.
GGCAGATACTTCCCGCGGTCACTCAGCGAAATCTTAGAGGACAGCTCCTGAGCCAGGGCAAATGCCTGGATGCAGCCGACCTCGCGCGCAACGGCAACACAAAGGGCCTCGGGAGATAGACTGTACACCCCCGGTTCCACCTCTAGAATCGAGCCGGCGGGCAACCCGGAGCATACGGACCAGCTCACGCCAAGAATGCGGCGGCGCTGCGCTGCAGACCCTACCAGCAAGCACAAATCCTCTTGCACCTCGCCGCTTGCGGCCCCAATCCGCACCAAGTCGGGAAGATAGATGTCCTCGGTCGAGGGCGACGACGTGCACAGCACACGGCGCTCTTCATCGGGATCGAGGTCCCTCCAACTTATGTAACCCATTTGTCGGCGCTCGGCGCGCATCATGCGTAGCGCCGAGGCGCCTGTTAGGATTACGGAAGCCGCTAGCTGTTCGCCTGTCGGCTCGTTGTACCGCTCAATCTTTGCTGCCACAAAACCACCCCTACCAAACACGTGCGATAGCAACGCCATCGACTGCCGCGGCGCCGGCGCGCTTGAGTTCCGCCGAAGCCGCGGCCATCGTCGCGCCCGTGGTAATGACATCATCGATAAGCAGCAGGCGCTTGCCCCGCACATCCTCAACCGTCTCGTACATGCCTTGGGCACGCTCGCGGCGCTCCTCACGACCGAGTTCGCGCTGGTCGCCATGCCCGTACTTGACAAGAGCATCGAGCAGGGGAACACCCGACAGCTCGCAAAATGGGTGTGCAATAGCCTCCATATGATCAAAACCACGCCGCCGAAACGCTGCCGCCGTCGCAGGCACAAACACCACCGCATCCGCACCGGACAGCACACCTCCTAAGCGATCGGGCGCTACGACCTGGGCATGCAGGGCGGTGTCGTAGAGCAGCTCCGCCAGATACGGAGCCAGACGTCGCTCGCCCGCATCCTTGTACGCTTTAATGATGCGCGGCAGCGGATGCGCATAGACGGCGCACGCCAGGCAGCGGTCGAGCGCCTCCGCCATTGCCGAAGACGTGCCCTCGACCGAACACTCAGTGCACAGCAAATCCCCAAACGGGGCGCCGCATCGGGTACAGCTATGACGTGGGTCGATGAGCGTGAACGCAGCCAGGCAGTCTTGGCAAATAAGCGCACCGGCGCGCTCGCAGCCGGCACATCGTGTTGGCGACAATGCCTCGAGCGCCTCGCGTGCCACCCGCTCGGCAAACGGTAGCAATTCGTCCGCAAACGGTAGGGCGCCGGCGCCCTGCAGACGGCTCAATATGTTCAGATGGCTCTTCAAGACACAACCCTCCCTACGTTCGGTCGCAGGGAGGGTTGTTGATTCAGCGCTATGATACCCCGATGCGCTCGGGACAAGGCGGGCTAAATCCGCTCGCGGGCGTTATTCGCCCGTGGGCGGTTGTGGTGCGGACGAAGACGGGGTCGAGCCATCGCCACCATCCTGGCGCGGCTTGCGGGAACGGCGACGGCGACGGCGCTTTTGACCCTGGTCGGCCGAGCCCTCGCCACCGCGATCCTCGCGCGGCTCGCGCTCGTCGCGAGCGGCGCCACGCGAAGCCTTGGCAGCCGCTCCCCCGCCATCTCCGGGACGACGGCGCGTGACCTTGACCTCGCCATCCGAGACCTGATCGGCCACGGAGGGCACTGAGGGCTTCTGTTGCGCGCCCGAGGAATGGCGACGGCGCGGACGCGGCGCGCGCTCCTCCTCGCCACGCGACTTGCCGCCCTTGTCGGCAGACGCATCGGAGGCCGAGGCGCCCTTGGAAGCGGCACCAACCCCGCGAGCAGCTGCGGCGCGGAAGGCGTCCTCGCGCTCCTCGCTCGACAGATGACGGCGGCGACGTCGTGTGGGGTTCATGCCACCGCCGCGATTCTGCTGCTGGGGCTGCTGAGCCTCGCGCTCGCGTGCGCCGTTCTTGCCGGCGGCTGCGGCCTCGCCGGCATCGGCAGAGCCCGCACGCTTGCGACGACGACGGCCGCCAGCCTCTTCGACCTCGGGCGCCTCGGCCTTGCCGCGGCCCTTTCCGCGGCCACGGCCCTCGCCCTGACCCTGACCGGCGCGAGTATCGGAATCGGCATCGCGACGACGGCGCTTGGGCATCGACGTGCCGGCCAGACGGTCGGCACTCGACAGGCCATCGCCCACGTCGACGCCGTTCTCGCGGTCGAGCTCCATGAGCGCCAGGCGCATCTCGGGCGACTCGATGCGCTCGAGCACGTCGCGCGTCACGCAGTCGGGGCGGCAGCTGCAGCCCTGCTCGGCGGCCTTCTTTTTGCAGCCCTCCGAGCACGTCATATCGGCCAGGTTGACCTTAAAGACTTTACCGTTCTCCAGGCGCAGCACCAGCTGCTCACGCGGCGTGTCATACTCCTGAATACGCGCCTTGCCAAGCGGCGTATCGATGAGCGTCTTCTTTTTGGGCGCACGGCTCTTAAAGTCCTTGTACGCCTCGAACTCATAGCGCAGGCAGCACATCAGGCGGCCGCATACGCCGCTGATCTTGGACGAGTTGAGCGGCAGGTCCTGCTCTTTTGCCATGCGGATCGAGACGGGCTCAAACTGTCCGCCAAAGCGCGTGCAGCAGAGCTCCTGTCCGCACTGGGCATAGCCGCCCACCAGGCGGGTCTCGTCGCGCACGCCGATCTGGCGCATGTCGACGCGAATGTGCAGCGTCGAGGACAGGTCCTTGACGAGCTGACGAAAATCGACGCGCTCCTCGGCCGCAAAGTAGAACACGGCCTTCTCGCCGCCAAACAGGTACTCAACGCCGACCGGCTTCATCTCGAGGTCGAGCTCCTTGACCAGGCGGCGGAAGTCGACCATGGCCTCGTCGCCCTGGATGGCCAGGTCGTCGGCAAGCTGCAGGTCGATGTCGCTCGCCACGCGCAGCACGGGCTTGAGCGGCTGACCGATCTCGTCTTGCGGCACCTCAAAGGGATCGGCCGTGACCAGGCCGATCTCGGTTCCGCGCTCAGTGGAGCAAATGGCATAATCGGCCTCGAGGATATCCAAATCCTGCGGATCGAACCACAGGTCGCGCGAGGCGTAGGTAAACTTAACGGGTACGACTAACGGCATTTCAGTGCCTTCCTGATATCGAACAGCATGACCTCGATGGCCAGCTGGGGAGTAACGTTTCTGGCGATGTTGCGCTCGGCGGTCGCGACTGCCTCGAGCGCCCGGGTGGCACCCGCAACATTGGTCGCGGCGGCAAGCCGACCGATCGTGTCGCGCACGTCTTCGTTCACCACGTCGGCTACCTCGTCCTGAAGCATCAGCAGCACGTCGCGCATGAGCGTCCGCGCGCTCGCCAGCGCTTCCATGATACCCGAACGCTCGCGCGCGTTGAGTTCGCGCTTGTTGCGGTCCTCAAGCTGCTTCAATGCTCCACGCGACAGGTAGTCGGCGTTTTGCTCGAGCACCTTTTCCTGCGTGGACTTGACCTCGGCTAACGGCGCCTTAACGGCGACGATGAGTGACTTGGCACGGCTGAGCACGTCGGCCTCGTCGGCGGCAATGAGCGAATCGATGGCACGGACCATCTGACGGCGGGCGTCCTGGCGCTCGGCGCTCTTGAGGAACTCGATGCCACGCGTGGGGCTTCCCGCTACGGCGACGGCCATGCGGCAACGCGCAGGGTCCTGACCGGTGGCGCGGCTCACGACCTGCGCGGCGACGGCGGGCGACACCAGCCGAAACGGCACGCACTGGCAGCGGCTCACGATGGTGGGCAACATCACGTCTGCCGAGGTTCCCAGCAAGATGAACATAACGCCCTCGGGCGGCTCCTCGAGTGTTTTGAGCAGTGCGTTGGCGGTGTTGGCGCGCAGTTGCTCGGCACGGTCGATGATGTAGACCTTGGCCTTGGCACGGATGGGCGCCAGAGGCACGTCATCGAGCAGCTCGCGGGTCTGGGCGATGAGGTAGCCCGTGGCGCTCTCGGGCGTGTAATAGTGCACGTCGGGGTGCGTATGGCGGGCGACGCGCACGCAGCTATCGCATGAGCCGCAGCCATCCTGCTCGCACAGGAAGGCTTGGGCGAGCGCCCACGCGGCGTCGAGCTTGCCCGCGCCGGGCGCGCCCAAAAACAGGTAGGCGTGCGATGCGCGACCGCTGGCGACGGCATTGGTCAAAAAGTCGCGCACGCGCTCTTGGGTGTCGAGCTTGGCCAGCAGGCTTGCCTGAGCGGGGGCCATGTTACTCGGCCTCCTGGGCAAGCGCGGCGGTGACGGCGTCCTGGGAAATATCGAGGCCGTAGGCGCGAACCTGCTCGACCGTCTTCTCGAAGACTTCCTCGATGGACGCGGTCGCGTCGATGAGCTTTACGCGGTTTGGTTCCTCGGCGGCAATGGCGCAAAATCCCTGGTAGACGCGCTCTTGGAAGGCCATGCCCTTGGCCTCCATGCGGTCGGCCGAACCACGGGATGCCATGCGCAGCGCCGCCTGCTCGGGCGTGATGTGATAGACGAGCGTGAGCGCCGGGTGCGTCCCCGCGACGGCCAGGTTGTTGGCATCGCGCACTATCTGGCGATCGAGGCCATCGGCAAACGCCTGATAGCAAGTTGTGGAATCGTAGAAGCGGTCGCACAGGACCACCTTGCCGGCAGCAAGAGCAGGCGCGATGACCTCGTGCACCAACTGGGCGCGCGCGGCCTCGTAGAGCAACAACTCGCAGGTGTCGCCCATCGCCGTATTGGCGGGGTCGAGCAGCAGAGCACGGATCTTTTCGCTGATGGCGGTGCCGCCCGGCTCGCGCAGGCTCACAACCTGGTAGCCAGCGAGCTCGAGCGCACGGGCAAGCAGGCGCGCCTGCGTGGACTTGCCGGCGCCATCGACGCCCTCGAGCGTGATAAAGCTATGTTGAGCGGGCTCAAAAGCCATGGGCGCAGCCCCTTCCTACAAGGCGCGTAAATGCAGATATATTAACTAAGCCATGATACCCCAGTGCTCGGCGCGTCCCAAATCCCGCCTAGTCAATGGCTACTCAGGCGGCAGTTAGGGACGTTCCTAAACTGCCGGTCGAAAAGGAACGTCCCAACTGCCGGCTTTTTGGGGTGCTGGGTATAATCGTCGTATTGCATTGAAATGTGGCGAAAGGAGTGGCAATGTCTCGGTATTGTGCCTCGTGCGGCAAGCTTCTTGCAGATGATGCCAAGTTCTGCACCTCGTGCGGTGCACCCGTTGAGCAAACAACCGCGAGCGATAGCCAGCCCGCTTTTGAGCAGATCGGTTCCCTCGATACGCCGCAAGCCAAGGCGGACGACCCCCTCGCCTATCGCCCCGACCCCGCTGCAGGCCCCGCGGCCGTCGAGTCCACGCAGCGCATACCCGTCGCGAGTGGCTCACCCCAACAGCAGCCGGCTCCCGCATACGCGCCCGCTTCACCACAGACCCCCGCTCCCAAAAAGAGCGGCACCGGGCCGCTTATCGCCGTTATCGTTGTGCTGGTGGCGATTATCATCGCCCTGGTCGTTTTCTTTGTGATCAAGCCTTTCGACAACGCCGCCACGCAGACGACTGCCGAGGTAGCTAAGCTGCACCATGACGTCGACGACGATGGCCTAAAGCCTCTCGGCGATCCCAACAGCCTGTACGACGATGATGACGATGACGACGAGGATGGCGGCGAAGCAACGCTCTCCGAGCAGAACCTCTACCGCCGACTGAGCGAATACTACGACTTGCTCGAAGACCTCGACAGCTACGTCCGTGGCTGCGCGCAGAACTTCAACGGCAGCTATCTGGAAGAGGATCGAACCACCCGTCAAAATCTCGCCGACGTCGCCGAGCGCACGGAGGACACCATCGAGCAGTATTACGACATCGTCGAGGACCTAGACGTCCCGACGAGCTCCAAGAACTACAGCTCCTGGAAGGACATCATCGCCCTGTACGACGACCTGGATCACCGCATTGACGCAATCTGCGATGCCTGGGAGATCAGCCTGAAATACGCCAAGCCTGCGGACCACAAGAATGAGATCGTGGCGCCGCTGTCGCGCGACAACGTGGCGGGCACCAATGACAATAAGTACCGCCTAGACTTTGAGGAGCGCTATCCCGGCGCCAAACCCGTCGAAGTGAACTAGTCGCATGCGACGTTCTCAAACGACTAGTCATTAAAGAACGTCCCCAATGACTGCCTAAAAAACGAGCGAGGATCGCGGGGTCCTCGCTCGTTTTTGTTTTAGTCAATGTTCCGACTACGCCGTTACTTGTCGGCGGCTGCTTTCTTGGCAGTCGACTTCTTCGCGGTCGCCTTCTTGGCGGCAGTGGCTTTCTTAGCCGTCGTCTTCTTGGCCGCCGTCGTCTTCTTGGCCGTGCTCGCCTTGGTCGTGGTCTTGCGACCGCGGGCGGGCTTCTTCTCCTTGGTCGGGCAGTCCATGTTCACGCAGATGCGCCACGGGCCGCGCGCCGTGTTGACCACCACGATGGGGGCGCCGCACTCGGGGCAGGTCTCACCCGTCGCCTCGAGCTTGCCGCGCGCCGGCAGAGGATAGCTCACGCCGCAGTCATCGTAGTTGGTGCAGCGGATAAAGCGCTTGCCGCTCTTCTCGCTCTTGTGCGCGATCAGGTCGCCATGGCGTCCGGCCTCGGCGCACACCTTGCACTCGCCCACCTTAAGGTCAGGCTCGTAGTTGGTGGGGCACGTGGGGTTCACGCAAATCTCGAAGGCCTTCTGGCGGAACGGCTGGCACTTAATGCGCGGCGCGCCGCACTCGGGGCACACGGCCGCCTCGCCCTCGAGCGGGCTTACCTTGACGCCGCTCGGCACCGGATAGGTCACGTCGCAGTCGGGCCAGCCCATGCAGCCAATGAAGCTGCCACGGGTCTTGGCGCTCGTCTTCATAACCAGGTCCTTGCCGCACTTGGGGCAAGCGCCCACGCGCGCATCGGCCGTGACGGCGTCGCTGATGGCGTCGCCCAGCTCCTGCGTGTGCTTGAGCAGCTCGTCGAGCACGCCAGCCAGCAGCGCGCGCGAGTGCGTCACGACATGCTCTTCGGTGTCCTCGCCGCGCTCGACGCGGGTCATGTCGCCGTCGAGCTCGCTGGTCATATCGGGGCTCGTGATGCGCGGGGCAAACTGCGTCAGCGCGTCGATGATGGCGATGCCCAGCTGGCTCGGCTCAACGGGATCATTTTTGAGATAGCGCACGGCATACAGGCGCTCGATGATGCTCGCGCGCGTGGACTTGGTGCCCAGACCGCGCTTTTCCATCTCCTGCACGAGCTTGCCCTGGCTGTAGCGCGCGGGCGGCTCGGTCTGCTTGGCCTCGAGCTTAATGTCGAACACATCGACCGTATCGCCCTGCTCAAGCGGCGGCATCTGCTCGTCGCGCTTAAGGCCGTACGGATACGCCTCGCGGAAGCCCGGAGTCACGAGCACATCGCCCGAAGCCACGAACGGCTCACCGTTCACGTCGATCTCGAGCTTGGTGTTCTCGATGGTCGCGGGGCCCATAAGCGTCGCCAGGAAGCGACGGGCGATCAGGTCATAGAGCTTGCGCTGGCCGCCGTCGAGCGTGGACGGATCGCCCTCGCCCGTGGGGTAGATAGGCGGGTGGTCGGTGGTCTCGACTTTACCGCGCGTGGGTTTCATGGGACCAGCGAGTACCTTTTTGCACACGGGCGCCAGCGCCGGGTTGATCTTTGCCAGGTCACTCACCACGGCGCCCAAATCGAGCGTCGCGGGATACACGGTGTTGTCGACACGCGGGTAGCTGATGAGGCCCGCCATGTAGAGGGACTCAGCGATGCGCATGGTACGCGCAGGCGAGATGCCCTCGGCAGCGGCGGCGGCCTGCAGCGAGGTGGTCGCAAACGGCGTGGGCGGCTGCTGCTTGCGGGAGCGCTTGGTCACCGCGGCGACGGTTGCCGTCGCGACGCCGTCAACATGGCCGTACGCCGTCTCAGCAGCATCCTTGTCGGTAAAGCGCGCCGTCTTGTGCGCGATCTTAAAGCGGTCATCCTCAGCAGCACCCTGTGCGGCGCCCATGCCGCGGATCTGCCAATAGTCCTCGGGCACAAACGCCATGCGCTCGCGCTCGCGCTCGACCACTAGGGCAAGCGTCGGCGTCTGCACGCGGCCGGCGGAACGCACGTTGCCAAAGCCGCCAAACTTGGCGAGCGTCAGGTAGCGCGTGAGCACCGCACCCCAAATGAGGTCGATGTGCTGACGGCTCTCGCCGGCATCGGCCAGGTTCTGGTCGAGCGAGACGAGATTATCGAAGGCCTGCGTGATCTCGGCCTTGGTAAACGAAGAATACTGGGCGCGGGCGACCGGCAAGTCGGGCGCAACCTCGCGCACCTTGTTGAGGGCGTCCGAACCGATCAGCTCGCCCTCGCGATCGAAGTCCGTAGCGATGATGACGCTGTCGGACTTTTTGGCGAGGTTCTTGAGCGAGCGGATGAGCTCCTTCTCGGCCGGCAGCTTAATGACGGGTGCCCAGGTGAGGTAGGGCAGACTCTCAAGCTTCCAGCCCTTGATGGAGATACCGTCGGCAAGAAACGGCTTGCGCTTGGTGTCATAGGGCGGGCGCGCCAGGCCATCGGGCATGTCGGCCGGCAGCATCTCGCCGTCCTCAGTAACCGAATACCAGCCCAGCTTTTTATCGAACAGCACGCTGTCGCAAAAATCGGGCGCAAGGATGTGACCGGCAAGACCGATCGTCACGCACTCCTCGCCCTTCCACTCAAAACGGTAGATGGCGGTGTTGTACACCTTGTCCTTTTTGGGTTTGCCCGTGGACAGACGCTCGGCGATCTGCCGCGCGGCGTCGTTTTTCTCGGCGATGATGAGCTTCAAAAGAGGCTCCTATCTCGTGTCTCTGCGGCTACGCCCGCCCGTGTGGCGGCCGATTTACGCCCTTGCTTGCTCGATCTGCCCGATGAGCCAATCGCACCAGGCATCCACGCCCTCGCCCTTGCGCGCGCTCACGGCAAACCGCGGCGCCTGCGGATTGAGGTCATCGAGTGTCTTAGTATACCTATCCATGTCAAAATCGAAAGCCGGGGCCACGTCGACCTTGTTGAGCAGCTGCGCGCCGGCATGTTGGAAGATGCCCGGGTACTTGATGGGCTTGTCGTCGCCCTCAGGCACCGAGAGGATCATGATGGACAGGTTCTCGCCCAGGTCAAAATCGACCGGGCAGACCAGGTTGCCCACATTTTCGATAAAGATGACGTCGATGTTCTCCAGACCGACGGCCTGGTCGAACGCATCGACAGCCTCCATGATCATGTTGCCCTCAAGGTGGCACAGGCCGCCCGTGTTGATCTGGATGGCGGGCATGCCGGCTTCCTTCATGGTGATGGCGTCGACATCCGAGGCGATATCGCCCTCAATGACGGCACAGCGCAGGCCAGCCTTGTCGCGCAGGCGCTCGTTGGTGCCCAGGATCGTGGTGGTCTTGCCCGAACCTGGGCTCGACAGCACATTGATCACATAGGTGTTTGTCTCATTAAATCGCTGACGCAGCTGATCTGCCAGGCGCTCGTTGCGCGACAGAATCGGCGACGCGATATCAATCGTTTTCTCGGCCATACTTAGCGCTCCTTACTTTGGCCCCTTTATACCCCATCACTAGATGGCTAGCGGGCTAATCGTCGGGGGTTTCGATTTCGATACTCGCGATATCGAGCTCGCGGCCGTGCAGTAGGCGCACGTTGGCACCACCACACTGGGGACAGCGACAGTGAAAGCGATCGTGCTCAAAGACCTTGCCGCAGTCCAGACACTCGCTTTGTGGATGGACTTCCTCCACGGCAAGCTCGCAGCCGCGCGTGAGCGGGTCCTCGTCGCGAAACGTCTCCCACGCAAAGTCAAGCGCCTCGCGCACGACCTCGGTCATATCCCCGATACGCAGCGTTACCAAAACGGCGCGCGAGGCCCCCGCCCCACGCGCCGCGCGAATCACTGTATCGAGTATGCCGTTGACAATGCCAACCTCGTGCATACCGATTTACTCCTCGTCGCCCTCGTCGTCCGAGAACAGGTCCAGACGGCTCACGAACAGGCCCTCCTTGCCCTCGCGCGCGGTAATGACCACGCGCGCGATAGCGAGCGAAATCTCGTAGAGCGAAAGCAGGGCGCCGTACATAAGGCCCAGGGTGACAGGCGAGCCGTCGGGCGTGATCACAGCCGAACCCACGAGCAGGCCTACGTATACGTAGCGCCAGGCACTGCGGAAAGCCGCGTAGGACACGATGTGGAAGACGGACAGGTAGAAGATGATGAGCGGCAGCTCAAACGCCACGCCAAAGCCGATCATAAAGAGCAGCTCCATGTTGACGTAGTTCTCCAGGTCGGGCAGCGCCGTGGCGACGGCCGAGGTCTCGCCGATAAGCCACTCAAAGCCCGCAGGGATGATGATGAAGTAGCAGAAGATGGCACCCAGGAAGAACAGCACCGTCGAGGCGAGCACCGTGGGCACGACCCATTTGCGCTCGTTGGGACGCAGTGCCGGCAGGAAAAATGCCAGAATCTGCCAGATGATCATGGGCGTGCACATGACCACGGCCATCTTGATGGCCAGCGAGAAGCGCAGGCCAAAGCCGCCGAGCGTGGTGGTGATGTAGAACTTACCGTCCGGCACAAAGGAGCGGATGGGATCTTCCAATATGTCGAGCACCACGGGCGTGGCGAAATACAGCACGATGGCGGCGGCAAACACCGACACGACCACGATGGTCAGGCGGCGACGGAGCTCTCCCAGGTGATCGAAGAGCGGCATGCGCGCAGGTCCGATAGGCATTACTCATCGCCTCCCTTCGGGGCATCGGCAGCAGCGGCGTCGTCCTCGGCCTCGAGCTCGCGAGCGAGCTGGTCGACGACGGCCTTGCGCTTGCGGGGACGACGGGCGTAGAGGTCAGCCGTCGTGGGCTCTGCCGGCTCGGGCTCGGGCTCCGGCTCTACAGCAGGCTCAGGCTCGGCGGCGGCAGCAGCAGGCTCGGCACTCTCGGCCTCGGACTCCTCAGCAGCACCCTCGCCCTCGGCGGCAGCCTCGCTCGCGGCCTTCTCGGCAGCAAGACGGGCGCGACGCTCGGCAAAGGTCTCCTTCTTGGCGGGCGCTGCCGTCTCGGCGGCATCCTCGTCCGCATCGGAATCGTCGTCGGTCGCAGCAGCCTTCTTGGGCTTGACCGGAGCCGAAGCGGCCTCACTCACCGGATCGATAATCTCGGACTGAACAACGGCCGTCATCTTTTCCTGCGTCTCGCGGAACTGACGGATGGCACGGCCGATCGTGCGGCCCATCTGCGGGAGCTTATCCGGGCCAAACAGCAAAAAGCCGAAGACCACGATGATCGCGAGCTCACCCTCTCCAATACCAAACACACATACCTCCAAGGCTCGATGTGAGTCGAGCCCGCACCGCGCCATTCGGCCGGAACTCGTCTATTCATTCGATCAAGTATAGCGCCCGGACGCCAAAACGTCCGAGCGCATCACAAACATATGCCAAACGGCACGCCCTTTTGGGGGCAAAGATTATGCAGCGGTGATCGAAATCTCTTGGTCGACACCCAACAGCTGGACCACGCGCATCACCGGGGGCTGCACATTGGTGCAGCTAAAGCGCTTGCCGTGGTCGGCCGCGTGGTGCGCGGCGCCCACGAGCACGCCAATGCCCGTCGAATCGATGTAGCTCACCTGGGCAAAATCGAGCTCAACGGCCTCAGTGGGCTGCTCGAGCGCCAGGTCGATGGCATTGCGCAGGCTATCGGCGTTAGAGATATCGATCTCGCCGGTTACCTTAATGGTGTAGAGCTCTGGCGTGGGGTTGGTGGAAATACCCAAATCCATGTATACGCTCCTTTGTGTATCGAAAGTGCGGATAGTACGGGAAGCCGCGCGTTAGGCGCGCTCGGCACGCGCAAGCTCGGCAGCGACAAGCTTCACAGCCAGCACCAGCACATCGAGCGCGGCCTCCAGGTCCTCGACCGTGGGATAGCTCGGCGCGATGCGGATGTTGGTGTCGCGCGGGTCCTTGCCATAAGGCCAGGTGGCACCGGCCGGCGTGAGCTTAACGCCCAGGTCTGCGCAAAGCGCAGCAACCTTCTGGGCCGAGCCCTCGGGACCATCGAAGCTTACAAAGTAGCCGCCGCGGGGGTGCGTCCAGGTGGCGCAGTCCGTGTCGCCCAAGCCCTCGGTGAGCTTGCGCTCGACGGCCTCAAAGCGCGGGCGCAAGAACTCGGCATGCTTTTTCATGTGCTCCTTGACCGCCTCGATGGTGGGAAGGAAACGCACGTGGCGCAGTTGGTTGAGCTTATCGGCGCTGATGAGGCCGGCCTTCAGGCGCTTGGAGAACTCCGCGATAACCGCGGGGCTCGCACCGATAAAGCCGATACCGGCACCCGGGAAGGTGATCTTGGACGTCGAGGCAAAGGCCACCACGCGGTCCTCGGTGCCCGCCGCGCGGGCGAGGTCAAAGATGTTGGCAAGCTCGTCGGTCTCGTCGTACAGGTCGTGCACGCAGTAGGCGTTGTCCCAGAAGATGCGGAAATCGGGCGCGGCCGTGGGCATCTCGACCAGGCGGCGCACAGTGTCCTCGCTAAAGGTGATACCCGTGGGGTTGGAATACTTGGGCACGCACCAGATGCCCTTGATGGAATCGTCGGCGGCAACGAGGCGCTCGATCTCGTCCATATCGGGGCCGTTGTCGGTCATCGCGACGGGAACGTTCTCGATACCCAAGTCGGCGGTAATGCCAAAGTGGCGATCGTAGCCGGGAACCGGGCACAAGAACTTGACCTTCTTGCCGTCGTGCGCGGCCTCGTAAGCCTCCCAGGGCTCGCTGCCGCACGAGCCACAGCGCCAGAACATACCGGCGATATCGTGCTCGATCAGCAAACTCGACGAGCCCAGCACGAGCGTCTGCTCGGCGGGGCAACCCAGGAACTCCCCCGCTAGCTTGCGTGCCGAGGGAATGCCCTCAAAGCAGCCGTAGTTGGAGCAGTCGACGTTGCCGTCGTGCAGATCGGCATCGGCATTGAGGATATCGAGCATGGGTCGAGAGATGTCCACCTGGGAGGGCGACGGCTTGCCGCGAGCCATGTCGAGCGCCAGGCCCTTGGCCTTGACCTCGGCGACCTCGGCTTTGAGCGCCTCGATGGCAGCATCGAGTTCGGTGGTTTCCATCTTCTGGTAGATCGTCTGCATGGGTGCGACCTTTCGCGAAGCGGGACGTTGCAGTTCGTCTAAGTATAGACCGCCACCGCCGCAAGGGTATGAAGCCGTGATAGATTAAGTCCATCGCAATAAATTACGAATCGCCGCGCATGCCGGCGTGGGGCGCCCAAGGAGGCACTATGGAATACGGATCGTTCCAGGCCGAGGAGTTCGGCGACCTGCAGCGCCTGGTCGACGGGCTGTTTTACGACCGCCACGCCATCGACCGCCTGGACCTAATCGTACAGGCCGAAATTTTGGACCTGGCGCCCGATCTCATGGAAATCGTGAACCTTTTGCCGCCCGGCTATTACGATCGTCAGTCCCTTTGTGACCAGCTTAACTCGGCCCTAGCCGCCCACGGCTGGGGCGCCATCTACGGAACGGTGGGATAAGCCTCGAGGCCGGCGATTTGGCCCGTTTCCCGACCTTGGCGAGGCTTGTTTTAGGGCTTGTGGCCAAAAAAGGCAAATATGAGTACTGTTACCCTTTTAGTAGCAGCGATTCTTGGTCGAAATCGGCAAAACTCGACTTGAAACTCCCCAATCACCGTCAGCTAGCGCCAAATTGGAAGTCGATGGTCACTCATTAACGTACAGTTCTTATAACTTTGTTCATTATTTTCCGCACCTAAAATGAAACGCCGTTTGTGACAGTACTCACAAACGGCGTTTTTTGACCACTGGCGTGTCTGGCAGGCGGCAAGCACCACCCGAATCCGCATTTTGAACGCGCCCGAATCGGTTCTGGAGCCGGTTTTCGCGCTCTTACTCGTCCTTGGGCGCGGGATGTTTGCAGATCACACTCATGTAAATCATGCCAAGTACGGCCGCGGTGACAGAGCCGGCGAGAATAGCAGCCTTGGCGGCCAGAACCTCAAACTGGGCCGTCGGGAAGGCAAGGCCGCTGATGAGGATCGACATGGTAAAGCCGATACCGCCCAGAATGCCCACACCGGCAATCATGTGCCAGTTGACATTGCGCGGCAGCTCGCAGGCCCTAAGCTTAACCAGGGCAAACGTCATGCCAAAGATACCGATCGGCTTGCCCAGCAGCATGCCAAAGTACACGCCGAGCGTCACCGGGTCGGTGAGTAGCGTGCTCATGTCCACGCCCACTAGGCGAACCTGTGCGTTCACGAACGCAAAGATCGGCAGGATCACAAAGTTGACCGGCGTGGAGATCAGACGTTCCATGCGGATGAGCGGCGGAGTCACGCGGTGCATGACGCGCTCGACCTTGGTGGTCGAGACGGTAAAGTCATGCTGGCCCAAGATGTGCGCCTCGTCGTCGTAGCGGTCGTCGAGCAGCGGCAGGCACTCGCCCAACCAATCGGTGAGGCTATCGAGTTTGACGCCGCATTTGGCCGGGATGGTAAAGGCCAAGATGACGCCGGCGAGCGTAGCGTGCACGCCGCTCTTGAACATGCAGAACCACAGCAGCAGGCCCAGCACCGAGTACGGGGCAAGGCGGTAATGCTGCGTCTTGTTGAGCCACACGAGCGCGCAGGTCACAAGCGCGGCGGCGCCCAACCAAAACGGATTGGGGCTCTGACCGTAGAAGATGGCGATGGCGGCGATGGAAATGAGGTCGTCGGCGATGGCGAGCGTCGAGAAGAACACACGCACGCCGTTGGGCACGCGATTGCCCAAAAGCGACAGCACGCCCAGCGCAAAGGCAATATCGGTTGCCATGGGAATGGCCCAGCCGTTGTGCGCGCCGGCATGGTTAAAGATCAGATAGATGCAGGCGGGAACGACGACGCCGCCCACGGCCGCCAGCATGGGAAGCATGGCCTGGCGCGGGTTTTTGAGCTCGCCGACCGTCATCTCATACTTGAGCTCAATGCCCACCAGCAAAAAGAAAATCGCCATGAGGAAGTCGTTGACGAAAAGCTCAACGGTGAGACCGGCCGTAAGGTTGCCCAGACCCACATACAGCGGGGTCTCCAAAAAGTGATGGATGGCCTCGTAGGCATCGGTATTGGCGCAAATGACGGCGGCGATGGCGGCGAAGACCATGACGGCGGCGGAAATCGTGCCGTTCTCGGCGATGCGCTCCCAGATGTCGTGACGTTCAAAGCGCTTGCGCTCACGAACGTTGAACAGCTGCTCAGTTGCTGCCATGGGCGGCTCCTTTCACGGGAAAGCTCCCGTCTTAAAAAAGCACGGCCCGCCCAAGTGGCGGCGCCGCGCTCTAACGTATTACGCTTGCATCTAGCCTACCCTGCACGACAAGCACGCAGGCGTGACCGAAAAGCGGAACCACAGGTTGAACATTATTTGCTCAACGGCACGGGCACGCCTGTCCAAGAGACGACGCGGCGACGTACACAAAAAACGACCGGAGCGCGGGGCGTCCGCGATCCGGTCGTAGCGTTTGGTCAACTAAACCTAGCAGGCGGCCATGATGGGGGCAGCGACCTGCTTCTTACGGGAGAGGACGCCCGGCATCCAGACGCCGTCGTGCTCGTCGGCAATGCCCAGGCCCTTCTGAGCAGCCTCGGTCTCGCCCTCGAGCAGGACCTGCGAGCCCTCCTCCATGATGTCAGTGATGCACAGGACGATGCCGTCGGCACCCTTCTCGGCGGCGTAGGCGCGCATGGCCTCGCGAATCTCGTCGATCATGCCGAGTGCGCGGGTCTTGTCGACAGTCTCGTACTGGCCGATGAGCAGCTTCTTGCCGGCGGGCTCGAACATCTTGATGTCGTTGCCGACCATCTCGGCTGCGGTGAAGGAGCCGGACGGACGGGTGAGGAAGACCTCCATGCCAAACTTGACCGGGTCGACGCCCACCTGCTCGCCGAGCTTGGCGGCGACGGCGCGGTCGACATCGGTGGTGGTGGGGCTCTTGAGCATGAGCGTGTCGGTCATCATGGCCGAGAGCAGCAGCTTGGCCTGAACGTCGGAAAGCTCAACGCCGAGCACGCCGGCGAGCTTGGTGACGATGGTGCAGCTGGAGCCCCAGGGCAGGCAGATGTAGTGCAGCGGGCCGGCGGTCTCGAAGTCGCCGATGCGGTGATGATCGACAACGCCAAAGACCGTGGCGTCCTTAAGGCCGGCGACGGACTGGGCAGACTCGTTGTGGTCGGTGAGGACGACGAGCTGACCGGCCTCGACGGACTCGATCACGCGGGGCTCGGCGATGCCGGCGTCGGCGAGCAGCTTGGCGGACTCGGCCGGAAGCTGACCAAGGGCGCAGGCCTCGTAGGTGTTGCCGGCATACTCAACCTGGTTGAGCAGCTGGGACAGGACGACGGCGCTCATGATGGCGTCGTTATCGGGGTTCTGGTGACCAAAGACAAGAACGTTTGCCATGGATATCCTCCACTTGATATGTGTACTTGGACGTAGCTATGGTAGCACGCCGATGCCGAGCCTTCGCAGACGGAAGGGCCACGGCATATTTTGGGGCGCAGGCACGGGGGCCAAGGCTGTCCTTTTTGCACCATGTTGATGCAAAGTAACCTGTCCCCCTTGCACCAGCTATTTACCGGCGGCGCGCAGGGCTACGTAGGCGGCACCGATGATGCCGGCGTCGTTTCCGAGCGAAGCGACCTTAATGGGCGTCTCGCGCGAGGCGGAAAGCGCGTACTGCTTAAAGTGCTCGCGAACCTTGTCGAGGTAGACATCGGCCGAGGCAGAGGCGCCGCCGCCGATGAGGAACATCTCGGGATCAACCACGTTGGCAATAAGCGCCAGTGCGCGGCCAAGATAGTCGGCCATGGTATCGGCCGCGGCCAGCGCGAGCTTGTCGCCCTCGCGGCAGGCCTGGAACACGTCCTTGGAATCGGAGGGGCCAGTCAGCTCGATGGGCTCGACGCCCGCCTTCTTGCACTCGGCAAGGTAGTTGCTCACCACGCCGGTGGCGCTGGAATACTGCTCCAGATGGCCATGGCCGCCACAGCCGCAGGTGCGCTCCTCGGCCGGGTTCAGGCACATGTGGCCAATCTCGCCGCCAGCACCCACAATGCCCGATACCACGTCGCCGTTAACGATAACGCCGCCGCCCACGCCGGTACCAATGGTGACCATCACCACGTTCTGTACGCCCTTGGCAGAGCCGAGCCAGGCCTCGCCCATAGCAGCGGCGTTGGCGTCGTTCTCGTACTTAACGACCGCGTCGGGGCAGTGCTCCTGGATGGCAATCTTGAGCTCGGGCAGGTTAATGGCAATGTTGGCCTTGACCTTGGCATCGCCCGATGCCGGGATGGGGCACGGAACGGCCAAGCCAATGCCCGCCACAAAGGCACGCGGAACCTGGGCCTTGGCGACCACCTGGTCGATAGCCTCGGTCACCGCGGCAAAGCCCGCAGCGTCAACGATGGGAGGCGTGGGCACGCTGGCCTTGGCAAGCAGGTTTCCGTCCTCATCGAACAGACCCTCCTTGACCGAGGTACCGCCGACGTCGATGCCGATGTAATACTGCTTAGGTTCCATGGGAGCCCGCCTTTCTCGTTTAAACATTGCCTGTATGGTACCGCTCCCAAGGCAAAAACCTACCAAAAAGGGACAGGTTTGTTTTGGCAGGTTTTATCTGGGGAAGCACAGAGTACGAGATTCGGTTCGCTGGGTGTTATATCGGTTCGGCCCCGTCCTCGGACCGATCATTTCTCAACACGACACTACTCAGATGTTTATCATTTAAAACGCTCTAATTTTATAAGCGGGGCGACTTTTAATTTTATCTTTCTCGAACTTTTCAATAACTCAATAGAGATACTTAGGTGTTGACTATACTTTCTTTTATTCTCAATCAAGTTGGAAAGGAGGTTCCTTGATTCCCAAATACGAGGCGATAGCTGCAGATATTCGTCGAAGCATCGAGGATGGCGCTCTTAAACCGGGCGACAAGCTTCCCACCGTCGTTGAGTTCTGCGAGCTCTATAGCGTTTCCAAAATCACCGTCAAACGAGCTATTGAACAAATCACCGAGGAAGGCCTTATTACCAGCCGGCGCGGATCGGGCACCTACGTTAAGGACACGGCGGGACTTCCCGGCCAGGCGTTTTTCCAGGGCAAAAACGACCGTGCCCAGGGCTTTTCGTATGAGCACCGCGGGGAGAAGGTTACCTCGGTGGTCTACGATTTCTCGATTGTTAATCCACCAGCGGACATCGCAGCCCAGCTGGGAATTGCCGAGGATGACTTTGCCTATCACATCGTGCGCGTGCGTCAGGCCGACGAGAAGCCCATCGTTATCGAGTACACCTACATGCCCCTCGAGCTGATTCCAGGCCTTAAAAAGAAGGACCTGTACGGATCGCTCTACCGCTTCATCCGCGAGCAATGTGGCCTGAAGATCTCAAGCTTCCACCGTACCATTCGCGCCGTGGCAGCAACCGAGGAAGAAGCCGAGCGTCTGGACACCAAACCTGGCTCTCCCCTGCTCGAGCTCACCCAGATTGGCTTTTTGGACAGCGGTGCCGCCTTTGAGTATTCGACCTCGCGCAACGTTGGCGACCGCTTTGAGTTGCACAATGTAACGTTGGCGTAGGTTTTTGTAGTCATGCGGGCGTTCGTTTTGCGCTGCTTTGCGCGGCGCCCGCGCAACACAATGGAGGTATGAATATGTCCGATTTGATTAAACTGACGCCGATCTTCCGCAAGAAGATCTGGGGTGGCCGCCAGCTCGAAACCGTATTTGGTTACGACATTCCCGAAGGTCCCATCGGTGAGTTCTGGGCTATCTCGGCCCATCCCAACGGCGACTGTCAGATTGCTGAGGGACCGTACGCCGGCCACACGCTGTCGTGGCTGTGGGCCGAGCACCGTGAGCTTTTTGGCAATTGCGAGGGCAAGGAGTTCCCGCTGCTCATTAAGATTCTGGACGCCAAGGACGACCTTTCGATCCAGATTCATCCCAACGACGAGTACGCCGCCGAGCACGAGAACGGCAGCCTGGGTAAAACCGAGTGCTGGTACGTGCTGGATTGCGAGCCCGGCGCCACGATCATCGTCGGCCAGCGTGCTAAAGACCGCACCGAGGCCGCACAGATGATCAAGGACGGCCGCTGGGACGACATGCTCAACGTACTGCCGATCCGCAAGGGCGACTTCTTCCAGATTGATTCCGGTACCGTTCACGCCATCAAAGCCGGCACGCTCATTTTGGAAACGCAGCAGTCGTGCGACGTGACGTATCGCCTGTACGATTACGACCGCCCCGGCACCGACGGAAAACTGCGTCCCCTGCACATTGAGCAGAGCCTGGATTGCATCAACTTTAACGCGCAGGCACCGACCGACGGTACCGTAACCGCGCCCGAGGTCGATGGCGTAACCGAGCTCGAGTCCAACCCCTGCTACACCGTCGATCGCGTGCGCGTCAACGGCAGCAAGACCTTGGAACAGCGCTGGCCCTTCATATGTCTGTCGGTCATCGACGGCGAAGGCACCGTCTGCGGCGACCCCGTCCACAAGGGAAGCCACCTGCTGGCTCCGAGCACCGTCAGCACCATCGACCTCGAAGGCAAGATGGAACTGATCATCAGCCACCTCTAGGTCGCACCAACAACCAAAACGAAACAAGGGGCTCTCCCGTCCATGTACGGGAGAGCCCCTACTCACATTTACTTACCTATCAGCCCACCCGGCTCTCCAGATCAAAAAGCGGACGAGCAAAGCGACGTTCGCAAGCTGCAGACCAAAACGCCACAAGGAAGAGGGCGCGCCGGGGGCTTTGGTCGATCGCGAGTTCCGCACGAGCCGGAGAGCACTTAATGTGCTCTCCGTGCGAGCAGGACTGTCCGAGCAGGCGACCAAAGCCCCCAGCGCGCCCGGTCAGCCTCGCAGTTAGGCATTCAGCTTGACGATTGGCGCAAAGCCCTTCATAAGCTTTTTGGTCTGGCCGGTCTTTTCGAATTGGACCTCGATCATGTCTCCGGCGACCGAAATCACGGTGCCCGTGCCAAAGGTCTTGTGGCTCACGGTATCGCCCGCGGAAAAGTCCTGCGATGCGCTGGCGCGATCGACCTTGCGCTCCACCGTCGGCGACACCTTGGATGACGGCTTTTTGGCTCGCGGCGCGCCCGAGCCAAAGGTCGAGGCAACACGGCCGGCGTCGGGCGAAACCCCACGATGGCGCTCGGTGCCATAAGTGCTGCCACCAAAGAAATCGTCGAAGCTCGATCCGCCGCGCGATCCGGAGCCGCCGGTCGAGCGCGTATGCGAGCCAAATACCTTGCCGCCATACATGTCCGAGCCCATACCCGAGCCAAACGTACCACGACGATCGCCGCGCTTCTCCCAGCCCGTGCCCTCAAAACCGGCAGAACCGATACCGCTAAACTCGATGTCCTCAAACGGGATCTCGTTGAGGAAGCGCGAGCGCGGGTTGGCAGAGGTCGAGCCGTAGGTGCGGCGCGTAGCGGCGTAAGTCAAGAACAGGCGCTTGCGAGCACGCGTGATGGCGACGTAGGCCAAGCGGCGCTCCTCCTCGAGCTTGCCCGGATCGTCACTACCGCCAAAGTCGTGCACGTGCGGGAAGATGCCCTCCTCCATGCCGGCCACGAACACCGCCGGGAACTCCAGGCCCTTGGCGGAGTGGATGGTCATCATGGTAATGGCATGCGTCTCGCCGGCCAGGGAATCCAAGTCGGAACGCAGGGCCAGCCACTCCATGAGTGCCGGCAGCGCCTTACAGGTGAGCGGACCGTAGGTGCGCTCGATCTCGTCAGCATGCACGGCGCCCGCCGGCAGCTCAGTCGGCGCGGCATACACGTTGCCCGCGATAGCGGCAGCCAGGGCATCCTGCGGCGAGAGTGCCGGGGCCGCCAGGCTATCGAGCGGATTGGAACCCGCGGCATCACGCGCGCCAACGAGCGCCTCAAACGAAGACACGGGCGCAGACGGGCCGGGCTCGGGCGCAGGCGCGCTCACCACAACGGGCTCGGGCTCAACGTCGGCGGGCACATCGGCAACACCAGCAGCGCGCAGCTCTTCCAAGCTCTCGAGCGTGCCTTCGATATCCTCGTGCGTCTCCTCAAATTCGGCAGCGACGCCCAGGAATTCCTGGATGTTCTCGGCGCGACTCTCGGACTCCATGGTGCCCTCGGCGCGGAAAGCCTGCAGCAGGCCCGTCTTATCGACAATCATCTCGACGACGTCCTTGAGCTCGCCGTCCATGCGGCGACCCTCGCGCACCAGCGACACAAAGCTCGACAGGCCATTGCGCACCTTGGCGCTAAACATGCCGGTTTCGGCGCACGCGATCTCGCAAGCCTGGAAGAACGAGCAACGGTTGTCGCGCGCCAGCTGCTCAATCTTTTGGATCGAGGTGGAGCCGATGCCGCGGCGCGGCGTGTTGATGACGCGCTTGACGCTCATCTCGTCGGCCGGGTTCACGATCATCTTGAGGTAGGCCATGACGTCGCGGATCTCGGCACGGTCGAAGAATCGCGTGCCGCCCACAATCTTGTAGGGCACGCCTGCGCGCAGGAACATATCTTCGAGGATACGCGACTGGGCGTTGGTGCGGTAGAACACGGCGATATCGTCGTAACTCGTGCCCTTGGAGTGCAGCTTTTCGATCTCGCCGGCAATCCAGCGGCCCTCGTCGCGCTCATCGCTTGCCTGGAAGGCCTGGATCTTCTCGCCGTCGCCCTCGGCCGTAAACAGGCGCTTGTCCTTGCGTTGCGAGTTGTGGCGCACCACGGCATTGGCGGCGCTCAGGATGTGACCCGTAGAGCGGTAGTTCTGCTCCAGCTTGACGGTCTTGCAGTTTTTAAAGTCCTTCTCAAAGTCCAGGATGTTGGTGATGTCGGCGCCACGCCAGCTGTAAATGGACTGGTCATCGTCGCCCACGACCATGAGATTTTGATACTTGGCGGCCAATAGATTGGCGATCTCGTACTGGACGTGGTTGGTGTCCTGATACTCGTCGACGCTAATGTAGCGGAAGCGCTCTTGGTACTTGTCGAGCACCTCGGGGCGGGTGCGCAGCAGCTCGAGCGTGCGCACGAGCAGGTCGTCGAAGTCCATCGCGTTGGCGGCGCGCAGGCGGCGTTCCAGCTCCAGGTAGACCTGCGCGGCCTTTTTGTCGTTGGGGCTGTCGGCGGATTTGAGCATGTCCTCGGGGCCGATCATGGCGTTTTTGGCCGAACTGATCTTGCTGCGGATCATATTGATGGGGAATTGCTTTTGCTCGATACCGAGCGCCTGCATAATATCGCGCACCATGCGCTTGGAATCGTCATCATCGTAGATGGTGAACTGACCGGTGTAGCCCAGCAGGTCAGCGTCCTCGCGCAGCATGCGCACGCACATGGCATGGAAGGTGCACACCCACATGCCGCGGGTACCGCTGGGGATGAGTGCCGCCAGACGCTCGCGCATCTCGGCCGCGGCCTTGTTGGTAAACGTGATGGCAAGGATCTGCCAGGGCTTAACGCCCAGGTCGCCGAGCATACGTGCGATGCGGAAGGTCAAGACGCGGGTCTTGCCCGAGCCGGCGCCGGCAAGCACCAGCAACGGACCCTCGGTGGTCAGGACCGCCTCGCGCTGGGCGGGATTAAGGCTGTCGATGTCGACGAGCGGCTTGGGTGCCGGCGCGGGAGCGTCGTAGATGTCGAGCGGGACGAGCTCGGGTTCCGGCGCAGCGGGGGCAGTGTATGCATCGAGCGGCACGGGTTCCGGCGCGGGCGGCACGGGTACCGCGGCATTCTTTTCCCAGGGCAAGGGCTGGGTCATGGGCGACTCCTCATCTGACGGACGGCGCGCCTGCGGGCGGCGCCATAGTTTGAGCCGTACCAGTATACCGACCCGCGCGGACACCGACGCAAATCACACCACGACTCCGTGCGTCACCATCAGGCCCGCCCCAGCGGATTTGGCGCAATGGGGTCAGGTTACTTTGCACCAATCTATTGACAATCACGAAACCACCGATGTCATGGCGGCAGCAGCGAGCGACGGTCAGGGCGAACAAATTGGCATGAAAAGGGGGCAGCATAGACCTTTTGGTCATGCCACCCCCTTTGAATGACAAGTTGTCACCCTGACCGCCGCGCAGCGTCGACTAAGTTAGAGGCCGAGCATCGGCTCCAAGACGAAGAAGTACGCAAGCACCACGATGCCCAGAATGATGCGGTAGACGCCGAAGCACTTAAAGTCGTGACGGCGGACGAAGCCCATAAGCCACTTAATGGCGATGAGCGAAACCACAAAGGCCACAACGCAGCCCACGCCCAGGATGGCGACCTCGTTGGCACCGAACGTACCGCCCTTGATGAAATACTTGACCAGCTTGAGCGCACTCGCGCCAAACATGACAGGGATGGCCAGGAAGAACGTAAACTTGGACGCCACCGAACGCGTGCAGCCCAAAAGCAGGCCGCCGATGATGGTGGAACCGGAGCGCGACGTGCCCGGAATCAGCGAGAGCACCTGGAAGCATCCGATGCCCAGTGCGGTCTTCCAACTTAGGTCCTCGAGCGTGGTGATGGAACCAAAGTCCAGATCCTCGTCATCGTCCCCGTCCTCGGCAACATCTGCCGCGGGCGCCGCAAAGTGTGCACCGGCGGGACGTCCACCCGACACCACAGCACGCGAACCAAACGAACCGGCAACGGCCATTTCCTCGCGCTTGCTCGCGCGCCAGTTCTCGATCACGATAAACAGCACGCCGTACACAATGAGCGCCAGCGCCACGACGGGAGCATTGTAGAAATGCTCCTCCATCCAGTCGTTGAGCGGCAGGCCGATCGCCGCGGCGGGAATGCAGCCGAGCACAATCTTGCCCCACAGCGCCCAGGTGTCGCGACGGCCCTCCTTGCCCTTGCTGGGCGAGAACGGATTGAGCTCATGGAAGAACAGTACACAGACGGCCAGAATGGCGCCGAGCTGAATTACGACCAGGAACATATTCCAGAACGTCTCGCTCACGTTCATCTTGACGAACTCGTCCACCAAGATCATGTGACCGGTCGACGAAACAGGCAGCCATTCGGTGATGCCCTCGACCAGGCCCATGAAGGCAGATTTTAGAAGCTCGATAATATCCAAAGGGACCCCCTCGTTAGACACCCGCCGGTAGATGTTCTGCGGACGATGCGGGCGATGTCCCATTATCAACCGTTGGCGGTGCGACCGCGCCTACCCTTACCAAAAAACTCGCCCGTTCACAGAATTGCGAGCAGTCAAACCGAAATCCTTGGGTATAACTGCAACAAGATAAAGTGTCCGGCGGCCAACGCGCCCGCGCCCGCCCGACGCACGAGCCACGCGCCCGTGCGATAGACCAAGGAGGAAACCATGAACGAGGGCTACACCAAGGTATTTGTTTCACTCGACGGTACTGAGCAGCAGGATTTTGTGCTCGCACGCGCCATCAAGGTCGCCGCGAACAACGGCGCCAAGCTAATCATCGGCCACGTTATCGATTCCACGGCGCTCGAGAGCGCCGGTTCCTATCCAGTCGATCTGGTCAACGGCCTAGAGGAAGCATTTAAGAACTCCATCGCCAAGCAGCTCGAAGAGGCCAAGGCCAATCCCGATATTCCCGAGGTCGAGGTCATGATTCGCGCCGGCCGTATTCGCGAGACGCTCAAGGACGAGATGCTCGACGTGGTCAAGCCCGATCTGGTGCTCTGCGGTGCCCGCGGTCTGTCCTCGATTAAGTACGCGCTCCTGGGTTCGATTTCGACGTTCCTGCTGCGCAATACGGACTGCGACATCTTGGTCGTGAAGTAGGTTCCTTCCCGCCGGCGCAAGGCCTGCGGGGTTATCACGCCGACGTCCTCGCCGCTTCGCGGCTGCGGGATGTCGGCTTAGATAACCCCTCCCGGCCTTGCGCCTTCGTCACCGTACTTCAGCGAGTTGGCTGATAAAAGATGGCGTGCCGCCCCGTTTGGGGCGGCACGTTTTGTTTGGGGCGGCACGTTTTTGTTTGGGTGGGCGTCTGCCGTGTGCGTTACTCGAAGTATTGAAACTTGTTGGTTGAGAAGGCAAACGTTACGACGAAGCCTTCGCCGGGCTCGGATGCTGCGGTGACGTCGATGCCCATCTTGGAGCACAGGCGTGCCACCAGGTAGAGGCCGATGCCCGTTGCGCGCTTGGTGGTGCGGCCGTTATCGCCGGTAAAGCCCTTCTCGAACACGCGCGGCAGGTCGGCCGCGCTCACGCCGCAGCCGTTGTCCGCGACGGTAAGCTCGATGCGCTCGCTCGCCAGGCCCTCGTCCAGCAACGCACCCGAAAACACGATCTTCGCACCGTCCTCACGCGCATATTTAATGCTGTTCTGAATAAGCTGGCCCAGAATAAACTCGAGCCACTTCTCGTCGGTGAAGACCTCAAAGTCGAGGTTCTCGCACACCGGAGCCACGTGCGCCGCGATGAGCTCGCGGGCGTTGGCTTTAATCGCGCCCGTCACCAAGGTCTTAAGGTCCCAGCGACGAATCAGGTAATCGCGCTCCACAACCTCCGAGCGCGCATAGTAGAGCGCCTGGTCGATATAGCGCTCCACGCGAGCCAGCTCGCGACCGAGGTCATCTACGCGCGACAGGTCATCTTCGCTGCCGTCCAGGTTTTCCAAAATCAGATGGGCTGCTGCCAGGGGCAGCTTGGCCTCGTGGACCCAGCTCTCGATATAGTCGCGGTAGTCATCGGTCTGGCGCCTGCCTTCGGCAACCTCGTCACAAGCGGCTTTGCCCACCCGGCGCAAGACCTCGTACTCGAGCTCGCCCTCGGCATAGGTCGGGCATTGCACCATCTCCTGCACCCATGCGGGACTCTCGAGCTCCTCGGCCGCACGCTCCAGCTGGCGCAGAAAACGACGACGGCGCGCGTACTCGATCACGATGCCGAGCATACCAAAGATAAAGGACACACCAACCGCCACGACCACGATAGAAACGGGTGCGCCGGCGACCGTCAGCACAAAGCAGCTCAGCAGCACACCGCACGTCCACACGGCGACGGGAAGCAGCGCATCTTTAAAGAACTTGCCAAACGACATAGCCGGCCCCTAGACCGAATAGCCCTGGCCGCGGTGCGTCGTCAAATACCCCTTGATGCCGATTTTTTCGAGCGTGGTGCGCAGGCGGTTGATGTTGACGGTGAGCGTATTGTCGTCCACGAAGGCGTCG
This sequence comes from uncultured Collinsella sp., assembly GCA_958432255.1. Taxonomy (GTDB): domain Bacteria; phylum Actinomycetota; class Coriobacteriia; order Coriobacteriales; family Coriobacteriaceae; genus Collinsella. The sequence goes on from CAUATU010000003.1 coordinate 66,094, forward strand.
GAGTCCCACAGGTCCTGCATGATGGCCGAGCGCGAGACGATCTTGCCCGCGCGGCTCAGAAGCAGCGAGAGAATACGCAGCTCGTTTTTGGTGAGCTCGGTACTGATGCCGGTTTGCATGTTGGTGACCATGGAGCGAGCGAGATCGAGCTCCAGGCCCTTGTGGACAAGTGTGCTGCGCTCGCCCGCCGCCGCGGTGCGACGCAGCAGTGCGTTGATGCGCGCCACGAGCACACGGGCGCTGTAGGGCTTGGGAACAAAGTCATCCGCGCCGAGCGTCATGGCCATGACCTCGTCAATCTCGGTCGCGCGCGAAGTGAGGACGATGATGGGAACCTCGGATTCGTGACGGACCTCATGGCAGATATGCTGGCCGTCTTTGACGGGAAGCGTCAGGTCGAGCAGCACCAGGTCGGGCGCGGCAGCGAGAATATCGCGCGAGACATGCTCGAACGATTCGCAGGCCTCGACCTCAAAACCGGCACGGGCAAGGATATCGGCAAGCTCGCGACGAATGGGCTCGTCGTCCTCAACGATATAGATCAGCGCCATGGATTCCGCTCCCCTCTTGGTTGTCTTGCCACCATTATGGCTGCGAAACTGCAGGTGCGCGCCACGCACGTCGCCAAGGTGACAGAACTGTTCGCGAGCGGGGGCGTTTTGTCCGCCTTACGCTCGCGACGGGAACGGGGACCAAAATGATTATTAAATCCCCGTCCCAGAATAATCATTTAGCGACGGGCGCGGAGCTTTTCGTAGCCTTCGGCGAAGAAGGCGACCGTCGCGGCGTCCGTCGCGGCGGCATCGGTATCGTCGGCAGGGACCACGCCGTGCTCGTCGCTCACCAGGAACAGCGCGCCCTTGAGCTGAGCGGGGATGTCTACGCGCGTGACCGGGATGCCCTTGGTCTGGGCCAGCTGCTCGATGAGCGTCGCCGTGCCGCACAGGCACTCGTCCGCTGGCGCCACAAAGGCAAGCTCGCCGTTATCGACGGCGGCGAGCAGCTCGGGCGCCACGCCGGTTTCGTCGGCCTCGGAGCGGGCCTCGGCGGAGCGGGCGCGTAGCGCCTTGGCCGACGTATCGGTTAGCGGCTCGTACTCCCCCACCGTCATGGCGGCGTTGCCGTTGACGTCGATCACCAGCATGAGCACGCCGTCGCGTGCGGTGTAATCGCCCTCGGCAAGCGACCACTCAACGTGCTGCTTGGCCCAGCTGAGCATGTTATGGGTAAGCGGCTCGCCCTGCACCAAGCGCTCGGACAGTGCGCGAATGTGGCGGTTGAGCATGGGCACCTTTTTGTTGGACATGCGCCAACGGCAGACAAGCGCGGGCTTGTCGAGCGTAAACTTCTCGACCGCCTCCTGATTGGCGCAAAAGTCCTCGTACGCACGCTGATCCTCGGCATTGCCAAACAGCTCGGCATCATCAATCTGGGGCATGGTCATACCTTTCGTGTTAGTCATTCCGTCCTCTTATACCAAAAAGACGGCCTTCCAAACGAAGCAGCCGTCTTTTGCGGAGATTATTTTGTCCCAAGGCGGAACTTAGTGGCGGAAGTGGCGAGCGCCCGTAAACACCATAGCAATATTGTGCTCATTGCAGGCCTGGATGCTCTCGTCGTCGCGCTTGGAGCCGCCGGGCTGGATGATGCAGGTCACGCCGTGTGCAGCAAGAACGTCGACGTTGTCGCGGAACGGGAAGAACGCGTCGCTTGCACAGGCAAAGCCGCCCTTCTCCACGCCCTCGCGCTCGCAGAAGTCCTCGGCGCGCTCGCAGGCAAGCAGCGCAGAGTCAACGCGGTTAGGCTGACCCGGGCCCATGCCAATGCCGGCCTTGCCCTTGGAAACCAAGATAGCGTTGGACTTAACGCCCTTGCAGACCTTCCAGGCAAACTCGAGCTCGGCCATCTCGGCGTCGGTGGGCTTGCGGTCGGTGGGGAACGTAAAGGTCGCGGGATCCTCGGTCACGTGGTCGACTTCCTGCACCAGCATGCCGCCGTCGATGGAGCGCAGCTCCACCTGGGCGCCGTGGTCCACGCCGCCGGTGGCCAGCACGCGCAGGTTGGGGCGCTTGGCCATGCGCTCGAGCGCCTCGTCGGTGTAGGTCGGGGCGATGATAACCTCGACGAACTGCTTGTTCTGATCGGCAAAGTGCTCGACCAGCTCATAGGGAACCTCGCGGTTGCAGGCAATGATGCCGCCGAAGGCGCTCTTGGGATCGCAGGCGAAGGCGCGGTCGTAAGCGGACGTAATGTCCTCGGCAACGGCGGAGCCGCAGGGGTTCTGGTGCTTGAGAATCACGCAGGCCGGCTCGTCGAACTCGCGGACCAGGTTCCAAGCGGCATCGGCATCCAGATAGTTGTTGTAGCTGAGCGGCTTGCCCTGGATCTGCTCGGAGCCAACGAGCGGGAACTGCGAGCTCGCGGTGTTCTCGCAGCCCTCGGCAAAGCGGTAGACCGTAGCCTTCTGCTGCGGGTTCTCGCCATAGCGCAGGTCGTCGACCTTCTCCAGCGAGATCTCGAGCTTGGCAGAGGTGTCCGCCACGTCGCTTGCCTGGGCGGCAAGCCAACGGGAGATAGCCGTGTCGTAGGCGGCGGTGGTCTGGTAGACCTTCACCTGCAGGCGACGACGGGTGGAAAGCGTGGTGCAGCCACCGGTCTCGTGCATCTCGGCCAGGACGGCATCATAGTCGGCCGGGTCGGAAATGACGGTAACGCTCGTGGCGTTCTTGGCAGCAGAGCGCAGCATGGAGGGGCCACCGATGTCGATGTGCTCGATGGCGTCCGCGAAGGTGACCTCGGGGTTGGCGACGGTCTTCTCGAACTCGTACAGGTTGACGACAACCAGGTCGATCAGCTTAATGCCGTGCTGAGCGGCCTCCTGCATGTGCTGCTCGGAATCGCGGCGGGCCAGCAGCGCGCCGTGAACCTTGGGGTGCAGGGTCTTAACGCGGCCGTCCATCATCTCGGGGTAACCCGTGAACTCCTCGATGGGGGTTACGGGAACGCCCGCGTCCTCGATGGCACGAGCCGTGCCGCCCGTAGAGATGATCTCGACGCCAAAGTCATCGACCAGCGTCCGTGCGAAATCGACGACGCCCGTCTTATCGGTAACCGAGATCAACGCGCGTGCGATCTTCACATCAGATCCCATGCAGTCCTCCTGTCTGGTACGCCGCCGTGCTCTGTGAGTCGGTGATACGTCGATCTGCAGCGCTCGCGCAGCGGCAATGAAAATACTGATTTAATGTAGCGCATCGAGCGCATCGATGCACCCCGCAACGGGCGCATGTGCAGAAAAAGTTTGCGAGCGGAGGGGATGGGCACGGCGCTGGGCACGGTGAGTTCATGGAACACAGGGGCACCATAATTTGATGCCAATGGCGTGGTAGAACTGTGCTCGATATGCATCCGCAAAAGAAAGAGGCACCATGGTCTCGCGGGTTCTCTACCGACCGTTTGATACCGAAGACTTCGACGCCATCGCGCTGATTCTGCAGCAGCTTTGGCATAATAATTCGGATAACGATGAGTACAACCGCCTTGAAGCCGCGTGCGACCTCGCCTATTGCCTTTCGTCATCGACGTTTTCGCAGGTTGCGGTGATTGACGGCGAGGCGCGCGGCATTGCACTTGCACGCGCAGGACAGAGCTCCGGCGTCACTATCAACGAGCATTGGATGGATACCGAACGCGCGCTGCTATCGCAGATGCGTGAGCTGGAGCCCGATGCCTGCGCCGAGTATCTTTCCTTTGTGCGCGCAACCATCCGAACCAACAACCGCCTGCTCGAGAGCAGCCCGTTGCCGCACGACAACGAGGTCACGCTGCTTGCCGTGGATCGCGATGTCCATGGCCTGGGCGTTGGCACGGTTCTGCTCGATGCCGCGGTCTCGCACCTGTCCTCGCTTGGAGCGACGAGGGCGCACCTGTACACCGACTCCAACTGCTCGTGGAAGTTCTACGAGCTGCACGGCTTTAAGCGCACGGCCACGCACCGCGCCAACCGCGAAGAGCGCCGCCACGACATGCCGCGCGAAAGCTATCTCTACGAATTCGACCTAACAGCCTAAACCCAGCAGCCATACCTAGTCATTTAAGTCTGTCCCCAATGAGTAGCCTTGGTGGTCTGCAAATAGCTGTGGTCAAAAAACATCAAATATGAGTACTGCTACCTTTTTAGTAGCAGCAACTTGGGGCATTTTTGATGCTTGTAGGCATGACGACCAGCTGCACGAGCTGACGTAGCTCCTCAAATGTTCAATAAAATGGGCTCCTAACGAGAAGTGCTCTCATTAGGAACCCATTATTATGTGCAAACATATGTGACCAACGCAGCAACAGTACTCATATTTGGCATTTTTTGTCCACTGCCCCTTGCGCGAAGGTCCGCAGCGGAAAGTTTGACCCGTTTCGATGCAAAAAAATGGGATGAATCTTCCCTGGCAACCGCCCAGAAAGATCCACCCCAAAGCAAGCGCTCGCTAGAACGTTCCGCCGCCGCCTCCGCCGACGCCGCCACCGCCGCCACCGGAAAAGCCGCCGCCGCTGCCGCCGCTCGAGCTATCGGAACTCGAAGCCAGCTCGCGGATGGTCTCGTGATACACATCGTTGAACGAATCGAGCGGAGACTCGTTGCCGTAGTGATGGTAATACCACCAGTAGCAGGGGTAGTTGTCGTAGAAATCGTCGCTGTTGCGCAGGTCCGCAGGCACGGCCTCGGCCAGCTGTCGCAGCACTTCTTTCGAAACGCCCAGGGCAACGCCCATCACCAGCAGCTTGTTCCACAGAATCAGATCGCTGGGGATGGCCTCCTTCAGGCGCGTAAAGTCCTCGAGCCAATGCTTAAGCGCCTTGCAGCGAGCCGCCACCTCGGCGCCCTCCGGCGTGTAACGGCGGAAGGTGCAGCTCAGGACAAAGCCCACGATCGTGACGGGGATCGAGATCATAGCGGCACCGACGTTGGCATCCGCAAAGTCGGTATAGAACAGAGAGCCCAGAATGCCAAAGACAATGATGATGCCGAGAACCAGGCCGGCCACCATCGCGATAGTGCCATCCGAAGCAATAAGCTCGCGCGCCTCCAGCTTGCCCTTAACTGTGCTCTGATAGTCCTCGAGCTTGTCGCCAACAGATGTGGTGCGCTCGCTAGCGTACTCCTCCAGCTCGCTAAACGTGCGCGAACGGACTCCGTCCTTATCGGGCTTAACGCCGGCGAAGAAGACCTTGAGCACATCGCGATCGATGCCGTCCTTCTTGGCAGCCTTCCAGGCCTCGTCGGTCACTGTGATGCGATACGTCTGCTCCTCTTTTTCGCGACGGAGCAGACCCTTCTTCTTGGTCTCGGTCGCTTCTTCCAGCTTGATCACGCGGTCGTCGGTCAGCTTCATCAGTGTGGCGATATATGCCTGATCGGGCACGTCATTCCAGCTCATAAGAGCTGCAAGCACCGCGGGATGGTCGGCAGAGGGCACATCGCGGAAGTACTCGTCCTGGAAGAGCGGCTTGGGCTTGGGCCTGTGCAGCTTGAGCATCACGATCGCGCCGGTATAGGCAACCGCCACAACAACACACACCACGGCAATCGTGCTGGCAACCGCACGCGCGTGCTCACGGCGGGCGTTGGCCTCGTCGGCCCATTCCTTCTCTTCGCTCAGGATCGTTGACATGCGCTCTTCACCCGAGGCGGCAAGCTGCGGCACCCAGTCGCTGGGGAAGGCGATGCGTGCCTCGGCGAATTCGCCCTGATGCACACAGGAAATGGTATAGGTGACCATGGGCTCGTCCTCATCGAGCGACACGTCGCCCGTCAGCGGACCGTGGCCCCATGCGCGGAAGTTATCGCCTTTGACGGCCGCCGTCCCGGCAGCGGCATTTGCGAAGCGCACTTCCATCTCGACATCGTCGGAATCCGCAGACCAGCCGTCGCCCACGAACTTCCAGTAGAGCTCGGCGGTATCGGCCCAGTTCATAACCGCACCGGTCATGGTGTAGCTCACGTAATAGATCGCGCTGTCGCCGCTCTCGTGGGGGCTGAACACCTTAATCCTTACGCCGTCACCGGCCTGCTCGACCGTGTAGACACCAGAATCGCCCTTGTTCGCGCTATCGACTTTGTTAAACGCGGTGTCCTCTTCCTCGACACTCAGCACGTCAACGCCCGCCGTGCCGCCCTGCTGGTTGGTGCCCGTATTGATCTCCCAAAACACGCCGTTGATGTCGTCGTCGAAATCAAACTGGCGTCCCTCGACAACGGTCAGCGATCCATCGGCCTCGACCGTGGCACTGATGTAGGTTTGGGTCATGGAATACCCGTCGGCGTGCGCGGCGACAGGCAGCAGCAACAACGCAAGTGTGACGAGCACGCAGACGGAAGCGAATCGCGCAAACAGGTGGCGCTGCCGGCTGACTTTGGCGGCGAGGGTGTTCATAGGCACATCCTTTGTCTGTAAAACCAACAGCGCCATTGTCCCACGTTTGCGGGTACGCATGACGAACATCTAGGCGACCGGAGCGCCAAACGGGATGAAAGTCACACCCGCGGCCGGCACCTGGGGACGTTCCTTATCTGCCGGCAATCTGGGACACTCCTTGGCATAGCCCGCTCCGGCAATAGATACCACTTCATAGCTCCGTCACAGGTGTAGCGGCTTTGTGTTGCCGCATGCGCACTGATTGAGTCCGCGAGCAAGGGGGCATAAAGCAGTTGAGCGAACACGGTTTGCCCCTTTGCCGTTCGCTTGAGGATCATGTCCCCCTTTTCCGCGGAAACCCCGGCAGTTGCGAAGAGCTGCCGGGGTTTCTGTCGTTTGAGGGGTTGGGCTGGCGGGTGGCGATCGAGCTGTCGAGCCGGTGGTCCGGCACGCGCAACGCGCGGCCTCGGCAACTTGCAGGCCACGGCAGCGTCTCCCCCACCGCGCCCCGCGCTATACTCGTCCGCATGGATATCAACGCACGCAACATAACAACGCCCGCTGTGGCCACATCGACGGCGCCCAACAGCAAGCTCGCCCCCGCCCTCGCGCCCGTCGTGGGCCGCTTCGCCCCGTCGCCCTCGGGCCGCATGCACCTGGGCAACGTGTTCAGCTGCCTGTGCGCGTGGCTTTCGGCCCGCAGCCAGGGCGGCAGCATCGTGTTGCGCATCGAGGACCTGGACGATCGCTGCAAGCGCCCGGAACTTGCCGCCCAATTGATTGACGACCTAGCCTGGCTGGGGCTTGAGTGGGACGAAGGCCCCTACTACCAGCACGATCGCCTGGACTTGTACGAGGACGCCCTGCACCAGCTGCAAGACGCCGGCCTCACCTATCCCTGCTTTTGCACGCGCGCCGAGCTCCACACCGCAAGCGCGCCGCACGCCAGCGACGGCACTCCCATCTACCGCGGCGCCTGCCGAGGCCTTTCTGCCGAGGAGGTTGCCCGCCGCAGTGCCCTGCGCGCTCCCGCCACGCGCCTGCGCGTGCCCGCCGTCGACGACCTCGCCGGCGACGTGATCGAATTCGTTGACCGCACGTACGGAGCCCAATGCGAGGCACTCGCCACCGAGTGCGGCGACTTTTTGGTGCGCCGCAGCGACGGCGTTTTTGCCTACCAGCTAGCCGTGGTGGTCGACGACGCTGCCATGGGCGTCACCGAAGTCGTGCGCGGATGCGACCTGCTGGGCTCCACGCCCCGCCAAATCTACCTGCAACACCTGTTGGGACTTCCCACGCCGCACTACGCGCACATTCCGCTGCTCGTGTCGCCGGATGGCCGCCGCCTTTCCAAGCGAGACCGCGATTTGGACCTGGGCGAACTACGCGCACGCTTTGGCACGCCCGAGACGCTGCTGGGATGGCTCGCCGGGCAAACGGGCATCGCGCCGGACGCCACACCGCGCTCTGCCGAGCAGCTGGTCGAGCACTTTAGCTGGGATGTTATCCGTACGCATCGGGAGAACATCACTGTAACGGCCGAGTAACCAAACGCCTCGCCCCCCGACGAGTGTATAATCTTGCGTCTTGTTATGTACGGAATAATTCCGTACAATGAAGCAGAGGAGGTTTTACCATGCCAACGATTGAGAAGCAGCGCCGTATGGATCTAAGGCTGACCGAGCGTCAACGCCTTACTTACGAGCGCGCCGCGGCCTTGCGCGGGCAAACTCTCACCCAATGGGCCACGGCTCACCTTGACGAGAGCTCCGCACGTGACATCGCCGAGGCGTCAACAACCTATCTTTCTCCTGATGCTTTTGATGCATTTTGCGAAATGCTCGACTCCCCCATGCCCCAAGCCGCAAAAGCGCTGCTTGACCGTAAAGCGATTTGGGAATGAGCACGTTTACCAAGCCCGTTCAACTCCCCGTTGGTCAAGGCATCGAGGCTTTCCACTGCGGCAATACTCTTGTAGACGGATGGGCTAAAAACAGATCAGCCTCGGCGCGAAGAAGAGGGTCAGCGGTTATATACGCATCGTATTGTGACGACGCAGTCGCTGGGTTCTATACGCTATGTACGCACTCCGTAGCTCGCGAAAATGTTGACGGAGGATGGTTCGTTCGGAACTCCCCCTCCCAAGTTCCCGCAGTGCTGCTTGGAATGATGGGGGTTGATGAGAAATTCAAGGGACTTGGTCTGGGAGCATCGTTGCTCAAAGATGCCATCGAGAACGCCTTGAAAATTTCTGCCCTAGCAGGAGCGCGAGCTTTGGTTGTCGACCCAGTAGATGATGAGGCGGCAGCGTTCTATGCGCATTTCGGCTTTGTAACCCTACCCGGCACCAACCGAATGGCGTTGAAACTCTAGACCGTCAGCAGCATCTCCTCCAGCTCCCAGTATGTCTTAAGTTACCCTACAGATAATGACCATTGCCGAAATGTAGGGTAACTACCCAAGGCATCATACGAAGATCTCGCTATGCCCGCCCCTACGCAACATCCCAGGGCTGGAGTTCGTCGCCTAGGCGGACGATGCAGTCGTAGAGCACGGTATGGCGCTCGGCTGGGTTGGCGTCACGATGAAAATGCCCGTAGTACCAGCGCTTGTAGTCCAAGCGATCTTCCAGCTCATCGAAAAATGCCGTAAGCCGATCGACATCGGGTCGGGTCCAGCCGGGCACCGGATAGAGCGTGGGCGAAAGCATGCGCGTAGAGCAGGTGTGGGTGATCACGTAGTCGACCTTCCAGCCCATGCTCTCGAGCTTTGCCCGCGCCTCCTCAAAGTTGCGCTCGTCCGGCAGCTCCTGCGGCCACCAGCTGGAATACGGAATGCGGTATTCCTTATCCACGCTCGTGGCGCCGCCCATGGTAAAGATCGTTGAGCCGTCGAGCTCAAAAACCTCGCCGCGCGTCAGGCGTCGGATGGGCGAGGTGTCCGACAGGCGCTGCATCAGGCCGCCGTGCCACAGTTCCATGGGACGCTCCGCCCAGTGATCGAAACGTTCGTGGTTGCCGTCGACGAACAGCAACGTATAGGGGCGCGACTCCAGCCAAGCGATATCGGCGCATTCCTCGGCAGAGAAATCCCACGGAAAGCCAAAGTCGCCGGCGACGATGAGATAGTCGTCGCTCGTCAGGCTATCCCCAAGCTCCCAGTCGCGCAGCTTTTGCATGTCGAGCCCACCGTGAATGTCGCCCGTCACATAGACCGTCATCGGATCACCACTTCCCTGCAAGTCGCTAGCCCGCATTCTGCACGATTACTAAGCTAACCGTTCCAGCCCTTCCATCCCTTAGGGCTTACCCCTCGTTCTTCCATCCAAACGGGTCAAGCACCCAAAAAACCAGATCGAGCACGCCGCCGGTCATCATGGCGCCGGCAAGGGCCATGCAAACGTGCAGGGAACTGGCACTTCGGAGCACGTCGAATGGCCCCAGAACAGCCAGCAGCGCGACCGCTGCGCCGGCTACGCACAGCGCGAGGCACGGCCCCGCGTCCTTGACGCACTTCTTTGCAAGGTGCTTGGTGTTGTCACTCATCAATATCGAACTCCTTAGAGGGCCGTTGCTTTGATTCACGCCGCCGCGGCAGACCAAGACGGCAAATTAAGTCTCCCACGCCACGCGGACACAGCTGAAAGCCCTCGCGCAAAAAACAGCGCGCCGCAGAATTCGTATCACCTGCGGCGCGCCGAAAATGATCCGCTTTCCTCCGTCCCCAACGGATCAGCTGAGTTGGCGCCGCTTGACAGAGAGGAAGGAGCCGGCGGCATCACGAGCTGCGGCAATGTCGCTAGGCATAGGAAACAGACGCGCTTCAAACGCCCTAAGCCCCAAGCCTACCCATTAAGAAATCGACTGCAGAAACGATTTTGATGCCGTCGATGTCGGTCGGATGGCTCCCCTGACGAACGACGATGATCTTCTCGTAACCACCGATAATCTTCTCGAGCGACCTGAGCTCGAATGGACGTAGCTCGCGCTTATGCGTTGCCTCCTCGTCAATCGACTCTGCGACTGGACGTCACGAAAGGCTACCAGCTATTCGAGATATTGATTTCTAGGAACCATCTGGTTCTCCATTGCTCGTCCCAATCTGCAAGTTTTTCTCATCGAATGACAAGAACTTGCGAATTCTGCAAGTTCTTCTCACGTAGCGATAAGAACCTGCATATCCGTCCGTGGCCATTTGCAGTCGGATTCTGGCGAGGCCATGACAAGCAGCTTGCCACATGGCCGACACGGAGCCATGGCATGCGCGGAATCTTGGGGGCAGGACTTCTCCCAGCAGCCAATAAGACGAAAACACATACACATAGATAGAGAGGCCCAGCAAGACACGGCACCAAGGCCGCAGCCACAAACTTGAGTAGCCGATAGTCTTAAAATCACATACGCCCAAAACACGAACGATCGATCTGTTATCCTGGCGCCAACATAGTCTTTCGAAAGGTTTGGCCAGGATGACTACGCAGCAGCAGATTGATATTGAATTCGACTCGCTTGCACGTGAGAACGATTCGCCCAAGCTCATCGCCAACTCGAAGGCGACAGGCGGAACACTACTATCCGTTATGAAGGAGCAGCTCTCAACCTGCAGCTCTTTTGACTTTTGCGTAGCTTTTGTTGCAGACGGCGGCCTTCAAATCCTGGTCGAGGCGTTCCAGGAGCTCAAGCAGCGTGGCATTAAGGGCAGGCTGCTCACGTCCACCTATCTCAACTTCAACTCACCCGATGCCTTTCGCAAGCTCCTGGAATACGACAACATGGAAGTTCGCGTATTCCAGGGTAATCTGCATGCCAAGGGATACATTTTTGATAAGGGCGAAACCAGCACGGTCATCGTCGGCAGCTCGAACATGACGCAGACCGCCCTCACCTGTAATAAAGAATGGAACGTGCTGTACCAGACTGTCGAGAACAGCCGCCTACTCGGCGAACTGAGGGGCGAATTCAATTCGTTGTGGAACGACACCTCAACCGTTTTGCTTTCCCAAGACTGGATTGAGAACTATGCCGCATATCGATCGGCACATCCCTCAAAGCCCAAATCGAAACCGACGTTCCAGGCAACTGTTAGCCCAACCACGAACGACCTCGAAGAAATCAAGCCCAATAAAATGCAGCAGCGCGCCCTTGAGGCGCTCGGCGTAATCCACCGCAAGGGCGAGACCCGTGCATTGCTGGTCTCGGCAACCGGCACTGGCAAGACCTTCCTTTCGGCGTTCGACGTGCTCGCAACTAAACCCCGGCGCATCCTCTTTCTTGCGCACCGCCGACGCATTATAGACGCCTCCCGTGTAAGCTATGAACGGCTCTTAGGTAGTACCCATACGTTCGACACCTATCAAACTGGCAAGAATATAAGCAATGCCACCTGCGTGTTTGCCATGTGTTCTTCGGTCGCCAAACATCTGAGCGATTTCCGTCCCGATGAGTTCGACTACATCGTCATCGATGAGGCCCACCGCACGGGATCTCAGAGCTACCAATCCATCATGTCGCACTTTACGCCTCGGTTTTATCTTGGCATGACCGCTACGCCTAATCGCACCGACGGCTACGACGTCTTTGCCCTTTTCAATCACGTCATCGCGTTCCAGATCACGCTGCAGGACGCTTTGGCCGAAGAGATGCTAGCCCCCTTCCATTATTTTGGCATTCACGATCTGGAGATTGACGATGAGACGGTCGAAGATACCGCTCTGTTCGGGCGTTTGACGTCCGATGAACGCGTGCGTCACATCACCGAGAAGATCGAAGAATATAGCGTCGCCAAAAGCAACCGCAGGGGCTTAATTTTCTGCAATCGAAACGCCGAGGCCGAAGAACTGTCGCGCAAATTCAACGTTCTCGGATATCGAACGGCTGCGATTAGCGGTCAAGATTCCGATGAAGTCCGCGATGCCGCGATCAGCCAACTTGAAGCCGGCGAGCTCGAGTACATTTTCTCGGTCGATATCATGAACGAGGGCGTCGACATCCCCTCGCTCAATCAGATCATCATGCTTCGACGCACCGACTCCGCAATCATCTTTGTTCAGCAGCTCGGACGAGGTTTGCGCCTGAATGATGGCAAGGAATACGCACTGGTACTAGATTTTATTGGCAATTACCAGAGCAACTTCTTGGTGCCCATCGCGCTTTCGGGTGACAAGACGTACAACAAAGACCGTCTGCGTCGTCTCGTCCAAGAGAGCGATTCGGCGATCCCCGGATGCTCAACGGTAAGCTTCGATCGTATTTCCGAAGCTCGCATCTATAAGGCCATCGACGGCGGCGACTTTACCTCCGTCAGATTTTTGAAGAACGAATATCTCGACTTGCGCCAGAAACTCGGCAAGATTCCATCGCTGCTCGAATTTGATCGTAATGGCTCCATCGATCCGCTGCTTATCTTCAAGAACAGCGGCCTGGGGTCCTACCACGCATTTCTTTCCAAATACGAGCCGGGCTACACAGTCCATTTTTCCTCTGATCAAACCAAGATTCTCAAATATATTTCGCAAAAGCTCGCCGCGGGCAAGCGATTCGAAGACCTCTATTTGCTTCAAACGCTCGTCGAAGCCGGACACGAGGGCTATCGACATATGCGCGAGGCCGCGCTTAGGAACTACCGCGCACAACTTAAGGACAGCGCCGTTAGGTCGGCAATCGCCGTCCTTAAGGGCGACTTTGCCACTCCTAAGGATTTCGTTTCCCTGCGTATTGACGACGGAACCGGACCTCGTCTGACCGAAGTGTTTGCGAGCGCCCTGCGCAACGCAGAGTTCAAGCGTCAGATTCTCGAGGTGCTGGATTTTGGCATTGCGCGCAACCGACTCGACTATGCCGAGACGTACGAGAACACAAATTTCGTTCTCAATGCCAAGTACACATACGAAGAGGTTTGCCGCTTGATGAACTGGGAAAAGAACATCAACGGCCAAAATCTTGGCGGCTACTTCTACGACGAAAAGACCAACACATTCCCCGTGTTTATTAACTATGACAAGGCACCCGACATTAGTGAGTCAATTCAGTATGAAGACCGCTTTGTTTCGCCGAGCAAGCTAGTTGCAATCTCTAAGAACAACCGCACGCTCAACTCCCCCGAGATTCTGCGACTGCAGGCATGGCCAGAAAACGGCTTGAAGACGTATTTGTTTATGCGAAAGAACAAGGACGATAAGGGTGGCAAGGAGTTCTATTTCTTAGGCGAAATGCATCCGACCGGCGAGTTCGAGGCTATTAAAACTAAGAGCAACGACAACGCCGTCGAAATCGAATATGAGCTCAACGCACCCGTGAGGCAGGACATTTACGAGTTTATGCTCAGCGATCTTAGTGAAGCCGAGTAACAAAAAGGAGCGAGGCGCCATGCGGCGCCCGCTCCTTTCTTACTTAAGCCCGAGTTTCTTTTCGAGTTCCCTAACGACTTTAACGTCCGCCGGAAGCCAATCGACATCCCACAGGTTATTGGTATCGAGCCACTTCATGTCCTCGTGAGCGTGCTCTTTGAACTCCCCCGAAAGGATGGTAGCTAGGTAGCACTGCATCGACAGATGGAACGTCTCGTAATCGTGTTCGACCGTGCAAAGATAGTCAAGGTTACCGATCGTGACCTCGAGCTCTTCTTGAATCTCGCGCACGATTGCCTGCTCGCCGGTCTCGCCCGGCTCGAGCTTGCCGCCCGGAAACTCCCAGCCGTCTTTAAACTCGCCATAGCCGCGCTGGCAACTCAGGATTTTTCCATCCTTTTGAATAATCGCTGCTGCAACATTGATTGATTTCATAACTAGTCATCACCTCTCCAGTTGAGCCCAACCAGTATAGGTGATCGACCGCCCGCCATGTCCCAGTCGCCTGAAAACCGCCCACTCGACCAACCCTTGACGCCGTTTTGCACAGGCACCCCATCCTCCGCTATCGAGGTCTAATACTTTTCCCACCGCCACCCAAAAACTCATCCAACATTAATCTTGGCTCAAGAATCGCTTAATCTATAACCTGCACTATAGAGTTCGACCAAGGGCGGGGCGGCGCCACGCAGGCCGCCGAACGCAACGCTCGCGCCCGGGTAGATCATCCGGCGTCGCGCCCATCGAACGAAAGGACAGGTCATGGACGACCTCGAAAAAGTTGAAACCATCCGCACCAAGTGCAACGTGAGCTACACCGACGCCAAAGCCGCGCTCGACGCCGCCGACGGCAACGTCCTGGACGCCATCATTTGGCTCGAGTCGCAGGGCAAGACCCAGACCACGTCGGCGCACGCCGCCACCGAGTCCGCGCCAGTCGATGAGCCCTCGGCCGAGATGGTCGCTGCGCAGGCCGCCTACGAAAAGTCGAGCGAAAAGACCGACTTCTCTAAGAAGATGGACAGCGTGTGGGAGTACCTCAAAAAGCTCTTCCGCCTGAGCCTGGACACCAAGTTTATCGCCACGCGCCGCGACGCGATCATCCTCAACATTCCCATCCTGATCCCCATCGTCGCGCTGTTTGCCTGGGGCGCCACGATATGGCTGATGCTGATTGGCCTGTTCTTTGGCATGCGCTACCGCATCGATAGCGACGGCGACGTACCCGGCAGCATCAACAACCTTATGAATCACGCTGCCGATGCCGCGGACGACATCAAGCAAAATCTCAACGACGACAAGTAATCGCAGACGGGGGCACGCATGGCACGGATCCTGATCGTAGAGGACGAGGAGAAAATCGCCCGCTTTGTGACGCTCGAGCTGGAGCACGAGGGCTACCAGGTGGAGCACGCCGCCGACGGCCGCACCGCCGTGGACCTGGCGCTGGAGCGCGACTACGATCTGATTCTGCTCGATGTGCTGTTGCCGCAGCTCAACGGCATGGAGGTGCTGCGGCGCGTACGCAAACACAAGGATGTGCCGGTGATCATGGTCACCGCGCGCGATGCCGTGATGGACAAGGTGGCCGGGCTCGACGCCGGTGCTGACGATTACCTGACCAAGCCGTTTGCGATTGAGGAGCTGTTCGCACGGATCCGCGTGGCGCTGAAGCGCTCGGAGGCCGTGCGGGCGGCTTCCGGCGCCCGCGCCGAGACGGGCATGGCGGCCGGCGCGGGCGGAGACGCCGCTGCAATACCCCCGGTCAGCGACTCGACTCGAGCTTCCGCCTTGCCCTCCCCCGCCACGCTCGCCGTGGGCTCGGTTGCGCTCGACCCCGACCGCCGCGAAGTCACAGTCGCCGGCTCGCCCATCGCGCTCACGGCCCGCGAGTTCGACGTCCTCGCCCTGCTTATGGCGCATGCCGAGACCGTACTCACGCGCGAGCGCATCGCGCACGAGGCGCTGGGCTACGAATACGTGGGCGACACCAACAACGTCGACGTGCACATCGCGCACCTGCGTGCCAAGATCGAGGACGCCGGCGGCGCCCGCATCATCCAAACCGTGCGCGGGGTGGGCTATGTCTGCCGCGCGTAACGCCGAGGCCAAGCGCGTCACCTCCATCGCCCGCGCCATCAACTGGAGCTATATGTGGCGCCGCCTGATGAGCTACGTCTGGCTCGATCTGCTGCTGATGGTGATTGCGGCGGCGATCCTCGTCTATGGATACAACCAGACGCTGCCCGACAGCGCGTTTACCGCAGGTTGGATCCCCAGCGCCACCGTTCACGGCATGTCGCTGACGCCCGTGCGCGGCTGGGACCCGGCCACGCTCACCTACACCGTCGAGTTTGCGCGCACCACCAAGACCTTCCCCCTCGCGCAGGACCTCGTCACGCTATGGCCCCTCTACCTTGTCGTTGTGGGTTGGCAGGGCATCAGCGTGCTCAACATGCTCGGCGGCGCGAGGCGCGTGCGCCGCACCATGGCGCCGCTCAACGACCTGGCCTTGCGCGTGGACGAGCTCGGCCGCATGCAGCTCTCCGGCGGCAAGATGGAAACGCTGGAGCAGGCCATCGAGCGCGCAAGCGTCGACTCGCCGAGCGTCACCACCGGCGACGCCGACCTGGCAAGCATCGAGGTCGCACTCAACCGCCTGCTGCGCCAAATGCAAGAGGCCAAGCTGCAGCAGATGCGCTTTGTCAACGATGCGAGCCACGAGCTGCGCACGCCCATCGCGGTGATTCAGGGCTACGTAAACATGCTCGACCGCTGGGGCAAAGACGACCCGGACGTGCTGGCGGAATCCATCGCGTCCCTTAAGGCCGAAAGCGAGCACATGCAAGAGCTCGTGGAGCAGCTGCTGTTTTTGGCGCGCGGCGATGCCGGGCGCACGGTCCTGCGGCGTGCGGATACCAACCTGGCCGCACTGGTCGGCGAGGTATGCGAGGAATCGCAGATGATCGATACCGCGCACGCGTATCGGCTGGCTTTTGACGCTGCATTTGCCAGCGACCCGCGCTGCGACGCGCCCGTCGACGTGGCGCTCGTGAAGCAGGCTCTGCGCGTGATCGTGCAAAACGCCGCCAAGTACTCGGATGCGGGAACGACCGTCACATTTGGCATAACGCCGGATGCGGGCACGGGCACGATCGACATAAGTGTTGAGGACGAGGGCATCGGCATGAACCAGGAATCCGCAGCTCACGCGTTCGAGCGGTTCTACCGCGCCGACAATGCACGCGATGCCGGCGCACAGGGCTCGGGTCTGGGGCTCGCCATTGCCAAGTGGATCGTCGATAACCATGGCGGTGTCATTGGCGTGACCTCAGTCGAGGGCGTCGGCAGCCGCTTTACGATTCGCCTGCCGCGCTAGGAAGCCCCTCGGCATAAATAAAGGGATAGGGCCACGCGGCCCTATCCCTTTTTGCTAGCTATGGCAGCTTCTACGCTACTCGCGGCACAGGTGCACGGCGAAGCCGGCGAACTCGCGCTTAAAGTACACGAGCTTGGTGCCGCCGTCGGGCAGCAGCACGCGCGACTCCTCGTTGACCTCGAGCCCGCGCTCGGCAAACCACTTCTCCGCCGCATCGATGTCGTTGACGGCAAAGCCGATGTGGCCCTTGGCGCCACGACCGTTCTGCTTCATGATCTCGACCAGCGAATCGTTAAAGTACGAAACCGGGGTCTCGATGACGGGCAGGCCCATCATCGTCGAGAACAGCTCCGCGATCTCCAGGGCGTCTGCCGGGTCGGTGGCGTTAATGCCCACATGGGCAACGCGCATACCAAAGAGCTCTACCGGGTTGGCGTTCTGCTCACTCATGCAGTCAGCGCCTACTGAGCCATAACGTCGAGAACGGCCTTCTCGGCGGCAACGCGGTTCATGCCGGTCATGAAAGGCACGCCGCTCACGTACGGGCAGGTGAGGCCCTCGGGGGCAACGGTGGTAGCGATCAGCAGGTCGGCGCCCTCGTCGCAAGCGTCCTTGGCCTCGGAGATGGCGCACTGCACGATCTCATACTTGCCGGCATAACCGTTGGCGTCGAGCATGGTAGCGACCTTCTGGGCAACGAGCGTGGAAGTAGCAGCGCCAGCACCGCAAGCCAAAACGATCTTCTTCATAGGTAATGTCTCCCTTCATGGTTTACTTTAGGTAAGTGTACCGCAGCGAGCGATGGCGCTCGGCCTCGATGCGCTTTTATGCCAGTTTGCTTGCACGCCGCGTATAATACATCTAGCACGTGTTGTCATACCGCTCGCTTTACGAGCGACTAAGGACTCTAAAATGCCCGATTCCCGCACCCTCTGGACCGCCGTCGTCATTATTTGTATCGCCATATCGGTGTTCTTTAGCGTAAAAAAACGCACCACGTTTAAGCGCCTGCAACAGCTTATGGCTGCCAAGCAGTGGGACGAGTTCGATCGTTTGCTCGATGGCAAACTCACCAGCATGCTGTACCCGCGCTATAACCGCGACTACCTGCGCCTGAACTCCTATCTGCTGCGCGAGGACCACAAGCGCGCCGACGAGATGTTCGATTTGCTGCTGGGACTCAATCTGCCCAAGATGCAGCGCGTCGACCTGGTGATTAAGGCCTTTAACTACTACGTTGGCCAGGAGGACCGCAAAAAGTCCAAGGAGCTGCTGCACGAGATCAAAGGCTTTGAGGGCGGCCAGGCCGAGGCAGTCGCACACGAATGCCAACTGATGTACGACACGATGATCCTCAAGCGCCACAACGACATTCCCGAGCTGGAGCGCATGCTCGAGGACGTCGGCGACGACCCGGTCAAGCGCTGCCGCTTGGAGTACCTGCTAGCCCTGCAGTACCAGAACAAGGGCGACGAGGCCAAGTTTGCCGAGTACTTGGAAAAGTCGGGCCGGCACTCGATGGCCGTCAACGCGTAACGGACGGCTTGTGCTAGACTTCTAGTCTCACGGGGGCGTGGCGGAATTGGCATACGCAGGAGACTTAAAATCTCTCGCCGCAAGGATTGTGGGTTCGAGTCCCACCGCCCCTACCATATGGAGCTTTCGAGCCCGTGTCCCCAAGGGATGCGGGCTCACTTCTTTTAGATGCCGGTGGGACTCGAACCCGCGAGGGGGGGGGGCGAGCGTCAAGCGGACGCGCAGCGTCCGCAGCGAGCCGGCGAGGGCGCCAGCAGGCGTCCGAAGCCGGTGCGGATTTGCGCAGCAAATACGCAGACGTCCCACCGCCCCGCGCTTCAGAAAGTCAACTAATTTAGGACGGGCTAAAAAGACAGCTTCGGTCCCTTAGAAGTTGCGGTGGAATAGATCCTGTTTATACCGTTTACCAGCTTATTTAGGGACTATTTCACCGCAACTTATTTAGAGGGTGCTGAGCTCTGGGGTCCAGGAGATGGTGGGGGTCGCACCGTCGAGAGCCTCGTTGATGGTGGCGGCCATGCCGGCGAGTAAGCTGTTCTCGCTTACAGTGAGCGTCTTGTAGCCGCCGGCTCGCATAAGCTCGCGGATTACCACGGCACCAGCCAAGATCACGCCCGCGCGTTTGGGCTGTACACCCGGTAGAGCGGCGATGCCGTCCGCATCCAACGCAGACATGCGCTCGATAGCGGCCGAAACCTGATCCAGCGAAAGCTCGCGCAGGTGCACAAAGCTCGAATCGTACGGTTCCAGCTCATGAACGAGCGCCACGAGTGTGGTGACGGTGCCACCCACTGCGACCAAGCGTTCGGCGCGCTCAAAATTGCTCGGCAGGCCCTCAAAATAGGCAGCGAACTGCTCGCCCGCCCACGCGGCAGCGGCAGTAAGCTCGCCGCGTGCGGGCGGCAGTGCCGAGAAAAATCGCTCCGTCACACGGCGACAACCGATGTCCAGCGAACGCGTGCCCTCCAGCGCAAAGACCCCACGCTCCGGCGCATAGACGCCCGTCGCGAGCTCCGTGGATCCGCCGCCCGAATCGGCAACAATGATGCGCTCGCCGGCAAAGTCGTGCGCCACGCCAAAAAACGTCAGGCGCGCCTCGACCTCGCCCGGAATCACCTGCGGTTCGAGCCCCAGCTCACGCAGACCGTCCAGCAGCAGTGCGGCATTGGATGCATCGCGCGCGGCGCTCGTGCATGTGGTGCAAATGCACGCGGCCCCAAAGGCACGCGCCTCGTCCACAAACATGCGGCATGCAGCGAGCACGCGCTCGACCGCCGCCTCGCAAAAGCGACCCGTCGCGTCCACACCCTCGCCCAGGTCGGTAATCTCGGTATGCTTGGACGATTCCACGATCGCCCCGCCCTCGACCTGCGCCAGCACCAGTCGCGACGACACCGTTCCCAGATCGATCGCCGCCACCTTATATCGTTTGCAATCTGCCATTGCGGGCTCCCCTCCGGGCGCTATTTGCCTACTCGCCGCTGGACGCGACCGCCTGGCCCTCGACGCCGTTAAATCCAAACAGCATATCGAGCGTCTTGATGTACCACGGTGCGTCCTTGCCGACCTCTTCGATCTCTTTGGCCACTTCGCTGGCATTCTTGGCGTTTGAGGACTTTTTGCTCGACGAATCCGAATCCTCGTCCAGACCCTGCACTTCAATCCTCTTCTCGCCGGGCATCACCATGCCCAGGTCCCGTGCCGAATCCTTAATTCCCTCTTCCGAGAACCACTTATCAGTGTCTTTTTTCATCTCATCATTGTATTGCTGGCGAATCTCGACCTGCTTGGCCAAGATGTCGCTCGAGCGCTTAGCCACGTACAGGTCGCGTACGGGAAAATACAGGCTCACGAGCGCCAGCGCCACGACAATGCCGATAAACAGCGGGCGCAGAGAGCCATGCGTAAAGTCATAGATCGCCTTGACCACCGCATTGTCGTTGGCGTAGCGCATAAAGTCCGAGCCCGAAAGACGGCTCGAGGGCCTGCTCGACCTGTCGTGCGTTTGAGCCGACGAGCGCTGAGCATGCGACGAACGTGCCGGGCGCACTGGTCCATCTGTCGAAGTATTCACTTGAGCATTGGGGCGCGAGGTACTTGTCGGGCGCTGCGCGGAGCGGTCGGCACCGGCGTAGGCGGACCCACCGAGCTGAACCGTGCGCGCACGGCGAGGCGACGGCTCACGCGAACCGGCGGAATAGTACCTGTTGTCGTAAATCTGATCCATGTGCGCCTTGTGCGGTTGAGGTTTGTTTGCGCTAAGTATTCTAGTTATAGCACGAGC
Organism: uncultured Collinsella sp.; assembly: GCA_958432255.1. GTDB lineage: Bacteria > Actinomycetota > Coriobacteriia > Coriobacteriales > Coriobacteriaceae > Collinsella. The sequence continues at coordinate 87,048 of CAUATU010000003.1, forward strand.
GCGCGCACCGCCTTCGCCAGCCTTTGCTCGACATAAAAAAGGCGCTGAGCCATATGGCCCAGCGCCCACAGCGCTTTGCGGCGTCCAGCCAAGGCGGGGCGGAGCCGAGTCAACCCCCGCCCCCCGCGAGCACCGCTTGTTTAGCGAATGTTGTAGAACGCGGCCTTGCCGGCGTAGCGCGCGCTGCCCTCAAGCTCGTCCTCGATGCGGATGAGCTGGTTGTACTTGGCGATACGGTCGCTGCGGCACGGGGCGCCCGACTTGATCTGGCCGGCGTTGACGCCCACGACCAGGTCGGCGATCGTGGAGTCCTCGGTCTCGCCGGAGCGGTGGCTCACGATGCAGGCGTAGCCGGCCTCCTTGGCGGTCTCGATGGCCTCGAGCGATTCGGTGAGCGTGCCGATCTGGTTGACCTTGACCAGGATCGCGTTGGCGGCACCCAGCTCGATGCCCTTCTTGAGGCGCTCGGTGTTAGTGACGAATAGGTCGTCGCCCACCAGCTGCACCTTGTTGCCAATGCGGCGGGTAAGCTCGACCCAGCCGTCCCAGTCCTCCTCGGCCATGCCGTCCTCGATGGAGATGATGGGGTAGGTGTCGACGAGCTTCTCCCAGTAATCAACCATCTGGGCACTCGTGTACTCCACGCCCTCGCCCTTGAGCTCATACATGCCGGTCTCGGCGTTGTAGAACTCGGTGGACGCCGGGTCCATGGCGTACATGAAGTCGACGCCGGGCTTAAAGCCAGCCTTCTCGACGGCCTTGGTGATGTACTCGAACGGCTCGGCATTGGTCTTAAGGTTGGGGGCAAAGCCGCCCTCGTCGCCCACGCCGCCGCCCAGGCCGGCCTCGTGCAGCACGCCCTTGAGGGTGTGGTAGACCTCGGCGCACCAACGCAGGCCCTCGGCAAAGCTCGGGGCGCCCACCGGCATGATCATGAACTCCTGGAAGTCGACGTTGTTGTCGGCATGCACGCCGCCGTTGAGGATGTTCATCATGGGCGTGGGCAGCAGATGAGCGTTGACGCCGCCCAGGTACTGGTACAGCGACAGGCCCGCCGACTCGGCGGCGGCGCGGGCGACGGCCAGCGACACGCCCAGGATGGCGTTGGCACCGAGCTTGGTCTTGTTGGGGGTACCGTCCGCGGCAATCAGCGCGGCATCGACGGCGCGCTGGTCGAAGGCGTCGAGACCCACGACGGCGTTAGCGCACTCGTTGTTGACGTGCTCGACCGCCTGCGAAACGCCCTTGCCCAGGTAGCGGCCCTTGTCGCCATCGCGCAGTTCGCATGCCTCAAAGGCACCGGTCGAAGCACCCGAAGGCACCATTGCGCGGCCAAAGCTGCCGTCCTCGAGCACGACCTCGACCTCGACGGTAGGATTGCCGCGGCTGTCGAGCACCTCGCGACCGTAGACGTCCAAAATATCGCTCATGTTGTCTCCCTCTCACTTGGAAACGTAATGGATGCAAGCGACCGGCTGACCGCGCACCGTCGGTGCGCCTCCGTAAGTTAGCCATGTCGCACTTTTTGCATTATGCCCTAAGTTAGCCGAGGGATACACTTGATTTTCGAAAAATTTAGCGGGAACGATGAGGCGTATCAGCCCGTCGTTCCCGCAGTCTTACTCCTCCGCCTTTGCGGCATCCCACAGGTCGTTGAGGCCATGGGTCGAAAGCTCGGCAAGATCCACGTGGGCATCGGCCGCCATCTGCTCCATCGCGGCCCAACGGCGGCGGAACTTTGCCGTGCTGGCGCGCAGGGCGCTCTCGGCGTCGATACCCTCCTTGCGCGCGACGTTGACCAGGGCAAAGAGCAGATCGCCAAACTCCATTTCGCGCTCGGGCGAGCCGGGAGCCTCGGCCTCAAACTCGGCACGCTCCTCGGCGACCTCGTCCCACACGTCCTGGACCGTCTCCCACTCAAAGCCCACGGCCGCTGCCTTGCGCGAGACCTTCTGAGCCTGCATCAGCGCCGGCAGATGCGTGGGCACGCCGTCGAGCAGGCCCTCGGGCGCGGCCTCACCCGCCGCCACGGCCTTGTCCTTGGCAGCCTTCTCGGCAAGCTTGACCTCGTCCCAAATCTTGAGTACCTCGTCGGAACTGTCGGCATCTACATCGCCAAACACGTGCGGATGACGGCGGATGAGCTTGGCATCGATATCACGCGCCACGTCGGCCAGTGTAAACTCGCCGGCGTCAGCAGCAATCTGCGCATGCAGCACGACCTGCATGAGCACGTCGCCCAGCTCCTCGCGTAGGTGAACCGCGTCGTCCGCCTCGATGCAGTCGAGCGCCTCGTAGGCCTCCTCGATCATGTTTTTGCCAATGCTGCGGTGCGTCTGCTCACGGTCCCACGGGCAGCCATCGGGCTGACGCAGACGCCAGATGGTCTGCACCAGATGCTGCAGCTCGGTCGACGCGTCTACCAGCGTGGACAGATCGCGCGAGCCCTCGGCATTTTGCTGAGCCATGTGCTGCGCCATGGCTACTCCTCCTCCATGACCACGTGGCGGAACGCGCCGCCCTCGTAGATGCCGTAGCTGTGCGAGCCGTCCTTGGGGATGCTCACGCTGCCGGGGTTGAAAAGCCACAGGCCCGGGTGCGCCTCGCTTGCCTCGTTAACCTTGATGTGCGTGTGACCGTAGACGAGCGCGGAGCCCTCGGGCAGCGCGGGCGCGTGGTCGACGCTGTTGTGCATGCCGGCGCCAAAGACGTGGCCGTGCGTCAGGAACAGCTCGCGGCCGGTCTCGTCGAAAAGCGTGGCGTAGTCGGCCATGACGGGAAAGTCGAGGACCATCTGGTCGACCTCGGCGTCGCAGTTGCCGCGCACCGCGATGATGCGGTCGGCCAGGGCGTTGAGCAGCGGAATCACGCGCTTGGGGGCGTAATCGCGCGGCAGGTCGTTGCGCGGTCCGTGGTAGAGCAGGTCGCCCAGCAGAACGATGCGGTCAGGCTGCTCGGACTCGATGGCGGCGCAGAGGCGCTCGGTCCAATATGCCGAGCCGTGGATGTCGGAGGCGATGAGGTATTTCATGGGGAGATCCTTTCGAATGGGGTTGATATGGCTAGGCGCAGGATGTCACCACCAGCCGCGTTATTCAAATCGCAGTGCCGCACTCTGGGCCGCCTGCATCACGCGCTGGAGCGGCACATTATGCTCGCGAGCGAGACGGGCGCAGTCCTCGTACTCGGGCGCTGCACGCTCGCTGCCATCGGGCAGGGTTGCCACCTTTACGGCCACCTCGCCCCAAGGCGTCGCCACTTGTTCAAAGTGGCGCGGCAGGCAGACGCGCTCCATGACCTGGCGACGAATGCCGTTGGTCGTGGTTTCCAAAAAGATAATCGTCTGCAGGCGCTCGATATCCTCGTGCGAGCAGATCACCTGCAGCTGCCAGCCGGGGCGTCCTTTTTTGCAATAGAGCGGCAGCCAGTGCACCTCGCGGGCGCCTGCCCCGCGCAGACGGTCGGCGGCGTAGGCGAGCACCTCGGGCGATGCATCGTCGATGTCGCATTCCAGCTTGACGATGGTTTCGGGTGCATCGGTCTCGCGGGACAGCGGGGATGTGCTATCGCATGGCATACGGTCCGGATCCTTTCCGCGCGGGCTCGTTTTGTTCATCCAAACGCTAGCACATCGCGGGCGGCGCAGGAGCGGCGTCATGGGATAGGTGCGACTTTTGCTGGACGCAAGTGCTGGCGCGCTCCAACGCCGGCCCGCTCCACTCAAACGTGTACGTCAGCCTCCAAACATGTCATTTTTTGGAGCTTTTGGAGGCTGATGTACATGTTCTGAGAGCGCAAGCGAGGCCGCACCGCGCGTCGCGCAGCCTTTCCAATCGATTTCGACCCCCGGCGTGTCCGGCGTGTTGAGAGCTGCACCATTACAATGAAGCGGATTCGCTTGACGCAAAGGAGCCGCCATGTCTGCTTGCCCGCTGGTCGATTGTCACACCCACACCTCGTTCTCGGACGGTCATGCCTCGTTTGAGGACAACGTCCGTGCCGCTGCTGCGGCCAGCTGCCGCGTCATGATCTCGACCGACCATCTCACCCTGCCCGCCAGCATGAACGCCAACTGCGAAGTGCAGGTTACTGAGGGCGACCTGCCGGCACATCGTCTGGCTTTTGAGGATGCTCGCAAGCTTGCCGCGCAGATTGCGCCGGAGCTCAGCTTTATCTATGGCTTTGAATGCGATTGGTACGAAGGCTGCGAGCCTTTGGTTGAGCGCTGGTCCCAGGGCGCCGTCGTGCGCCTGGGCAGTGTGCATTGGATTGGCAACCCAGGCGATATTGCGGCAGGCGCTGCGGGCACGGCGGGGACGGAGGACGTCGCTCGTCCCGATACGCCCGATTCGCGCTGCGGTTGGATCGACGATGATACCGACCTGCATGTTTGGGAAAACTTAGGCGTGCGCGGCGTGTGGGAGCGCTATGTCGATGACTGGTGCCGCGCCTGCGAGAGCCCGCTCAACTTTGATGTAATGGCTCACCCCGACCTGGTCATGCGCTTTTCGAAGGAAGGCTTTGCGCCCGACTTTGACCCCGCACCGTTTTGGCAGCAGATGGCCGAATGCGCCCACGATACGGGCCGCCGCATTGAGGTCTCGACCGCCGCACCGCGCAAGGGCCTCGACGACTACTACCCCGCAACCGGTCTTTTGCGCTGCTTTGCCCATGCCGAGGTGCCGATCACTTTTGGCTCGGACGCGCACCGCGCCTGCGACATCTGCTGGAACATCCGTGAGGCCCAGGCACACGCCTACGACTGTGGCTACCGAACCTTCGACATCCCCCACCCCACCGGCGAATGGGAATCCACACCCCTCGCCTAACTAGTCGTTTAAGAACGTCCCCAATGACTAGTGGCGGCGGGCGTTGAGTTCGCCAGCCAGCTCGTCGAGGGTGATGCCGTAGCGCTCAAGCGTCACGAGCAGGTGGTAGACCAGGTCGCCGGCCTCGTAGCGGATGTGGTCGTGATCGTTATCCTTGCAGGCCATGATCACCTCGCTTGCCTCCTCGGCAAGCTTCTTGAGCAGCTCGTCCTCGACGTCGGTCAACAGACGCGCGGTATAGCTCTCCTGCGGCGATGCGTCGCGACGGCCGTGAATCACCTCGGCCAGACCTGTCAGCGTCTCTCCGATATTTCCATCCTGAACGTTTGCGGTGCGCACACCCATAGTTCAATCCTTTCTGGTGGCCAAGCGCCTAGTCGAGCGCCCGCCCTACGCGAGTTTCTTAAAGAAGCAGGTACGGTTGCCGGTATGGCAGGCCGGACCCGGCGAGTCGACCTTGACCAGCAGCGTATCGCTATCGCAGTCGGCCCAGAGCTCCTTGATCTCCTGCATATTGCCGCTCGTCGCGCCCTTGTTCCAGAGCTCCTGGCGACTACGGCTCCAAAACCACGTGGTACCGGTCTTGAGCGTCAGCCCCACCGATTCCTCATTCATCCAGGCAACCATAAGCACCTCGCCGGTGTCATACTGCTGAACAACACAAGGAATCAGCCCACGGGCGTCGTACGTAAGATCAGCCGCGGTTGTCACCTGTTCCATTTAGAAATCCAATCTCACGGGAATTCCCTGCGATGCCATATATTCTTTGACTTCGCGGATGCTGAAGGTTCCAAAGTGAAAGACGCTTGCCGCCAGCACGGCGTCGGCTTCGCCCTCGATCACGCCCTCGGCGAAATGCTCGAGCGTGCCCACGCCGCCGCTTGCGATCACCGGAATCGGCACCGCGCGCGCCACGGCGCGGGTGAGCGCCAGGTCAAAGCCGGCCTTGGTGCCGTCGCGGTCCATACTGGTCAGCAAGATCTCGCCGGCGCCGCGACGAGCCGCTTCCTCGGCCCACGCCACCGCGTCGATACCCGTGGCGTTGCGGCCGCCCGCCGTGAAGACCTCCCACTTGTCGGCACCCGGCTCTCCGGGCAAACCGACGCGCTTGGCATCGATCGCCACGACCACGGCCTGACTGCCAAAAGCCGCGGCAGCCTGGCTAATCAGCGACGGGTCACGCACGGCCGCCGAGTTGAGCGACACCTTGTCGGCACCGGCGGCAACCATGGTGCGCATGCCTGCCAGGTCGCGAAAGCCGCCGCCCACGGTATAGGGAATGGCCAGCTCCTCGGCTGCATGCGCCGCCATCTCGATAGTCGTCGCACGGTTGTCGCTCGTGGCGGTAATGTCCAAGAAGACGACCTCGTCCGCACCCTCGCGGTCGTAGGCGCGTGCCAGCTCCACCGGGTCGCCCGCATCGCGCAGGCTCACAAAGTTGACGCCCTTGACCACACGGCCGTCCTTGACGTCCAAGCAGGGAATCACGCGTTTGGTAAGCATGGGCTACTCCTCCCCTCGGACGGCGTCCAGCGCCTGGGTCAGCGTAAAGTTGCCCTCGTAGAGTGCGCGACCGGTAATGGCACCCTCAATCGCGCTCTCACCCACTGCGGCCAGCGCACGGATGTCGTCGAGCGTCGAGATGCCGCCCGATGCCACGACGGGAAAGCCCGCGACCTCGGCCACATGGCGATACGCCGCCACATCGATGCCCGTCTGCATGCCGTCGCGCGCAATGTCGGTATACACCAGATGCTTAAAGCCCAGCTCGGAAAGCTGCGCCACGGCGTCGTCGAGCGCCACGCCCGCGCCGTCACGCCAGCCATTCACCTTGACCTGGCCGTCGCGTGCGGCAATATCTGCCACCAACAACTCGCCAAAGCCTTGGGCCGCCACCTCGGCAAAACCAGGCTCGGTCACGAGCACCGTGCCCAGTGCGATGCGGCGAGCACCGTAGCCGGCCAGCTCGTCGATACGTGCAAGCGAGCGAACGCCGCCGCCCACGTCCACGGACAGACCGTCGACGCCGCAGATGGCCTTAATCGCCGCCGAGTTAGCAGCGCATGTGTTCTCGTCCTCGCCAAAGGCAGAAGACAGGTCTACGACGTGCACCCAGCTTGCGCCCTGCTCGGCAAACGAGCGGGCGACTGCCACAGGGTCGTCGGAATATACCTTGCAGCGGCTGCGGTCGCCGCGCTCCAGGCGCACGACCTTGCCGCCGATCAGATCGATTGCGGGAAACAGGATCATCGGCCGGCCTCCTCGACGATGTTGACGAAGTTCTTAAGGATGCGCTGACCCAGCGCGGAGGATTTCTCGGGATGGAACTGGCAGCCCCACACGTTGCCGTGGCGCACGATGCACGGGAAGCTCCGCGCATAGTGCGTGCGCGCCAACACATCGGCGTCATCGGCCACCGCATAGCTGTGGGTGAAGTACATGTTGGCACCCTCGGCAAAATCGGCAAGCAGCGGATCGGCCGCACCGGCGGGCGTCATGTGCACCTGGTCCCAACCCACGTGCGGCACCTTCAGGCGGCTCGACTCCAGGCGCGTGCACGAGCCGCGCATAATACCCAGGCCATCGACCCAAGGACCGCCAGCCCGCTCGGAGGCGTTGCCGTCGGCGACCGCGCCCTCGTCCGCAGGCACGCCCTCGTTGCCGCGCTCAAAAAACAGCTGAAGGCCCAGGCAGATGCCGAGCAGCGGAGTCCCGGCGGCGACGGCATCGAGCACCGCGTCCGCCTCGCCGCTCTGGCGCATAAAGGCGATCGCGTCATAGAACGCGCCCACGCCCGGGATGACCAGGCCGTCGGCGCGGCGGATCTGCTCCGAATCGTCCGAAGTGCAGGCGGCGGCACCGGCGCGCGCAAGCCCGCGCGCAACGCTCGACAAGTTGCCCTTGTGGTAATCGACCACTACGATCTTCGGTTCGCCCACGCGACCCTCCTTTTCCCCATTCAAAACCTGCCAAAAAGGGACAGGTTACAGTGAGCCCTTGGTGCTGGGGATGCCCTGCACGCGGGAATCGAGCTCGCAGGCATGGCGCATCGTGCGGCCCACGGCCTTAAAGGCGGCCTCGATAATGTGATGCGAGTTGCCGCCCGCCAGCTCGCGCACGTGCAGCGTGAGCTTGGCGTCGCGCGCAAAGGCGTAGAAGAACTCGACGGCCAGCTCGGTATCGAAGCTGCCCACGCGCTCAGTCGGCACGGGCAGCTCGCAGTAGGCCTGCCCGCGGCCCGAAATATCAGCAGCAGCCATCACGAGCGTCTCGTCCATGGCAATCGCCGCGTCGGCAAAGCGTGTAATGCCCGCCTTGTCGCCTAACGCTTGGCAAAACGCCTCGCCCAGCACGATGCCCGTGTCCTCGACGGTGTGATGCGCATCGACCTCGACGTCGCCTACCGCATGTACCGTCAAATCGAACAGGCCATGGCGACCAAAGGCGTTGAGCATGTGGTCGAAAAACGGCACGCCGGTCGAGATATCGCACATACCGGTTCCATCCAGGTCGAGCTTTACGACAATGTCGGTCTCGCCCGTCTTGCGGGTCACCTCGGCATAGCGGTCCATCTACATCTCCTCCTTCACCAGCGCGGCAAACGCGGCCAGCACCTCGTTGTTTTCCTGCGGGGTGCCCACGGTAATGCGCAGGCAGTCCGCGAGCCCCGGCGCGTAGCTAAAGTCGCGCACCAAAATTGAATACTCGTCGCGCAGGCGCTCGCGCACGTGCGTGGCATGCGGCGTGCGCACGAGCACAAAGTTCGCCGCGCTCGGCCACGCCTCCACGGGCAGACCCTCGGCAGCCATTGCGTGCAGGGCACACAGTTCGCGCTCGCGCTCGGATGCAACCTGTGCCACCACGGGTGCGTACGCATCGCGGGCACGCACGCAGGCAAGCGCGGCGGCCTGACTCAGCACGTTAACCGAGTAGATCTGACGAATCGCCGCGAACACGTCGATGACATCGGGAGCCGCGATCACGTAGCCCAGACGCGTGCCGGCGGCGCCAAACGCCTTGGACAGCGTATGCAGAATCACCAGGTTTGGATGCTCGGCGATAAGGTCTTGCGCCGTGGTGACCGCGCCAAACGAATCGTCGGCAAACTCAACGTAGGCCTCGTCGACCATGACCATGCCGGGGCACGCATCGCACAGGGCCGCGACAAAGTCGAGCGGCGTCACATCGCCCGTGGGGTTATTGGGCGAGGTCACGATCGCCAGATTGCACTCGGGCGCCGCTGCGAGCACAGCCGCTTGGTCGAGCTCAAAGGTCGCCGGGTCGCGCCACACATCGCGCACCTCGGTCTGACAAAGCGACGCAAAGAACGCATACTCACTAAAGCACGGCGGGCAGTTGAGCAGGGTCCGTCCCGCGCCGCCAAACGCCAGCAAGTAGTTATAGAGCAGCTCGTCGCCGCCGTTTCCCACGCAAATATTCTCACGTGCCACGCCATGCCAAGCGACAAGCTCGTCGCGCAGGTCGTTGGACATGGGATCGGGATAGCGGTTGAGCGGTGTGGCAGCCAAGGCCGCGTCGATCGCCTCGCGCACGCCGGCCGGCACGGGATAGGTGTTCTCGTTGGCCGAAAGGTTGATGCGCGTGGGCGTAAAGTTGGGGTCATAGGGCTCGATGCCGGCCAAGTAGGGCTGGACGAGCTCCTTCATGCGAGGCGTCAGCTCGGCCATGTTAGGCCTCCTCGCCGGTCGCGCCGGCGCCATCCGAGCCTGCAGCCGCCAGGTCCACACCCTCGGCGACCGTCGCCACAGCGTCGCCCGGCCAGGCGACCTTGGTCAGGTCGGCCGCAGCCAGCGACTCGGCACTCACGGCATCCTCACCCTGCTCCAGCACGCGACGACGCAGGGCAGCAGAGAGCGCGTGCGCCCACAGGCCCTCGGCCTCGGCCAGACGCTGTGTGGCGGGAGCGTCGGAGAGCAGGCCCTCGGGCGTATAGCAAATGACACTCGAGCGCTTAACGAACTCTTCGACCGAAAGCGGATTGGAGAACATGGCCGTGCCGCCGGTCGGCAGCGTGTGGTTGGGGCCGGCAACATAATCGCCAAGCGGTTCGGAGCTCCAAGCGCCCACAAAGATGGCGCCGGCGTTGCGAATGCCGCCGAGCAAGCCCATCGCATCCTTGCAGTGCAGCTCCAAGTGCTCGGGCGCCACGGTGTTCACGGCCTCGACGGCGGCAGCCATATCGGCGGCCACCACGATGGTTCCTTCGTTATCGAGCGAGGTGCGCGTGATCTCGGCACGCGGGGACTGCGCCACCAGGATGTCGATGCCGGCCTCGACCTCGCGCGCAAACTGCTCGTCGCAAGTCACCAGATAGCAGGCTGCCAGCGGATCGTGCTCGGCCTGGGCCATCAGGTCTGCCGCGACCACCATGGGTTTGGCCGTGGCATCGGCCAGCACGCAGACCTCGGACGGGCCGGCGACCATGTCGATTCCCACGTCGCCCGAGACAATCTGCTTGGCAGCGGCAACAAAAGCGTTACCCGGACCGGTGATCTTGTCGACACGCGGAATGGTCTCGGTACCGTACGCCAGCGCGGCCACGGCCTGAGCGCCGCCCACCATATAGATTTCGTCCACGCCGCCGAGCTTTGCCGCGGCGAGCGTGTAGGGGCTGATCAGGCCGTCCTTTTGCGGCGGCGTCACCATAACCACGCGCTTGACGCCGGCAACCTTGGCGGGAATGGCATTCATGAGCACCGTGGAGGGATATTGCGCGCGACCGCCCGGCACGTAGATGCCGGCCGCGGCAAGTGGGGTCACCTTAACGCCGAGCATCGTGCCGTCCGGGCGCGTGGTAAACCAGCTCTGCTCGACCTCGCGCTGGTGGAACTCACGAATCTGGCGCGCGGCCTTCTCGAGCGCCGCGACAAACGCGGGGTCGAGGCCTTCGAGCGCGGCATCGATCTGCTCTTGCGGCAGACGGAAGCTTTGCAGCTCAACGCCGTCAAAACGCTGACAGCAATCGCGCACCGCGGCATCGCCGTTGGCGCGCACGTCGGCCACGATATCGCGGGCAGCGTCGACGATGTTTTGCGGCAGCACACCCTTGCGGTTGAGCTGGTTGGTAACGAGGCGCTCGCCGGGAGCAAGCTTGATGGTCTTCATATCGGTATCCCCTATCGGTCGAGGTTGCGTTTGAAAAAACGAGAGGCCGGGCGGCGGCGCCAATCGGCCCGCAGCCCAGACGTTGGGACGCCCGTGCGTGCTCGCGCTATTGTGCCGAGCCCGCGACGGTCTCAAAATGCTTGTCCTTCACGGCCGCGGCCAGGCGATCTGCGAGGTTGCGCACGCGCGGATCCAGGCGAGCGGCACCCGGGTTGACAAAGAAGCGGGCCGTGCAGTCCATAATGCGACCAGTAATAACCAGGTCGTTATCGCGCAGCGTGGCGCCCGTGGCGGTAATGTCCACGATGCGATCGGTCATACCGACGATGGGGCCCAGCTCGATGTTACCGTGCAGCGAGACGATATCGGCATTCACGCCGCGCTCGGCATACCAGGCACTCGCGATGCGCGGGTACTTGGTAGCCACACGAAGCGACCCGCGGCGGGCGTAGTTGCGCTCGGCCTGGCCGGCGCGCCATGCAGGCTCCGCCTCGATAAACGTGCACAGGCCGTAGCCCAGATCGACCAGCTGCAGCAGGTTGAGGTCGGCCTCGATAAGCGAGTCCCAACCGCAGATGCCGCAGTCGGCGCCGCCGCAGCCCACAAAGGCGGGCGCGTCGCTGGGGCGCACAATGACAAACTCGATATCTCCGACCGCGCCCTCACCGGCACGCGTGTCGCGGCCGCGCACGATCAGGTGACGGCCGGGGTCACGCAGCTCAGAGACGTCCAGGCCCGCGGCCTCGAGCACGTCGAGCGTATCGGCCTTAAGCGAGCCCTTGGGCACAGCGATGCGCAGCGGGCCCTCGGCGCCGCGGCCCACGGCATGGTCACCATCGGAAGCAGCGTCCTCGGCCGAGGTGCGCGCGGCCTCCAGACGCTCGAGCGAAAAGGCGAAGCCCGCCGCCGGTACCTCGATGCCGTCGCCAAATGCACCGGTAAAGATGGAGTCGTAGCGTCCGCCCGAACCCACCGGATCGGGCAGGCCGCCGGCATAGGCCTTAAAGACCAGGCCCGTGTAGTAATCAAACGAGTTCATGATGGAGAAGTCGAAGGACAGCACCTGGGCGTCCTCGGGAGCCAGGCCCTCGACCAGGGCACGTAGCTCGCGCGTAAGCGGCGCGGCGATACCGGCAGCCTCCAGCAGCGCGTCCACGCGGTCGAGCACCTCGGCTCCGCCGTGCAGACGCGGCAGCTCGCTAATGGCGGCCTTGACGGCCTCGGGCTCGGCACTTGCCGCCACGCGGGCATCGAGGCCCACAAAGTCGTTGGCATGCACGCAACGCAATGCCTCGGCAGCCAGTTCGCGATCCTCACAGGCCGCGAGCAACTCCTTAAACGGACGCACGCTACCTGCGATAATGCGCGCATCGGGCAGCGCCAGCTTGCGCACGGCCTCGGCCACCAGCGAGACGATCTCGACATCGCCCGCGGTGTCGCCCGCACCGATGAGCTCAAAGCCCAGTTGCGTAAACTGACGCGAGCCACCGGCATTGCGCTGGCACTCGCGAACCACCGGCGCCTCGTAGCGCAGGCGCAGCGGCAGATCGGCCGCGCGCATGCGGGTCGAAACCAGGCGCACAATCGGCAGTGTGTTGTCGGGACGGACCACCAGCAGGCGACCGTCATCATCAAAGAGCTTAAACGGCGTGTCCGCAATGCGGCCGCCCTCCTCGAGCGAACCCTTGTCCTCGAGCAGCGGCGTCTCGACCGGAAGGTAATGATGCTCCCTAAAGCAGCCCTTCACCGTCAGCGCAATCTCCTCGCGCGCCTGAGCCTCCTCGGGCAATATGTCCCGGAATCCCCACGGTGTGGCCGTCATCTGGTGAGCCTCCTCATGCTGTGTTTCGTATAGAACAGAAGACCGGCATAGCTCCGCCGGTCTTCTGGGTACTTTAGCATACTAGAGTGTTTGCGGGGAGAATCGTCCTCCTCGGCTCACACCGTATTCATTTGGAAACATAGGGCAAGCGGTTAGCAGCAGTCTCTTGTCACAACGCAAAAAGGGCGCCCGCGCAATTGCGGACGCCCTTGTGCAGGGTCGAGATATCAACCAGCCAAGATATCGGACCCGTGACCAGCTCTTAGTAGTCGAACTGGTGGTAGTAGCGGCGGTACTTGAGGTTGTGCTTGGTGACCAGCTCGTAGTTGCGCGCGAGGCGGTCGGTGGTCAGCACGGACAGGATCCACGGCGACACGATGACGCGGAAGTCGTCGTCCAGGCCCGGGATCGCGTACTCGGCGGTGTCGATGATGACGTAGTCCTCGTCGCCGGTCACGCCGCTGGTGAGGAAGGCGCGGACGCGCTCGTCGAGGGCGCGGCACTCGTCCTCTCCCATGAACAGGAACACCGGGACGCCGGGCTCGAGCAGCTCGAGCGTGCCGTGGAAGAAGTCGTGCGAGGTGATGTGGCGGATGCGCTTCCACTGCATCTCCTCGAGCAGGCACATGGAGTACAGGATGGTCTCGCCCCACAGCGCGCCCGAGCCGATGAACATGGTGTAGTCGGCCAGCGCGTACTTCCTGGCGAGCTCCTCGGCGCGCGGCTCGAAGCGCTTGCGGATGTCGAGCATGTCCTTCCAGACGTCCTTCGTCTGCTCGATGAACAGGTCGAACTTGGGGAAGCAGCCGCGGCGGTTGAGCAGGCGCAGGCCGAAGCAGTCGGCGAGGTAGTAGCCCTTCTCGCAGCCGCCGGCGCCGTGGTCGGAGGCCATCATGACGCAGTTCTCGGCGCCCACGGCCTGCCCGATCTTGCCCTCGGGGTTGGTCATGGCGAAGACGCGCACGCCCATCTCCCTCATCTTGCCGACGGCCTCGAGCACCTCGGGGGTGGTGCCGGACTCGGAGGCGGTCAGCACGACGGACCTGTCGGTCATGCGCTTGTGGCCCATGACGTTCCACTCGGCGGCGTGGATCAGGTAGACCTCGAGGTCGCGGTCGCCGAACTTGTTCATGAGGTACTCGAGCTGCATGAACTCGTCCCAGGTGCCGCCGACGCCCATCAGGAAGACGGCGTCGTAGCCCTCCTCGTGCACGCGGTCGGCCAGGGCGGTCATCCGCTTGCCGGCCTCGTAGACGTTCCTGCCGTCCTCGAGGTAGCCCTCCTGGTCGAAGTGCATGATCTCGATCTTCTCGGTCTCCTTCATGTGTGTCCTCCCATCACATGTGCGCAATTCTATACATCGCGCTTCTTGCTGATACCAATTATAGCCATACGATTGCTTGTTATTTAATACCAATCCAAACTCACGGAGATTTGCGGCGAACGGTCGGTTTCCTCGCCCGAGTGGTATTACAACGCCAATAGTTGTCTATTTCGAGCGCTACTGCCAACGGGCTCCCCACAACTCGCCAGCTATAAAAGCGTTGCGCCAGACCCGCCCAAGCGTTTCCGGCGCAACCGCGCAGTTTAGTTATTCGGCTTCCATCTCCGCTGTCACACGGCGATACATCTCGATAACCTGAGTCGTCGCCTTGGACGGATCCTGATAGTAGCGGCCGTCACACGTCTCGGCCGAGACATAGCCCGTATAGCCGTGGCGCATGAGTGCCTCGAGGTCGGCACGCATATCACGCTCGCCGTCGCCCCAGGCAAGATGCGTCGTGCCACCGCCCACATCGACAAAGTGGGTGTGAACGATCTTGTCGCCCAAAACCTCAAAGTAGCCGTCGATTGTGTCGCCGGCAACTTCCATGGCGCCAAAGTCGATACATGCCTTCAGGTTGGGGCGATCGACCGCCTCGAGGATGCGCGCGACATCCTGTGCCGTATTGACCAGCACGGACTCCGACGGCTGCAGTGCCTCGAGCGCGACGCGAATACCGCGTGTGTCAGCGTAGTCGCACACCGAGCGCAGCATGGCGACGCTGCGGGACCAGGCGTCCTCAGCCGGCTCGTCCAGATAGGCCCAACCACTCGTCACCAGAATCTGCGGCACGCCCAACTCAACGGCAACGTCGATCACATTCTTAAAGTACGAGAGGATGCGTTTTTGGCCCGCCTCACCGCGCACCGCGACGTTCCACGGCTTGGGGTTGTTCTGCTCGGGGCACACGCACACGATCTTGATACCGTATTGGGCGGCAAGATCGCGAATCTTATCCACCGAATCGTGCTCATGGCAATCCACATACAGGTGCATCGAGCCGGTCCACAGCTCGATATTGCGATAGCCGGCCTCACCTGCAGCCTTAAAAAACGTCTCGATGCTGTAGTAACGATGGTTGATGTTCATGAGCGAAAGCTCGGGTACGACCATAGCCCTCCCCTTTCGTACGGAGTTTTAAAAAACAGGGGGCCGCCGCAGATGCGACAAGCCCCCCCAAAGATCGACGCAACCGTTAGACGCGATGGAAGCGCGATTCGAACATATTAGGCAAGCACGCCAAAGTAAGCGCCGATGATGCCCACGACCATGGTGCAGAGGATCAGGACCATCGGGTTGATCTTCTTGGAGAGCAGCCAGTAGTAGAGCCAGAAGGCGGCCATACCGAGCATACCGGGCATGATGCCGTCCAGGATGTCCTGGAGAGTCTGAGCGGAGTCGCCCTGACCAATGGCGATGGGCAACGAAGCCCAGAACATGTCCTTGCTCATGGCGCCGACGACCATAACGCCGACAATGCCGACGCAGGCCATGATCTTTTGCATCAGGCCGGTCTTCTGAGCCTCGTCGAGGAAGCCAATGCCTAGCTCATAACCCTTGATAGCGCCAAAGATACGAATCAGGAACGCCGGGATGTTGTAGACGAGCAGGAAGGCGATGGGGCCGAAGACGTTGCCGGCCTGGCACAGGCTGATGCCCACGGCAGCGGCGACGACGCGCAGGGTGGACAGGAAGAAGGAGTCACCCAGGCCGGAAAGCGGACCCATGAGGGCGGCCTTGATGTCGTTGACGCTCTCGGGCTCAACCTCGCCACGAGCGACCTTTTCTTCCATGGCCATCGCGATGCCGCCCACGAAGGGAGCGAGCTGCGGGGTGATGTTGAAGAATGCGCTGTGACGGTGCAAGGCCTCGGCGTAATCATCGGGACGGCCGGCATAGATCTTCTTGAGCATGTTGGCGACCATCAGGCAGAAGGCAATGTTCATCTGCTTGTAGTAGGTCCAGGAGAATTCCATGCCCAGGGCGCCGGTGTTCACGGCGCTCTTAATGAGGTCGGAGCGAGTAATCTGGTTCTCGGAATTAGAAGTCATCGTCCTCATCCCCTTCCACAGAAAGCTGGGACTGGGCGCCACCAAGGCCCAGCAGGTCGTACTTGTCGATGCCGATGATGATTGCGATCAGGGCGACGCCGAGGACGGGCACGTTGGCATAGGAGCACAGCAGGAAGCCCAGGAAGTAGAACGGCACGAGCTGCTTGGTAAGCACCAGACGGCCGAGCATGGCGAAGCCCATGGCAGGCAGGATGTTGGCTGCGACGCCAAAGCCATCGAGGACGAACGTCGGGATGAAGTCGAGCAGGCCCTGAACGGCGTCGGCACCCAGATAGAAGGAGACCGAGCACAGGATAAAGGCCAGGACGACAATCACGAGACCGATAATCCAGTGCATAGCGTAGATACCCTTGAGGTTACCCTTGCTGGCAAAGACGTCGGCACGGTCGACCAGAAGGGGCATACCGGCGTTGACGACGTTCTTAATGGCCAGGCACAGAGTGGCGATGGGCATCGCGAGCGCGATAGCGGCCTCGGTGCTCTGACCCAGCTGAATAGCGAAGGCGCAGGCGAGCACACCGCCAATACACTCATCGGGCGGCACGTAAGCGCCGATGGAGATTGAACCCATGAAGAGCAGCTCGAGGCTCGCACCGATGGCGAGGCCGGACTGCAGGTCCCCGAGGACTATGCCGACGAGCGGGCACAGAACGATCGGGCGGAACGCATAGAGCGTACCGAGCTGATAATCGAGCTTACCGAAGGCAGCGATAAGTCCGATGAGGATCGCTTGAACAAGCATTGTTCCTCCCTTTGATCCCTCTTGGATCCGCGCGGCGATTCCCGACTTGTCAGCGCGCCCTTTTCCATGCCGACAATCGCCTAGACAGATCCAGCTTGTACCGGTGTGCTGTTAACACCTAAACCGGTGCAAATGATTTGATACCAATTATATAGTCATGAGAAAACTATTTAATACCAATCGCTCAACGGGCGTGTACTCCCGGTGAACGGTAGATGGGGGTAACGGGTAAAGCGTTTATCCGGTACGCCCACGAATAGGGGCGGCGCCGTGCGCGCCGCCCGTGGTTCTCAATTAGAGGGCGCTTAGGGCATCGACCTTGGGGTCGTCGGCCAGAGCGCGAATCTCGACCTCGACACCGCGGCCGACGAGCTCACGAATGTCCTCTTCCTCGGCAGCAGTCACAAAGATCTGGCGGGAGATCTTACGGGCATCGGGACGCTGCTCGTCCTTGGACTTGGTGTTGCCCAGGTTGATGGAGGTAATCTGCGGGCAGCCGTCGACAAGCTGCTTGGCCTCGGCGATGCTGGCGACGCAGATGATCATCTTGTACTTATCGGTAACACCGGAGTTGATGGCCTCGATGGCGTGCTCCATGTCCTTGATGACGAGCTTGACGTTGGCCGGCTTTCCCATCTTGAGCGTAGTCTTCCAGACGGGATCGTTGGCAACCTTGTCGCCAACGCAGAAGATGCAGTCAGAACCCAAGCCCTGGACCCAAGAGACGGCCACCTGGCCATGAAGCAGACGATGGTCGACGCGAAGCAGTTGAATCATGATTGACCCCCAAAGGTCTCATGCCGGAAACCCGGCCCCATTAATAGCAGGCGGTGACTAGAACTCTTCCTCGTCATCCGCATCGGTCAGCAGGTCGTTGACAAACTTGACGCGCGTGTCGTCAGCCGCGAGGATCTCGCGGATAACCTGATCGGCGGGAGCCTCCTGGTCCGAAAAGAGCAGCTGGATCAGCAGCGGCAGATTCATGTTGGCAACCAGGTAGGTGTTGGGGCGCGTCTGGACGATCTTGGTGAACTCGTTGTTGACGCTGCCGCCAAACAGGTCGGTGCACACGATTACGTCGTCGGCGGGGTCGAAGGTCGCCAGGAGCTTGGCGGCCTCCTCGGCGACATCGGTGCGGCCGTCGACAAACATCGACAGGTCGTGGACGTTATCGCGCGCGCCCGAGAGCAGCTCGGTACTCTCCTTGATGCCGGTCGCAAAATGCGCGTGGCTGGCGAAGATGTATTGCCTCATTGCGGTTTCCCCCAAATGAAATTAGTAGTCGAACTGGTGGTAGTAGCGGCGGTACTTGAGGTTGTGCTTGGTGACCAGCTCGTAGTTGCGCGCGAGGCGGTCGGTGGTCAGCACGGACAGGATCCACGGCGACACGATGACGCGGAAGTCGTCGTCCAGGCCCGGGATCGCGTACTCGGCGGTGTCGATGATGACGTAGTCCTCGTCGCCGGTCACGCCGCTGGTGAGGAAGGCGCGGACGCGCTCGTCGAGGGCGCGGCACTCGTCCTCTCCCATGAACAGGAACACCGGGACGCCGGGCTCGAGCAGCTCGAGCGTGCCGTGGAAGAAGTCGTGCGAGGTGATGTGGCGGATGCGCTTCCACTGCATCTCCTCGAGCAGGCACATGGAGTACAGGATGGTCTCGCCCCACAGCGCGCCCGAGCCGATGAACATGGTGTAGTCGGCCAGCGCGTACTTCCTGGCGAGCTCCTCGGCGCGCGGCTCGAAGCGCTTGCGGATGTCGAGCATGTCCTTCCAGACGTCCTTCGTCTGCTCGATGAACAGGTCGAACTTGGGGAAGCAGCCGCGGCGGTTGAGCAGGCGCAGGCCGAAGCAGTCGGCGAGGTAGTAGCCCTTCTCGCAGCCGCCGGCGCCGTGGTCGGAGGCCATCATGACGCAGTTCTCGGCGCCCACGGCCTGCCCGATCTTGCCCTCGGGGTTGGTCATGGCGAAGACGCGCACGCCCATCTCCCTCATCTTGCCGACGGCCTCGAGCACCTCGGGGGTGGTGCCGGACTCGGAGGCGGTCAGCACGACGGACCTGTCGGTCATGCGCTTGTGGCCCATGACGTTCCACTCGGCGGCGTGGATCAGGTAGACCTCGAGGTCGCGGTCGCCGAACTTGTTCATGAGGTACTCGAGCTGCATGAACTCGTCCCAGGTGCCGCCGACGCCCATCAGGAAGACGGCGTCGTAGCCCTCCTCGTGCACGCGGTCGGCCAGGGCGGTCATCCGCTTGCCGGCCTCGTAGACGTTCCTGCCGTCCTCGAGGTAGCCCTCCTGGTCGAAGTGCATGATCTCGATCTTCTCGGTCTCCTTCATTCCCGCTCCTTTCACGAGCAGTTTGAATTGTCGCACGGAATGAACGGGCTTGCCGCCCCGTCGCACCGCTTAACCTTGTGGACATCTTGGCCCCAAGCTCAACAATTCAAAGGTTCTTAATACCAGTGAACGATTACAGGTTAGCCGTTTTTAATACCGATTTTATGATTTCATCCTCCCCTCTCGGTAGACGGTCAGTTTTTGCCGCTCATCGGTCAAGCGACATATATCCGTAAAAACGAGCGCCCCCGCCATGCGCAGGGACGCTCTAGACGCTAATAGTTGTAGGTATATCCGCCGGCGTCGCCGCGGGTAAAAGACTTGGCATGCTCGATTGCCTGCCCACTCGAGTCATAGGTCAGGCCTTCCAGCACGAGCGCCAGATCGCCCGGCTCAAGATTGAGCAAACTCGCATCGCGTGCGCCCAGCGCCTCGATATCGAGTTTCTCTACCGACTGATCTGGCTTGCGTCCCAACATATCGTAGGTCTCGAACAGGCTGAAGACCGAAATGTCCACGTCTTCGATGCCCGGAAACAGCAGGCACGGAATCAGTGTCATCTCGATCGATACGGGCTCACCATCGATGCAGTTGAGGCGGCGCACCGAGTAAAGCAGATCGTCCTCGGCGATGCCAAACAAGTCGGCATAATACGGGCCGGCGTAGCGTTTGGAGCGCGCCAGGATGCGCACCGACGGCGTCGCGCCCGATGCCAAAACCGACTGGCGGAAGCCGCCCTTGCGTTCGTGCTCGTCAAACCACTTGTGTCCCACAAAGGCGCCCTTGCCCTGCACGCGACGAATCTGGCCACTTTTGACCAGCTCGTCCATGGCGCTTCGGATTGTCAGGCGTGTCGTGCCAAACTCCTCGGCCAGCTCGTTTTCGGACGGAATCATCGAGCCCGTCGGGTAGTCGCCGCGCTCGATTCGCTCCGCAATGCAGCGGCGAATTTGTTTGTAAACCGGCAAGTCTTCTACTGCATCAGCCATTCGACACCCACCTTCGTCGCAACGCCGTCTGCCTCGCCGTTATCGGCAAAACGATACTTGGTCGGCAGAATCACGGACTTGCAATACTCGACAAAGCCATCGGTCTCGTCGCGCTCGTGCGAAGCCTTGTAAAACACCGGCGTGCCCTCCTGAGCATTCAGCAACTTGGCCTCGTCGGCGTTCAGACGGCTGATGGAAATATGCTCCTTGCCGTGCATCACATGGACATTCCCCTCCTTGAGCAAAACGTCGTAGAGGCTTTCCTGCTCAAAATCGTGATCGGGAAGCGAGGGGCACAAAGACAGATTGACGTAAGCCGTCTCGATCGATGCCGGGGAACCGTTGACCACACGCACGCGCCGAATGCAGAAGAGCGGCATGCCCAGGTCGATCTGGGCTTTTTGGGCAAGATCGATATCGGCATACACGACCTTGGACCAAACCAGGCGCGCGGTCGACTTTGAGCCAACCCTCTCCACCGCCTGCGTATAGTTCCATGTTTCCTGAAAGATGTTCAGCGGTTTGGGAGGACACACATAGGTGCCCGAACCGCGGCGGCTTTCCAAAGTTCCGCACGAAATAAGGCGCGTGATCGCAGCACGCAACGCCGTGCGCGACACGCCCAGCTCTTCACAGAGCACACGCTCGGCGGGCAGCCGGTCGCCACTCTGCAGGTCATAATGTTTGATATACCAAAGAATGCCCTCAAAGGCGCGGTCTTTGGGCGGAATCGCATATGGTTCACTCGACATGGGCAAGACTCCTCAACTGCTTGATGCTGCAGGAATCATTGCTCCGGACGCCTCATGGCGTCGAAGGCTTCTTTGATCTGCTCCGCAACGTTCCGATACGACCGATATAGGCCGGAGTCTCGCTTGACTTCGCCCGCGGTCACCGGAATCTCAAGCTTCGAAATCTCATCCTTGCCGGTTTGCACGACAACGATGACACCCATACCAAGGCACATATTACGCTTGGCAGCGTTGTTTTTGGTAGCCTGAGCTGGATTAATCAAAATCTGCTGAGCCAGTTCGCGTTTGCTGAGCTCCGGCACATCCTCGGGATTTCCGGTCTCGGCAATCTCGCACTGCAGCACATCCGCATAGTCAAAAATCTTCGGCTCGCCGCCGCGCTGATGCACGGCCCACTTGCGGCGCGTGGCATCCTGGTAGATAGCCGGCAAAAACGTAAACCGCGGTGGGTCCAAAATCGTATCCGTGATGGTAAACACATCGGGATCAAAGGCATCCTGCGGGTTTTTCTTCTTGAACAGCCCCATATCACCCTCCCGTACTAGCATTAAACAACTCAAGCTGAATATAGCACCAATTTCAAGCCGCCACTTTACCGTATCGGTACGCGGCGTCTATGGCTCGCCCAGCGGAAGAGTTTACGGACGAGGGCCGGGGTGCCTGCCTTGTTTTGA
>CAUATU010000004.1:0-88706 GCA_958432255.1 uncultured Collinsella sp.
GCGACGGGGGCGAGGCGAATGGCTGAGCGGTATCGATATGCGGGTTCAACGGTATCACATTGACCACATAGATTTTTAACTTGCATTTCTACCCGCCCTTTTCGTAGAGTCGCCGATACGTGCTTAGCGCACCCTCGGCGCGTCCGGCAGGCTTTGCGAAATGGGATCCAGGAGACTTCGGCGCAGCATCATCTTGCGGAATGCTTCTAATGAGCCTCCCATCCTTCAAAAACAGAATCTCATCGCACAGCCTATCGACCGAATCCAAGATGTGGGATGACATGATGATGCACGTACCAGAATCGGCCAGCTTCCTGAAAATCTCGGAATGCAAGTCCACCCTGCTGGGGTCGAGCGCGTTCATGGGCTCATCTAATAGAAGGTACCGCGCACCCGTCGCATACGCAATCGCCAGGGTAAGCTGCTGCTTCATACCCTGGCTCAGAGTACGGACCCTCATCTTCGCGAACTCGCCTATCTGCGTTTGCTCCACTATCTCTTCGATATCGCGAGCATGCGGCCACATATCGCAAACCATCTTGAGGTGATCTTCCGCACGCAATCCGGGATACAGCAGCGTCCCCTCACCAGGTGCATAGAAGATCATAGAACGGACCTCTCTCGCACCCGTACCCTGCACCTCATCCAGAACGATGCTCCCGTCCACGCGAGGACCCGGCAAACCTGCCATCGCACGCAGCAACGTCGTCTTTCCATGCCCGTTCGGAGCGACGAGACCGTAGACCGTACCCGGGGCAAACTCAGCGTCCACCGAATCTACGAGCACCTTCTTTCCATAAGAGATCGTCAGCGTTTGAAGGCCAATCATCGAGACCGTCCCCTTTCGATCTTTGGAACACCCAGGCGCGCCACCAACGGAGATACGGCGCCCAAAACCACCAGCAGAGCGCCCGATGCGCCGACGACCTCTCCAAAAGGCATCGCGTTCGTCCCTCGCCCAAGGAACCCAATCGTCCCCACCTGGGAAGCGGGATCAAACGAGGCGAATGGAGCCAGCAGCGCGACGCCCATGCCCGCGCTTTCAACATGAGCGCTCAACGAACCCAACACCAGGAGAACCGCGCAAACCACTCCGGTGACAACGGGGTTGCGGCTAATCGCTGCTGTCAACGCAGCGACGACGGAAATCACGCCGTATGCCATGACCAGCAACGGAATACTGCACAACACCGCCTCCCCCACCATGGACGTTGTCGAAGCTCCCGCCCGAATGAGAGCGACGGGATACTCCGATCCACCCGCACCGTTCTTAATCAAGGACACAACCGCAGCGGGAACCATCGACACCGAAAGCAGCGCCAAGCCAAGCAGGAGAGCCAGCGCAACGGCCGTCAGAAAACGCACATGCGCTGTTGCGGGGACTTGGAGAACCAGAAGGGAACGACACTGCAGGTGGATGCACGCAAGCGATGTGACAACCACGGGCAACAGCCAAAACAAGGAAGGAAGCGCTGCCTGGAGATAGGAAAGGAGGATTAATGGGGGCATCTTCGTACTTAACTCGTAAACCTTGGGGTCCGGCAAGCTCGCGATCGACTCGAGCAGAAGGGCGCGCGCCTCCGCACGAGAAGGAGTCTCCGGCTCGATTCCGATCGATTGCAGGAGGGTCGCATCTGCCGCGCCCAGCTCGCCTCGAGCGCGCTCGTACGTCGCAAGGCTCTGAAATCCCTCCGCAGGCGTAGGCGCGTACACGAAACCCGAAAGGGCACCTCGCATGTCTTCCAGGGCCGTCTTGCCCTCGACGTCCATATTCGCAGCGTCCTGCTCTAGATACCGGTCTATTGAACGGAGCTCGCCATCCCTATACCGACCGGCGGAAACGGCATCAGCGTCAGGAAACACCTCGACCAGGGCTGGGACCAGCATCGTCGTCGACATTGCAATCGCGCACACGGCGATGACAGGAGAATGCAGGAGCAGTTTCCCCATCGTTCTTACGTATGCAACGGCGAAGGCACAAGCGCTCGAACGAGTTGCCGTTCTCGATGCGGTGAAGGAACCTCTCTCAAGACAAATCGGGGGCATCGGGCGCGCGCAGCCGCTCTTTCCAGCAACGCAAAGCAGGCTAATTGCCAGCACCTCGATCCCGATTGCGCATACGAGGGTAATCGCGCCACGCCCGAAGCAAAGTCCGGGCAGATTCACTATCTGCGTTGTCGGGTACGGGCTATAGGCGCCGACGGTCAGCTCGGTGTTCGCATACGAAAGGGGATTCAACAGGGCGAACTCACGTAAAGCGATGGATCTTCCGTAATACCCGGGAACCATCGTCACCCCCATCAGGGCACATACGAACACGATTCCAAGCGTAGGGTTATTGGCAATCTTCACGGCAAGGTGAACGACGAGCGAGATGAACGCCGCCACCAAGAATTGCAAGATGGCCGTCTGTGCGAACACCAGCCAAGCCGGTTTGATAACCGGAGTCGCATATTGAACGTAGCCTATCGGATAGAACAGCGAGCCCGGGCCATTCTTCACAAGTGCGGCGATTATCCCTGGAAGATTGACGGCGAAGACGGCAAGCATCGCAAAAACACTCGCCCATACGCTCGATGCAACAAGCCTGCCCAGCTCACCCATCGGTGCCTGGATGATGAGTTTTTCACGTTTGTTAAGACGCGCGGCAAGGAACGAAACGGCAACGGCCGTTGCGGCCCATAGCAAGTACTCCTTCGATCCGTCATAAAAGGAGTACGCTCCATCCGATACCTGCAGAAACGGAAGCAGAGGAGAGAGCGGCGCCAAGACAAGACGCCCCGCGGCAAGAGGGTACAGAAGCGCGGGCATGCTTGATGAAGAGGTATAGACGCCCTCCTCCCCCGCATTCACAAGCGCATCCGCATAGGATGCTGACAATTCCTGCTCAACACGGGTTATTCCCGACTCGAGGTATTCAACCCGTCCGTCGATGCCAGCCGCGCTCCTGAAGACGGGCAAAGCACAAAGAACCATCAACGCAACAACGGCAACACAGAGCGACCTGGAGGAGAGGAGCGACCTAAAGATTGCCTTCGAGATTTTGAGCATATTCATCGCCAACCTTGACCTCATCCAGTCGGAACAGAGGGGCCGAACAAAATGCTCGGCCCCTCCTCGCATCTAGTAGGTGCTATAGACAAATTGCCATTTATCAGTTGTGCCAAGAACACCACAGGAACACATTGCAGCGAGGCGGGATTCCCTATGATGCGCGGATCGGCGATAGCCATTTCGGTAGGAGATCGTCTTGTAAGAGATGTTGAACATCGAGATGCTGTGCCCGCTTACGCCGCGAGGACAGCTGTAGCTCCAGTAGGTATCGACGACGTCGTCCGTATACCCGAGGGGCTCAACGAGGGCACACTGGCTGCTCTCCTGGGAAGGAGGCATCGGGGTATCCGCAAAAGCGGGGGCTCCCGGCAGCAACAGACAAAGAGCGAGGCCGAGGAAAACCAAGAGCTTACACGACTTAACAGTACTGAACATAATCCTCTCCAATCTAGAGGGGTTTCGGTTGCAGCATGCTGTGATTACTTGCCGACAAAGTCAATTTAACATAAACTGTTAAAAAGTAACCTGAGTTTTTTAAATTCTTCGGAGGTTATTATGAGTTCCGACAATCGCACTCCCCGGCTTCATTCCTTCCGCATCGCATGTGCGATAGCCTCTGCGGCCCTTTGCGTCACCGCCATCGCACAAGTGGCGTTCTCCTTAAAGCCAGCAATCGAAGTGCTCGACAACCCTGTAATTGCAGACTCCCCCGCGTATCCAGCCCTTGCGATCTCGACATTGGCCCCTGCCGTCATCGGTATCGCTACGACCATCCTCAGCGCCGTTCTCGTGTGGACGATCAAGAGCGGAGACCCCTTCAAGAAAGGGTCTGCGACATGCTTGAAGGTGCTCGGCATTCTCTTCGTTGTTCAAGCTGCCACCAGCCTCTACGCCGGCTCACTCGAAACCTCCGTTTCGATGTTTGGCGGCGAGGGGGCCGTCGGCGCCCAAGAGATCGCTTCATCATTCGACTGGACCTCTCTGGTTCTCGGCATCGTCCTGTTCATGCTTTCCCAGCTCTTCTTGTACGCCCGAGAGCTGTACCTCGACTCCGACGAGATTGCGTAAGGAAACGCCATGCCCGTAATTGTTCGCCTCGACAAGATCATGGCCGAGCGAAAGATTTCCTCGAACGAACTTGCCGAAAGGATTGGAACCACGCCCGTGAACCTGTCCCGTATAAAAAAAAGGCATATTCGCGGCATTCGCTTCAACACACTCGAGCAGCTATGCCTCGCCCTTCGTTGCCAACCCGGAGACCTTCTCGAAGTCATGAGCGAAGAGGATGCCCGAAAGGAGTTCGGACTCGATTGGTCCGCCGAGGATTAGAGGGCGGTCGTACTCGCCCTGCACACGGGGATGCGAATCGGCGAGGTCTGCGGCCTTCGGTGGTGCGATGTGGATTTCGAGACGGGCCTGATCTCGATCAGGCACTCGGTGGCGTATGCGAAGGGGATGGGTTCGTTCATCAAGGACACCAAGACCCATGATTCCAGGGCCATTCCCATCGACCCGGTCGGTCTGCTCCCCTTCCTGAAGGAGATCCACGGGATCGATTGCGAGAAGCTGCGATCTCGCGGTCTTACTGGGTCGGTCGAGATTGGGAACTGCTATATCCTGTCGGAACCGGGCGAGAGCTTCGCGACAACCAGCTATGTTCGCAGAGCGTTCAAGACGTTTTCGGAGACCAACGGCCTCATGGGCACCAACGACGAGCTGATCACGTTCCACGGCCTTCGCCACACGTTCGCAACGCAGTGGATCCGCCAAGGCGGCGATATCAAGGCGCTCCAATCGATCCTCGGCCACAAGGACGCCATGGCGACGCTCAACGTCTACGCCGACATCGAGCCCATCTCCAAAATCCATAACATGCTGCGCGCCACGCCGTGCCTTTGGCGCGGGCACCTCGGGCCGAGGGTCGATCCGGGTCCCATGTTCCAACAGAGGATCCAGGAGTCCATCGAGACGCTCCAGGCGTTCGGCTACGGCATCACCGAGCCGGACGACCGAAATATCGCCATACGCGACGTGAAGACGAACAGTTGGCTCTAGCTCACCGAGTACGCGGCAGTGCTGGGCCCATCCCAACTGAGGTCACGGTGGTCCGATAGGGGCGCCGCCCGCGGCATGCGCCGCGGAGCGGTATCCCCTACCGAAGGGCGGGGATGCCCTCCGCTTCCAGTTCGGAATCAGCCGTCGGAGGCGTTCGGCTGACTGCGGGAACGGCCTGTCCGCTCAATGTGTTCGGCTGAGATCGGAAATCAACCCAACACGAGCCGGACACGCGCCAGACGGCTCTTCCCCGTGCGGCCTTCCCCCTTACGCTCATGTTGCAGGCATGTAACGCCGCAGCGAGCGCGCCTTTTTTGCGCCAGACAGGTACAATGATGAACACTGTACCGCAGCGGAGCGCCCCGCGCGCCGCAACCACGCGAAAGGGTTTCCCATGGCCGAGATCTCGTCCTCCCGCATCGTCATCACCGTCCTTGGCAAGAACCGCCCCGGTATCGTCGCCGGCGTCACCCGTGTTCTGGGCGAGGCCAACGTCGACATCCGCGACATCACGCAGTCCATTATCGAGGGCATCTTCACCATGACCATGCTGGCCGACACCGCCGAGTCCAAGCTCGACTTCGCCGAGTTGCAGAAGGCGCTGGCCGAGGCCGGCGAGCTTTCGGGCGTCAACGTGTCCATCCAGCGCGAGGACGTCTTTAACTTTATGTACCGCCTGTAGCGAACAAGCCGCTCGGGGCAGCTTGACGTCATACCGTCCAAGCGCGCGGCCCCAAAGCGGACCGGAGAGGAGCGCGCATGGCCTACGACGCCAAGAAAATCTACTACCGCTTCGACGATCACCTGAGCCGCCTGGTTCTGGATTACGAGGCGAGCCGTCAGATTTCGCCCGAAAGCGAAAACCTCTACCACGGCCTGCCGACCGCCCCGTACGACGAGGGCCTGTTCGTAGAGCATAACGTCAAGCGCGGCCTGCGCAATGCCGACGGCTCGGGCGTGGTCGCGGGCCTTACCCGCATCTCGGACGTGCACGGCTACAACAAGGTCGACGGCAAAGTCGTGCCCGACCAGGGCAAGCTTACGCTGCGCGGCTACAGCATCGAGGACCTGGTCAACAACGCCCAGGCCGAGAATCGCTATGGCTACGAAGAGGTTGCCTACCTGCTCATCACGGGCTCGCTGCCCAACAAAGAGGAGCTCGACGGTTTTTGCGGACGTCTGGGCGCTTTTAGGCATCTGAGCGACGAGTACGTCAAAGAGTTCCCCATGACCACGGTGTCGTCGAGCATCATGAATGTGCTTCAGCGCGCCGTGCTGCTGCTCTACGCCTTCGACGCCGAGCCCGACGCCATTACACCCGAGCACGAAATCGACGTCGCCATCTCCATGCTCGCCCGTCTCCCCCGCATCGCCGCCTTCGCGCATATGGCCTCGGTCGCCAAGCGCCGCGGCTCCGAGGTTCATGTACCGCACCCCACGCCCGGCCTCTCCACCGCCGAGACCATCCTGCAGGTGTTGCGCGGCGGCATGGCATTCACCCGCGACGAGGCCATGCTGCTCGACGTGATGCTCATGCTGCATGCCGAGCACGGCGGCGGCAACAACTCCACGTTTGCCTGCCGCGTGCTGTCCTCCTCGGCCACCGACCCGTATTCCGCCTATGCCGCGGCCATCGGCTCGCTCAAGGGCCCGCGCCACGGCGGCGCCAACGCCAAGGTCGTGTCCATGCACGAGGACATCCGTGCACATGTCTCCAACTGGGAGGACGAGGACGAAGTCGCAGCCTACCTGGGCAAAATCCTCGACAAGCAGGCCTTCGACGGCACGGGTCTCATCTACGGTATGGGCCACGCCGTCTACACGCTGAGCGACCCGCGCGCCGAGGTGTGCCGTCGTTACGCGCGTACGCTTGCCGCCAAGAAGGACCTGGGCGATGAGTTCGCGCTCATCGAGCGCATCGAGCGCCTGGCACCGCAGGTGATGCGCGACCACGGCATGACCAAGCCTATCTGCGCCAACATCGACCTGTACACGGGCTTTATCTACAAGATGCTCGGCGTGCCCGAGACGCTCTTTACGCCGCTATTCGCCGTCGCCCGCATGGCCGGCTGGTCGGCGCACCGCATGGAAGAGCTCTTCTGCGCGCATCGCATCATCCGCCCGGCATACCGTCCGGTGATCGAGCCGCTGGAGTACAAGCCGCTCGCCGACCGCTAGGACGCGGACCGTTATAGAACCCGAGCGTGGCCAGGGCATCACCGCCCTCGGCCACGCTTTTTATGCCAGCAGAAAGGGCTGCATCGAATGATTGTTTTTTCCGATATGGATGGAACGCTGTTGACGAGTGACAAGCAGATGAGCGACGCCACCTGGGCGATGCTCGACGAGCTTGCGCGCCGCGGTATTGAGTTTGTGCCCTGCACGGGGCGTCCGCTGTCAGGCATCTTTGAGCCCATCCTCGCCCATCCTGCCGTACACTACGCGGTCTGCGCCAATGGTGCCAGCGTCTGGCAGCTCGACGAGGATGTGCCTGCCGATGCCTCACGCGCCACGTGCATCTTGAGCCGACCGCTCGACCGCGCCATCGCCCACCGCGTCCATAGCATTGCCTCCGGCCATGACGTCACCTTCGATATCTTCGCGGACGGGCAGTGCTTCCTCCCCCGCTCGCTCTACACGCGCCTGGACGAATTCTGTGGCGGCGATCCTCACATCGCGGCTTCGCTCAAGCGCACACGAACGCCGATCGACATGGATATCGACAGCAAGATCGACGAGGTCGAGGTGCTCGAACGTATCGCCATGTACTGGCACGACCCGGCCGATCGCGACGCCATCGCGGCGGAGCTCGACACGCTCGGAGGCATCGAGGTCACGCGTTCGTACGCCATGAATATCGAGGTCATGGGCGAGGGCGCCACCAAGGGAACGGCCCTCACGTGGCTCTGCGAGCACCTGGGCGAGCGTCTCGCCGACGCTTGGGCGTTCGGCGACAACATCAACGACATCCCCATGCTGCAGGCAGCGGGCCACGGCATGGCCATGATCAACGCCGAGCCCGAGGACCGCGAGGCCGCCGATGCCATCACCGAATATGACAACGACCACGACGGCGTCGCCCGCACCATCATGGCCGCTCTCGCCTAGTCATTGGCCAGTCACTGAGGACGTTCTTGAATGACGAGTCGTTGGGGACACTCTTCGCGAAAAAGCTGCAAGAACTGTCCCCCCACTGCCGGCAGAAAAGAAACGTCCCCATCTGCCGGATTAAGCGAGACTCTCCAGCACGCAACGGAGCTCCTGCTGGACGGCGTGGTCGCGGTTACAACCCACCACGCGATCGGCCACCGCCTTGAGCGCGGGACGCGCGTTTTCCATCGCGCAGCCCGTGCCGACAAAGCGAATGATCTCGTAGTCGTTCATCGAGTCGCCAAACGCCATGACCTCGTCGCGTCCAATCCCGTAATGCTCCGCGAGCTGCGCGATGCCCGAGGCCTTCGACACGCCGGGCTGCATGGCATCGATCCACGCGTTGCCCGAAGGCGCAAAAGTAAAGAGCTGACCGAGTTCGCGCTGTAGTACGTAAGCGCTGTCCATAACGGCACCGTCATCGCAAAAGATACTCGCCTTGATGATATTTACGCTGGGATCGGGCAGCTCCCAAATGCGCTCGGCATTGGGAAGGTCCTTATCGACCTCACGCACGAACTTGCACTCGTCATCGAGCAAGAAGGACTTGGTTCGGTCAAAGAGCGCAAGATGCAGATTAGGAAACGTCGCGACTGCTTGGGCGAGCTTTCGAATCGCCAGGTGCGAATACACCTCACGGTCTACCATCTTGCCGTCGGCGTAGACCTGGGCGCCGTTAGCGGCGACAAAGTCCATCTTGTCGCGAACAGGTGCAAAGAACTCGCACAGGCGGTCGTAGCGACGGCCTGACGATGCGGCAAAATGCACGCCATGCTCGCGTAGCGCCAGAATCAGTTCGTAGGTCTCGGGAGGCACCTGGCCGTTTTCGTCAAGCAGTGTGCCGTCCATATCGGATGCAATCAGTTTAAACATAGAAAAGCTCCCTTCGGGCTTGTTGGAATCGAACGTGTATCCGATCCCAACGTACCCAAAGGGAGCTCAAATAAGACTCCGCGGGCGTAAACGTTACAAGGACCTGGCAAATAGCTCACACATGCCAGAGGTCCTACGGTCGCGGCGTCAGGCAGCCCGCCAAAGAGTGTCCCCAACGACTAGTCGTTTGAGAACGTCCCCGATGACTAGTCGGCGTAGGTGAAGGTCGTGACGTCGAACATGCCCTCGGGGCGGATGCGGAGCGTCGGGATGACCGGCAGGGGCAGGAAGATGATGCCCATGATGGGGTCGAGCGGCGGCTCAATACCCATGGCGCGCGCCTTGACCATAAAGTCGTCGTGCTGCGCCGCAACGTCTTCGGCAGCGCCCTCGCTCATCAGGCCGCCGAGCGCCAGCGGAATGCGCGCCACGACCTCGCCGTTGCGCACCAGCACGTGGCCGCCCTGGCCCACGGCCTCAACGGCGGCCATCATATCGGCCGCGTTGTCGCCCACCACGCACACGTTGTGCGAGTCGTGGCCGATCGTCGAGGCGATAGCGCCGCCCGTGATGGTAAAGCCGCGCACCCAGCCGCGACCGATGTGCTTGCCGACAAGACCCAGGCCCGCGGGACCATCACCGTCGGCGCCCTCGGCCTGCAGTGACACACCGCGGCCGTGGCGCTCGATCAGCATAATACGGCGCAGGCCCTCGGCGCTCTCGGGACGAACCATGCCCGTGATGGCCTTACCCGGCACCACGTCAATCACGGCCTCGCCCGGCTTAAAGGCATAGTCGAATACGTCGAGCGAAAGATTCGGCAGCTTAACGGAGGCGCGCAGCTCATCGGCAAGGGCCGCAACCTCGGCCATCTCGGGTGCGATCTCGCCCACAAAGGTGCCGTCCTGCGCCACCAGGGCACCGGCGGCATATACACGATGCGGAGCCGTGGCAAACGTCAAGTCATTGAGCACCAGCAGGTCGGCACGCTTGCCCGGGGCGATGGCGCCACGCAGTTCGTGCGGGTCGCGGCAACCGTGGTCCAGGCCAAACGCCTCGGCCGTGGAGAGGGACGCCATGGAGATAGCGACCACGGGGTCGATACCGGCCTCAATCGCCACGCGGCAGGCATTGTCGATCATGCCGGTCGCAAGCGCATCGGAAGGGGCGCGGTCGTCGGTCGCAAAGCAGCAGCGGCGGGCGCGCGCGGGATTCTCCAGCAGCATCGGGGACAAATTGGCCAGGTCGTGGCTGCACGTGCCCTCACGCAGCATCACATACATGCCGCGGGATAGCTTGTCGAGCGCCTCCTCGGGAATCGTCGACTCGTGGTCGGCGATAATGCCCGCTGCGGCATAGGCGTTGAGGTCCTTACCGGCAACGAGCGGCGCATGGCCGTCAACCTGCTTGGACGGCGTCTGGTTGGCAGCATCGATGCGAGCACAGGTCTCGGAGTCGGCCATAAAGACGCCCGGCAGGTTCATCATTTCGCCCAGGCCAAAGACATCGCCCGGATGCTCGGCAAAAAACTCCTGCATATCGGCGGCGGTAATCACGGCACCGGCCTGCTCGTCGGGCAGCGCGGGCACGCACGAAGGCATCATGTACTTGATGGAGATGGGCGCGCGGCGGCCATCCTCGATCATAAAGCGCAAGCCGTCGAGACCGGCAACATTGGCAATCTCGTGGCTGTCGGCAATGGCGGTGGTGGTACCGCGCGTCGCCGCCATGCGCGCATACTCGGCGGGACGGATGTTCGAAGACTCGATATGCAGATGCCCGTCAATAAAACCGGGAGCGAGATAACGACCCTGGCAGTCGATGACCTCAGTTGCCTCGTAGGTGCCAGCGGCATCGTCGCGACCACCGTAGAGCACGCCGACGATCACACCGTCCTTGACGGCAACGCTACCGGGCGCCACACGCTGGCCATACACGTCGACGATCTGCGCATTGGTAAACAGCCTGTCGACGGGCACGCGGCCCTCGGCGGCCTCGATCACAGACCTCATGACCTCAACGGACATACATACTCCTTTAACCGTAGAAAAAAGCTGCGGAGCGGACAAGCCTTCACCGCAGCAAGCCAATAGCCATTGTATGCCCAAACGATGGGTCAACAATGCGCCTCTCCGCTTAACGGCACACGCCGCTTGACGCAATGGGGACAGGTTGCTTTGCATTAATGGCAAGGATTGTCCCAAAGTGCCGGCACAGAAGGAACGTCCCAAAGTGCCAACAACGGAAGCGCCGATGTTTTGGCAACGACAGCGAGCGGGCCGCATTTGAGACAAGGTGACGTGAAACGAAAGGGCGCTGACCTTCTGGTCGCGCCCTTGAAGTTGAACGTCAGATTGTCCAAATGCGGCCCGCGCAGCGTCGGCCGGTCCGCCGTTCGTTAGAACGGCGGAACTAAATCAACTTGAAGCCCTTGCGCTTGCCTACGGAGAGGGTGTCGCCCAGCTTGAGGGCGCTGGGATCGATGTTATAGCTCTTGGGAGCCACGGCCTTGCCGTTGATCTTGACGCCGCCGCCGTCGATATCGCGACGAGCCTGGCCGGCGCTCGTCGAAAGACCCAGGTCCTTGAGCAGGCCGGCGAGGTAGATCTGGCCCTCGTCGTTAACAGTCAGCTCAACGTGCTTCTCGGGGAAGTCGGCAAGCTGACCCTCCTTGAACACGCGGTCGAACTCGGCCTGAGCCTCGTCGCCGGCACCGGCGCCGTGGTAGGTGTCGCACAGGTCGCGGCCCAGAGCGCGCTTGAGCTCGTAGGGGTCGGCAGAACCATCGGCCAGGGCGGCGTCGATCTTGTCGACCTCGGCCGGGGTGAGCGAGCTGGCCAGACGATAGTACTTGCCGATCATCTCGTCGGGAATGGACATGGTCTTGCCGAACATGTCCTTGGGCGCGTCGGTCAGGCCGATGTAGTTACCGTAGGACTTGGACATCTTACGAACGCCATCGGTGCCCTCGAGCAGCGGCATGGTGAGCGCGATCTGGGGCTCCATGCCCATCTTCTCCATGAGCTCACGGCCGGCGAGCAGGTTGAAGAGCTGATCGGTGCCGCCCATCTCCACGTCGGCCTTGATCTGCACGGAGTCGAAAGCCTGCATCACGGGATACAGGAACTCATGCAGGGCGATCGGCGTCTGAGACTGGTAGCGCTTGGTAAAGTCGTCGCGCTCAAGAATGCGGGCGACGGTGAACTTGGAGCACACCTGTAGCAGACCGGCCAGATCCATCGAAAGGATCCAGTCACCGTTGTGCACGATGGTGGTCTTCTCGGGATCCAGGATCTTCATGGCCTGGCTCACGTAGGTCTCGGCATTGGCCTCGATCTGCTCCTGCGAAAGCTGCGGACGGGTGGAATTCTTGCCCGAAGGGTCGCCAATCAACGCGGTACCGTTGCCGATGATGAGGGTGACGTTGTGGCCCAGGTCCTGGAACTGACGCATCTTGCGCAGCGGCACGGCGTGGCCCAGGTGCAGGTCGGGGCTGGTGGGGTCGACGCCGAGCTTGATGTTGAGGGGCTCGCCCTTCTCAAGCTTCTTGCGAAGGTCGGCCTCGGGAACGATCTGCGCGGCGCCCGAGGTGATGATACGCATTTGCTCGTCAACAGACAGCATTGGGTATCCTCCTTTTGCTATAGCACCCTCGCCGAAAACGGCGGTGCTGGAAGTCCATAAACTCTCTTATGATAACAAACTGACGCGACGCAGCACCTACGACAGGAAAATCCTCGTCCTGCCGCATGCGTCAATGGCAACTGGCAGACGTGTACCGTCACGCTCGACCAGATAGCGTACCTGCCGACGACGCAAGCAGTCGCGGCAACGAACCTGTCCCGTCGCATCGGTGGCGCAGACGCCCTCGGCGGTCAGCAGGCAGTGCTCGCACACCATAAGCTCGGGACGGTCGGCGTCGACCGGACCCAAGACGCCGGGTTCAGCGGCCAGTTCGGCAATACGCTCCGCATCATTGCCGAGCAACTCCGCCGGCAAGCACACCCGCCCCGCACCGAGTCCGCGCAGCCAGGTAAGCGTGGCCCGATTCGCGCAGAACACCGGCGCCGCCACGTCAAACGTCACGCCCAGCTCGCGAGCGATCACCACCTGTCCCAGGTTGCGGCAGACGACGCGCCCGGCACGCTGTATCAGTGAGCGGGTCCAGTCAGCGTCACCCGTGCGGCACACCTCGTCAAGCACCACAACGGCGTCGGACAAATCAAGTTCTCCGCGCGGGTCGGCATCCATCAGCTGCCAAGCAAAAACCATGCGAGTGGGAACCGCGCACTCCACCAACTCCGTGGACGCACCGCCATCCACCGCAACGCCCTCAAAGGGCAGCACCTCAACGGCACGCGCAACGGGCGCAATCGCATCCGCCTCGGCCCGCATGCGCTCCAACACCGCCGCCGTCTGATCCAACACGCCGGCGCTGCGAATCAGGTACACCTCGCAGCCCGTGTCCACCTTACGCTTGCAATGCACGACGACGCGCTTCCCCGCTGCGGTATCCACCGGGCAGGGCACCTGCGGCCAGCGCTTGGGCACATCGGGACGCGCGTCGACACCCGGATAAAACCGAATCTCGAGCGTGTCACCCGCCGCCGCGGCGGCGTCGAGCTCAACGGTCACCTCTTCGTGGCCCACAGCGACCAAGCGCCCCACGCGCACGCCCTGGTTAATTGCGCGCTCAAAGCTCATCAGCTCGGCACCCGAACGCCCTCGCAGGTACGCATCGGTAAACCCACGGTTAAACGACCTTCCCAGCTCGCGCTCAAGCTCTTCCACGGCATCGGGGTCCCACGCGCCGTCGCACAGCATATCGAGTGCCCGGCGCCACGCCCGCACCACGTTGAATACGTAATCGGGGTTCTTCATGCGCCCCTCGATTTTGAGCGACGCCACGCCGGCATCTACAAGCTCGGGCAGATGTGCAATACCCAGATAGTCGCGCGGGCACAGCAGGCGATCTCCCTCGACGGCGACAACGCTCTGCCCCGCCTCGTCCACCAGGTCGTACGCCAGACGGCACGGCTGCGTGCAGTCGCCGCGCATCGCCGAGCGCCCACGCCGCAGGGCCGAGAACTCGCACGCCCCCGAATAGCCGATGCAAATCGCACCGTGGCAGAATACCTCGATGGGCACGCCCGTGGCACATAGCGCCGCAATCTCGTCGACCGTCAGCTCGCGTGCCGTCGTCACGCGCTCGACCCCCAGCTCATCGGCGGCAAGTCGCACGGCGCCTTCGCTATGAACGCCCGCCTGCGTGGACAGGTGAATCTCGACCCCGGGAATCGCCGCGCGCAGCGCGCAGGCCAGCCCGGCATCGGCGACAATCAGAGCATCGGCGCCCAGCTCCAGTGCATGAGCTCCCAACGCCACCGCGTCGGACAACTCATCGTCAAACACGAACACGTTGAGCGTCACGTACACACGCACGCCATGGGCATGCGCCACGGCGCAGCCGCGCGCAAACTCGTCGTCGGTAAAACCGTGCGCACTCACACGGGCGTTAAAGCCGCCCAACCCCGCATAGATGGCATCGGCGCCCGCGGCGATGGCCGCAAACATCTGGTCGAGCCCGCCCGCCGGCGCCAGCAGCTCGGGCAGCGCCGCACCGGCAGCATCCAATCCAGTCTCGTATTGTCCGCTCGGCCCCATCGCCCGAATCGCCATCGGCAAACTCCTTACCAAGGTATGCATTCACTCTGAAAAATGCCGTCTTCCAGCATACACGAGGCCTCGCGCGCCCCGTTTGGTTTATCGTGTAATAACTTATGTCCATCCTGCCCCGACGGCACATCCGCCGTCCGGCACGACATACCTGGAGGTCAATATATGGGTCCTCGCCAACGACAGGGACGCAGCCGTTCAAAGACGCATGCCCTGCCCATAATCCTGCTCTCGTTTTTGGGCTTTTTGCTGATTGCGGGCGTGGCATTTGGCATCGGCATGGTCGGCAACGTCAACCGCTGGCTGTCCGATCTGCCCGACTACACCGACGCCAACGCGTATCTGGTGAGCGAGCCCACCGAGATCGTCGACTGCAACGGCAACAAGATCGCGAGCTTCTACACGCAAAACCGCAAGTCCATCACCAAGGACAAGGTCTCCCCCTACGTGCTACAGGGCACCGTTGACGTCGAGGACGAGCGCTTCTACGAGCACGGCGGTATCGACCTGTGGGGTATCGCGCGTGCTGCGGTGGCAACCCTCGGCGGCGGGCACGAAGGCGCCTCGACTATCACCCAGCAGCTGGTGCGCAACACCATCCTGCAGGAGGAGCAGTTCGACTCGACCATCGAGCGTAAGGTGCGCGAGGCCTACATCGCCGTAAAGATGGAGGACATGTACTCCAAAGACGAGATCCTCATGATGTACCTCAACACCATCTATTACGGTCACGGCGCCTACGGTATTGAGGCCGCCGCCGAGACCTACCTGTCCAAGAGCGCCGCAGACCTCACCCTGAGCGAGGCCGCGCTGCTCATCGGCCTTCCCAACTCGCCCTCGCAGTACGACCCCACGGTCAACCCCGACCTGGCACTGTCTCGCCGCAACAAGGTTCTCGACAACATGCTGCGCCTGGGCCACATCACCCAGGAGGAGCACGATGCCGCACAGGCCGAGCCCATCACCCTCAACGTGACCGAGATTTCGGGCAGCGGCGTTGACGTATACTCGCAGCCCTACTTTGTCGCCTATGTTAAGCAGCTGCTGGAGCAGGAGTTCTCGACCGACGTGCTCTTTAAGGGCGGCCTGACCGTCAAGACCACCATCGACCCCACGATGCAGCAGGTGGCAGAGAATGCCGTTCGCGAGCAGCTCGACACGCTCTCGCTCGACGGCCTGGACATGGGCATGGTCGTCGTCGACCCCAAGACCGGCTACATCAAGTGCATGGTGGGCGGCTACGATTACAACGCCGACGAGAACCACGTAAACCATGCCACGGCCAAGCGTCCCGTCGGCTCCACCTTTAAGGCCTTTACGCTGGCAACTGCCATCCAAAACGGCATGAACCCCAACGTCACCCTCAACTGCAACTCGCCGCTCAAGGCCAAGGGCACCACGACCGAGGTCCAAAACTACGCCAACCATAGCTATGGCAACATCACGCTTAAGCAGGCGACAGCATACTCCTCCAACACCGGCTACATCCAGGTGGCGGAAGCCGTCGGCAACAGCAAGATCATCTCGCTCGTCAAAAAGCTCGGCATCGATCCCGCCAAGGACAACATCGAGGACGTTCCCGTCATGACGCTCGGCACCGGCTCGATCTCGCCGCTCGAGATGGCTGCCGCCTACGCGACGTTTGCCAACGGCGGCTACTATCGCCAGCCGATCGCCATCACCGAGATTGACTCTCGTACCGGTTCGGTGCTGTACCAGCACACCGACAATCCCTCACAGGTGCTCACCGAGGGCGAGGCCGCCGCGGTCACCGATGTTCTGTCCGGCGTCATGCAGGGCGGCGGTACGGGCGCTGCTGGCGCCCTGAGCGTCAACCAGCCCTATGCCGGCAAAACGGGCACCACCGACAACACCACCAACCTGTGGTTCTGCGGCTATACCCCGCAGCTGGCGTGCGCCCTGTGGACCGGCTATTCCGCGGGCGAGATCCCCATCCAAAAATACGGCACGGACCTGCTGGGCGACAGCACCAACCTGCCTGTCTTTAAGCGGTTTATGAACACCGTTCTGACCGGTACCGAGCGCGAGGAGTTTGCGACCGGAACGGCGCCCACCTACAAGAACAACAGCGTCTGGAAGTTCTACGGCACCAACAACGCCAAGAAGACGGAAAACGACGACAAGGACAAGGACGAGAACGAGGACGAAGAGGAAACTACCACAACGACTACCACGACGACCACGACCACCGAGACCACGGGCGGCGACACCACCGGCGGCACCGGTACGACCGGTGGCTCGACGGGCGGCTCCACCGGTGGCTCGACGGGCGGCTCCACCGGTGGTTCGACCGGCGGCGATGGCGGCACGCCTACGCCTACGCCCACTCCCGACCCCTCGCCCACGCCTGACGATACGGTCGGCTAGAAATCATCCAGCCATATGCAACAAGGCCCCCGAGCAGCCTATTGAACTGCTCGGGGGCCTTTTAGTTTGAAGCGACCTGGTGGGCGGTCTTTATACCGGCAAACATAAAGGGGGTACCGACCAACGTCGATACCCCTTACAAGCCACGATGTCAGCGCGCACAGTGCCGAGCGCACGACCCGCACGCCTACTTGCGAGAATTGCTCAGCTTATTGATCAGCGCCTCGAGACGCTCGCCGTCCTCGGCCGTCTGGGCAATAACCAAAATCGTATCGTTGCCGGCAAGCGAGCCAAGCACATCGGGCAACTCTGCCGCATCAACGGCGGCGGCGATGCCGGAAGCCGTGCCAGGCTGAGCCTTGATCATAACCAGATTATCGGTGCGCAGAACGCCCGTAACGAGCTCGGAAACCATACGCTGCAGGTGCAGGTCCTCTGCCAGAACATAGATGCCCTCAGGGAGCTTACGCAGCCCCATATCGGCAATATCGCGAGAGACAGTCGCCTGCGTGCAATCAAAGCCCATAGCACGGAGCTCATCGACCAGCACGCGCTGCGTGCGGACGTCCTTATTGCGCACAATATCTCTAATGGCATCCTGGCGCCCATTGCGTTTTTTAGCCATACAAACCCTCTCTCCAAAAGATGGCGGAGACAATCAATTAGTGATTGAATAGTTTAACGCTATTTGAAGGCTTTTGTGTATAAGAACGCATTTCGAAACAATTCTATGCAAATTTGTTTCGAGATGAGCCGTTTAGGCGGTTTTTGCGCCCGTCCGGTTAAGAAAAGCTGCCAGATGCGTACACATCACGCAGCGCGCGGGCTTGGCGCTGGCGATCGGCCCAAACAACAGACCGAGCCCCCGATGGTTATCCTTGAGCGCGGCGACCATCTGACGGGTTCGAGGCGCCTCGAGCATATCACGCATGCGGGCGGAGCGCTCGATTGACGACACCCCATGCGGGCTCAGACACAAATTCTCGATGCAGGCGACCAGTCCGGCAAAGTAGAACTTTTGGCTTGCCAGCTTGAGCCGACCACCGCTATCTGCTTCCGAGAGTGAGTCCGCAAGCTCGTCGAGCGCTCGAGTGTCATCGGATATCCTGGCATACATGGTGGGATCAAAGGCATCTGTAAGCTTAGGTGCCACCGCGTGGAAACAAGCGTCGCCGCAGCCGGACACGAATCGTGCCTGCGAGAGCGCATAAGCCATAAACTCAACCGTACGGTACGCCTTGCCGCGCGACAGGCATGCCTCAAACAGCGGACGGCTATACATCACGCCAGAGGTCTGAGCGACTAGGCCGCCCAAAATCAACTGGGGCAGCCCAGTCACCATAGAAGACTCGTCTTCTATGGCAATAGAGGCAGCATCCAAGACGCGCGAATGACGCTCGCGATGCGCATCGTAGCGATCGAGCGACACCGAGGGGAGCACAATGTCTGCCGCAGTATCGCACGCGATATCGACCATCTTGGAAAGGGCCTGCGGAGCAAACCACTCATCGGCGTTCATAGCGATGATTTGAGAGCCACGCGAGGCAGCAAAACCGGCACGAAGACAAGCACCGCGCTTCGCGTCCTCGACGTCAATCAAATCAATATGGATGTCCCTGTCGGCAGCAACTTGAAGCGAATGGCGCACGCCCGGCGCAACGTCGCGACAAACCACGACAATTTGCAGGTCATAGAGGTCTTGGTTCTGGACACTCTCGAGCGCACGCATCGCATAGCTGGGCGAACCCTCAACAATAAGGATCACCGAAAGTCGCGGATGCGAACCACGTCGAACCAAGTTTTCCGTCCTCTCGACAGCTGTTAATCAACCGTCGTTCATGGTACACCCCAGCAATAAAAGCAACGGGACGTCGGCTGTGCTGCACGCCAAGAACAGATGTTGCACACGCGTAGCTCACACATGGCATACGCCGATAAGGACGCAACGAGCCCTCCCCCTAGTCGAGCACGACGAGCTCGGCGGGATCGTAATCCACGCCCATAAACGTAAGGCCGCAGGCGGGCGCCGTGGGGCCCGCGGCGGTTCGGTCGCAGGCATCAATGACTTCGCGCATCCACTCGGGATCGCGGCGATGCATGCCAATCTCGACAAGGGTGCCCACAATGGTACGCGCCATCGAATGTAAAAATGCATTGCCCTCGATGGTAAACGTCAGGATATCCTCGCCAAACGCAACCTCATGGCCAAACTCGGCACGCATCACGCAGCGGTGCGTAGGCTTGCCCACGGCAGAGGCGACCTTGCAAAAGCTCTTAAAGTCCTGCTCGCCCAAAAGTGCGGGACAGGCCGCAGACATGGCCGCGACGTCCAAGGGATAGCGATGCCACCACACGGCACCCCGTGAGAGCACAGGACGCGTGTCGCGGTCGGCAATACGGTACGTATACGTACGGGAACGGGCATCAAAGCGCGCAGAAAAGCCTTTGCGGGCCTTGTAGACCTCGTTAATGGCGATATCTTTGGGCAGCAGCGCGTCCATAGCCCGCAGCCACCTACGGCGCGTACACGCGAGCTCAGCGTCCGTTACGGGCACGCTAATATACTGAGCCACCGCATGCACGCCGGCATCGGTACGCCCCGCACACGTCAGATCTATCGGGCGGCGCAGCAGCGTCTCGATAGCGCGGCGCAGCTCGCCCGCAACCGTCGTCTGGCCCGGCTGCTCCGCAAAGCCGCTATAGGACGAGCCATCGTAGGCCACGCGGAAAACGAGCGTGGCATCGAGCTCTGGAATCGAATTGAAATCAGACGGCGCGGTCATGGGCGCTCCCAACAAACAGGCAATGACATTTCGACAAAAAAAGAGGGGTACGCGAACGTACCCCTCGAATATAGCCTATGCAGACAGATTGTCTACTCAGCGGTCTCCTCAGCAGGAGCCTCCTCGGCAGCCTCGACCTTCTTGGGAGCAGCGGCCTTCTTGGGGGCCGGAGCAGCCTTCTTGGCCTTAGGCGTGCAAGGCTCGGTGACGAGCTCCATGATAACGATGGGAGCGTTGTCGCCCTTGCGGTTACCGAGCTTCATGATGCGGGTGTAACCGCCGTTGCGGTCCTGCCACATGCCCTGAGCAGCCTTGTCGAAGATCTCGGCAACGAGCTGCTTATCGCCGAGCTTGGCGATAGCCAGACGACGAGAGTGCAGGTCGCCCTTCTTGGCCCAGGTGATGATCGGATCGACGACCGAACGCAGCGCCTTAGCGCGGGTCTCGGTGGTCTTGATGCGGTCGTTCTCGAAGAGGGCCTTAGCAAGGCTCTTCTTCATGGCCTTGGTGTGGCTCGCATCGGTGCCGAGCTTCAGGCCCTTCTTAACGTTATGACGCATGGTCTAGTTTCTCCTCAAATATGCGAAGCATTAAGCCTTCAGGCTCAGGCCCATGGACTCAAGCTTGTCCTTCACTTCCTCGATCGACTTAACACCGAAGTTACGGATGTTGAGCAGATCGTTCTCCGAGAACTCAACGAGCTGACGGACCGAGTGAATGCTGGCGCGCTTAAGGCAGTTGTAAGAACGGACGGAAAGGTCCAGATCCTCGATCTGCTTGTCCAGCTCGGCGTTGTCGTTGGTGACCTCGGGAGCGAAGATCGAAGCCTCCTCCTCGACCTCGGGGGTCTCGGCAAGGTTCATAAAGGCGGCCATATGCTGGTTGATGATATTGGCAGCCTGGACCACGGCGTCGCGCGGGGCGATGGAGCCGTTGGTCTCGATCTCGAGGACAAGGCGGTCGTAGTCGGTGTGCTGACCGACACGGCAAGCCTCAACGAGCTTGGCGCAACGGGAAACCGGCGAGTACAGCGAGTCGACGTGGATCACACCGATGGGATCGTTGTCGCGCTTGTTGGCCTCGCCAGAAACATAGCCGCGGCCATAGCCGATGCGCATGCTCATGGTGAGATGGCCACCCTCGGTGAGCGTAGCGATGTGCTGCTCGGGGTTAACCAGCTCAAACTCGGACGGAATAAAGAAGTCCGCACCGGTGACCTCGCAGGGGCCGTCAACCGAAATGGTGGCGGTCGCCTCGTCGGTCGTGCCGAGAGCCCTGAAGACAAGACCCTTGACATTCAGGACGATGTCGGTGACATCCTCGACCATGTTAGGGATGGTCATGAACTCGTGCTGTGCACCATCGATCTGAATAGCCTCGACGGCGGCACCCTCGAGCGAGGACAGAAGAACGCGACGAAGGGAGTTACCCAGCGTATCGCCGTAACCACGCTCGAGCGGCTCGACGGAGACACGAGCAGACGTCTCGTTGATCTCTTCGACCTGAACCTGAGGCCTAATGAATTCTGACATGTATTACCTCCAGCCTCAGCAGCCCGGATGGACTACTTAGAGTAGAGCTCGACGATGAGCTGCTCGTTGATATCACCGCTGATCTGCTCACGCGTCGGCAGAGCGAGCACGTTACCAGACAGCTTCTCGATATCGACCTCGAGCCAGCCAGGGACCTCAAAGCGCTCGGAGGAAATCAGGGCCTCCTTGATGGGGAGGAGGTCACGGAACTTCTCGCCGACAGCGACGACGTCGCCGGCCTTAACGCGGTAGGACGGGATGTCCACGCGCTTGCCGTTCACGGTGAAGTGACCGTGACGGACGGACTGACGAGCCTCTTTGCGGGTGCGGGCGAAGCCAAGACGGAAGACGACGTTGTCGAGGCGAGACTCAAGAATGATCATGAGGTTCTCACCGGTGACGCCGTTCATCTTACGGGCCTTGTTGAAGTAGCCGTGGAACTGCTTCTCCAGAACGCCATAGATGAACTTGACCTTCTGCTTCTCGCGCAGCTGCATGCCGTACTCAGATTCCTTGCGACGGCGCTTGGGCTGACGGATAGATTCCTTCTTGCT
Source organism: uncultured Collinsella sp. (assembly GCA_958432255.1). Lineage (GTDB taxonomy): Bacteria > Actinomycetota > Coriobacteriia > Coriobacteriales > Coriobacteriaceae > Collinsella. The sequence goes on from CAUATU010000004.1 coordinate 22,066, forward strand.
GCTGTAACCGAGCTCAGCGGGATCGATCCCGAGCTGACGGCAGCGCTTAAGAACAGGAGTCCTGTCGATTGCCATATTGATACGATCCTTTCAGTTACACGCGGCGACGCTTCTTGGGGCGGCAGCCGTTGTGCGGAATGGGGGTCTTGTCCTGGATGCTCGAGACCTCGAGGCCAGCAGCCTGGAGGGAGCGGATGGCGGTCTCACGACCGGAGCCGGGGCCCTTGACGAAGACGGAAACCTTCTTCATACCGTGCTCCATGGCCTGCTTGGCAGCAGCCTCGGCAGCCATCTGGGCAGCGAACGGCGTGGACTTACGGGAGCCCTTGAAGCCCACCTGGCCAGCCGACTTCCAGGAAATGACGTTGCCCTGGGGATCGGTGATCGAAACGATCGTGTTGTTGAACGTAGAACGAATGTGAGCCTGGCCCACGGAAATGTTCTTACGGTCCGCGCGCTTCAGACGGGCAGCGCGAACGTTCTTCTTAGCAGTAGCCATCTATCTAGCGCTCCTTATTTCTTCTTCTTAGCACCGATCTGACGCTTCGGGCCCTTGCGGGTACGAGCGTTAGTGTGGGTGCGCTGGCCGCGGACCGGGAGGCCCTTGCGGTGACGAAGGCCGCGGTTGCAGCCGATGTCCATAAGGCGCTTGACGTTCTGGTTGCGCTCACGGCGGAGGTCGCCCTCAACCATGATCTGGTTCTTATCGATATAATCGCGGATGGCGTTAACCTCATCCTCGGTGAGGTCCTTAACGCGCGTATCCACGTTAACGTTGCACTCGACGCAAATCTTCGTCGCAGTGGTGCGGCCGATGCCGTAAATGTAGGTCAGACCGATCTCAACGCGCTTCTCACGCGGGAGGTCGACACCATTAATACGGGCCAACGTAGTCTCCTCTCTTAACCCTGACGCTGCTTATGACGGGGGTTCTCGCAAATGACGAGGACCTTGCCATGGCGCCTAATGATTTTGCACTTATCGCACATCTTCTTGACCGAAGGACGTACCTTCATCGTTCTTCCTTTCGGTAGCGCTCAAACTACTTCCCTACTATCTACTCGCCCAGCCGCAGGCGTTTAAAACTATGGCTGGTCTTCACACACAATCCGACCGTAGGTTGAGCTAAGCCTGCAGTCGGAAATGGAGTGCGTGTATGCGTGCCGCTATTTGTAGCGATAGGTGATGCGGCCGCGGGTCAGGTCGTACGGGGAAAGCTCCACGACAACCCTGTCACCGGGGAGAATACGGATGTAATTCATTCGGATCTTGCCAGAAATGTTGCACAGAACCGAATGACCGTTCTCGAGCTCGACCTTAAACATGGCATTGGGCAGCGGTTCCTTTACCGTACCCTCGAGCTCAATTGCGTCTTCCTTCTTCACAAGCAATCATCTTTCTCTAGAAAACGACAGCGATTGAGTATTCTACAACACGTATGCACGCATCGTAATAACTTCGTAATGGCTCCACAACTAAGTGGAACTTGTTACATTTCTCCGCCTTGGAGCGAACACCAAGCACCTTGGGCATCCGTGGTGAGAATCACCGGACCGTCATTGGTAATGGCGACGGTGTTCTCGTAGTGCGCGGCGGGCAGGTGGTCGTTGGTCGTGACGATCCAACCGTCGGAGCCCGTGCTCACATGGTTGGAACCCATCGTAACCATCGGCTCGATGGCAATGACCATGCCGGCCTGGAGGCGAACGCCCCTCCCCTTCTTTCCATAGTTAGGAACGTTGGGGTCCTCGTGCATTACGCGACCAATGCCATGGCCCACATAATCACGAAGCACGCCGTAACCGTGAGACTCGGCGAGGGACTGAACGGCATAACCGACGTCCCCGATATGGTTACCGGGAACAGCCTGCTCAATGGCAGCCTTAAGGCAATCACGCGTGACCTCGCACAAAGCCTTGGCTTCGGGCGTGGGGGTGCCGACGAAAAACGTCCAAGCGTTATCGCCGACCCAACCGTCGACAACGGCTCCCGTATCGATGGAGATGATATCGCCATCGCGCAGGATCATGTCGGGGTTGGGAATACCGTGGACCACGGCATCGTTGATTGATGCGCAAATGGTCCCCGGGAACCCGCCGTAACCCTTAAAGGCCGGGGTGCCGCCATGCATGCGGATAATCTGCTCCGCGAGCTGATCGAGCTCAAAAGTCGAAACGCCGGGGCGCACCATGGCTCCAACGTGGCGGAGCGCCATCTTAGATAGCGCTCCTGCCTTCTTCATCTGCTCGATTTGCGTTGCAGACTTAATCTTGATCATAGACCGAGAGCCTCTTTGACATCCCCGTACACGGTCTCGCGAGCCTGGTCACCGTTGACCGACTTGAGCAGACCCTGGCCACGATAGTAGTCGACGAGCGGACTCGTGGACTTCTCGTAGACGTCGAGACGGTTCTTGATGGTCTCGGGCTTGTCGTCGTCGCGCTGATACATCTCGCCTGCGCACTTGGGGCAGGTAGCATCAGCAGCGGTGCCGGTGTAACCGCAGGCGCGGCAGGTGCGACGCGAAGACAGACGATCGATAATGACCTCGGGGGCCACATCGACCAGAAGGGCACAGTCGATCTCGCGACCCATGGCGGAAAGCTCGGAATCGAGCGTCACAGCCTGGGCGGTGTTGCGCGGGAAGCCGTCGAGGATGAAGCCCTGTTGGGCGTCATCGGCGGCAAGGCGCTCCTTGACAAGGTCGATCACGAGCTGGTCGGGAACGAGCTCGCCAGCGTCCATGTACTTCTTAGCCTGAATACCAAGCTCGGTGCCACCCTTGACGGCAGCACGCAGCAGGTCGCCCGTGGAAATATGGGCGACGCCAAACTCGGCGACGAGCTCCTGTGCGACGGTGCCCTTACCGGCACCCGGAGCTCCGAGCAATACGAGGTTCATGAGCAATCCTCCTCTAGCCTATTTAAAGAATCCATCGTAATCATACATCTTGATCTGGCCTTCGAGCTTATCGACCGTGTCGAGCACGACGCCGACCATGATGAGGATGGACGTGCCGCCAAATGCCTGGATCAGATGGTTACCCGTGAAGGAGAAGATGATCGAAGGCACGATGGCGATGAGCGCCAAAAAGACAGCGCTGGGAAGCGTAATCTTGTTGAGCGCGTTCTTGATGTAGGCCGCGGTAGCCCTACCCGGACGCACGCCCGGAATAAAGCCGCCCTGCTTCTTAAGGTTGTCGGCCGTGTCATCGGGGTTAAACACCATGGAGGTGTAGAAGTACGCGAAGAACACGATGAGAACAACATTAAGCACCCAGTTGAGCCAACCGGTCGAAAGCGCAGAGGCAACTGCCTGGATCCAGCCGATGCCGGGGAAGAACACGGCAATCTGAGCCGGGAAATACAGCAGCGCCGAAGCGAAGATGATCGGCACGACACCCGCGGTGTTGACCTTGATGGGCAGGTAGGTGGTCTGGCCACCCATCATGCGACGGCCCACGACGCGCTTAGCGTAGGAGACCGGAATGCGGCGCTGGCCGCGCTCAAGGAAAACAATCAGCGGGATAACCAGCAGGATGATGGCGCAGATAATCACCATGGTGATGATGCCACCGGCATTGCCCTCGGTGCTGGAGAAGATAGCCTGCGGCAGACCGGCCATGATGTTCGCAAAGATAATCAGCGACATGCCATTGCCGATACCGCGCTGGGTGATGAGCTCACCAATCCACATGATCAGCATGGCGCCCGCAGTGAGCGTGCCGACGATCATGAGGTCGAAGATGATCTCGGGAGCGCCGGCGCCATTAAAGCTGATGCCGAAGCTCTTAAAGAGGAAGAGGTAACCCACGGAGTTGAGGATTGCCAGAGCCAGGGTGAGGTAACGCGAATACTGCGTAATCTTGGTCTGACCGACCTCGCCCTCGCGGGCAAGCTCATGCAGGGAAGGCACAACGGCCTGGAGCATCTGGAGGATGATCGAGCTGGTGATGTAAGGCATGATGCCCAGCGAAAACACCGACACATAGCTCAAAGCGCCGCCAGAGAAAAGATTCAGGAGGGCCATAGCACCTGCGGCGACCGAATTGTTATCGGTCGAGAAAAGGCCCAGCATCCCCTGGAAGGGAATGCCGGGCACAGGAACGTGCGCACCAATGCGGTACACGACGAGCATAGCTATGGTAAAAAGAATCTTTTCGCGCAATTCTTTGATGCGGAAAGCATTCTTAAGACCATTTAGCACGGCAGCTCGACCTTTCCGCCGGCGGCCTCGATCTTGGCCTGCGCAGAAGCGCTGACCTTGTCGACCTTGACCGTGAACTTCTTGGTGAGCTCACCATTGCCGAGCACCTTGACGGGCTCGAACTCGCTCTTGGTGATGCGAGCGGCCTTAAGAGCGGCACCGTCGATCACAGCGCCGTCCTCGAACTTGCGCTCGAGACGCTCAACGTTAACAGCGGTGTACTCGATACGACGGGGGTTGCGGAAGCCCGGAAGCTTGGGCAGGCGCATAGCCAGCGGAGTCTGGCCACCCTCGAAACCGGCACCCTTGGTGCCGCCAGAGCGGGAACCCTGGCCCTTCTGACCGCGGCCAGAAGTGGTGCCGTGACCCGAAGAATTGCCACGGCCGACGCGCTTGCGGTTCTTGGTGGAACCGGGCGCGGGAGTAAGATCGTGAAGCTGCATTTGCTACTCCTCTACAATCTCGACAAGGTGCTTGACCTTGAAGATCATGCCGCGGACGGACTCGTTGTCAGCAATCTCGCGAACCTCGCGGATCCTGTGGAGACCGAGGGCACGGACAGTACGGACCTGGTCCTGCTTGCAACCGTTGGTGCTGCGGACCTGCTTGATCTTGATGGTGTCAGCCATGCTTAGTTCTCCTTACCGACGAACATCTCGGAGACCGTCAGGCCACGGCGAGCCGCGACGTCCTCAGGGCTGGAGAGCTCCTTGAGGCCCTCGACGGCAGCCTTGATGATGTTGAGGCCGTTGTCGGTACCGAGGGACTTGGACAGGACGTTCTTGATGCCAGCAAGCTCGAAGAGGGGACGCACAGCGCCGCCGGCGATAACGCCGGTACCCTCGACAGCGGGCTTGATGATGATGCGGCCGGCACCAAAGTGACCGAGAACCTCGTGCGGAATGGTGCCCTGATCGGTCACCGGCACGTGGAACATGTTCTTCTTGGCATCGAGAGACGCCTTGGAGATGGCCATGGGCACCTCAGCGGACTTGCCCATGCCAACGCCGACGTTGCCCTTGCCGTCGCCAACGACGACGAGAGCGACGAGGCTCATGCGACGACCACCCTTGACGGTCTTCGACACGCGGTTGATGTAAACGACGCGCTCCTCGAACTCGGAGGCCTCGCGCTGCTGCTTCTGATTACGAGCCATGTGCTACATACCTCCTAGAACTCGAGACCGGCGGCACGAGCACCGTCGGCGAGGGCCTTGACGCGGCCATGGTAGATACGGCCACCGCGATCGAAGGCGACCTTGGTGATGCCGGCCTCGATGGCGCGCTTGCCAACGAGCTGACCGACCTTCTCCGCAGCCTCCTTGTTCGAGGTGTGGGTGCCCTTGAACTCGGCCTCGAGGGTCGAGGCAGAGACGAGCGTCAGGCTGGAGCCCTTGCTGTCGTCGATGATCTGGGCATAGATGTTGGCGTTAGTACGGGTCACGCGAAGACGCGGACGCTCGGAGGTACCCGAGACCTTGCCGCGAACACGACGCTGACGACGCTTGAGGCCTTCCAGCTTCGCCTTATGCTTGTTCATACGTAAACTCCTAAAAAGGTTGATCTTGCCAGCACCTGACGGGGTGCTGGTCTTATGCGAGTGAGTCGGTTACGACTACTTGGCGGCCTTACCCAGCTTGCGGCGGATGTGCTCGCCAACGTAGTGGATACCCTTGCCCTTGTAAGGCTCGGGAGGACGATGGCCGCGGATCTCAGCGGCGATCTGACCGACCTGCTGCTTGTTGATACCCTTGACGTTCACGTGGGTGTTGTCGGGAACCTCGAAGGTGATTCCCTCGGGAGCCTCGACGATCACGGGGTGCGAGAAGCCCAGGGAGAACTCGAGGTTCTTGCCCTTCTGCTGCACGCGGTAACCGACGCCGGCGAGCTCGAGCTTCTTCTCGAAGCCCTCGGAAACGCCAACAACCATGTTGTGGATGAGGGCGCGGGTGAGGCCGTGGCGGGCACGGGTCTCACGCTCGTCGTCGGGACGGGAAACGGTGAGGACGTTGTCCTCGACGTTGATAGCGAGCTTCTCAAAGACATCGAGCTCGAGCTGGCCCTTGGGGCCCTTGACGACAACGTTGTTGCCGTTGACTGCCACTTCGACTCCGGCGGGAATCTGGACAGGCTTATTACCGATACGAGACACGGTGATCTCCTTTCCTTCTACCTACCGAGCGAATTACCAGACGTAAGCGATGATCTCGCCGCCGACGTTGTGCTTGCGAGCATCGCGGTCGGTCATGACGCCATGGCTGGTGGAAATAATGGCGGTACCAAGGCCACCGCGGACGCGGGGCATGTCGGCAACGCCGGTGTACTTACGCAGGCCCGGCTTGGAAATGCGGCGGATGCCGTTAATGACCTTAGCCTTCTTGGGACCATACTTAAGCGTGATGTGCAGAGTCTTCTGGGGAACGGTGTCCTCGACATCGTAGCCCTCGATGTAGCCCTCCTCGTGCAGAACACGAGCGATCTCGACGAGCTTCTTGCTGCTCGGCATGGAGACCGTGGCCTTGTTCACAGAGTTAGCGTTACGGATGCGCGTAAGCATATCTGCGATCGGGTCTGTAAGGTTCATACAGATTCTCCTTCGTTCTTGATGAACACGTGCTCTTGGTTCTTCGCCGCCCTTAACGGCAAAGCCTTTTTAGCGCGTTTTCCCTGTTCCAAACTGATGCTTGAAACGCTGGTAGTGACTTACCAGCTGGCCTTCTTAACGCCGGGAAGCTCGCCCTTGAGTGCAAGCTCGCGGAAGCAGACACGGCACAGGCCGAACTTGCGGTACACAGAGTGCGGACGGCCGCAGCGCTGGCAGCGCGTGTACTCACGAGTAGAGAACTTCTGCTTGCGATTGCACTTGACGATCATCGATGTCTTAGCCACTTATATCCTCCTCACATAGAGTATTGTTCGCCCCAAGCGCCGCCCCCTTATGGGAACGGCGCTTATAGGGCAGGTGAACCTATTTCTTGAACGGGAAACCGAAGGCGTCCAGAAGGGCCTTGGCCTCCTCATCGGTGTTGGCGGTGGTCACGAAAGTGATGTCCATACCACGCTGGTGATCGACGGAGTCGAAGTCGATCTCGGGGAAGATGAGCTGCTCGGTGACGCCCATGGAGAAGTTACCACGGCCGTCGAAGCTCTTGGCGGAGATGCCGCGGAAGTCGCGGATACGGGGGATCGCGACGGAGGTCAGACGATCGAAGAACTCCCACATACGGTCGCCACGCAGGGTAACCTTGCAGCCGATCGGCATACCGGCGCGCAGGCGGAAGGTAGCGATGGACTTGCGGGCACGGGTGATCATCGGCTGCTGGCCGGTGATGGCGCGCAGGTCGCGCACGGCACCGTCGATGGCCTTGGAATCGGTAGCGGCCTCACCGACACCCATGTTCACGACGATCTTCTCAAACTTGGGGATCATCATGACGTTCTCGTACTGGAACTTGTCCTGAAGCTGCTGCTTGACCTCGTTGTTGTACTTGGTCTTCAGACGCGGCACATACTTCTCTTCTGCCATTGTTCACTCCTTCTTGGGGTTTTAAGCACGGGGCGTGGCCACGATGGGTTGTCCTCGTGCCTCCTGGCTGCATCCGCGCCGCTCATGGCATTTCGCGGTTTGGACTCGACGCAGCAGGAGCCGACAAAACAATCGGTACTATACGCGCATCGGGAGCGTATTTCCAGAAAAACCTCGTCTGCCTGCACAACTCCACAACTCCCCCGCACAAATGGGTCCCAAAAAGCAGTTGCGGTGAAATAGGGACTGTTGGACGGCCTAACAGGCTTAAACAATCCGTATTTCACCGCAACTTATTGGTGGGGATGCGATTAGCGCTTGCGGGGAACGAGTTTGGTACGGCGCAGGTGAATCATTTCGGCGGCGATGGAGATGGCGATCTCCTCGGGGTCCTCCGCCTCGATGGCAACGCCGATCGGCAGGTGCAGCCCGTCGATCTGTTCCTGCGTAAAGCCCTCCTGCTCCAGGCGGGCCCGCACAAAGGCCGTCTTGCGACGCGAGCCCAAGCAACCCAGATAGGCGGGCTTGGCGCGCATAGCCTGAATCACCACGTCGATATCGGACTTGTGGCCTGCTGTGGCCACGACCACCAAGTCGCGCGGACCGATGGGACACAGCTCGCCCAGGTTCTTGTAATCGACCAGACGACGGTCGTAGACACCGGGCACCCAATCGGGGGTCAGCGTGCCGGGGCGGTCGTCGCACGCCACGACGGCAAAGCCCGCCGCCGTAAGCACCCGCGCCGTCGCGGCGCCCACGTGGCCGCAGCCAAAGATATAGGTCAGGCCCTCGGGGCAGAGCGTCTCGATGTGCGCCGCGGGAATCTCAGAGGCCGCGTTGGTGTAGGTGACCTTACTCCCCTCCTCCACCAGCGAAAGCCCGGGGCAGCCCGCAATGGTGCGGCGCGATTCCTCGCCATGGTACTCGGCCACATCGCCCTCGAGCGCGCTCGCGATAAACGGTTCAAAGTCGATGACGAAGTCGCCGATGCGCCGATAGGCCAAGACGTCGGCAACCGACTGGAGCAACGGTACCTTGGTCGCGTCCAGGTGCAGATAGCACAGGCAGATGGCTCCGCCGCAGATCATGCCGGTATCGGAGTTCTCGCCGCCCATGGTGTAGCGGACCAGACGCGACTGTCCCGCGCTCAGGAGTTCGCGCGCCTCATCCAGCGCAAAGAGCTCAATCTTGCCGCCGCCGATAGTGCCCGCCTGGCCACCGTCGGCAAAGACGGCCATCCAGGCGCCCACGCCGCGCGGCGACGACCCCGCCGTGCCGGCCACGACCACGAGCTCGCACGTCTCGCCAGCACGCAGGGCGGCAAGCGCAGCATTCGCCACATCGAGCTTTTCCATTGCAATTTCCTATCCCTGGAATACGCCGGTGAGCATGGCGAGTGCCTCGAGCACACCGCCGCCGACCGACGTCGCCTTGTCCGAAATGTAGTTGATATAGCTGGCATCGCCGCGCGGATCGACATCGGCGCATTTAAAGCCCTCAGTCACCTGCACGCCGTTCGCCAAAAGGCCGCGCAAGCAGCCGTCAATCTGCGTGACCATGGGAGTATCACCCGCATACCCGATCACATCGCCGGCACTCACGATGTCGCCGATTGCACGGTCGGACCGAAACACGCCGGCGGCGGGGCTGTGGATAACACGCTCTTTGCCATAGCCGGCGATAATGCCCGGCACGCCCGTGTTGGGCTGGGGCGAACCTTGGGTGATGACACGGCCCAGAAAATGCCCGCGCATGGTCTCGACCACGGCGTCGCAGTCAACCGGCGCGGTAAAGCCCGGTCCCACGGCGATGACGGCAGGCGCCATGTCGCGCGTGGTTCCCAAGTTGCGCTTGGCCAAAATCGCATCGACCACAGCCGCGGGCTTAAGCTCATCGAGCATCTTGGCCTGGGGGTCCACCACGACGGCGACGTCTCCGGCCTCGGTAATCGCAAGCGCCTCAGCCGGCGTCTGTGCCAAGCGAGCGCGAATGCCTTCGACCTCGATCTCGCCCAGGCGAATGGCCTCGCAAAAACTGATTGTGCGGCGGATGCACGTGGGAACCGCGATATCGGCCATAACGACCGACACGCCGGCGCGTACCAGACGAGCAGCCACGCCCGTGGCGATATCGCCTGCGCCGCGAACATAAACGAGCATTCCCGGGGCACCTCCCTGTGCTACGGTTTGAGCAGAGCAAAAGCGGTTCGACCGCTACTCTGATGATTATTTCTTATCACAGTATTATACGGCGGTGAACAGATGGAAACGGTTAACGGCAGCCTTGCCTCCACGCTCAAGATTGAGCCGGGCATTACCGCGATCATCGGCAGCGGTGGCAAGTCGACGTTGCTCAAGACGCTAGGGCTCGAGCTTATGCGCGCTGGCGACAGGGTGCTTCTCTGTACCACCACGCGCATGTTCCCCGTCGCCGGCGTGCCATGGGACGGGTCGAGTCGTCGCCTGGACTCCGCACCTTGGAAGCCGGGCGCCTCGCATGTCCCCGGTTGCACCTGCGAGGCATGCGCGGGCATGAGCCGCGGAAGTATCTGCCAGGCGGGTGTTTTGGACCCGGAGACGGGCAAGCTCTCCTCCCCCGCCGAGCCGCTCGACCAGCTGGCGCAGCGCTTTGACTACGTCCTGGCCGAAGCGGACGGCAGCAAGCGGCTCCCGCTCAAGGCCCACGCCGCCCGGGAGCCGGTGATTCCCTCTGGCACGGCCAACATCGTCTGGATCGTCGGCGCCTCGGGGTTCGGCAAGCCCATCAACGAAGCCGTCCACCGCCCCGCGCTCTTTTGCGAGCGTTGCGGCTGCGAGCTCACCGATCCCGCCACGCCCGAGCGTGTCGCCCGGGTGCTCAATGCCGAGATGCAGGCGCTGGAACTCAGCACCGCACGCGTCATGCTCAACCAAGTTGACACGCTCGGCGACCCCACAATGGCCGACCGCTTCGAGGCAGCTCTCGACCGCCCCATCGTCGCCACCATCCTCCAGGGGTAGCTAATTTGGCGTCGTCCCCGTTAGCGGGGCACGTAGCGGCCGGGTTGGGCTCCGGTGGGCTCGCCGTCGCACGCGGCCAGCACGCCGTTGACGAAGACGGCCCTGGCGCGGCCATGTGCCTCAAAGCCCTCGAGCGGCGTGTAGTCCACAGCCTGATGCTGCGTCGCAGCGCTAATGGTCCAGCGCGCCTTGGGATCCCACACGCACACATCGGCATCGGAGCCCTCGGCAAGACATCCCTTGCGCGGATACATGCCAAAGACGCGCGCCGGGTTCTCGCTCATCAAGCGGCACAGATCCTCGGGGCCCAGCTGTCCCTCAAAGCTCGTAGCGATCGCGACGGGGCGATGCTCCACACCGGGCCCGCCGTTGGGAATCGCGCGGAAGTCGTCGCGTCCGCGGTCCTTTTGCCCGTGTAGGTTAAAGCTGCAGTGGTCGGTCGCAATCGTATCGATCTCGCCTGCCACAAGTGCCTCGCGCAGTGCCGCACGGTCGCCGGCATGGCGCAGCGGCGGGCTCATCACATATTTGGCACCCGCAAAGCCGTCCTCGCCCTGCTCCAAGTAGCAAGTATCGTCGAGCATCAGATACTGAGGGCAGGTCTCGACATAGATATTCTTCTGCCCGCGCGCCTTGGCGGCACGGATGGCCTCGAGCCCCAGCTTGGTCGAAAGGTGCACCACGTTGACCGGTGCGTCGCCGGCCAGGTGCGCCAGATATAGCAGACGGCTCACTGCCTCGGCCTCGCACACATCCGGACGGCTGAGCGCATGGCCCTCGGGCCCGTGGATACCCTGCTCAAACACGCGCTTCTGCAGCTCATTCACCAGCGTGCCGTTCTCGCAATGCACGCACAGTATGCCGCCAATATACTTGAGCTCCTCGAGCACCTCGAGCGTCTCGGCATCGTCCAGGCGCAAATGATCGTAGGCAAAGTAGGTCTTGAACGACGACACGCCCGCCTCGCGCATGGCCGAGAGATCGGCGCGGTTGCGCTCGTTCCACTCGGCGAGTGCCATATGAAAGGCGTAGTTGGCCGTGCAGGTTCCGTCGGCGCGGCGATGCCACTCGGCCAAGGCATCGGGCATGGTCACGCCGCGATCGGCCGTCGCGTAGTCCACGATGGTCGTCGTGCCGCCGCAGGCGGCCGCGCGCGTGCCGGTCTCAAAGCTATCGGCCGTCCAATCCATGCCGGTCCAGCACTGCATGTGCGTGTGGCCGTCGATGAAGCCGGGAAACACCCAGCAGCCCGCGGCATCCTCGACGGTATCGCCCTCAGCCGGCTCAATCGCCGCGGCGATCCGCACGATCTTATCGCCATCCATGGCAAGATCGGCGCGGCGAAGCCCCTGTGGCGTCACGAGCGCGCCGTTTTTGATGATGATCATAATTGCTCCTTATTGATTGATGCAGTTGGCCACGCGATCAAAATACGAGCAGGCGGCGATATGCTCTGTTATGCATCGCTGTCCCTTGGCGGTATCGACGTCCCACAGCTCGTAGGCACGCGCCTCGACCAGCACCACGTCGGTACGGTCCTTGAGAATCGAACCGCCGCCGTCCTTGCCCTCAAGACACATAAGTGCATCGAACAGTTCCGCCGGAAAGAGTACCGGGCTCGAAGGCTCACCGTTGCACGCAAGACGCACCGGATGCTTGCGACCACGCTCGTCAAATGCACGAACCATAGCCTCAAAAGAATCCGCGCTCACAAGCGGCTGGTCGCCCGGCAAAAAGAGGCAACCTTTCCAGTTGCGTTCGACTCCCCACGAAAGGCCCGCACGGACGCTTTCGCTGCGCAGCTCGCCATCGTGCAGCACACACGGGCAATGCTTGTCCTCGCAAATCTGGGCAACCTCGGGCCAACGCGTCGAAACCACGACGTCAAAGCCCCGGGGAACCGAATCGATGGTCCGGGCAATCAGCGGCTCGCCATAGATATCGGCAAGCATCTTGTTAGAGCCAAACCGCTTACCCTCGCCCGAGGCCATAATCACGCAGCCAAGTTTCATGGCGATACCTCCCCTGAAACCATCGTACCCATAACTCGCGCCGCGGGGCACCTACATCGAAAGCGCTTATCCTACACGCCCGCGATGCAAAAAGGGGGCACCCCGCCGGTTGGCAGAGCGCCCCCTTTACATGGTTTACCTCAGCCCAGCTTTAGGCCTGGAACCAGCGGGCGGTGTTGCGCTCGTCGAGGGCCTTGAGGGCAGCGGCGGGATCGGCAACCTTCTGCAGGAACATCATGGCTGCGATGGCGTACGGCTTGTAGCTGGCCTCCTTGTACATGCCCACACGGTGCATGTCGAAGACGTCGGCGTTGACCTCGCCGTGCTCGCAAGAGACACCGGAGATGTCGGCGGGCAGCGGGTGCATAAAGATGGTGTCCTGGCCGTTGGCAGTCTTCTCCATGAGCTCGGTCGTGGAGCACCAATCCTGATGGGTGGCGTTCTGAGCGAGCAGCTCCTTCTCGAGCGCAGCGATGCCGGCGTCGTCGCCCTCGGCGTACAGGTTGGTACGCTTCTCCATGGCGGCAAACGGAGCCCAGCTCTTGGGGATCACGATATCGGCGCCCTCAAAGGCCTCGGCCATGGTGTTGACCTGCTTAAAGGTGGTGCCGGACTCGGCGGCATAGCCCTTGGCGCGCTCGACGACCTCGGGCATGAGGTCGTAGCCCTCGGGGTGGGCCAGGGTGACGTCCATGCCAAAGCGGGGCAGCAGGCTGATCAGCGACTGCGGGCAGGACAGCGGCTTGCCGTAAGAGGGCGAATAGGCCCAGGTGACGGCAACCTTCTTGCCCTTGAGGTTCTCAAGGCCGCCAAACTCGTTGATGAGGTAGAGCATGTCGGCAGAGGACTGCGTGGGGTGGTCGGAATCGGACTGCAGGGAGATAAGCGTGGGACGGTGATCCAGAACGCCGTCCTCGTAGGCCTGCTGGACAGACTCGGAGACCTCGGCCATGTAGGCGTCGCCCTTTCCGATGTACATGTCATCGCGGATGCCGATGACGTCGGCCATGAAGGAGATCATGGTAGCGGTCTCGCGGACGGTCTCGCCGTGAGCGATCTGGGACTTCTTCTCGTCCAGGTCCTGCAGCTCAAGGCCGAGCAGGTTGGCGGCCTTAGAGAAGGAGAAACGCGTACGGGTAGAGTTGTCGCGGAACAGGGAGACGGCCAGGCCCGAGTCGAAGATCTTGGACGAAACGTTGTTCTCGCGCAGGGCGCGCAGGGCGTCGGCGACGATGTAGAGAGCCTTGAGCTCATCGGTGGTCTTATCCCAGGTGTGCAGGAAGTCGCTGCCGTACATACCCTTAAAATCGAGGCCGTTCAGCTGCTCGACGAGCTCGGTAAACTTGGCGTCCATGTAAATGTCCTTTCTAAAGGTGAAACGATCGCAATGAGTAGATGTGCTCCGGCATGCGCGTGTGGCTAGAACATGCAGAGCGCTATGACGAGGACCCGCTACCGTTGAGGAAGCATGGGAGATAACGACCGCGGGCCCCAAGTCAACAGGAGGCGCCGGGGGCATAAACTGTCCCCGGCTCAACAAAATCGAGGAATGGGACTAGTCGATCTTGTTGTTGGTCAGACCGGCGCGGAACACGGTGGCGTCGCCATCGGCCTGGCTCGGATCGTAGAGGTTCAGGGCAGCCACATACATGGCGGCAGCGGTGACCAGGTCGTCCTTGTAGGTGACCTCGTTGGGAGCGTGAGCCTGAGACTCGGCACCCGGGCCAAAGCCCACGCAGGGGATGCCGTAGCGGCCCTGGATGGAGACGCAGTTCGTGGAGAAGGTCCACTTGTCGCACAGCGGGCGACCGGTGCGCTTGTCCATGCTGGGCTCGCAGCCGATGCGCTCGTCACCAAACATGGCCTTGTGGGCGTCGACGAGGGCCTTGACGTGCGGAGCGGTCTCCTTGTTGATCCACGTGGGGAAGTAAGCCTCGGTCTCGTAGACCTCGCCGGTCCAGGACGGACGGTCGTACATGTACATGGAGACCTTCACGTCGTCGCCGTACTTCTTGGCGGCCGGCAGGTTGCGGATCTCGTCCAGGCAGGACTCCCAGGTCTCACCGGCGGTCATGCGACGGTCGATGGAGATGGCGCAGGAGTCAGCGACAGCGCAGCGGCTGGGGCTGGTGTAGAAGATCTGGCTGACGGTGCAGGTGCCGCGGCCCAGGAAGCGGGCATCCTCGAAGTGCTCGGGGTTGTACTTGGGGTCGAGCATCTTGACGAGACCCTTGATGTCGGTCGACTCGTCGCAGCCGTTGTTGTTGAGGGCGCGGACGTCGGCGATGATGTCGGCCATCTTGTAAATGGCGTTGTCGCCGCGGTCGGGAGCGGAGCCGTGGCAGGAGGTGCCGTGAACGTCGACACGGATCTCCATGCGGCCGCGGTGACCGCGATAGATGCCGCCGTCGGTGGGCTCGGTGGAAATGACGAACTCGGGCTTAATGCCGTCCTTGTTGTAGATGTACTGCCAGCACATGCCGTCGCAGTCCTCTTCCTGGACGGTGCCGACGACCATGATCTTGTAACCCTCGGGGATGAGGCCCATGTCCTTCATCATCTTGGCAGCGTAGGTAGCGGAAGCCATGCCGCCCTCCTGGTCAGAGCCGCCGCGGCCGTAGATGATCTCGTCGGTCTCGTAGCCCTCATAGGGATCGGCGTCCCAGTTCTCGATGTTGCCGATGCCGACGGTGTCGATGTGGGAGTCGATGGCGATGATCTTGTCGCCCTCGCCCATAAAGCCCATGACGTTGCCCAGGCCGTCGACCTTGACCTCGTCATAGCCAAGGCTCTCCATCTCGGCCTTAATGCAGGCAACAACCTCACCCTCCTCGCAGGACTCAGAGGGATGGGAGATCATGGCGCGCAGGAAGCGAGTCATATCAGCACGATGAGACTCAGCAGCAGCCTTGATAGCGTCGAAATCGAGTTCTTTAGCCATTGTTCATAACCTTTCAAACGAAGGAATCTACCTGTGAGGTGGCGCGTTGCGCCGCCCAACGATTAGCAAGTGGGGTATTCGCCTTCCCAGACGATGCGGCGGTACTGGTCGGGGTCCGTGTCACCTTCCGTGGAGAAGCAGAGCACGGAGCTCGTCTTGTCCAGGCCGATGAGTTCCTTGAGCTCGGCGTACTCGGGATCGAGCATGAGAGTCTCGACCAGGCCGGTGGTCACAGCGCCGGACTCGCCGGAGATGACGCGCGGGTCGCCCTTCTCGGGAGCGCCCAGGGTGCGCATGCCGCGAGCGGTGACCCAGTCGGGGCAGGACACGAAGGCGGTGGTGTGGTTGCGCAGGATATCCCAGCCCAGGATGTTGGGTTCGCCGCAGCACAGGCCGGCCATGATGGAGGGCATGTCGCCGTCCACGATGCGCGGATCGCCGTCGCCGGCGGCAGCGCCCTTGTACAGGCAGGCGGCAGGCGCGCACTCAACCACGACGAAGGTGGGCGGGTTATCGGGATACAGGTTGGTGAAGTAGCCCACCACGGCGCCGGCGAGCGAACCCACGCCAGCCTGGACAAACACGTGCGTCGGGCGGTTGATGGCCATCTCGCGCAGCTGCTCGGCAGCCTCGGAAGCCATGGTGCCGTAGCCCTCCATGATCCAGGACGGGATCTTCTCGTAGCCCTCCCAGGCGGTGTCCTGAACGATGACGCCGCGCTCGCAGGCGTCGGCCTCGGCGGCGGCCATGCGCACGCACTCGTCGTAGTTGACCTCTTCAATGGTCACCGTGGCGCCCTCGGCGGCAATGTTATCGAAGCGGGGCTTGGTGGAACCCTTGGGCATGTGCACGACAGCCTTCTGGCCCAGCTTGTTGGCAGCCCATGCCACGCCGCGGCCATGGTTGCCGTCGGTGGCGGTAAAGAAGGTGGCCTGGCCAAAGTCCTTGGCAAGCTGATCGGAAGTCAGGTAATCGAAGGTGCACTCGGCAACGTCCTTGCCGGTCTCGTCGGCAATGTAGTTGGCCATGGCAAACGAGCCGCCCAGGACCTTAAAGGCGTTGAGGCCAAAGCGATAGCTCTCGTCCTTAACGCACAGGTTGGACAGGCCCAGGCGCTCGGCCTGGCCGTCCAGGCGGGCAAGCGGAGTGACGGTGTACTGGGGGAACGACTGATGGAAGGCACGGGCCTTCTTCACGTGGTCGAGACTCATGATTCCCAAGTGCTTGTCATCGCTCTTGGGCATCGTGTTGCCCGCCCACTGGATCTTATCGGCCATACGGTGAACTCCTTAAGTCCTCTCTTGCCGGCCCCCGCATACGCGTTTCAGCCCATTCCCATTCATGCGACTGAACTTTTATGTGGATGCCAAACAAAAAGTTTGTTAGTAATGTTCTATCACACTTTTTGATTGGTATACCTAACGAATTGTTTGTTGCCGTAATCGGTACTTTTTCGCCCCCGAACGGTCATGAATTGCCTTGTTGATGGATTTGTTTGCGGTCAAGTGTGGTTTATGGCACAGTGAGCCCAAACTAATTTTTAGGAAGGCACCCATGACCCCGTCACAGATTGAGTTTTATAAGCGCCTTGCACACGGCCTGGCGCTCCAATTTGGCCCCAACTGCGAAGTCGTCGTCCACGATCTGGAGACCGAGGACGTGGACCACTCCATCGTAGTGATCGAAAACGGCCACGTCAGCGGGCGCAAACTGGGTGACGGCCCCAGCCATATCGTGTTTGAGTCCATGCACGAGGGCGCCACCGATGTACACGACCGCGAGCCGTACCTCACTAAAACCACCGATGGCAAGCTGCTCAAATCGTCGACGATCTTTATCCGCAACGACGAGGGCAAGCCCGTCGGCATTCTGGGCATCAACTTTGACATTACGCTCATGAAGGCTTTTGAGCGTTCGCTCGACGCCTTTACCGGCACCGGCGGCACGGGCTACACCGAGCCCGAGCCCATTACCAAGAACATCGGCGACCTGCTCGAGGACCTGCTGCACGAGTGCGAGCAGGTTGTGGGCAAGCCCGCGGCGCTCATGACCAAAGACGAGCGCATTCGTGCCATTGGCTACCTCGACCGTCGCGGCGCCTTCCTCATTTCCAAGTCGAGCGAGCGCGCCTGCGAATTCTTTGGCATCTCAAAGTACAGCTTCTATAGCTACCTCAATGAGGCCAAGGCGGCGGCCGGCGACAAGTAGGCACTCGCCTGGATTGCCCCTCCCCTTTTGGGCGCGAGTTCTGGAAAGCACGAATCCAAGACCGAGCAGCTTGGGAAGTTCCATATAATCGATGTCATTGGTATTTCGAAAGGATGGAACAGAATGGCGTTGAGCAAGGCATCATGCACCGGTCGCGGATTGATTCCGGCAATTGGTGGACATGTGCACCGCATGTTCGATGAGGGTGAAGACGACCTGTTTTCACTGAGCCTTGACGACGTCATGGATGATCGCCCGTGGACCGCCGACGAACTCATGGGCGGTGGGGCTCGCCCGTCAAGCCCCAATCCCGCACTTGCGCCTAAGTCCGCACCTGCGCCGGCTCCTGCGCAGTCGCCTGTTTCGACGCCCGCGCCTACGCCCGCACCCACTTCGGCGCCCACGCCCGCACCCACTTCGGCGCCCACGCCCGCTCCCCGCCCCGCAAGCGACCCGTCCGAGACGGCGGCATTTCTCGCTGCAGCGACGCAGGGCAAATCGGCCGACAGCACCGTTATGTACAACGCCCAGCAGTTGCCCGTTCCTGCGGCACGCAAACCTCCGGTCGCAAGGCTCGATGAGCCCGTTGCCCGTCAGGTTGCCTACGATTCCTGGGCTGCAGCCGATCTGGATGAGACCTCTACCGGCATGCCGGCGCTCGACGTTCCAGTTAACCCGCTTTTTGCCGCCAACACGAGCGCAGCGGACTATGAGGGTGGTGCGGCATATTCCGATTATTCCGATGACTATGCTGGCACCGGTCGCATCGAGACCGAAGATTATGGCACCGCATCGAGCGATTATCTCAACGATCCGTACGCTGCCACGCCTGCACCGGAATATGACCCGGAGGCCGCGTCCGCGCCGGCGTATACCAAAAGCACGGGCGAAGAGCGCTTCGCCGATTATTACGCCGAGGAAAAGGCACTGCGTTTCTCGGAATTTCCGCAGGCAGTCAAGGTTGCCTTTATCGCCATTATCATTGCCCTGCTCGGCGTCATTGCGTTTGAGGGATTCCAGCTGTTCCGCGGCCCCACCCAAGCGGAGTCGGAAACCCAGCAAAAAGAGGACGATAACCAGTACCTGGACATCAACACCCTCAAGGGCGACCCCAACGACGGGGACGATGAGTAGCGAGAGCTGAAGGCAGCCGCAGGATCCCGCATCCAGCACCGGCTTCTAAGTGCTGTTTTGTCATCCAGCTACACTTTTCCGGATAATTTGCCTATCGAATTTGACACTTTTCCGAAGTTTTAAGGTGCCTATTTCGACACTTTTCCGTACCGCTGGCCCGGCTGGATCTCGATCTGCAAGGGGCACGGCCTCGCCAGGAGCATGTCGGCCAAGGGCTGCAGCCCCGACAACGCCGCGATGGAGGGCTTCTTCGGCCTGCTCAAGAAGGAGTTCTTCCACGGGAGGGACTGGTCCGGCTGGTCGCCCGGGGAGTTCATCGAGGCCCTCGGCGCGTGGATAGGGCGCTTCAACTCCGAGCGGGCAAGCGACGCGCTCGGTGGCGCGACGCCGGACGACTACCGGTCGTCGCTGGGGATGGCCGCGATTTAGCGGTCCAGAAAATCGTCCGCAGTCCCTGGCAATTCCGGGACGCGGTTTCCGCTCCAAACAAAAGGCCCCGACTCGCGATGGAGCCGGGGCCAAAGGCGCAGCGTATGTAGTTGATGCTGAGCGCGAACTGCCCGTCAGCAATGCCGTCCGCGCTCTACCCTACCCGCGGTGACGAGCGCGGCTGTAGGGCGTATCCACCATGGGCAGATCCGGACGCAGCTTGCCGTCAAATGCGCGATAGGCGTTCTGTACGGCGGGCGCCGTGGGGATCGTTGCGATCTCGCCGATGCCCTTGCCGCCGTATGCCACGGGCAGCAGCTCGTCCTTCTCCACGTAGATGGCGTGGATATCCGGTATTTCGGGCGCACGGAACAGCCCGAGCGTACCGTACCTTGCCTGGGGTACGCAGTCCTTGAGCGGCCAGTCCTCGGTAAGCGCATAGCCCATACCCATGAGCACACCGCCTTCGATCTGACCCTGGATGGAGATGGGGTTGACCACCTTGCCGGAATCGTGCGCGGCATAGACCTCGCTCACGCGACCGTCATCATCCAAAATGACCACATGCGTGGCAAAGCCGTAGCAGATGTGGCTCTTGGGGTTGGGAACGTCGGCGCCCAGCTTGTCGGTCGGCTCCAGGTACACGTAGCCAAACTCGCATCCCTCGAGCGCCTTGATGGCGGCCGCGGGATCCTGAGGATGCATACCCTGACCAGCGACGAGCTCCTGCGTGTGCAGCTGATAGGCGCGACCGTCGTCGTACTCGATCTTGACGCCGTCGCCATGTGCATTCACGGGAGCGGCGGGCGCAGACTTGCCGGCCTCGATGTCAAGCATGGCATCGCGCAGCAGGAAGGCGGCACCGCGCACGGCCTCGCCGGTCACGACCGTCTGACGCGAACCAGACGTGGTGCCGGAATCGGGAGCGTTCTCGGTGGAGCACTCGCCGTTGGCAATGCAGCGAAGCGGCAGGCCGCATGCCTCGGCAACGTCCTGCAAAAAGACGGTGTTGCAGCCCTGGCCGATGTCGGACGTGGCGGCATAGACCACAGCCACGCCGTCCTCGATGCGAATCTTGCAGCGGCCGGCATCGGGCAGGCCCACACCCACACCGGCGTTCTTCATGGCGCAGGCGATACCGGCATGTCCGGGATGCGCATAGTAGGCATCCTTGACCTCGAGCAGCGTCTCCTTAAGCGCCGTGGAGCAGTCGGCAATCTGGCCGTTGGGCAAAACCTCGCCCGGCTCGATGGCGTTTCGGTAACGAATCTCCCACGGATCCAGGCCGACCTTCTCTGCCAGCAGGTCGATCAGGCTCTCGAGCGCAAACTCGGACTGGCAAACGCCAAAGCCGCGGTACGCGCCGGCGGGCGGGTTGTTGGTGTAGTAGCCAAAACCGCGAATGTCAGTGTTCTGGTACTTGTAGGGGCCGACGGCATGCGTGCAGGCGCGCTCGAGCACCGGGCCGCACAGCGACGCGTAGGCGCCGGTGTCAAAGTTGATCTCGCAGTCCAGACCGGTAAAGTTGCCCTCGGCGTCGCAGCCCAGCGTAAAGGTACCGTCCATGGCATGGCGCTTGGGATGGAAAGCGAGCGACTCGGCGCGCGTGAGCTTGCACTTCACAGGACGCTGGAACTTATATGCGGCGAGCGCGGCCAGGTGCTGGATCGAAACGTCCTCCTTACCGCCAAAGCCGCCGCCCACGAGCATGGTCTCGACGACCACGCGCTCGGGCTCGTTGTCCCAGCCAAACATGTGGGCACACTCTTTGCGCGTGTCGTAGGCACCCTGGTCGGTCGACTGCACCTTGACGCCGTTCTTGTACGGGAAGGCAACGGCGCACTCGGGCTCCAAGAAGGCATGCTCGGTAAAGGGCGTGGTAAAGCGCTGCGTCACGGTGAACGCACTCTCCGCCAGCGCCTTGGCGGCGTCGCCGCGCGTCACATGGCGGCTCTGACACACGTTGTCCTTGAGCTCCACCGTGTTGCCGAAGGCAAAGAAGCTGTCGTGCAGGCGAGGGGCGTCGGCAGCCCTGGCCTCGACAATGTTACGCACGGGCTCCAGCGGCTCGTAATCGATCTTTACGAGCTTCTTGGCCTTCTCGAGCGTCGCCTCGTCCTCGGCAACCACCAGTACGATGGCGTCACCCACGCAGCGGGTGATATCGCCCGCCGCGATCATGACGTCCCAGTCCTGGATAAGGTGGCCGACCTGGTTGACCGGCACGTCCTCGGCGCGCAGGATGCCCACCACACCGGGCAGGGCCTCGGCCTTGGAGGTATCGATGGAGAGCACACGGGCGCGCGGATACTTGGAGCGCACGGCGCTGGCATAGGTCAGGCCCGGCTGATCGAGCTCGTCGATGTCGTCGGGATACTTGCCCTCGCCGAGCACCTTCTTGCGCACGTCAATACGGAAGGCGCGCTTGCCCACGCCGTAGTCATCGCCGCGCTCCAGGTCCTCGTCGATCTGCTTTTCGCCGCGGAGCACCGCAGCGGCCAGCGAGATGCCCTCGATAATCTTTTTGTAGCCGGTGCAGCGACAGACGTTACCGCGAATGGCGTACTTGATCTGCTCCTCGGTGGGCTCGGGGTCCTCGGCGATGAGCGCTGCGCCCGCCATGACCATACCGGGGATGCAAAAGCCGCACTGCACGGCGCCCACGGCGCCAAAGGCGTACACAAAGGCCTCGCGCACGTCCTCGGGCAGGCCCTCGACGGTCACGATGTTGCGGCCGGCGGCAAGAGCGGTGGTCAGCACGCACGCCTTGACGGCCGCACCGTCCACATGGATGGTGCAGGTGCCGCAGGCGCCCTCGGAGCAGCCGTCCTTGGCGGAGTGAATGTGCAGGTCGTCGCGCAGATAGCGCAGCAGTGGTTTATTCTCCGTCGTCGTGTGCTCGACACCGTTAACGGTAAAAGTGAATTCCTGGGCCATGGTGATTCCCTTCTACACGCCGGCGGCGATGCCGGTGCGGTCGTGGATGGCGCCATGCGGGCAGACGACGGCGCACATGCCGCACGACAGGCAGTCCACGCCGTCGATATGGGCGCAGTTGTCCTCGATGCGGATAGCGCCGGCAGGGCACTTTTTGGCGCACATGCCGCAACCGATGCAGCTCGTGTCGCAGATCTTGCGCGCAATGGCGCCCTTATCGGTGTTGTTGCAGCGCACCAGGATGTTCTGGTAGCCGGGGACGAAGGCAATCACGCGCTGCGGGCACGCCATACCGCACAGGCCACAGCCCGTGCACTTGGAGCGATCCACGCGGGCGATGCCATCGACCAGCGCAATGGCGCCGTGGGGGCAGGCCGTGACGCAGGCGCCACAGCCAATGCAGCCTTCGCTGCAGCGGGCGTCGCCGCCTGCGGAAGCGCAACCACTTCCGCAGGCAACGTAGGCCACGTTATGTTGAATGGATTTGGCCATAAGAGACTCGCCTATTTCTTAAGAAGGTACGAATAGTTGTCGCGCACGGCCCTGATGGTCAGGCGGACGGCCTCGGGAAGACCGGTGTTGACGGCATCGACCGAGACGGTGCGGACCGTGCCGGCGACGCGGACCTTAAAGTGGTCCTCGTCCACGGCCAGGAAGCCCTCGTTCTCGGAGTTCTCCATGTCCTGCTCGCTCCAGAACAGGGTGAGCTTGTCCTTGTAGGGACGACCCTCCTGGTAGGGGCAGAACACGGCGCAGTTACCGCACTCGTTGCACATGCCGTCGACATGGACGACCTGATGCTTGGCCAGGCCCGGCACCTTAATTGCCACGTTGGCGCGGTTGGGGCACACGTCGCAGCAGACCTCGCACACCGAGCCGCAGCCCAGGCAGCGGGTCTTGGTGCAGTTGCGCTTGTCGCGGCACAGCGACCCCTTGCGCTCGTAGCAGGTGTCCTCGCGGCCGGCCTGCTCGTTGCAGTCGGCGTACTTGTTAAAGTCCACGCCGGCGATGGCACGGGCGACCTCCGCGGCGTCGGCGATAGCCTCGACCACGGTGGCAGGACCGCGACGGCAGTCGCCCGCAGCCCAGACGCCCTCAACGCCGGTGGAGGTGGCGGCAAGACGGCCGCGACGGTCGTGCTCGACGCCCGCGGCATCGTAAAGGCTGGCATCGATGCCCTCGCCCACGGCGCAGATCACCGTGGTGGCGGAAAGCTCGACGGTCTCGCCCGTGGCGACGGGACTGCGACGGCCGCTTGCATCCGGCTCGCCGAGCTCCATAACGTCGCAGGTCAGCACGGAGCCGTTGAGCGCCTTGGGCGCCAGCAGCTCGCAGAACTCAACGCCGTCGGCAAGAGCAAGATCGAGCTCTTCCTCGTCGGCGGGCATCTGCTTCTTGGTGCGGCGATACACCAGGCGCACGTTCTTCACGCCGGCCAGGCGCTTGGCCACGCGGGCCGCGTCCATGGCGGTGTTGCCGGCGCCAATGACCACGACGTCCTCGCCCAGTTCGAGTTTCTCGCCCTTCTTGGCGGCCTCGAGGAACTCCAGCACATCGAGCTCGGCACCCTCGCCCAAGCCCGCAGAGCCGGGCATCCAGGCACCGGTGGCCACGACCACGTCAGTAAAGCCTTGAGCCTTGAGTTCGTCGATGGAATCAACGCGAGCGTTGAGCTGCACCTTGGCGCCAAAGGCCAGGCAGAGCTCGGCATCGTGGGAGATATCGTCGCTGGCGATACGGAACTCGGGGATCACGTGACGGACCACGCCGCCGAGAGAGTCGCGGGCCTCGAAGATGGTGACGGGCACGCCGGCACGCGTCAGGAAGAACGCCGTCGCCAGGCCGGCCGGGCCGCCGCCGATAACGGCAACGTTGCGCTCGCCGTCGTTTGCGATGGCCTGGGCGCGCAGCTTGGGCAGCACGGCGGTCATGGCCTCGCGGGCGGCCTTGAGCTTGCTGGCGCGAATCTGGGCGCCCTCGGGCTCGTAGAACGCACGCTCGCAGGCACGGCCGCAGGGATGCGGGCAGATGGTGCCGGTAATGAACGGCAGGGCGTTGCGCTCGATGATAATGTTGAGCGCGTCCTCGTAGCGACCCTCGTCAACAGCCGCCAGGTAGGCGGGAATATCCTGCTGGATGGGGCAGCTCGTGCGGCACGGCGTGGTAAAGCAGTCGGAAAGCGGGCTCTTACCGGCGACCTTGCGATCGGGCAGCGGGCGCAGCGGCTTCTTATAGAGCGGGTTGGTAAGCGAATCGACCTGGATCGCGGTCACGGCGTCGAGAGAGACACCCTCAAACGGCTTGCCGTCCAGATCGGTAAACTCGCCGGCCATCTGGCTAAAGCGCTCGTAGCCACCAGGCTTGAGCACGTCGGTCGCCAGGGTGACGGGCCAAATGCCGGCATCGTACAGGGCGCGGATGTTGTAGACCGTGGCGCCGCCGGAGTAGCTGATGCGCAGCTTGCCATCGAACTGCTCGGTAATGCGGCGGGCGGCCTCGATGGTCAGCGAGAACAGCGAACGGCCCGACATGTACATCTCGGTGGAGGGCAGCTCGTTCCTCGTCACATCGACGGGGAAGGTGTTGGTGAGCTTGACGCCAAACTCCAAACCGCGCTCGGCGCACAGGGCAATCAGGCGCTCGAACATGGGCACGGCATCGGCCCACTGCAGGTCCTCGCGGAAGTGCGTGTCATCGAAGACGATGTAGTCAAAGCCCAGCTCGTTGAGGCGCTGGCGGGCAAACTCATAGCCCAGCAGCGTGGGGTTGCACTTGATGTAGGTGTTGAGGCCCTTCTCGGTGATGAGGTAGGTCGCGATGCGCTCGATCTCGGCGGGCGGGCAGCCGTGCAGCGTGGACTCGGTAATGGAGTTGGAGACGCGCGCCGGGATGGACTCGACAAACGCAGCATCGACATGCTCAAACTTGTCCAGGTTAGCGAGCGCCCACGTGCGGCACTCGTTCCAAACCTCGGAGCCGCTGGCGTCCTTCATGCCCTCAATGTACGCATCGACCTTGGGGCTCTTAATGCCCTCCAGGTCATAGCCCACCGACATGTTGAAGACAAAGCCGTCCGGGCTGCCCAGACCGTACTCGCGAGCGATCAGGTGGCAGGCAAACCATGCCTTCACGTACTCGGCAAAGGCCTGCGGAACCTCGAGCTCGGTCGACCACTCGCAGTTGTAGCACTCGTCCTGCGCCACAATGCAGGGCTTGTTAACGCACTTGGAGAGCTCCTCGCCGTCCATAACCTGAACGGTCTTAAGCTCAAAGAAGCGGGAACCGGCCACATAAGAGGCCACGATGTTCTGGGCAAGCTGCGTGTTGGGACCGGCGGCCGGGCCAAACGGAGTCTCGATGCGCTCGTCAAAAATGGGAAGCGCACCCTCCTGGTTGGTCGTGACCATCTTGCGCACGCCAAAGACGGCGCCCTGAGTCTTGTGCTCCTCGATGATCCAGTTCATCAGCTGCGAAAACGGGATCGGCCTCATGATGTCGCTCATAATGAGCTCCTCTCTGTAACGCCCGGCGAGACCGCGCGGCGGGCGCAAATACGGTGTAGCGCTAGCACAGCGCCGGCGACCCCGCGGAGGCCGCCTATACGCGCGTCGGATGCGGCGAAACATCCGACGCGCGTGAATCTACTTGTAATTAGTAGGCGCGATCGTTGAGCGTGCTCCAGAGCTTCTTGGACTCAGCCATGGTCCACGCGTTGATCTTGTCCTCATCAATCCCAACGAACTCGCGATCCTTGTACAGGACGCGGCCGTTGATGATGGTGGTGCGGCAGTTTTTGCCCATCATGCCAAAGAGCATGTGGCCGTCGATGTTCTCCTCGCTCAGCGGCGTAAAGGGCTTGTAGTCCATGACGATGACGTCGGCGGCAGCGCCGGCCTCGAGCACACCGAGCTTGCGATCGAAGTACTTGCTCGCCATCTTGGCGTTGTTCTCGAACAGCATGGTCATGGCCTCGCACCAGCCCACGTTGGGCATGGCGGCGTTGTGGCGCTGAATGATCAGGAAGACCTTAAGGCTCTCGAGCATATCGTGGGTGTAGGCATCGGTACCCATGCACACGGGGATGCCGCGGCGGAAGAACTCGAGCACGGGGGCGCAGCCCACGGCGTTGCCCATATTGGATTCGGGGTTGTTGACGAGCCAGGTGCCGGACTCCTTGACGATATCCATCTCGGCAGGCGTCACGTGGATGCAGTGGCCCAGCATGGTGTCAGGACCCAGCAGGTTGTGCTGCAGCAGGCGCTCGACGGGACTGATGCCTCCGCGGTTGAGGCGGGAATCCCACACGTCGTTCATGCCCTCGCACACGTGGATGTGGAAGCCGGTCAGGCCGTTGTTGGCCTCGGCCATCTTGTCCATGGTCTCGTCCGAAAGCGTAAAGGTGGCATGTCCGCCAAACATGGCGGCGATCATGTGGTTGTCGTTATCGCGACGCTCCTTGGCGGCCCACTGGGCAAATTCGGCGTTCTCGGCAATGGCCTGGTCGCATTTTTCCTGGCCGCGGCGATCGGAGACCTCGTAGCACAGACACGAACGCATGCCCAGCTCCTGAGCTGCGTCCTTAATGGTAAAGAGGCTGCCCGGGATCTCGCAGAAGCTCGCGTGGTGATCGAAGATCGTGGTGACGCCATCGCGGATGGAATCCAGAATCGTGGCATAGGCGCTGGCCTTGGTGCCGTCGAGCGTCAGGTTGTCGTCGATCTTCCACCACTGCTGCTCAAGATTCTCCAGGAAGTTGGTGGGGTTGCAGCCCTTAATGGCAAGGCCGCGGGCCAGACCCGAGTAGATGTGGGTGTGGCAGTTGATGAGTCCAGGCATGATGAGGTTGCCCTGGGCATCGACGTACTCGGCATCCGGGTACTTGGCCTTGAGCTCGCACTCGGGACCTACTTCGACGATCGTATCTCCGTCAATGGCGACCGCACCGTTTGGAATGAACGGGGCCTGAGCGTTGCGGGTAAAGACGGAACCGTTAGCGACCAGAAGCATGGATGCTCCCTTCAACATCAGAGGCGGGGTTTGACACCTCTGACATGGCGGAGTGCGAAGCGCCGGCCTACACCGGAAACGGGCCCTCTCCCGTCAACGCTTCACCAAAGGGACAAGCCCTTTGAAGTGCGGCTTGGCGCCGCATGGCGTCGGCGGACGAGGCGATGCGTCCGCCGACGAATAGCACCGAATTGGTTACTTCTTGCTCTCGGGCAAGACCAGATCCACGGCAGCGTCCTTGGCAGCATCGATGTGCTGAGCCACGACCGGCGTCTGCGGAAGGATCAGGTTAAGGACAATGGCCATGATGGCGGTGGGGGTTACGGCATTGGAGCCGATGACGGTGGACACCCAGGCGGGCATACCCTCGCCGGCAAGGCAACCGCTGGCCATCCAGATACCCAGGCCAAAGACGACGGAGGTGCCGACGATAGTGGTAGTGCGCTGCGTGAGGCCCTCGCGGGTGAACATGCGCACGCCGTTCATGGTGATGGTGCCAAAGACGCCGACGGTCGCGCCGCCGATGACGGGCTGCGGGATAGCGGAAAGGACGGCAGAGAGCTGCGGGAACAGACCGGCGATGGCAAAGACGGCCGCGATGATCACAAAGACCCACTTGTTGACGACCTTGTTGGAGCAGATGATGCCCACGTTCTGGCCAAGGGCGCTGGTGGGAAGACCGCCCAGCAGGCCGCCGACCATAGAGGTGAGGCCCTGGGACACGATAGCGCCGGAGAGCTCGCGCTCGGTGGGCATACGGTCGATGGAGCCCAGGCAGGCGGCGGAGACGTCACCGATAACCTGAATAGCAACCATGGGGAACACGACGGCGAGGGTAATGCAGACCTCGGGATCAAACTCGAGCGCGTAGGGCATGAGCTTGGGAAGGGCGAAGACCTGAGCGGTGGCGACGCTGGAGAAGTCGATCATGCCAAAGGGGATGGAGACGATCATGCCGACGATCATGCCAAAGAACACGGATCCCAGCTTGAGCGTGCCCTTGCCAAAGTTGGCGAGCGCAAAGACCACGGCGAAGGTGATAAGAGCGACACACCAGGCCTGCGGGGTGCCCCATAGCGGCGTACCCATACCGCCGGCCATATACTTGACGGCCGTGGGATACAGCGAAACGCCGATGGAGAAGATGACCGTACCGGTCACGACGGGCGGGAACAGCCACTTGATCTTGCTGTAGGCCAGACCAAAGAGGACTGCGACGGCGCCGCCGACGATCTCGCCGCCCAGCAGCGCACCAAAGCTAAAGCCCGAGGCACCCATGGCCTGCAGGGCCGGCAGGAACGCGAACGAAACGCCCATGACGATGGGCAGGCCGCCGCCGATGCGACGGAAGGGAGCGAAGGCCTGAAGGGCCGTATCGATCGCCGAAAGAATGAGCGCGACCTGGATGATGTCGGTGCTCTGCTGGCTATTAAAGCCGTAGACGCCGGCCATGATGACCGCCGGGGTAATGATGCCGGCAAACGATGCCAGTACGTGCTGAAGGGCACACGGGATCATTTCCTTAACGGGAGGCATGCCTTCGCGAGTGAACAGGGCTTCAGTGCCGTTCGTAACCGTCTCCTGGGTCATTTGACCACCAATCCTCGAAGTAGTTGTTTTCGCATCTAACGCTCTATTGTGACGCAGCGCGGGGTTGAGGTTGTGCCTTCATTGCATATCGTATTAAAGATGATTCTCATTCTCAATAATAATTTTTTGTTATCAGACTATTCTTCAGCTGAAATAACGCATTTCCGCAGGTCAGGAAAGTGTCTGGTCAAAATAACATCTAACTTTTCTTTTGGTCAACCGTTTACCGCCAAATATCTACCGCTCATCTGTATTACGCAATGTACCTGCGGATATACGAGATGATGGGCAGCGTGTTACCATGAGAAAAAATTGTTATGAACATTTCCGATTTCACCCAAAGGAGTTGCCCGTGAACGAGACCGTACGCCGCTTTTTGCCGATGGTCGATTTTCTGGAGCAGATACTCGGCAAAAACAGCGAAATCGTGCTGCACGATTTCTCGGATCCCGACCACGCCATCGTCGATATTCGCAACGGCATCGTGAGCGGCCGCAAGGTCGGCGGCCCCGCCACCGATCTGGCGCTCAAGATCATGCACGACCCCAAGTATCGCGACCTGCCGTTTATTACGGGCTACGAGGGGCGCGGTGCCGGCGGCAAGACGTTGGAGTCAGCGACGTACTTTATCCGCGAGCATGACGAGATCGTCGGTATGCTCTGCGTCAACACCGATCTCTCGACCGTGCGTTCCATCAACGCCATGGCGCAGCAGCTCATGGCGTGCTTCGACGCAGCGCCGACGCGCACGGAGCCCGCCCCTATCGAGGTCGAAAGCCTTTCGGAGTCCACACAGGAGCTCATCGACCGCAGCATTGCCGAGTTGCTGAGCGCGCGCGGGCTGGACGTAGCGTCACTTGGTCAGAGCGACCGCGTGGACGTCATTCGCCACCTCAACGGCAACGGGGTGTTCATGCTCAAGGGTGCCGTGGCCTGCGCCGCCACCGCGCTGGGCATCTCGGAGCCCAGCGTCTACCGCTACCTGCAAAAAGTTCGCAAGGAGGGCTAACGAGCAAAATGGAGCGCGGCTCCACAAGCGACCCGTCACTTGACAAAAGACCCTGCAGCTCGCACGCGCTGCAGGGTCTTTTTGCATGTCATGTTTAGTTGTTGCCAACGCCTTAGAGAGCGGCGACGACCTCAATCTCAACCAGACCGCCAGCCGGAAGGGCGGCAACCTGGAAAGCGCTGCGCGCGGGGAACGGAGCCTCGAACTTGGAGGCATAGATCTCGTTCACGGCAGCGAAGTCGGCAATGTCGGCCAGGTAGACCGTGGTCTTGACGACATCGGCAAAGGTGGCGCCGGCAGCGGTCAGCAGGGCCTCGACGTTGGCGAGGGACTGCTTGGCCTGGGCCTCGACGCCCTCGGGCATCTTGCCGGTTGCAGGGTCGATGCCCAGCTGGCCGGACAGGAACACCATGTTGCCGGTCTGGATACCAGGGGAATACGGGCCGATGGCTGCGGGTGCGTTATCGGAAGACACGACGGTCTTGCTCATGTTTATCTCCTTACGATCAGTTGAGAAAGCGTGAGCGCGGCGTTCACACCGGGAGGCACAGTTCGGTCTGAACACCGCGCTTGATTGGGATGGTACTCAAGGTTTCTGTTTGATGCAAGAATATTATCAGCTTGCGAGAATATTTTATCGCCCAACGGTCTCCCCGAACCGCTGAACGGTTCTCATGTGGAGCAGCCAGTCCAAGCTGCTGAAGACTTTATCCCGCTTGGAGCACGGGCATCGCCTGCCGCAACGGCGCCACTATACTTTTGAATATCTGAGCATTTTGAAAGGCAGGATATGACCGCAACCGCCAGTCGAACCACCAACCGCAGACCCGAGCTTTTAGCGCCCGCCGGAGGGCCCGAGCCCTTTGCCGCCGCACTCGCCGCGGGGGCAGACGCCATCTATTGCGGCATGGGCAGCTTCAACGCCCGCCGCAAGGCCACCAACTTTACCGACGAGGCCTTTGAGCAGGCCTGCCGCGCCGCGCATCTAGCCGGGTCGCGCGTCTACGTCACGGTCAACATCGTCATCAAGCAGTCCGAGATGGGCGATGCGCTGCAACTCATCCACCGCTGCTCCACGCTGGGCGCCGATGCCTTCATCATCCAGGACTGGGGTCTGTTCTTTGAGGTCAAGCGCACCATGCCCGGCATCGAAACCCAT
Organism: uncultured Collinsella sp.; assembly: GCA_958432255.1. GTDB lineage: Bacteria > Actinomycetota > Coriobacteriia > Coriobacteriales > Coriobacteriaceae > Collinsella. Next base: position 53,222 of record CAUATU010000004.1, read on the forward strand.
ATCTCGACCCAGGCGAACATCCATGACGACCGCGGAACGCTTTGGTGCCGCGAACAGGGCGCCGACCGCGTGACTCTCTCGCGCGAGCTCTCCATCGACGAGATCGCCGCCATCCACGACGCCGCGCCCGATGTCGACCTCGAGGTCTTTAGCCACGGCGCCATCTGCTTTTGCTACTCGGGCCTGTGCCTGCTGTCGAGCTTTGCCATGGCAGGCCGCTCGGCCAACCGCGGCATGTGCGCTCAGCCCTGTCGCCTGCCTTACGAGCTGATCGACGAGAACGGCCGCTCGCTCTCCCCTGCCGGTCGCGAGCGCGCGCTGTGCCCGCGCGACACCAACACGTCGCAGCTTGTTCGCCGTCTGTATGACGCCGGCGCCGCATCGCTCAAGCTTGAGGGCCGCATGAAGGCCCCCGATTACGTGTATTCCATCGTCGACGTGTATCGTCATCAGATTGATGACATGCTTGCCGATGTTTCGACCTCTAAGGATGAGGACGCCGCTCGCCAGCGCCAACTCAAGCGCTGTTTTAACCGCGACTTTACGCACGCCTATCAAGACGGCACCTCGGGCGACGAGATGATGAGCTACGAGCGCTCCAACAACCGCGGCCAGATTGTGGGCACGGTGCTGGGCAGCCGTCTGGCCAACCGCGATGTACGCGGACTCAAGCCCGACGACCGCCGTCGCCGCGCCGCCATCGCCCGCATTGAGCTGTTTGAGCCCGTGGGCAAGGGCGACCTGCTGGAGCTTCGCCACGATAACGAGTTTGACCAGTTCCTGACCACCATTGCCGCCGATGATGCCACTGCCGGCGATGTCATCGAGTGTCGCGTGCCCCGTAGCATGCCCGAGGGCTGCCGCGTGCGCGTGATTCGAAGCCAGCGCGCCATTGACGCCGCCGGCGCCGCGCTCAAGCGCGATGTGCTGCGCCGCCGCGCCGTAGACGTGTCCGTTGTGGCGCGTCTGGGCGAGCCGTTTGCCGTTACGCTCACCTGTTGCGACGATCCTTCGCTTACGGCCACGGCCACGGGCTTTACCGTCGAGGCTGCCAAGACCCGCGCCGTCGAGGCATCCGATCTGGTTGAGCACGTCGGGCGCATGGGCTCCTCTCCCTTTGAGGCCGCAAGCTTTGACGTTTCGCTCGACGCCGGCTGCGGTATGGGCTTTTCCGCCGTGCACAAGGTGCGCGCCGCCGCTTGTAAGGCGCTGGAAGAGGCCATTCTGGCACCGTACGAGGAGCGCGCGAAAACGCTCGAGCTGCCGGCGATTGTAACCAGTGATTCCCGCCCCGCGCTCGAGCACTACCGCGATGAGCCGCAGATCTGCGCCACCGTCACCTCGCTCGAGGCCGCCGAGGCCGCTCGCGCCGAGGGTGTAACGCGCATCTACATGACCACCGATGCACTCGATGCGACCGAGCTCTCCCCCGCCGATGCATTTGAGCAGGGCATCGTACCCGTGCTCGACGAGGTCTGCCGCGCCGTTGACCACGTACGCGTCGACCCGTGGGTTGTTGCCGGCGCCACGGTCGCTATTGGCAACATCTCTGAGCTTGCCCTGGCCGCCCAGGTTGGCGCCACGGCCGAGATTCGCTCTTGCCTGCCGGTGCACAACACGCCCTGCATGGAGGCGCTTGCCGAGCGCGGAGCCGGTGCGTTTTGGCTCTCGCCCGAGATCACACTCGACGAGATTGTCTCGCTCGGCGCCGCCGCGCCCGCGGCTCTGGGCATCACCGTCTTTGGCCGCCCGCGCGTTATGACGAGCGAGCACTGCATCCTGCAGGTTGCCAACGGCTGTATCCACGATTGTGCCAACTGCCGCCTGCGTGCCCGCAAGCTCTCGCTCAAGAATATCGACGGCAAGATCATGCCGGTGCGTACCGACATCCACGGCCGCTCACGCCTGTACGACGCCTACCCCATCGACCTCACGCCGCAGGTACCGCAGTTGCTCGACGCCGGCGTCCGTCATCTTATGGTCGACGGAACCCTGCTCGAGGCCGATGAGATTGGCCGTGCCGTCGCTCGCGTCCGTCGCGCCGTCGAGGCGGCTCAAGCCGGCCGTAAGCCCGCCGCCCGCCTGCGCGGCGCCACCTCGGGCTGCATGTTTGTGGGAATTAGCTAACCGAAAGGCTTACACGTGAACGAAGAACCTCAAGTCCTCTACTGCGACGCCTGGCTTATGGCCATCGACAAGCCCGCCGGCATGATTGTCCACGGCGACGGCACCGGCGAGCGCACGCTCACCGACTACGCCAGCGACCTGCTGCTGGCGATGGGCGACGGCTTTGCCGCGACCGACATGCAGCCGCTCAATCGCCTGGACCGTGACACCACCGGCGTGGTGCTGTTCTCGCTCGACAAGCAGACGCAGCCCGCCTTTGACCAGATGATTATCGACCACGCGTTCGAAAAGCACTATCTGGCGCTCGCCGAGGGCAAGATCGACTGGAACGAGAAGCTCATCGACAAGCCCATCGCCCGCGACCGCCACGATAGCCGCAAGATGCGCGTTGGCGCCAGCGGCAAGCCGTCTCAGACGCGCGTGAAGGTGCTCAAGCGCCTTAAGAGCCGCCGAGGCCTTCCCGCGCGTTCGTATATCGATGTCGAGTTGCTCACCGGCCGTAAGCACCAAATCCGTGTGCATCTGGCGAGCGAGCATCATCCCCTGGTTGGCGACGACCTGTACGGAACGCCGCGCCCCTGCGGCCTGATGCTCCACGCCCACAGCGTGTCCTTCACGCATCCCGTAACCGGCGAGCACATCCACATAGAAGCCCCCTGCCCCTGGGAGCCCTAAAACCTGCCGAAAAGGGACAGGTTTATTTTGGCAGGTTTTATCTGGACAAACGTCAAAACCACCACATAGGTTCCTACCCCTTCGCGGTGGTTTTGGCGCTTGCCCGTCCCCTGCTGTTAGACCGTGATGACGTTGTCCATTGCCCGGTACTTGGCGGGGACATCGCCTGCGGTAATAATCGTTGCGTCGCGGAAGTCCGCGAACTTGACGGGCGCCACCATGCCAAATTTACTGGCGTCCGAGATTACGAAGCGCTTGGCCGTATGGCGCATCGAGATACGCTTTACTTGCGCCTCCTCGATATCGGGCGCTGTGAAGCCCTGCTCGGCGGCAATGCCGTTAGAGCCCCAAAAGCCACAGTTGAAGTTGTAGCGGTCTAAGGTTGCCAAGGCATCGGGGCCAACGAGCGCCTCGGTCTCGGGTTTGAGCTCGCCGCCCAGCACCACGGTACGCATGCCGCGCAAAGCAAGGCGTTGAGCATGGAGCACGGAATCGGTCACATAGGTGACATCTTCAAGGTGTGGAAGATGCTCGATGAGCCTGAGCGTCGTCGAGCCCGAGTCGATGTATACAAAGCTCTCAGGCTCCACAAGCGCCGCCGCACGGGCGCAGATACGCTCCTTGTCATCGTTATGGAGGTCGCTGCGCTCATTAAGCGTTAGGTCGCGCGTCACGTGCGCGCGCTCAAGACTCGTCGCCCCACCGTGGACCTTGGCGATGCGGTGCGCTCGATCGAGCGTCTGCAGGTCGCGCCGAATGGTAGACGCCGTCACGCCCAGGGCCTCAGCAAGCTCCGGCACGGTAACCGAGCCGGCCTGCTGAACCATCGACACGATCGCGTTGAGCCTATCTTCCGCAAGCATCGCTTACTCCTCCTCGGGGTACACGACTCCCCAGTCGGCGCGAAGCTTGGTCATAAGCTTCATAACATCAGAAGCATAATCCAGCAGCTCGCGCTTAGAGTCGTCGCCGGCAACGGCCTTCTCAAGATCGGCCATCTCATAGCAAAGGGCGTAAGCCTCGGTGCCGGCGTGGACCTCCTCGCGGTGGCCGTCCGCAGTCCACACGATGGTCGCGTGATCGGCGCGCGGATACTCGTTGACCTCGATATAACACTTATCGAAGCTAATAATCGAGCGCTTGGGTTGCTTGGAGTGGAGCGTGAGGCTCACAACACCCAGCTGCTGCTCGGCATTACGGCAGACGATGCCGCCCGCAACGTCAACGCCGGTCTCGCAGGTGTTGCCCAGCGAAATGACCTCAGCGGGCTGGCTTGCCATAAAGAAGCGCATAACGGACAGGGCATAGACGCCAATATCGAGCATGGCACCGCCAGCAAGGTTGCGATTGTAGAAGCGGTTGGTCAGGTCGCCGTACTCCTTATAGCTACCAAAGTTGAGCTGAGCAAGATTCATGCGGCCAAACTCGCCGGCATCCATGCGGCGGCGCAGCTCCTGATACAAGGGCATGTGGAGCACCGTAGTGGCATCCATGAGGACCACGTTGTGCTCGTCGGCGATGGCACGCGCCTCGTCGAGCTCAGCGGAATTGAGGGTAATGGCCTTCTCGCAGAGTACGTGCTTACCAGCTGCCAGAGCGGCGCGCAGGTAGGTGATATGCGTGTTATGCGGGGTGGTGATATAGATCGCGTCGATGTTCGGATCGGCATAGAGGTCCTCGACCGATTCATAGACCTTCTCGATGCCATACTGCTCAGCAAAAGCTTGAGCCTTGGACAGAGTGCGGTTGGCGACGCCCGCAAGCCTGCGACCGGCAAGAGCGAGAGACCGGGCCATTTGGTTGGCGATAACACCGCAACCGATCACGGCCCAGCGGAGCTCGGGGGCCGTAAAAATATCGTTGGGGAACGGCTGATCCTGGACCGAGGCAAACGCCGCCTTAGCGGCTGCTTCGGCGTCGAGCGGAGCCTGTTTGGAATCTGCCATTATGTGCCTCCTGAGGTATCGGAAGTCCTTCATTTCTAACAACCCTATATTCGCACAATTGCGCGCGTATCTGCTCGTGTTTGCGTGTTTATTTGCTTATCGGTCATTATTTAGCCATAGTTGACAGATGTTTGCGCGGTTATGCGTATTATCGCGCAAGGCTATGCGCGTAAATGCGCACGGGACGATCCTTGTGAAACATAAAGGGGCGGAACACCAAAGCCCTAAAAGACAGAGCCAGCTGTATTACTTCACCCCTCTGGGGGCACCAGACATCAAAGGACCGTCCCAAACTGCCGGCAAAAAGGGAACGTCCCTATGTGCCGGCAGTTTGGGACGGTCCCTAAGTGCCGCTTTCGCTGAAGCCTATCCCAGATGGCCAGATATACAAATCTAAAGACTGTCCCCATCAACTAGCCGTTTAAGAACGTCCCCAGCGACTAGTCATTTAAGTCTGTCCCCAATGACTGCCAATCAACGACCACTCATTTAAGTCTGTCCCCAATGAGTGTCCCCAATGAGTAGGGATAGAAAAAGGCCCGGGTGCCGTGGCATCCGGGCCTTTGCTAGCAACTTGATGTTGCGGGCAGCTTAGAACTTGTGACCGCACTTCTTGCAGACGCGCAGCTTGTTCTTGCCGTCCTTCTCGTGACCGACGCGGGTAACCTTACCGCACTCGGGGCAGACGAGATTGACGTTGGAGGCGTCGATGGGAGCCTCCTGCGAAACGATGCCGCCCTGCTGGTTGGCAGCGTTGGGCTTGACGGCCTTCTTGACGACCGAAACGCCCTCGACAACGACCTTGTTCTCGGCGGGGAGAGCACGCAGGATAACGCCCTGCTTGCCGCGATCCTTACCAGAGAGAACCTGGACCTTATCGCCCTTCTTGATATACATATATCTCCCCTAACTACAGGGTCTCGGGAGCGAGCGAGACGATCTTCATGTACTTCTTGTCACGAAGCTCGCGAGCGACGGGCCCGAAGATACGGGTGCCGACGGGCGAACCATCGTTGTTGATGACAACACAGGCGTTCTCATCAAAGCGAATGTAGGAGCCATCCTTGCGGCGGATCTCCTTAACGGTGCGAACGACGACGCAACGGACAACGTCCTTCTTCTTGACGTTGGCGCCAGGGGTAGCCTCCTGGACAGCACCGATGAACACATCGCCGATGCCTGCATAACGACGCTTGGAACCGCCAAGCACCTTGATGCAGCGAATCTTGCGAGCGCCGGAGTTGTCGGCGACGTTCAGCATGGTTTGCATCTGAATCATGGTAGATGTTCCTCCGAACTAAGAACCGAAGAGAGGTGCGCAGCCTTTATACGGCCTGTGGTATGCAAGCCAGGCATACGCACATCTTCGGAAACGTACAAGTCGTAAGAGCGACTGCTTATTTAGCGCGCTCGACGACCTCGATGAGGCGCCAACGCTTCATCTTGGACATAGGACGGGTCTCCATAACGCGGACGGTATCGCCCACGCCAGCCGTGCACTCCTCGTCGTGAGCGTGCAGCTTCTTGGAGCTGGTCATCATCTTGCCGTACTTGGGGTGACGCTTGCGCTCGGTGATGGTGACAACAATGGTCTTGGCACCGGAGACGGAGGTAACGACACCCGTACGGACCTTACGCGAGTTACGCGAATCAGTCATGTTCTCTCCTTAGGTCCTACTCGGCGACAGCGGACTTCTCCGCTGCGATCTCGCGGGCGCGCTGCTCCGTGAGGACGCGAGCGATGTCCTTCTTCACGGTGTTGACGCGAGCGGTGTTGTCCAGCTGGCTGGTGGCCATCTGGAAACGAAGGTTAAAGAGCTCGGCGCGCATTTCCTTCAGCTTCTCAACGAGCTGAGCGTCCGAGAGCTCACGAATCTCTGCGGGCTTCATTAGTTCTCCTCCTTGGCGGCGGCGGCGTCCTCAGCAGCCCACTTGGCCTCGAGAGCGGCCTCCTCAGCCATCTCCTTCTCGATGCGCTGCTCAGCGTTCTTAGCAGCAACAATCTTGGTCTTGATGGGAAGCTTGTGCTGTGCAAGACGCAGAGCCTCGCGAGCGACCTCCTCGGGCACGCCCTTGACCTCGAACATGATGCGGCCGGGCTTGACGACGGCCACCCACTCCTCGGGGTTACCCTTACCAGAACCCATGCGAGTCTCGGCAGGCTTCTTGGTGATGGGCTTATCGGGGAAGATCGTGATGTAGACACGACCGCCACGCTTCATGTAGCGGGTCATGGCAATACGAGCGGCCTCGATCTGACGGTTGGTGATCCAATGGGCCTCGAGAGCCTGGATACCAAACTCGCCGAAATGCAGCTCGGTATTACCCTTGGCCTGGCCCTTCATGGAGCCACGCTGCACCTTGCGGTGAAGAATACGCTTAGGGGCAAGCACTACTGACCCCTCCTCTCGGAGTTACGACGACGAGGACGGGAAGAGCCCTCGAGTGCAGGGTTGGGAACAGGCTGGCCCGGGAGCTTCTCGCCCAGGTAGATCCAGACCTTCACGCCGCAAGCGCCCATGGTGGTGCTGGCGACAGCCGTGCCGTAGTCGATCTTGGCACGGAGGGTGTGCAGAGGCACGCGACCCTCGCGGTACCACTCACGACGGCCCATCTCGGCACCGCCGAGACGACCGGAGCACTGGATACGGATGCCCTTAGCGCCGGCCTTGCGGGCAGACTGGACAGCCTTGCGCATAGCGCGACGGAAGGCAACGCGGCCCTCGAGCTGCTCGGCGATAGACTGAGCAACGAGGTTGGCGTCGAGCTCGGGGCGCTTGATCTCGACAACGTCGACGGAGAGCTGGCCCTTGGAGACGCCAGCGACCTTTTCGAGCTCGGTGCGGAGGGTATCGATCTCGGCACCCTTCTTACCGATGACAACGCCGGGGCGAGCGGTGAGGATGATGACCTTCACCTTGTCGCCAGCGCGCTCGATCTCGACACGGGAGACAGCTGCGCGGGAAAGACGCTTCTCGAGGTACTTGCGGATCTCGAGATCGTTACCGAGGGTCTTAGCGTAATCCTTCTCTGCGAACCAGCGGGAGCGCCAGTTCTCGGTGATGCCAAGACGGAAGCCGGTGGGGTAGACTTTCTGACCCATACAGCTTTACGCCTCCTTTCGAGGAGCAACGACGACGGTGATGTGGGAAGTACGCTTCAGAATGCGAGAAGCGGAACCCTTGGCGCGGGGACGGATGCGCTTAAGCGTCGGACCCTCGTCAACATAGGCAGCGGCGACAACCAGGTTGTCGGCACGCAGACCGTTGTTGTTCTCGGCGTTCGCAACGGCGGAACGGAGAACCTTCTCGACATCCACGGCGACGGCACGGTCGCAGAAGTGGAGGATGTCGAAGGCCTGAGCAACAGGCTTGCGGCGGATCAGATCGACCACCAGGCGGGCCTTGCTGGGGGAAACACGCACGTACTTAGCGACGGCGCGAACCTCGGTGGCCTCAGTTTCAATAGACTTAGTTGCCATTTACGGTTAACCCCCTATTTGGCCTTGTGGCCACGGAACGTACGAGTCGGCGCGAACTCGCCGAGCTTGTGACCAACCATGGACTCGGTAACATACACGGGCACATGCTTGCGGCCGTCGTGGACGGCGATGGTGTGACCAACCATCTCGGGGAAGATGGTGGACGCGCGGGACCAGGTCTTCACGACGTCCTTCTTGCCAGCCTCGTTCATCGCGGTGATACGCGAGAGAAGGCGAGTCTCCACGAACGGGCCCTTTTTGAGACTTCTGCTCATAAGTGCTTTCTCCTAAAACTCGGTATCCGAAATTACTTCTTACGGCGACGAATGATGTGCTGGTTCGAGACCTTCTTCTTCTTGCGCGTACGAAGGCCCTTCGTCGGCTTACCCCAGGGGGTAACGGAGGGACGACCAGAGGTGTGGTTCTTGCCCTCGCCACCGCCGTGCGGGTGGTCGACAGGGTTCATGACGGTACCGCGGACGGTCGGGCGCACGTTCATGTGACGCTTACGGCCGGCCTTGCCGATGACGATGTTGGAGTGATCGGCGTTGCCGACCTCACCAACGGTGGCGCGGCAGGTAACGAGGATGCGGCGCATCTCGGAGGAAGGCATACGGACGATAGCGTACTTGCCCTCCTTACCCATCAGCTGGCAGGAGTTACCGGCGGAACGGGCGATAGCAGCGCCCTTGCCCGGCTGGAACTCGACGGCGTGGATGAGCGTACCGACGGGGATGTCGGCGAGGGGCAGAGCGTTGCCCGGCTTGATGTCGGCGTCAGAACCGGACATGATGGTCTGACCGACCTCGAGGCCCTTGGGGGCCAGGATGTAGCGCTTCTCACCGTCAGCATAGTGCAGCAGAGCGATGCGAGCGGAACGGTTCGGATCGTACTCGATCGTGGCAACCTTGGCGGGCACGCCGTCCTTGTTGCGCTTGAAGTCGATCACGCGGTAACGACGCTTCACGCCGCCGCCCTGGTGGCGGGTGGTGATGCGGCCGTTGTTGTTACGACCGGCCTTCTTGGGCAGGGGCTCGAGAAGAGACTTCTCGGGCTTGGTGCAGGTGATCTCGGAGAAGTCGGAGATCGTCTGCCAACGCCTACCAGCGGAGGTCGGCTTAAGGTGCTTTACAGCCATTACAATCCCTTTCAATAGGAATCCGTTAGCCATCGCAGACAGGGATTCGAGGTTCTGCCTCGGGTGCGATGACACCGGACGTATACACGGTTCCGGGCGTGTCCATTTTATACGCCCAAAACCTTGAGCTCCCGCCTCCCCTATTTGGGAGGCATGAGCTCACTCAACAGCAGCGAGTCTTAGGCCTGGTTGCCAAAGACCTCGATGGTGTCGCCCTCGGCCAGCGTGACGATGGCCTTCTTCCAAGAACGGGTCTTGCCGGCGACATAGCGCACGCGCTTGGTCTTGGGCTTGACCGTCAGGGTGTTCACGCGAACGACCTTGACGCCGAAGATCTCCTCGACAGCGTCCTTGATCTGATACTTGTTAGCATCCTTGGCGACCTCGAACGTGTACTTGTTCAGCTCCATGCCGGAGAAGGAACGCTCGGACACGATCGGACGGATGATGATCTCGTGGGCGGTCATTTATGCAAGCACCTCCCCGAAGTGAGCGGCGATGTCGGCGGGCATCAGCACGGCGTTGTTGTTGACGAGATCGTAGGTGTTGGCCTCGTCAGCGGTGATGATGAACGTCTTGGGAATGTTGCGGAACGACAGGTAGGCGTTGACGTCCTCATCGCGAACGATGATGGTCAGACGCTTGCCCTCAAGGCCGAGAGCCTTGAGCATGGCGACGGCAGCCTTGGTGGAAGGCTTCTCGAAGCCGTAGTCGTCGACGAGCACGAGCTCGCCATCGGCCAGCTTGGCGGACAGCGCGGAGCGCATAGCCAGCTTGACCTCCTTGTTGTTCATACGCTTAGCGTAGGAACGGGGCTTGGGGGCGAAGACAACGCCACCGTGACGCCACTGGGCAGCACGGATGGAACCCTGGCGGGCACGGCCGGTGCCCTTCTGACGCCAAGGCTTCTTGCCGCCACCGGAAACCTCAGAGCGACCCTTAGCAGACTGGGTGCCCTGACGCCAAGAGGCCATCTGGCACTTGACGATGTGGTGCATAACGTGGATGTTCGGCTCGATGCCGTACACCTCAGCGGCGAGCTCGGCCTCGGCGACCTTCTTGCCCTCGCTGTTCTTTACTTCAAACTTTGCCATTTAAGTGTTCTCCTTGGTATGACGCTGGGCTAAATGGGCTGGGCCCTTAGGCCATACGGATGGCGACGAGACCATTCTTGGCACCCGGGACAGCGCCCTTGACCAAGATGAGGTTCTGCTCGGCATCGATGCGGACAACGGAAAGGTTCTTGACGGTAACGCGCTCGTTACCCATGTGACCGGCCATCTTGACGCCCTTGAGGACGCGCGCAGGATAGGCGCACTGACCGATAGAACCGGGGTGACGCTGGAAGTGAGAACCATGCGTCATAGGACCGCGGCGCTGACCCCAGCGCTTGATGCGACCCTGGAAGCCCTTACCCTTGGAGGTACCGATGACGTCGACCTTCTCGACATCAGCGAAATCAGCGACGGTGACGACCTCGCCGACCTTGTGCTCCTCGCCGTTCTCGACGCGGACCTCACGAAGGAAGCGGACAGGCTCGACGCCAGCCTTGGCGAAGTGACCAGCCATGGGCTTGTTCACGTTCTTGGCCTTGATGTCGCCGAAACCGATCTGGACGGCGTCGTAGCCGTCGGTTGCCTGAGTTTTAACCTGCGAGACAGCGCAGGGGCCAGCCTGGATGACCGTGACGGGAACGACGTTGTCGTCCTCGTCCCAAACCTGGGTCATGCCAATCTTGCGGCCGAGAATCATGCTGATCAAGATATGATCCCAACTCTCGCGTGGTCTTGGGACAATGCGTACACCACCGAGCGTACGCCCCTAGAGGACCACTACTTACACGACGTGCTCCCCAGCCTTGTATTACGTCCGGACTACCTGACAACCCTATTAAGCAGGCATTTTGTCCAGCCAGAATACTCCCCTGGTTACACACAGCTGTTTAGTATACACGGCTGCGGGCGTATCCATCGAGATTCATATTTCACTCACATTGTTTACGCAGGTAAAGTGCGTGGCACGTTCCCAGTGTGCTAAACCTTGCTCGCTCAGGCTAATGACTTTGTTGGGGGTCCACTATTTGCTGGAGGGTGAACTTGCATTGATGAGGCTCGCCTTCTGCTTGTGGCTTTTGCTCATCGAAATTGAAGACCATGATGGCGCAGTTGGGGAGTTTTGCTGGGAGCTCGAAGCCCTCTGGGGCTGTAGCCTTGATGAATTGGCGGCTGGCACTGCCGTGGCTTACTGCTAGAAGGGTTTCGATACCATCGGCGCCCATGATACTGGTGAGGGTTTCTACCATGCGCTCTTGCAGCGCATGGCTTCCTTCTCCTCCGAATGGGACCAAATCCTCGCCCGGATCCCAGACGTCGGTAGGCAATGCGTCGTGGGGACCTTCCTCGAAGGTTCCATAGCAGCGCTCGATGATGCCTTCGCAGGGCTCAACCGCGGCGTCCGGACCGAGGAGCTCGCATGCGACGAGACTTGCCGTGGCCATGGCTCGGCCTAAAGGCGATGAGGCCACTTTGTCGGGGACGACGCCATGGGCTTTGAGCCACGCGGCCGCTGCCTGTGCCTGTTGACGGCCCAGGTCGGTGAGCGGTGAATCGCAGCGGCCCTGGACCAGCTTTTTGACGTTGAACTCCGTCTGCCCGTGGCGGAGTAGATACAGTTTCTTCATGCTCTCCCCTTCTGCATAACCTGCTTTGCTGGCACAGCCTTACTCGCGGGTATGGCCGACATAGTCCTCGTCAATCGTAATCTTTGCGACCGACTTGGGATATTCCGATTCGACCCGTTGTGCCAGCGCGTGCTTTACGTCTTCGGCACTCATCTGCAGATCCGAGGGGCGCACGCAGTCGAAAATCACATTGGTGTGCGTAGGACCCGGCACACAGCGCAGGTCATGAATCGAGAGGCGACTATCGATCTCCTGAGCCATTGCGTTGATGTGCAAACGCATGCTCGCCACCTTGGGATCGTCGGTCACGATGGGGTCGTAATGGAGCGTGACAATCATGCCATCTTCGTTCCTAAACGCCTGCTCAATATTGTCGAGCGTGTCGTGACTTTCCATCGGGCTGGCCTCGGCTGCCATCTCGGCGTGAGCGCTTGCGAACTTCCTGCCCGGGCCGTAGTCGTGAACCATCAAATCGTGAACGCCCAAAACGCCGGGATAGCTCATGATCTTGTCTCGAATGTGCTTGACCAGCTTAGGATCGGGCGTCTGGCCCAAAAGCGGGCTCACCGTATCTTGGATAAGCTCAAAACCGCTCCAGCCAATATAGGCGCCAACGGCAAGGCCGACCCATGCGTCAAGATTGATGTGCGTCACCTGCGAAACAATTGCGCACGCTAACACGGCGCCCGTGGCAAGGACGTCGTTCTTGGAATCCTGCGCGGTCGCATGCAGCGTCTCGGACTCAATGCGATCGCCGAGCTTTTGGTTGAGGGCCGCCATCCACAGCTTAACAACCATCGAAAGCACTAGAACTGCCACCAGGGCAAGCGAGAACTCGACAGGTTCGGGGTGGATGACGCGCTCAACCGAGGACTTCACCAGCTCAACGCCAATCAGCAGCACGAGTGCCGCCACGACCAGACCCGAGAGATACTCGTAGCGACCGTGGCCGTAAGGATGCTCGGGGTCGGCCGGCTTGCTCGCCAGCTTAAAGCCCAGCACGCTCACGATATTCGAACTGGCATCGGACAGGTTGTTCATGGCATCCGCCACGATCGAAACCGATCCCGACAGCACACCAATTGCGCCCTTCGCAGCACAAAGCGCCACATTAGCGACAATACACACCATGCCCGCTAACGTGCCCACACGCGCACGATCGCCCTGTGCGCGCTTAACAATCCACTCGACCATCTGCATCCGCCCCCACGGTACTACTTATATATCTATTGCTCAAACGGATTGTAGTGTAGCCACTTTGCCCCCTAGATACAAAAAGGCCGCAACCCACACGGGCCACGACCTTGGAATGTGACATGCGGGACTGCCCCCCCCTTGTCAATCGATTTATGCGCTTGCCTCGGCCACGCTCTTAGAGGTTTCGGGCGAATCGGCTCCGTCTTCTGACGCCTGCTCCTTCGTCGGCACTACACCAAAGCAGTAGCTCAGCGCCGCAGACACCGCAAATGACACACCGCCGGCAGCGCAGCACCACAGCAGGTTCGAGATGCCACCCGTGGCAAAGCCAATGACCATGAGGACATTCGTCATACCGATGGTATAGGCCGTAACGTGGCCCACGGCCGCAACAAGGCCTCCGACGGCGCCGCCAATGGCCATGCATGTCAGGCACCTGCCATATTTAAAGCCGCAACCGTACAGCGCCGGCTCGCTTACGCCGCCAAGCACGCCCGAGATAGAATAGCCCAGCATGAGCGCCTTCTCGTCCTTATCCGCAACGCGGAGCGACGCACCAAAGGGCATGCCCCAAACGGCGAACGTCGCCATCGTCGCGGCGATCAGAATGCACGAATCCGTTCCCACACTCATAAACTGCGCATAGGCGAGCGATAGGACAACGTTACTGACGCCCGCGATCTTTAGGAACTCCCAGCCCGCGGCAAGCCCCATGAGCGTGAGCAGCGACACGATGCCACCGGAATTGCCAAGCATAAACATAAGCTGGCCCAACAGCATACCCAGATAGCTGCCCGCCGGCGCCGTGAGACACAGCGAAACCGGAACCATGACAAGCATGGTTGCAAACGGTACAAAAGAAAACGCCACAGCCTGAGGGATAGTGCGCTGAAAGAAACGCTCCACCTGCCATAGCACGGGCACCGAGATGAGAACCGGAATAACAGTCGTCGTGTAATCGATGACCGGCGCAGGAAGCAGACCATACACGGAAGTCATCGATGCCCCCGTCGTCGATGCGGCATCGACGAGCTTAAGCAGATCGGGCGCAATCAATACGCCGCCCAGCATCATGCCCAGCTGCTCCGAGCAACCGAGCTGGCGGGCGGCCGCCCAACCAAGATAAATGGGCAAAAAGTAGTAGCCGGCGTTATAGAGCCAACTGTAGAACAGGCGATAGATTTCGAAATCGGCAGACCACAGGCCCAGCATGCCTTCGCCCATAATGACGGCGACGGTGCGGAACAACGCCGCGCAGACAATAAACGGCAACGCCGACATCATGCTTTTGGACAGATAGTCCACCACGGCCATTGCGTTTGATGAAACCGTCGTTGTAAACGAGGTGTTAGAAACTTGTGGCATGAAACGCCTTTCCCAATGTAACATGCGGGCTGTCTCTTTGTCACATCGTGCGGTACTGACCGATTGCGCGGTACTTTTCGTAGCGGAGGTTTGTGAGGGTCGCGTCATCGAGCCGCCCAAGCGCATCGAAGGCATCAAATGCCGAGGACATGACGGCACCGGCGATCTCCTCATGCGACAGGCCCCTATCGTCAACAATGCCGTCGATGATGCCGAGCGCCAACAGATCGGGGGCCGTGAGCTTAAGCGCCTCGGCGGCCTCATTCGCGCGCTCGGTATCCTTCCACAGGATCGACGCACAGGCCTCGGGGCTCACGACCGAATAGGCCGAGCTCGAAAGCATAAAAATGCGATCAGCCACGGACAGCGCCAGTGCGCCACCGGATCCGCCCTCGCCCGTAACAACGGAAACAATCGGTGTCTTAAGGCCGCTCATCTCCATGAGATTCTGGGCAATCGCCTCGCCCTGGCCGCGCTCCTCGGCACCGATGCCGCAAAACGCACCCGAAGTATCGACCAGGCACAGAACCGGTCGACCAAACTTTTCGGCCTGGCGCATAAGGCGACGCGCTTTGCGATAGCCCTCGGGATGCGCCATGCCAAAGTTGCGGCGCATACGCTCTTTGGTCGTGGTGCCGCGCTCGATGGCGATGACCGTTACGGGGCGTCCGTCTTTCCAGCCAATGCCAGCCACCACAGCGGCGTCGTCGCCAAAGTAACGGTCGCCGTGCAACTCCACAAATCCGTCGAGGCCCAGCGAGATCATCTCACCCGCCGTGGCTCGATCTGCCGAGCGGGTCTGCTTGACAATCTCGAGCGCGGTTTTTGGTGCCGTCGAGCGCTTGAACAAGTGTCCCAGCTTTTTGCCGCGGCGACCCGTATGCACGATTTCATGCGGTGCCCCCAGGCCGGGTGCGTGCCCTTCGTGCAGTGCCAGCAGCTCGCCTACCGTGAGCGCAATCTCGCCACGCGGAACAACGGCATCGCAAAAGCCATGCTCCAGCAAAAACTCGGAGCGCTGGAATCCTTTGGGCAGGCGCTTGTGCATGTTCTGCTCGATCACGCGCGGACCGGCAAACGCCGTCAGGGCATCGGGCTCGGCCAGGATAATGTCGCCCTCCATGGCAAAACTCGCGGTTACGCCTCCGGTCGTGGGATCGGTGAGCACCGTGATATACAGGCCGCCCGCCTCACTGTGGCGCCTAACCGCCGCAGAAATCTTGGCCATCTGCATAAGCGATGTCACGCCCTCTTGCATGCGCGCACCGCCCGAAACGGTAAAGCCGACAACTGGCAATCCAAGCTCGGTCGCTCGCTCAAATGTGCGACAGATCTTCTCGCCCACCACGGAACCCATCGAGCCCATCATAAAGTTGGCGTCCATAAAGAAGAGCGCCGTATCGCAACCGCAGATTTTGCCCTTGCCGCACACAACGGCATCGCGCTCGCCCGAACGTTCGCTCACGCTCTTGAGCTTGTCGGCATAGCCGGGAAACGAAAGGAAGTCCTCCGGCGCCAGACTGGCATCCCATTCCTCAAACGTGCCCTCGTCAATCGTCATGCGCATGCGGTCGCGCCCGCTCACGCGAAAGTGTTTGCCGCAACGAGGGCAGACCTCGAGGTTGTCGTGCAGGCGCGCCTCATCGATCACGCGGCGGCACTCCGGGCACTTGATAAACACGTGGCGCGCGGGAAACTCGGCGCACGACTCGGTCATCGGTCCCTCGAGGACGTTGACCGTCTTCGCTTTTCTATTCATCAGCATAGAGATGCCCCATCAGATCGGTGTGGTACATGCCCGACAAGAACTCATCGTTTGCAAGCACGTCGAGCTGAAGCTCGCTGTTTTCGCTCACGCCCTCAATCACGAGCTCGCCCAAAGCCGAGCGCATCTTGCGAATGGCGCCGTCGCGCGTGGGCGCACACACGATAAGCTTGCCGAGCATGGAGTCGTAGTACGGCGGAACGTTCGCACCGGTAAACATGGCCGAATCCCAGCGCACGCGCGGACCACCCGGCACACGCAACGCGGTGACCGTTCCGCATGACGGCAGAAAGTCCGGCGTTTCGGCATTGATGCGGCACTCCATGGCGTGGTTACGGACCGGTACGTCCTCCTGCTCAAAGGGCAGGGACTGGCCGGCTGCCACGCGCAGCTGCCACTTGACCAAGTCGGTATCGGTCACAAACTCCGTGACCGGATGCTCAACCTGCAGACGCGTGTTCATTTCCATAAAGTAGAAATTGCCGTCGTCCGAGTACAAAAACTCGATGGTGCCGGCTCCCTCGTAGCCGACGGCACGAGCCAGGTCGCGTGCCGCCTTGTGCATGCGAGCACGAATGTCGTCGTGTCCGTCGAGGCACGGCGCAGGGCTCTCCTCGATTAGCTTTTGGTTGCGGCGCTGCACCGAGCACTCGCGCTCGCCGAGCGAAAACACATGGCCCTGCTTATCGGCCATAATCTGCACCTCGACATGGTGCGCCGGCGCGACGAACTTCTCCATGTAGCACTCGCCGTCGCCAAAAACGGCCTCGCCCTCGGCGCGTGCTTCAATAAAGGCCTTTGCCGTGTCTTCCACGCGCTCGACCTTGCGAATACCGCGACCGCCGCCACCTGCACGCGCCTTGATGAGCACGGGGCAGCCAATGCGCTCGGCCTCCGCCGTTGCCTCCTCGGGACTTTTGAGCAAATCGCAGCCCGGCACGATGGGCACGCCCGCCGCGGCAGCCGTTCGACGTGCGGCGTCCTTGTCGCCCATGCTGTCGATCACCTTGGCCGAAGGACCAACAAACGCCAAGCCATACTTGTCGCAGTCGCGCACGAAGCTCGCCTTCTCGGAGAAAAAGCCATAGCCGGGATGAATTGCCTTAGCTCCCGACTTTACGGCACAGGTGAGCACGGCATCGTCGTTGAGGTAACTCTCGGCAAGACGCGGACCGCCGATGCAATACGCCTCGTCGGCAAGCTGCACGTGCAGCGCGTCCGCATCGGCCGTGGAATAAACGGCGACGGTCTTGATGCCCATATCGCGGCACGCGCGGATAACACGGACCGCGACTTCGCCGCGGTTGGCGATGAGCACTTTGTCGAACATGAAGCCTTCCTTAACTTTCGTGCATGAGTGCAAAAGACATGTCGGCGCGGCAACAGACCTCACCGTTGACGCTTGCAGTACCCGTCGCAAAGCGGAACGGCCCGCGCGCACGCGTGATGGAGCACACCAGATCCACCGTGTCGCCCGGTCGCACCGGACGCTTAAAGCGCACCTTGTCCAGACTCGTGTAGAACGGCGTCGCGCCGCGCGCCTCCTCATCGCCCATCAGCAACACGCAGCAGTTTTGGGCGAGCATCTCGCACTGGATCACGCCGGGGACCACCGGGTTTCCCGGAAAATGCCCCTGCAAAAAGTATTCGTCGCCCGTAATCGTGATCTTGCCGTGGGCCTCGTCGCCCACCAGCTCGGCTTCGTCGAGCAAAAGCATCGGCTCGCGATGCGGCAACAGTTCTTTAAGCTCTTCTTTGTTCATGGATATCACCTATCCGATCCTCATGAGGCAGCTGCCAAACTCCACGAGGTCGCCGTCGGCCACGCAGATCTCGAGCACCTCGCCATCCGCCTCTGCCGTCACCTCGTTGAGAACCTTCATGGCCTCGATGATGCAAAGGGTCTCGCCAGCCTTGACCTTGGAGCCCACGTGCACAAACGGTTCGTCGCCCGGCGCCGGGGCAGCATAGAAAACGCCGACCATGGGAGCGGTCACCTCAGTGCCCTTGGGCTCCGGTGCGGCGGCAGGTGTCTGCGCGGCGGGCTCCGGTGCGGCAGGCGCGACTGTGGGAGCTGCAACTGGAGCGGCCATAGCGCTCGGCATGGGCATGGGCACGGCAACCGGCTGTGCGGCGCTCGCGCGCTCGAGTTCGACCGCGGTGCCATCGGGCTCCTCAACGCGTACGCGCGTGAGGCCGCGGTCCTCCATAACATCGGCTATCTCGGCAAGTCTTTTGGAATCCATGCTCTAGCTCCTTGCATATCTACGCAGCGCGATGGCGGCGTTGTGTCCGCCAAAGCCCAGGTTGGTCGAAAGCGCCCAGGTAAGGTCGGCGCGAACCGCGCGATTGGGCGTGTAGTCAAGATCGCAGGCGGGATCGGGCGTGTGGTAGTTAATGGTCGGCGGCACCACGCCCTGCTCGAGCGCCATGGCGCAGGCCATGACCTCGATGGCGCCCGTGGCACCGATCATGTGGCCGGTCATCGACTTAGTCGACGAGACGTGCGCGGCGCGCGCCGCGTCCTCGCCGAGCGCACGCTTAATGCCCGCCGTCTCGGACGAATCGTTGAGCTTGGTCGATGTGCCGTGAGCATTGATGTAGAGACCCTCGGAAGGCCTGACGTCGCCCTCGGTCACCGCCAGCGATATCGCGCGGGCAATGCCGGCAGCCTCGGGATCAGGGCTCGTGATGTGATAGGCATCATCGGTGTTGCCGTAGCCCACGACCTCGGCATAAATGTGCGCACCGCGCGCCTGCGCATGTTCCATGCTCTCGAGCACGAGCACGCAGGCGCCCTCGCCCATCACAAAGCCGTCGCGGTCTGCATCGAACGGACGGCAGGCCGTCGCGGGATCGGGGTTGGCGGTCAATGCGCGGCAGGACGTAAAGCCCGCAACGGCATCGGGGATAATTGCGGCCTCGGCGCCGCCCGCGAGGATCGCGTCGGCATAGCCGTGCTTGATGGCGCGGAACGCCTCGCCCACCGCATGGGCCGAGGTTGCGCACGCGGTCACCACGGGCAGGGTCGGGCCCTTTGCCTTGTGGCGGATTGCGATATTGCCCGATGCCATGTTGGGGATCATCATCGCGATCATATAGGGCGATGCGCGGCGGGGCCCACGTTCGGCAATCGTATGGACGTTGTCGACGAGCGTCGTCATGCCGCCCACGCCCGAGCCCACGTAGACGCCCAGGCGCTCGCGATCGATGGCGCCTTCGACATCAAAGCCCGCATCGTGCATGGCTTCGTCCGAAGCCGCCATCGCAAACTGAACGCAGGGGTCGAGATGCTTGGCGTCACGCTTGCCAAAGTACTCGTTGCCGTCAAAGCCCTTGACCTCGGCTGCCACCTTGACGGCAAACGCATCGGTATCGAAGTGCGTGATCGGGCCGATGCCGCACGTGCCGGCGCACATGGCCGCCCAGGTGGCAAGCGCGGTGTTGCCGAGCGGCGACACGGCACCGATACCGGTGATTGCAACTCTCTGTTCCATCATGGTCTCCTCATCCAAGCCGTTCTTCGGCCCTGGTTTCTACATCGCCATTCCGCCGTCGACGCGTACAACTTCGCCCGTAATGTAGGCAGCTGCATCGTTCACTAAAAATCGCACCACACCGGCCACCTCTTCGGGCTGCGCCATACGCTTAAGGGGAATCTGCTCCTCGGTTACCGTACGCACCTTCTCCGAGAGCTTTGCCGTCATATCTGTCTCGACAAACCCGGGGGCGACCGCGTTCACTCGTACACCGCGGGGCGCAAGCTCGCGCGCCACCGCCTTGGTCAGGCCGATCACGCCCGCCTTGGAGGCAGCGTAGTTGACCTGCCCGGCATTGCCCATCAGGCCCACAACCGAGCTCATGTTGACGACGCAGCCGCCGCGCTGGCGCATAAAGGACTTGGTGAGCGCGCGCGTCGTGTTAAACGTTCCTTTAAGATTGACATCGAGCACGCGATCGAAGGCGTCATCACCCATACGCATGAGCAGGCCATCGCGGGTGATGCCAGCGTTGTTGACGAGCGCCCAAATGGAGCCAAAGTCGTTGAGGACCGCTTCCACGCACGCGTTGACGGCAGCGGGATCGGCCACGTCGCATTGATATGCGCGAGCTGTGGCACCAGCGGCCTTGCAGGCTTCGCACGTCTCGCGCGCCGCATCGACGCTGCCGGCATAGACGACGGCGATATCAAAGCCGTCCTCCGCCAGACCGATAGCGCAGGCGCGGCCGATACCCCGCGAGCCGCCCGTGACCAGTGCCACGCGACGTGAGTCGTTGCGCTCGAGCGCGCCATTGTTCAAGTTGCCCATGTCATTCCTTTCGGGTTACAGCCCTGTGGACTATGCGAGCTCGTCGGCAATAGCTGCGACTTGCTCGGCCGTCTCGCACGAATACACACGAACGTCGCTCAACGTACGCTTGACCAGGCCGGACAGCGTTTTGCCGGGGCCGACCTCAATAAATGTGTCGATGCCTTGATCCTGCAGAGCATGCAGCGTGTCGACCCAGCGCACGGCATGACTCACCTGGTTGGCCAGCACCTCCGATGCCGTCTGGGGGTTCGCCGGATAGGGCGCCGCTGTCATATTTGCCAAAACAGGAATGAGCAACGGGGACGGCGCGTGACCGGCCTCAATATATGCGGCAAGGCCACAGGCCGCCTCGCCCATATAGGGGCTATGAAATGCACCCGACACCGCGACCTTCATGGCGCGGCCGCCAGCCTCTTTTACTAGGACGTCGAGGGTCTGCAGCGCATCGGGCGCTCCGGCCACAACCGTCTGCTGGGGGCTGTTGTAGTTGACTGGCCAGCAGTCCACGCCGGCCTGTTTTGCCAGGCCCTCGACTTGCGCCGCATCGAGCTTGATGACGGCGCGCATGCCGCCCGGATGGCGCTCGGCAGCCGCGGCCATCAGCGCCGCGCGCTCGCACACAAGCCCAAAGCCCGCTCGCGTATCGAACGCCCCCGCAAAGGTGAGTGCAGCGACCTCGCCCAGCGAGAATCCCGCACAGGCGGCAGGCACCACGCCGCGCTCGCGCAGGGCGACGGCGACAGCCAAGTCGTGCACGAACACGCAAGGCTGCGTGTTCTCGGTCTGCGAGAGCTCCTCCTTGGAGGCGCTCCGGCACTGCTCGCTCGTCCCCGGGCGCACCTCATCGGCAATGGCGAACACCTCGGCAGCCGCCGGCGATGTCTCGATCAAGTCGACGCCCATCGCGGGGTGCTGGGCACCCTGGCCGGCAAACAAAAACGCTACGCCACCCATGCGCACGCACCCTTCAGGACGTGCTCGGCGCCATCGACCAGGTCGTCAACGATTTCGCGTGCGCTCTGGCGCTCGTTGACCATGCCGGCAATCTGTCCACACAAAAACGAACCCTCTTCGTAGTTGCCGTCCTTGGCGGCCTTACGCAGCGCACCGGTTCCCATAGCACCGAGCTCCTCGGCACTCGCGCCGGAACCCTCGCTCTTGGCATAGGCGTTGGTGAAGGGGCTCTTGAGGGCGCGCACTGGATGTCCCGTCGAGCGACCGGTCGCACGCGTCGAAGTGTCGTTGGCCTTCAGGACCATCTCTTTGTACTGCTCCGAGACGGTGCACTCGTCTGCGACCAGAAAGCGCGTACCCACTTGCACGCCTTCGGCGCCCAGCATAAAGGCGGCCGCCACGCCGCGGCCGTCGGCAATACCGCCGGCGGCCACGACGGGAATGTCAACCGCATCGACGACCTGCGGCACCAGTGCCATCGTCGAGGTCTCGCCAATATGGCCGCCCGATTCGGTACCCTCGGCAACAACCGCCGTAGCTCCACGACGTGCCACGAGGCGCGCCAGCGCCACCGAGGCAACGACCGGGATGACCTTGATGCCCGCCTCGTTCCACGCCTTCATGTACTTGGCGGGATTGCCGGCGCCCGTCACGACGACCGGCACTCGCTCGTCAATCACGACCTGTGCAACCTCGTCGGCAAACGGGCTCATGAGCATGACGTTGACGCCAAAGGGCTTATCCGTCCTGGCGCGCAGCTCGTGAATCTGGTCGCGAAGCCAGTCGGCGTCGGCATTCATGGCCGCGATGATGCCTAAGCCACCCGCCTCGGACACTGCGGACGCCAGCGAGGCATCGGCAATCCAGGCCATACCGCCCTGGAACACGGGCTTTTCGATGCCGAGCAGATCGCAGAGAGGAGTCTTGAGCATCTCTACTTCTCCAATGCCGCCTCGACCGTATCGGCGAACTCGCCGACCGTCTTGGGGTTCTCCTCGGTATCGAGCTGGATGCCAAACTCGTCCTCGACGGCAACGAGGATCTCGACGGTGCCCAGGCTGTCGAGACCAATCTCCTCGAGCGTGGACTCGGGCTTCATCTCGACATCGTCAAGACCGGCGGTCTCGCGGATAACGTCGCAAACGCGCTCAAAGGTCTTCTGATCTGCCATGGTAGTTCTCCTTTGGTTGTGCCCTAGGGCGTTTTTATTTCCTATGTGCGACTACTTCCAACGAAGCAGATAGCCACCTATATCCAGACCGGCGCCAAATCCAACCAAGGCGATGGTGTCGCCTGCGTGAAGTGCACCGGCGTTTGCCAGCCGGTCGAGGGCAAGCGGAATGCATGCGCTCGAAATGTTGCCGGTCTCGCGCAACGTGCGAACCACGCGCTCGTCCGGCACGCCCAGGCGCTTGACCGCCTGGCTCAGGATTCGTTCGTTAGCCTGATGGAATACAAAATGATCGATGTCTTCGACCAAAATGCCCGCATCGATCGCAAGCTTATGGACCGTGTCGCAGATGGCGTTGACGCCGAACTTGAACACGCGGCGGCCATTCATGGACAGCACGCTCGCGCTATCTGCGGAAGCCTTAAACGGCGAGGTACCGACCAGACCGGGAACGCGCAACGTCTCGACGTCGGGCGCCGTCGAAAGCTCAACGGCAAGGGGGTTGTCTCCCCCAGCTTCAATCACTGCGGCGCCTGCCCCATCGCCAAAAAGCACGCAGGTGGCACGGTCGGTCCAGTCGAGCGCGCGCGTCATCTGCTCGGCAGCAACAACAAGCACACGCTCGGCACGGCTGCGGGCGATATAGCCCTCGGCGACATCGAGCGCAAATACGAAGCCGGCACAAGCCGCCGAGACATCGAAGGCAGGGCACGTCGCGCCTAGTCGCTCAGCAACGGCACACGCCTCAGCGGGAACAAGGTGGTCACCCGTCGTCGTCGAGCAGACGATCAGATCCAGCTGGCTCGCGTCGATTCCGGACACCTGGAGTGCCCGCTCGCTCGCCGCTACGGCAAGGTCGTCAAGTGACTCGGTGGTGCAAACGTGGCGGCTCTTGATACCTGTGCGAGTAAAAATCCACTCATCCGAGGTATCGAGGAACTCAGACAGCTCGTCATTGGAAACACTGCGCTCAGGAAGTGCCGAACCTGTTCCAAGAATCGTGAAACCCATCACTAACCTCCTTTGAGTTGTTGACGTGTTTACATCGACCAAGAGAGGATAACGCATTTCAGTCTTTGTTGACGTGTTAACATTAAATTGTCTAAATGCGACAAAGGCTTCACATTGTGTCTATCTCTCGACACCATTGCGTCATTCACTTATTCAATAAGGAGGTAGCAGCCGCTATGGATGCCCAATTAACGATTGTCGACGTAACCGGATCGACCAACGATGACCTGCTCGAGGCAGGAAAACAGGGTGCGCCGCACGGCACAGGACTTGCCGCCCGCGCGCAAACGGCAGGACGCGGCCGGCGCGGCCACAAGTGGGATTCAACCGCCGGCAACCTATTGCTTTCGATTGTCCTGCGTCCATGCGTTAATCCCGCAAAGTACTCTGGTCTTGCCGCCGTCAGCGGCCTAGCGGTGCTCGAAGCACTCGAAAAGCAGGGTCTTGCAAACGAGATTCGCCTTAAATGGCCCAACGACCTGGTCGCGCGAGGACGCAAGCTCGGCGGCATTCTGGTCGAGGCCGCACGCGATAACGAAGGCAAACCTTTCGCCGTCTGCGGCATTGGCGTCAACGTAAACTACACGCCCCAAGAGGTGCCCGATGGCGGCCTGGCGGCAATTGGCCTCTCGGACCTCAACGAGAGCGTTCCCGCCGTCGACAAGCTCCTCGATGAGGTCTATCACGCAGTTATAGACGCTGTAGATGCTTGGGCAGAGCACCTCAACGCCAAGGAAGAAGACGCCGGTCCGCTCGCGCCCGTCCACGACGAATATATCGCTCACCTCAATTGGATCGGGGAGCACGTTATCGCCCGCTCCCCCGCTGGGGACGAGCTGGCGCGTGGCATCTTTAAAACGGTCGATGGCTTTGGTCGCGCGTGCATCGAAACGGAAGACGGCTTTCGATCCTTCCATTTTGAGGAGGCATCGCTGCGTCCCTTGAGCGAATAGGGCGCCGCAACCACCTACTCGACAGCATTACCCCGCAGTCCAAACCATCATTCAAAACAAAAGGGCCCCGCTGCCGTTACGGCAGCGGGGCCCTTTAAGCTATGAGCGATATCGCTTAGAGCTTGATGTCGATGTCGACGCCAGCGGGGAGGTCGAGACGCATGAGCGAATCAACGGTGCCCGAGGTGGGGTCGAGGATGTCGATGAGGCGCTTGTGGGTGCGCATCTCGAACTGCTCACGGGAGTCCTTGTTCACGTGCGGCGAGCGGATAACCGTGTACAGGTTGCGCTCGGTGGGCAGGGGGACAGGACCGGAAACGCGAGCGCCGGTCTTCTGAGCGGTCTCGACGATGAGCTTCGCGGACTGATCGACGACCTCGTGATCATAGCCCTTGAGGCGAATGCGGATCTTCTGGGTAGCCAACTTAAACCTCCAAAGAGTGCGAGAGATGTTCTCGCGGATTACGTAACAGGGAGCTCGAACTTAGGCGTTCTTGCTCATGACCTCGTCCACGATGGACTTGGGCGCGGGCTCATAAGAGTCGAACTGCATCGTGTAGGATGCACGGCCCTGGGTCTGGGAGCGAAGGTCGGTAGCGTAACCGAACATCTCGCCCAGCGGCACCTTGGCACGGATGAGCTTGCTGTTCTTGCGATCCTCCATGCCCTCGATCTTGCCGCGGCGACCGGAGAGGTTGCCCATAACGTCGCCCATGTACTGCTCGGGGGTCTCGACCTCGACAGCCATGATCGGCTCGAGCAGCTGCGGATCGGACTTCTTGAGGGCGTCCTTGATAGCCATGGAACCGGCGATCTTGAAGGCGGCCTCGGAGGAGTCGACCTCGTGGTAAGAACCGTCGAACAGGGTGACCTTAACGTCGAGGACCGGGAAGCCGGCGATAACACCGGTGTTCAGGGCCTCCTGGATGCCCTTGTCGATGGACGGGATGTACTCCTTGGGCACGACGCCGCCGACGATAGCGTTGACGAACTCGTAGCCGAAGCCCTCCTCCATCTTCTCGAGCTTGATGACGGCGTGGCCATACTGACCGCGACCACCGGACTGACGGACGAACTTGCCCTCAGCCTTCTCGACGTCGTGACCAGCGGTCTCGCGGTAGGCAACCTGGGGCTTACCAACGTTAGCGTCAACCTTGAACTCGCGGAGCAGACGGTCGACGATGATCTCGAGGTGCAGCTCGCCCATG
The DNA here is from genome assembly GCA_958432255.1 of uncultured Collinsella sp. Classification (GTDB taxonomy): domain Bacteria; phylum Actinomycetota; class Coriobacteriia; order Coriobacteriales; family Coriobacteriaceae; genus Collinsella. The sequence goes on from CAUATU010000004.1 coordinate 79,206, forward strand.
CCGGCGATGATGGTCTGGCCGGTCTCGTGGTTGGTGGACACCTGGAAGGTCGGGTCCTCCTCGGCGAGCTTGGTCAGAGCCAGGGACATCTTGTCCTGCTCGGCCTTGGTCTTGGGCTCGATGGCAACGTCGATAACGGGCTTAGCGAACTCGATCTTCTCGAGGACGATCTCCTTGCCCTCGGCGCACAGGGTGTCACCGGTGGTGGAGTTCTTGAAGCCGACGCAAGCGACGATGTCGCCGGCGGCAGCGTCGTCACGGTCGATACGCTCGGCGGCGTTCATCTCGAGGATGCGGCCGAGGCGCTCGCGCTGACCGTTGGAAGCGTTGACCACGTAGGAGCCGGACTCGGCACGGCCGGAGTAAACGCGGACATAGGTGAGCTTACCGACGAACGGGTCGGTCATGATCTTGAAGACCAGGCCGGAGAAGGGCTCGTCGAAGGAAGGATGACGCTGGATCTCCTCGCCGGTGTCCGGATCGGTACCGGTGACGGCCTCGACGTCGAGCGGGCTGGGCAGGTAGTCGACGACAGCGTCGAGCAGCTCCTGGACGCCCTTGTTCTTGTAGGCGGAGCCCACAAAGACGAGGTTGAGCTCGTTGGCCAGAACGCCCTTGCGCAGAGCAGCCTTGAGCTCCTCGACGGTGAAGTCCTCCTCCATGAGGATCTTCTCCATGAGCTCGTCGTCAAAGCTGGCAGCAGCGTCGAGGAGCTCCTCGCGCTTGGTGGCAGCGATGTCGGCAAACTCAGCCGGGATCTCGTCCATCGGCTCGGGATAGGTCATGCCCTTGTCGTCGGCCTTGAAGTCCCAAGCAGTCATGGTGACGAGGTCGATGACGCCCCAGAAGTTGTCCTCGGCGCCCATCGGGACCTGAGCGGCCACGGCGTTGGCGTCGAGACGATCCTTCATGGTCTCGATAGCGTTGAAGAAGTCAGCGCCCACGCGGTCATACTTGTTGATGAAGGCGATGCGGGGGACGTTGAAGGTAGAAGCCTGACGCCAAACGGTCTCAGACTGGGGCTGAACGCCGGCAACGGCATCGAAGACGGCGACAGCGCCATCGAGGACGCGCAGGCAGCGCTCGACCTCGGCGGTGAAGTCAACGTGGCCCGGGGTGTCGATGATCTGGATGCGGTAGTCGGTACCGTCCTTCTTCCAGAAGCACGTGGTAGCAGCGGAGGTAATGGTTACGCCGCGCTCCTGCTCCTGAACCATCCAGTCCATGGTGGCAGCGCCCTCATGGACCTCACCGATCTTGTGGGTCTTACCGGTGTAGTAAAGAATACGCTCGGTCGTGGTGGTCTTACCGGCATCGATGTGAGCCATGATGCCGATGTTACGGGTATCGGAAAGCTTGTACTTAGGCTTAGCCATGTTAGTTCCTTACCTTAACTTACCAACGATAGTGAGAGAACGCGCGGTTGGCCTCGGCCATCTTGAAGACGTCCTCACGCTTCTTGACGGAAGCGCCCAGGCCGTTGGAAGCGTCGAGGATCTCGTTGGCGAGACGCTCGGCCATGGTCTTCTCCTTGCGAGCGCGGGAGAAGTTGACGATCCAGCGGATACCCAGAGCGGTGGAACGACGGGAGTTGACCTCCATCGGGACCTGATAGGTAGCGCCACCGACACGCTTGGGCTTAACCTCGAGCGTGGGCTTGACGTTGTCCATAGCCTTCTTGAAGGTAGCGAGAGCGTCGCCACCCTCGGACTTCTCGGCAACGATCTCGAAAGCGGTGTAAACGATGCGCTCAGCGGTGGCCTTCTTGCCGTCAAGAAGGACCTTGTTGATGAGCTGAGTCACCAGGCGGTTGTTGTAAACGGCGTCAGGCTGAACCTCACGACGATTAGCTGCTGCACGACGCGGCATGTGAAATCTCCTTAAGTGTCTACCGTGCGGCGCTTAGGCGGCACACGGCGAAAGTATCAAAACGTTATCTGGCTTATTTAGCCTTGGGGCGCTTAGCACCGTACTTGGAACGGGCCTGCATACGGTTCTGGACCGGAGCAGCGTCGTAGGCGCCACGGATGACGTGATAACGGACACCAGGGAGGTCACGGACACGACCGCCGCGGACGAGCACGATGGAGTGCTCCTGCAGGTTGTGGCCCTCACCCGGGATGTAAGCAGTAACTTCGATGCCGTTGACGAGGCGAACACGGGCAACCTTACGAAGAGCCGAGTTCGGCTTCTTGGGGCTCGTGGTGAAGACGCGGGTGCACACGCCGCGCTTCTGGGAGTTGTGCTGCAGAGCAGCGTTCTTGGACTTCTTGGGCACGGAACGACGGCCCTGGCGAACCAGCTGGTTAATAGTAGGCAAAGCGTACTCCTTCTCGAATGATTCCAGCTTTCTGTAAAGTGCAACGGCTTGAATCGAGGGGTCAGCATCCCCCTACGAAACACGCAGTTCGATAGGATACGTGGCGTTAGCTGTGCCGTCAACAGACCACGCCGCCGGGCGTATCCCAAAATGAGTATATTTCCGCAAAGCCTACACAAAAGGAATCCCCTTCGGTGCGCGGGGGCGGATTCCCGGTCCGGGCGGCCCGCTGTTTAAGTTTGCTGCTCTACAGTCCTGGCTCGCACGGAGGCCACATTAAGTGGCCTCCGGCTCGTGCGGAACTCGCGACAAACTTAACCCCTGTGCCGCCCGGCCCGGGAATCCGACGCGCTCGTCAGGGCAACGTTCCCTGCCAAAAAGGGACAGGTTTATTTTGGTCGGTTTTATCTGGGAAAACACCACTCTTCACGGTGATCCGCATCCATTTGCCACGTTCTTCCGAGAATCAGACGAATAACGTCCAATCCACTCGTCCATATAACGCTAAAAAGGCCGCTTCCCCCCTTGGGAAGCGGCCCAGACTTTACGAATAAACGATGGTAAAGGGTACTTCTGTTTCGGTCTCTCCTGTTGACGTGCACCTCGTGCCCTCAAGCGTTACTGAGACCACTTGGTCGACATCGATCAACTTCGTTGGCAGCCAGATGTTCTCTCCGCTATTGCGCGCATAAGAAAAATATAAGTTGAACACCCCTGCGTCGTCATCTTCGACAATCTGCTCCGATCCATCCTTGTAGCTGACGGTCAGCTTATTATCAACTGCATCAATGCCCAGATCATCGATGTGTGTCTGGATAGAAAACGGGCTGATCTCGAGAGGCGAGTCATCGGAGCGGAGTTCCTTTGTATCGACGTAAGCTCCAACGCTAAACTCGGGCGTCGATGCCTCGAACGGCTTCGCATCCTCGCCTTCGCCCTCGGTCCACGAGATATTCCAGGTGACCGCATGTTGAAAACCTCGCTCGCGATCCATAGAGGCAAAGTACATCGTGCCATTAATGACCGTGTCGCTTGATGTGTCCTTATCAATGGTGCAGCGTGTGTCAGCCCATTCCTCGCCGAAGTTCATGCTGGGCGTGCCGATGCCTTGTTCTTCTTCACCATAGAGAACAAGTTCGCCCGTCTCTGCTGCCGGCTTGTAGTAGTTAACGCCATTTGGATTGGACAGCGTAAACGTCACGGCACCGCAACCGTTTTTATCGATAGCCATCTCATGGATATCAAGCGTATAGCCGTTACCCTCGACGGACAGATTAACCTTCTGGACTGCACCCTCCAGGCTTTGGGGCGCAATGCCGTCACCAAACTCTCTGGTGTAGGTGTATTTAGCCCCCGATGAGCCGCCGTTGGTCCAGGTAATGGAATCCCCATTGCCGTGGTTTCCCCAGGCTGAGGCAAAATAGCTGGAATTGATAACGGCGTAGGCGACCCCTCCGGTCGCCAACACTCCGGCGAGACATCCGATTACGGCAACATAGAGAGACTTCGCGTGGCCCTTTCGATGAAGCGGCTCACCCGCAGCGGTATTAAGGACGCGATCTGCAAGATTGCTATCGGCTTGGATGGACTCGAAGGCCTGCTTGATTTGGTTGGATTTCACGGTCGCCCTCCTCTAGGATGAATTTGAGCTTCGATCGACCACGAGCTAAACGCGTTCGAACGGTCGCGGCAGGTACATGCAACAACTCGGCAATCTCTGAGGTCGAAAAGCCCAGATAGTAATAGAGCACGATGGGGATACGGAATCGTTCCGGAAGTCGCATAACGTCCGACAGGACAGCCCTGGTCTCATCCTGCGCTACCGATAGCGAACCGGCCAGGTTCTCAATATCCTCCACGCGCCTCCACGGCTTTCGAAAGAGCGATTTGCATTCATTGATCGTGACCCGGATAAGCCAGCGGCGAAGATGCTCCCAACTCTCAAAATGTCCATCGCTTTTAAGCAGCTTAAGAAAGACATCTTGGGCAATATCGTCGGCATCGGCACGATCGCGCAGGTACGTCAATGCGATTCGAAACACGACATCCCTGTGATCTTCAACCGCCTGTCTAAAAGCTTGTTCTTCCATAATCACCTCCCGGTGATGCTGATGTTTCTTGCTGAGGCCCTCACCATAGATACGCTTTGACCGAACGGAATGTTTCAAATTCAAGCAGGAAAAACCTACCAAAATAAACCTGTCCCTTTTTGGCAGGTTTTCTTCAACAAAAAAGACCCGCTTCCCTGTTGGGAAACGGGTCTTTGGAAGGACGGTTAACGTACTTGGAAATTACTCCTCGTCGTTGTCCTTGGCCTCTTCGGCGTCGTCGGTGTCCACGAGCTGGTTGAGCAGCTCATCGAGAGAAGCCATGTCCTCGTTGATGGCACCGTTGGCGGGAGCCTTCTTGTCGTCGATCGGGGCGCCCAGGAGCTCCTCGTCGGCGTCGGCGTGATGCGTCGGAGCGGAGGTACCCAGCAGGATATCGTCCGGACCGTCGGGGCTAAAGACCATCTGCAGCAGCTGCGAGAGGTCTTCCTCGTCGGCAACGTCGTCGTTGTTCTCGAGGATGTAGAGCAGGTCGTGGGCCTCCAGGCCGTCACGGAGCTCCTCGATTGCCTTGGCACCGATGCCATCGATGCGCAGCAGATCCTCCTCGGACTTACCGACCAGGTCGCCGACCGTCTCGATGCCGACCTCGCTGAACTTGTTGGTCCAGCGCTGCGACACGCCCAGGTCGTCGAACAGGTACAGGCGAGCCTTCTCGGCGGAGATGGTGTGGCCGTTGCGGGTGAACGAACCGTCAGCACCGCCGAACTCGTCGTAGCCGGCCCAGTCGAGCTGCTGCGGGAGCCGCTCGTCCAGGTCCTTGAGCTCAACCGGAGCCCACTCGGGCAGCGACTTGGCGTTGGGCGAAGCCGGGCCGTCGATGTCCACGTAGCCGTCGGCCGTGCGATACGTCAGCTTGGCGTTGGCGTACGGCTTGAGGCCGGTACCAGCCGGGATCTTCTTACCGACGATAACGTTGGACTTAAGGTCGAGCAGGTGGTCAACCTTGCCCTCGATGGCAGCCTCAGTAAGGACACCAGCGGTACGGATGAACGAAGCGCTCGACAGCCAGGAGTCGATGTTGGACGCGACCTTGAGCGTACCCAGGATGACGGGCTCGGCCACGGGAGCCTGACCGCCCAGACGGGCAACGCGCTCGACCTCGTCGGCGAACTCGTAGCGGTCGACGTACTGACCAAGCAGGTACTTGGAGTCGCCGGGGTTGGTGATCTGAACGCGACGCAGCATCTGACGTGCGAGCACCTCGATGTGCTTGTCGTTCAGGTCGACGCCCTGGCTGGTGTAGACGTCCTTGACGCTCTCGACGAAGGTGTGCATCGTCGACTCGATGTCGGTCAGCTTGCGCAGGTTGCGGAAGTTGACGAAGCCCTTGGTGATCTGGTCGCCGGCGCGAACCTCGCAGCCGTCCTCGATCTCGGGCATAAAGCGCACCGAAGCGGGAACGCGACGCTCGTCGAGGACACGAGTGTGATCCTCGGAGTCGGTGAGCGTCAGCACGTACTCGGACTTCTCGGGCTTAATCGAGAGGTGGCCGGAGTACGGAGCCAGCTCGGCCTCGCGACCCAGGATCTTCTCGTTGACGTTGCCGACGATATCGAACATACGGCTGACCGTAGGCAGACCCTGCGTAATATCGTCGACGCCAGCGACGCCGCCGGAGTGAATGGTACGCATCGTAAGCTGCGTACCGGGCTCGCCGATGGACTGGGCGGCAATAATGCCGACGGCAGTACCGATAGCGACCGGACGACGGGTGGAAAGATCCCAGCCGTAGCACTTCTGGCACACGCCGTACTTGGAGCGGCAGGTGAGCAGCGCGCGAAGCTTGACCTTCTTAAGGCCCGCATCGACCATCTTCTGGATGTCGGCGACCTTCTCGATGTAGCCGTCCTGCTCAAAGAGCACGGTGCCATCGGGAGCCACGACATCCTCAATGAAGCAACGGCCGACGAGGTCGGTGTTGAGATCGGTGGTGCCGGGGATGATGAGGTTGTAGGTGACGCCCTCGTGCGTACCGCAGTCCTCCTCGCGGACGATGACGTCCTGGGCCACGTCGACCAGACGACGGGTCAGGTAACCAGAGTCCGAGGTGTGGGATGCGGTATCGACCAGGCCCTTACGGGCGCCGTAGGTCGAAATGAAGTACTCGAGCGGCAGCAGGCCCTCGCGGAAGTTCGCCTTAATGGGAAGGTCGATCGTCTCGCCGGACATGTCTGCCATCAGGCCACGCATGCCGCCGAGCTGACGCAGCTGGGTCTTAGAACCACGGGCGCCGGAGTCGGCCATCATGTAGAGCGGGTTCTCCTCGTCGAACATGTCGAGCATAAGCGCTGCGACCTTGTCGGTACAAGCGGTCCACTCGTTAACGACTTCGATGTGGCGCTCCGTCTCGTTGATGAAGCCCTCCTCGAAGTACTCGTTGATCTGGTCGACGTTGGCCTGGGCGCGGTCGAGCAGCTCCTGCTTCTCGGCAGGGATGAGAGCGTCCCACACCGAGATGGTGAGGCCGGCGCGGGTAGCGTAGTGGAAGCCGGAGTACTTGATGGCGTCGAGGATCGGGCCGACCTTGGCCTCGGGGTAACGATCGCAGCAGTCGGCAACCAGCTTGGCCACGTCGCCCTTGACCATCTTGTAGTTCATGAACTCATAGTCTTCGGGCAGGCACTGGCGGTTGAAGATGATGCGGCCGATGGAGGTCTCGAAGCGCGCGGTCTTGTTGCCGGTGACGTCGTAGTCGACAAACTCGTTCTTGCCGTTCTTGACACGGAAGATACGGGTACCGTCCTCGTTGATGACATTGGCGTCGGCAGCGGACACGCGGACCTGAATCTTGGCCTGCATGTCGACCTCGGAGCGGCAGTCATAGGCGTGCAGCGCGTCGTCGAAGCTGGCGAACACGTGGTTCTCGCCCGGCAGACCGTCGCGGACCTGGGTGAGGTAGTACACACCGATGATCATGTCCTGCGAGGGGATGTTGACCGGTTTGCCGGATGCCGGCGAGCGCAGGTTGTTCGCAGAGAGCATGAGCACGCGGGCCTCGGCCTGAGCCTGGCTGGACAGCGGCACGTGGACAGACATCTGGTCGCCGTCGAAGTCGGCGTTGAAGGGCGAGCAAACCAGCGGATGCAGGTGGATAGCCTTGCCCTCGACCAGCACCGGCTCAAAGGCCTGGATGGACAGACGGTGCAGGGTCGGTGCACGGTTGAGCAGCACGACGCGGCCGTCGATGACTTCTTCGAGGATGTCCCACACAAAGGTGGCACCACGGTCGATAGCGCGCTTGGCACCCTTGATGTTCTCGACCTTGCCAAGCTCGACCAGGCGCTTCATGACGAAGGGCTTAAAGAGCTCCAGCGCCATGGTCTTGGGCAGACCGCACTGGTGCAGCAGCAGCTTGGGGTCGGTAACGATTACCGAACGGCCGGAGTAGTCGACACGCTTGCCCAGCAGGTTCTGACGGAAACGACCCTGCTTGCCCTTGAGGGCCTCGGCGAGCGACTTGAGCGGGCGACCGCCACGGCCAGAGACCGGGCGACCACGACGGCCGTTGTCGAACAGGGCGTCCACGGACTCCTGGAGCATGCGCTTCTCGTTGTTCACGATGATCGCAGGGGCGTCCAGGTCGAGCAGGCGCTTGAGTCGGTTGTTACGGTTGATCACGCGACGATACAGGTCGTTGAGGTCGGACGCGGCGAAGCGGCCGCCGTCGAGCTGGACCATCGGGCGCAGATCGGGCGGAATGACCGGGATGACGTCCAGGATCATGTTCGCGGGGCTGTTGCCGCCCTTCAGGAAGGCGTCAACGACCTCAAGGCGCTTGACGGCCTTCTCGCGCTTCTGCTTCTGGGAATCCTCGTCGGCGATGATGGCCTTGAGCTTCTCGGCCTCGGAGGGGAGGTCGATGGCAGCGAGCAGGTCGCGGACGGCCTCGGCACCCATACCACCCTTGAAGTACATGGAGTAGTAACGGGTCATCTCGCGGAACAGCGGCTCATCGGAGATGAGGTCGCGCTCGGTGAGCTTCATGAAGGCGTTGAAGGCGTCCGTGCGGAGCTGCTTCTCGTCCTTGCACTCTTCCTCGATGTCGACGATGCCAGAGGCGATCTCCTCGGGGGTCAGCGGCTCCTCGTCGGAGAACTCGTCGAAGTTCTCGGGGTCGCCCTGCTCCTTGAGGGACTCGATCTGGCGGGCGCACTCGGCATCGATCTCTTCCAGATCGGCGGCGAGCTCCTCGCGCAGGTCGTCGGCGTCGGCCTCGCGAGCCTCGTAGTCAACCTCGGTGATGATGTAGCTGGCAAAGTACAGAACCTTCTCGAGGTCCTTGGACTTGATGTCGAGCATACGGCTCATCGGGAAGCTCGTGGGGCTCTTGAAGTACCAGATGTGGGACACGGGAGCGGCGAGCTCGATGTGGCCCATGCGGTCGCGACGCACCTTGGCCGAGGTGACCTCGACGCCGCAGCGCTCGCAGACGATGCCCTTAAAGCGGATGCCCTTGTACTTGCCGCAGGAGCACTCCCAGTCCTTGGCGGGACCGAAGATCTTCTCGCAGAACAGGCCGTCCTTCTCGGGCTTGAGGGTACGGTAATTGATGGTCTCCGGTTTCTTGACCTCACCGTGCGACCAGGAACGGATCTGGTCGGCGGAGGCAAGGGAGATCTTTACCGAGTCAAAATCAGTAGCTTCGAAATCTGCCACAGTCAACTACTCCTTATCAGTGGTCGTGGCGGCGACAGCCTCGGGTGCCTCGGCGGTCTCGGCATCCTGGGCCTCGACGTCGGCGTCAACGCCGGCGAGCGCAGCCAGGTCGTCGAGAGCAGAGGTCTCCTCGGCGGTCACAGGGGCGGAGGCGTCCTCGTCGGCATCGTGCATGGGCTCGATGTCCAGTGCGAGCGAACGAATCTCCTTGACGAGAACCTTGAAGGACTCGGGGATACCCGGAACAGGAACGTTCTCGCCCTTGACGATGGACTCGTAGGTCTTGACGCGGCCCACGGTATCGTCGGACTTGACGGTCAGGATCTCCTGCAGGACGTTGGAAGCACCGTAAGCGTACAGTGCCCAAACTTCCATCTCGCCGAAGCGCTGGCCGCCGAACTGGGCCTTGCCGCC
>CAUATU010000005.1:0-80091 GCA_958432255.1 uncultured Collinsella sp.
GGTCTAGAACTCCCACCGGGAATCCGGGGGCGGGACGGGGGTTTCTCTCCGGAACGTCCTCGGACATGCAAAGAGGCTCCGCATCGCGCTTCGCGCTGCGGAGCCTCTTTGCGTCCTGCGGAATGTTCCGGAGAGAAACCCCCGTCCCGCCCCCGGATTCCCTGCGTTTACGGCCTTGAGGTCGGCGGGCGGAGAACGTGGTTGTTGGGGATACGTATCCCGGTTGCTGTTTCGCGCTTTGCGCGAAAGGCGCATCACTTTGGCGTGGATGGAGAACGTGGTTGTCGCGTTAACTTGTCCCGGCCGCATTTCTAGAGCGTTTCCCCCGCCATAAATTACCCTTGGCATACTTGCGTGAACGATTGCTCGTGCTACACTTGCAATTGCTGTTTCAGGGCGGGGTGGAATTCCCCACTGGCGGTAAATCGGGCGGTGCCAAAGGGGCGCCGTGGAGCAGGCGAGGTGCCTGCGACTGAGCCGATGAGTCCGCGACCCGTGCGTGTGTTGGTTCGCATGCCGGCTGAACTGGTGAGATCCCAGTACCAACGGTTAGAGTCCGGATGAAAGAGGCAGGTGATCTTAATGTCTGAACAGTCGCAGCATATCCATTTTGAGAATACGAATAGGTGGAGCACCAAACAGCTCGTTACCATGGCGCTGATGTGTGCCTTGGGCGCCCTGTTTATGTACGTGCAGCTGCCCATCCTTCCTTCGGCGCCGTTTTTGACGTATGACCCGTCGCTGGTGCCGGCGATGGTGTGCGGTTTTGCGTATGGTCCTGGCGCCGGCACTGCTGTTGCCGCCATGGCGATCGTTATCCATGCGCTCACCACGGGTGACTGGGTCGGCGCGCTTATGAACCTGGTTGCCACGCTGGGCTACATTCTGCCCGCGGCTACCGTTTACCAGAAGATGCACACCTATAAGGGTGCCGTGATTGGCCTGGTGCTCGGCGTCATTGCCGCTACGGCGCTGTCTATGGTCGCAAACCTTACCATTGGCGTTTGGTTCTGGTATGGCTCGGTCGATGCGATCGCCCCGCTCATGATTCCTGCCGTACTGCCGTTCAACCTTATCAAGACCGTGCTTAACTCGGTGTTGACGCTGGCGGTGTATAAAGCAGTCTCCAACCTCATCACGCCTAAAAAGGACCAGGTCAAAGGCCGCGCATGATTGAGTGTCGGGGCGTTTCCTTTAGTTATGACGGTGCCGCACCGGCGCTCGACGGCGTCGATCTGAATATCGAGGACGGCGAGTTTTTCTGCATCCTCGGTGGCAATGGGTCGGGTAAGTCGACGTTTGCCAAGCATCTGAATGCGCTGCTGCAGCCCGATGCGGGCACGGTACGCATCAACGGTATGGATGCGTCCGACCCCGAGCTGGTCTACGACATTCGTTCGACCGCGGGCATGGTATTCCAGAATCCCGATGATCAGCTGGTGGCAACGCTTGTCGAAGATGACGTTGCGTTTGGTCCCGAAAACCTAGGCGTGCCATCGGCGCAAATTGCGCAGCGCGTGCGCGAGGCGCTGAAGGGCGTGGGCCTGGTGGGCTTTGAGCGACACGAGACCCATGCGCTTTCGGGCGGCCAAAAGCAGCGCGTGGCGCTTGCCGGCGTGCTCGCCATGGAACCGCGCGTGCTCATATTGGACGAGGCTTCCTCGATGCTCGATCCACGCGGACGCAAGGGCCTCATGAAGGCTTGCCGCGCGTTGCACGATCGCGGCATGACCATCGTGATGATTACGCACTTTATGGAGGAGGCCGCCGAGGCCGATCGTGTCGCCGTGTTTCAGGCGGGACGAGTTGCCATGCTGGGTACGCCCGAGGAGATTCTGACGCGGGCGAATGAACTCGCACAGCTCAACCTTGACATGCCAGAGTCGTGCCGTTTGGGCATGGCGCTTCGTGCGAAGGGCGTGCCTGTTCATGCGCAGGTGCGTGAGGCGGATATGGTCGCTAAGATTGCGCAGGCTTATGCCGGGCGAAGTGGGGCAGGCATCGCGGGGCAGTCTTCTGTATCCCAGTTGGAAATCGCTGACGGCACTGTTCCGGTAGACAACGAGGGCAACGCGTCGGAGCCCGTCATCGAGCTATCCCATGTTTCGTACAGTTATTCGCTCAGTCCGCGCGAGCGCCGCCGCTGGCTTAAGCGCTCGGCCACTGCGGGCAAATCGAACAAACAGGCTCTCTGGGGAAACGACCCCAGCAGCCCGTGGGCGCTGCGCGATGTATCGCTGACGGTGCGTCGCAGCGAGTTCCTGGGCTTGGCAGGTCATACCGGTTCGGGTAAGTCGACGCTGGTCCAGCATCTCAACGGGCTGATTCGTCCCCAGGAAGGAACCGTTCGCGCGCTGGGACTCAACCTATCAAACAAGAAAGACGCCGCGGCGGTTAAGGCTAAGGTCGGCGTGGTGTTTCAATATCCTGAGCGTCAGCTGTTTGCCGAAACCGTGGCGCAGGACGTGGCGTTTGGTCCGCATAACCTTGGCTTGCCGCAAAATGAAGTCGACCGCCGTGTCGAGTCATCGCTCTCGCGCGTGGGCCTCGACCTTTCCGCGGTCGGCGACAAGAGTCCCTTTGAGCTTTCGGGCGGTCAGCAGCGCCGCGTGGCGTTTGCCGGCGTGCTCGCCATGGAACCCGAGGTGCTGGTGCTCGATGAACCCATGGCGGGGCTCGATCCGGCTGCGCGCAGGGATTTCCTTGAGCTTATCGATCGACTTCACCGCGATGGCCTGACCGTTGTCATGGTTTCGCATAGTATGGATGACCTGGCCAATTGCTGCGACCGCATCGTCGTAATGAACGAAGGCGCGGTGTTTGCCGAGGGAACCCCCGCGCAGGTGTTTGCGCATGCCGATGAGCTCAAGTCGATCGGCTTGGGCGTTCCCGCCGCCCAGCGTATGGCGCTGGCGCTTACGGAGGCGGGCGTGCCGCTGCGTCGCGGCGGGCTCTATACGGTTGAGTCGTTGGCCGACGAGTTGGTGGACCTGCTAATCGGTCGCTCGGGCGGTCCTTCTAACGTCGCGGACATTGCTAAATCCAAGACGGTCGCGCGAGAGGAGGGTTGCTAATGGAGGCGTTTTCGTTTGGCAGCTACTATCCCGGCGATAGTGCGATCCACCGCCTGGACCCGCGCACCAAGCTGCTCCTGGGCTTTGTGTTTTTGATCACGACGCTGACCGTCGGCGGTTTCCGCGGACTGGCCCCGGTCGCAATCTTCGTTGTCCTGATCTATGCCGTGTCCCGGGTGCCGTTGCGCCGGGTCCTATCATCGATGGCACCATTGCTGGCGATTGTCGTGGTGGTCGCAGTGCTCAACCTGTTTTCCGACCAGAGCGGGCGCATTCTGTGGCAGCTTGGCTTTTTGCAGATAAGCGAGGGCTCGCTGCATTCCGCCGCCTTTATGGCATGCCGCCTGAGCTTGATGATGGCCGGCATGAGCGCCATTACGCTCACCACACCGACACTCGACCTCACCGCGGGCTTTGAGCGTCTGCTCGCGCCGTTTGCGCGTGTGGGACTTCCTGCGCACGAGCTCGGCATGATCATGGGTGTCGCGTTGCGCTTTATGCCGCAGTTCGCCACCGAGATGAAGCAGACGGCCGATGCGCAGGCGAGCCGCGGTGCGCGCGTGACGGGAGGCCCGCTCGGCGGTGTGCGTATGCTCGGCAGTGTGGCGATTCCGCTGTTCACGGGCGTGTTCCGTCATGCCGAGACGTTGTCTGCCGCCATGGATGCCCGTTGCTATCATGGCGAGCAGGGCCGCACACGTCTGCATGCGCTTGCATTTGGCCGCGGCGATGCGTTGGCGGCGGTGGTGACGGCGTTGCTGCTCATCTGCGTCATCGTCATCAATCTTCAACTTGTTTAGGCGCGATTCGAGCGCAAGAAAGGGGTCCCTATGACCGACAACGACCGCACGGCTCAGCTTGAGCGCGCCTGTTCGTATCTCAGGCGCATTCCGGCGTGGTATCTGGCCACGACCGATGCAAGCGACGGGCATCAGCCTCGCGTGAGGCCGTTTTCGTTTGCCATGGTCGATGACGGTAAGTTGTGGTTTTGCACGTCGCGCGACAAGGATGTGTGGGCGGAGCTGAGTGCGAATCCCAAGTTTGAGCTCTCGGGCTGGAAGCCGGGGGAATGTTGGATCGTGTTAACTGGCGAGGCCGCGCTCGAGGATGATGCAGTTGTGAGCGACAAGGTGCGCCAAGCGGGCTTTAAGCACATGGTGGGCATTGGCGAGCAACACGATAGTGCCAACGACGGCCGCCTTGCGTTCTTCTCGGTCCGCAACATCGTCGCGCGGTTCTGCGATATCGACGGCAGCGAGGAGCGCCTGGGGCTCTAGCGCGTCTCAAATTAACTACCCGTTCCGAATTAGCTAGTGCCAGGAGGACACGTGGACGGATTGAATACGGTGTTGGAGTATCTGACGTCGGTGCCGGCGTGGTACTTGGCGACGAGCGTGGACGGGCAGCCACATGTGCGTCCGTTCTCGTTTGCACAGATTCAGGACGGCAAGCTGTGGTTTGTGACGGCGCGCACTAAAGATGTGTGGCAGGAGCTGCTGCAAAACCAGCGCTTTGAGGCCACGAGTTGGTGGCCGGGCCATGGCTGGCTCATCTTGCGCGGGCGTGCCGGCTTGGATGACCGGGCTTTAGACGAAATGCGCGAAGCCGGGTGGAAGCATCTAGAGCGCCTGGGCGAGCACTATGAGGGGCCTAACGACCCCACGCTCGTCTTCTTTAGCGTCGAAGATCCCGAGGCTTTTATCTGCAATCACGACGAATGGGTGCCGGTCGAGCTCTAGCCAGCTGGCTCATCCTAACAACTTGGTTTTCGCATGGGCGGGCCCCGTATTGCCCGGCGCCGTTAGGAGCGCCGGTCAATACGGGGCCCGCTCCATTTGTCAATTCCTTCGAGCGAATGTGTCGGGAATGTTTCAATGCATGAATATGCAAGCCATTTACGTGTTAATGCATCTTTTGGTGCTAAAGTTTCAACCCACTTCATAACGACCGCTGCGAAATGCGCATCGGTGCATAAATCGCAGACAAGGAGTCTGATATGTCTTTGAAGGTTGGAATCGTCGGCGCGGCTGGATATGCCGGAGCCGAGCTCATTCGCCTCGTGCTCGGCCATCCCGAGTTTGAATTTGTTGCCATTACGTCCAACGCCGATGCCGGCCAGCCGCTGTCTGCGGTGTATCCGAGCTTTGCTGGCGTGAGCGATCTGGTCTTCACGACGCATGACGCGCCTGAGCTTAAATCCTGCGACGCCGTCTTCTTGGCCGTGCCGCACACGGCTGCCATGGCACAGGTGCCCGCGCTGCTTGCCGCGGGCGTTTCCTGTTTCGATCTTTCGGCCGACTACCGCCTGAACGACGCATCCGTCTTTGAGACGTGGTATGCCGCCGAGCATACGAGCCCCGAGCTGCTCAAGACCCGTGCCTTTGGCCTGCCCGAGCTGTTCTGCCGGGACTTGGAGACCGCCGCATCCGACCATGCCGACGGCAAACCCGTGCTGGTCGCCTGCGCCGGCTGCTATCCCACCGCAACGAGCCTTGCTGCCGCTCCTGCTGTGCGTGCCGGCTGGGTTGCCCAGAGTGGCCCCGTGATTGTCGATGCCATCAGCGGTGTGACGGGTGCCGGCAAGTCCTGCAACGCTCGTACGCATTTTTGCAGCGCCGACGAGAACTTGGAGGCCTACGGCGTGGGCAAGCATCGCCACACGCCCGAGATTGAGCAAATCCTTGGCCTGACCGATCGCGTCGTCTTCACCCCGCATCTGGCACCGCTCAAGCGCGGCCTGCTCTCCACGGTGACGCTGCCGCTCACGCCGCAGGCCATCGACTCCCTGACCCTTGAGGACGTTGTCGACTATTACAAGCAGTTCTACGCTGGTCGCACTTTCGTGCGCGTACTCGACGCCGGCCAGCAGCCCAAGACGGCTTCGGTCGTCGGCACCAACGCCGCCCAGATCGGCCTCGCGCTCAACAAGTGCGCGGGCGTGCTGGTGGCGACGGGCGCCATCGACAATCTGTGCAAGGGCGCTGCGGGCCAAGCAGTCCAGTGCGCCAATATCGTCTTTGGCTTTGACGAGCGACGAGGCTTGCCCACAGTGGCGTGCCCGGTGTAGCACATTCGATTGTTAACGATTTGGTAGTCGGGCATCGAGTGGGGCGCCACTCTTAAGCTGGTCTCATGATCACGACTGGCATGGCGCACCAACCGATGTCCGTTTTTTGTTTGACATAAGGAGTCATAAAGACGATGAATACCGAGCTGTTTGATATCAAGATTCGCGCCGTCGAGGGTGGCGTTACGGCTGCGGCTGGTTTTAAGGCTGCAGGCATCCACGCTGGGTTCCGCAAGAACCCCGAGCGTCTGGATTACGCGCTCGTCGTGCCCGATAAACCCTGTCCCGGTGCCGGCGTGTTTACCACCAATCGCTTTTGCGCGGCGCCCGTGCAGGTGAGCCGTGCCAACCTGGGCGGTGCCGACAAGGGCTACGGAATCATCGCCGGCGTTTCGGTTAACTCTGGCAATGCTAACGCCGCCACGGGTGAGACCGGCCTTGCATGCGCGCGCGAGACGTGCAGCATCGCATCGCAGGTCATCGGCTGCGAGCCCCAACAGATTCTGGTTGCCTCCACGGGTGTGATTGGCCAGATTCTGCCGACCGACACGTTTGAGACCGCCATTCCTGCTGCCTACGAGGCGCTCTCCGCCCACGGTGGCGCCGATGCCGCTCGCGCCATCATGACGACCGACACGCACTCCAAGGAGTACGCCGTGTCCTACGTCAGTGAGGCTGCGGGTCATGCGGGCAATGTCTATACGGTAGGCGGAATGTGCAAGGGCTCGGGCATGATCATGCCCAACATGGCCACCATGATCGCAGTTATCACCACCGATGCCCCCGTCGAGCCTGCGGCACTTCATGCCCTGCTGCTCTCGACCGTCAAACAGACCTTCAACAAGGTAACGGTCGATTCCGACACCTCGACCAACGACACCTGCATCATGCTTGCCTCCGGCGCCGCTGCCGCAGATGTCGAGCCTATCGTTGAGGGCTCCGATGCCTTTGACGAGTTGGCATTTGCTGTGCACGAGGTGTGCGAGAGCCTGGCGCGCAATATCGCCGCCGATGGTGAGGGCGCATCCAAGCTTGTTACGGTCAACGTTACCGGCGCCGTGAACGACGAGGAAGCCGATATCGCCGCCCGTGCCGTTGCCAACTCGCCGCTCGTTAAGACCTGCATCGCCGGCCACGACTGCAACTGGGGTCGCGTTGCTATGGCACTCGGCAAGTGCGGCGTGAAGTTTAATCAGGAAGACGTTTCCATCGACATGATGGGCATGCCTGTCTGTCGCGATGGTCTGACTGTTCCCTTTGACGAGGACGAGGCTCTACGACGTTTCGAGGCGCCCGAGATTGTGATCTCGGCAGACCTGGGCGCAGGGGATGCGGCGACCACCGTGTGGACTTGCGACCTCACGCACGAGTACGTCTCCATTAACGGCGACTACCGTTCCTAGATTCCGGGCACGCTGCGCATCTTGCCGCGATTGCGGACAGCGGAGCACGGCGCGATAACGATACGAAAGACGAGGCAGATTATGAAATTCGCACGCGATTGTCGTTCGAGCGAATCCAACGAAGCAACCGCGCAGCTGCTGTTCGAAGCGCTGCCGTGGATTAAGAACCTGACCGGCAAGACGGTTGTTATCAAATATGGCGGAGCCGCCATGGTCGATGAGCAGCTGCGCCGCGACGTGATGAGCGACATCGTTTTGCTCAAGATCATCGGTATGCGCCCCGTCATCGTGCATGGCGGCGGCAAGGCTATCAACGAGGCGCTGAGTCATTACGATATTCCCGTCGAGTTTAAGAACGGCCAGCGCGTGACCACGCCGGCGACTATGGATATCGTGCGCGAGGTGCTGGGTGGCAAGGTCAACCAGGAGCTGGTTGCTGCCATCAACCACCACGGCAACCTGGCCGTGGGCGTGTCGGGCAGCGATGCCGGCACGCTCATCGCCGAGCCGCTCGACCCCGAGCTCGGTCGCGTGGGCAAGGTGACGCACGTCAACACCGACTATATCGAGCGCTTACTCGATAGCGAGTACATCCCCGTCATTGCTACCGTCGCGGCGGGGGAGGACGGCGGTTTCTTCAACATCAACGCCGACACCGCCGCCGGTGCCGTTGCCGCGGCGCTCCATGCGCATAAGGCGATCTTTTTGACCGATGTCGATGGCCTGTACAAGGACTTTAGCGACAAGGACTCGCTTATCTCCAACCTAACGCTCGACGAGGTTAACGAAATGCTCTACGGCGGCGAGGTCGATAAGGGCATGATTCCCAAGCTGCGTGCGGCTGTCGATGCGCTTACCGGCGGCGTATTTCGTGCCCATATCATTAACGGTACTACGCCGCATTCGCTGCTCCTGGAGCTGCTGACCGATGCCGGCGTCGGCACCGTGATCCATTCCACTGAGACGGCTTACGAGTTCGATACGCATCCGCATCCGCTTTCGACGTTTGCTGCGCGTCTGACCGAGAACCTTGACGAGGTCGAGAAGCTTCAGACGGTCTAGCTGACCCGCAGCCGCCCCATTCCTGCACCCGTAGGTCTGCGCCGTCCGGCGCTCAACGAAAGGCATCCCATGTCACTTGCAGCTCAGCAATCGCTTGAATCCCATTACGTTATGCATACCTTTGGCCGCTCTCCGGTCGAGTTTGTCGAGGGTCACGGCATGAAGCTCACCGGCGACGATGGCCGTGAGTACCTCGACTTTCTTGCCGGCATCGGCGTGTGCAGCCTAGGTCATGGCGACCCGGCTGTGCTCTCGGCGCTCGAGGCACAGACCAAAAAGCTCATGCATGTCTCCAATTACTTCTACATTGAGCAGCGCGGACAGGTCGCGGCGCTGCTGTCCAAGCTTGCTAACGACGACGTAGATGGTGCGCGCGTGCTTGCCGATGCCATTGCCGCCGGCGATGAGACCACGGCCGCTGCGCTCGGTGCCCCGGCCGCGGACGAGCAGGTGTGGGAGACGTTCTTTGCCAATTCTGGTGCCGAAGCCAACGAGGGCTCGATGAAGCTTGCTCGTCTGTACGCCAAGCGTGCTGGCAACGGCGGCAACACCATCGTATGCATGCGCGGCGGCTTCCACGGCCGTACGCTCGAGACCATTGCCGCCACCATGCAGGATTGGCTACAGGACAGCTTCCGTCCGCTGCCGGGTGGCTTTGTGGCCTGCACGCCCAACGATGTGGACGAGCTGCGTGCGATCTTTAAGCAGCTGGGGAGCGAGATTTGTGCCGTGATGCTCGAGCCGATCCAGGGTGAGAGTGGCGTGCACCCCATGACCGAGGAGTTTATGGCGGCAGCGCGCGACCTGGCACACGAAGTGGGCGCCGTGCTTATCGCCGACGAGGTCCAGTGCGGCATCTTCCGCTCCGGCAAGCCGTTTGCATTCCAAACCTATGGCGTGGAGCCCGACATCATGAGCCTTGCCAAGGGCATTGCCGATGGCGTGCCCATGGGTGCCGTGGTGGCAAAGAAGGAGATTGCCGACGTGTTTAAGCCGGGCGACCACGGCTCGACCTTTGGCGGTAGCTGCTTGGCCATCGCGGCGTGTGCCGCGACGCTCTCCGCGCTTGTGCGCGGCGATTATGCCGACCATGCTGCCAAGGTAGGCACCTATATGGAGGCAAAGCTCGCCAAGCTGCCTAACGTGACCGAGGTACGTGGCCGCGGCTTGATGCTCGGCTGTGATTTGGATGATGCCGCGGGCGATGCGCATGATATTGTTGCCCGCGCGCTGGCCGCCGGTGTCGTAATTAACGCTACGGGTGCCCATACGCTGCGTTTCCTGCCGCCGCTCGTCTGCGAGGAAGCCGACGTGGACAGTCTGATCGAGATCCTGTCAGGTGTTTTGGGCTAACGCAGCGCAATAACTCAATTTGGACCGGGTTCCGGACTGCGGGCGTGCCCTATGTGGCATGATTCAGCGGTCTGGAGCCCGTTTTTGCCGTAGATTTGCTAAGGCAGGGAGACCCGCTGGTCAAAAAACATTAAATATGAGTAGTGTTACCAGTTGAATATCATATGAAACCGACTATCTAGGATTAGTTAGACCACACATGTTCAGTTATGTTAATGGGAAAACAGCTAGCAAAGGCTTCAAATCGCTGATTCAGGGCTAGATTTACCCAGCGAAACCCAAAAATCGCTGCTACAAAATTAGTAACAGTACTCATTTTTGCCATTTTTTGGCCACAGCCTTTGTGACAGACGTGCTGGCGGGTTCGAATCCCTTTGCGATGGGCCCAAAAAAAGAAAGGCTGTCATTGCTGACAGCCTTATCAATCAAATGGTGGGCGATGAGGGATTCGAACCCCCAGCCTTGTGCGTGTAAAGCACCTGCGCTAACCGTTGCGCCAATCGCCCGTGCGGAGAGAGTATAGCAAAACAATCGCCCCATTCACCTCATATCCATTAAAGGTAACCGGCGCGTGTCACAGCGGAGCTGATTCAGTTGAGATTGCCTGAACATTCCGCCCCTCTTTACACCCTCGGGTATACTCAAAAGCTACTGATTCGATTTGATGCCCAGCAACAGCAGAGGGGATAGTATATGTGCGGTTTTGTCGGTTTTGTCGGTGGGACGGATAACCAATCCGAGGTGCTCACCAAGATGATGGACCGCATCGTCCATCGCGGTCCCGACATGGGCGGTCAGTTTATCGACGGCCGCGTTGCCCTCGGCTTCCGCCGCCTGTCGATCCTCGACCTGACCGAGGCTGGCGCCCAACCCATGGCCAACGAGGACGGTAGCGTCGTCATTGTCTTCAACGGCGAGATCTACAACTTCCAAGAACTTCGTTCCGAGCTCGAGGCCAAGGGCTACAAGTTCCACTGCGGCGCCGACACCGAGAGCCTCCTACACGGCTACGAGGAGTGGGGCGAGGCCGTCCTCGATCGCCTGCGCGGTATGTACGCCTTCGTCATCTGGGACAAAAAGAAGAACAAGCTTTTTGGCGCCCGCGACATCTTTGGCATCAAGCCGCTTTACTACTATCCCATGGCCGATGCGGGCGACGGCGCTCCGGGCGTGCTCTTTGGTTCCGAGATCAAGAGCTTCCTGGACTACCCGCACTTCCACAAGGCGGTCAACAAAAAGGCCCTGCGTCCGTACATGACGCTGCAGTATTCGGCAACCGAGGAGACCTTCTTCGAGGGTGTCTACAAGCTGCCGCCGGCGCACTACTTTACCGTCGATATCCCGACCGGCAAGATGAACATCGAGCGCTACTGGGATTGCGATTACTCTGCCGTCGAGAAGCCGTTCGAGGAGTACGTCGACGAGCTGGACGAGGTTGTGCACGAGAGCGTCGAGGCCCATCGCATCGCCGACGTCAAGGTCGCGTCGTTCCTCTCCGGTGGCGTCGACTCTAGCTACATCGCCGCTTGCCTCATGCCCGACAAGACCTTCTCGGTGGGCTTTGACTACAAGAACTTCAACGAGACCAACTACGCCAAGGAGCTTTCCGATAAGCTCGGCGTCGAAAACGTTCGCAAGATGATTACCGCCGACGAGTTCTTCGGTGCGCTCGAGGACATCCAGTATCACATGGACGAACCGCAGTCCAACCTGTCTTCCGTGCCGCTGTGGTTCTTGGCCGAGATGGCCCGCAAGGACGTCACCGTGGTGCTTTCGGGCGAAGGCGCCGACGAACTCTTTGGCGGCTACGCCTACTACGAGGATACGGTCCCGGTGCGCAAGTACAAAAAGATGGTGCCGCTGCCTATCCGTCGCGCGCTCGGTAACCTGGCGCTGCATATGCCGTACTTCAAGGGCCATAACTTCCTGGTCAAGGGTGCCGAGATCCCCGAGAAGTCGTTCCTGGGACAGGCTCTGGTATGGCCGGAGCGCGAGGTCGACGGCGTGCTCAAGCCCGAGTACAACACCGGCGACGGCGCCTTCGAGCTCGCTGCACCCATCTACGCACGCGTGAAGGGTCAGCCCGAACTGGTCAAGAAGCAGTACCTGGACATGAACATGTGGCTCCCGGGCGACATTCTGCTCAAGGCCGACAAGATGTGCATGGCGCACTCGCTGGAGCTGCGCGTGCCCTTCCTGGACCGCAAAGTCATGGAGTTCGCCGAGCACATTCCCGACCGCTACCGCATCAACGAGAACGGCAACAAACAGGTACTCCGCCACGCTGCCAACAAGTCGCTGCCCGATGAGTGGGCCACCCGTCCCAAGGTGGGCTTCCCGGTGCCGATTGTCTACTGGCTGCGCGAGCAAAAGTGGTACGACTATGTCAAGGAGTACTTCACCGCGCCGTGGGCAAGCGAGTTCTTCGATACCGACGAGCTCATGCACCTGCTCGATCTGCACTTTGCGGGCAAGGGCGATTTCCAGCGCAAGATCTATACGCCGCTCGTGTTCCTAGTGTGGTACAAGCGCTTCTTTATCGACGAGGGCCAGCCTTCTGTTCAGGCTGCCTAGTCTCGGCCTACGAATGCCTGCGCGTAACGGCTCCTCCGGGAGCCGTTTTTGCGCGAGCACGTTTCAGTTACTATGAAAACCGTCCCTGCCAAATGGCTGAGAAAGGTGAAAGATGCACCATTCGGATTCCGCGACCGTGACCACGGTCGATACGCTTGCCAAGCTTCTCGATGTGTGCGGCGAGCTGCGCGCATCAGAGCAGGTTGACGAGCGTGCCGTGACCGGTTGCTCGTTTGATTCGCGCGCGGTCTCGGCAGGTGACGTGTTCTTCTGTAAAGGTGCTGCCTTTAAGCCCGCGTTTTTGAGCATGGCGCTCGATGCGGGCGCCGTCGCATTTGTGTGCGAGGAGTCGCTGGTCGAGTCTCTGGAGCCGCTGGCGAAGGAGAGCGGTGCTGCGATGCTGGTTGTTGATAGTGTTCGCACGGCCATGGCCCTGTTGCCGCCGGAGGTCTACGACCGTCCCGACCACGACGTCAAGATCGTGGGCATCACCGGCACCAAGGGTAAGACCACGGCCGCTTTTATGCTCCAGTCCATCATCAAGGCGGCGGGCGAGTCCTGCGGTATGATCGGCTCGGTGAGTACCGACGATGGTATCGAGTGCTACGAGAGCACCAACACCACGCCCGAGGCCCCCGAGGTCTGGCGCCATATCGCCAACTGTCGCACGTCCGGTCGCCAGTCCATGGTCATGGAGGTCTCGAGCCAGGCGCTCAAGTACCAACGCGTCGAGAATCTGCCGTTTGACGTGGCGTGCTTCCTCAACATCGGCCGCGACCACATCTCGCCGATCGAACACCCCACGTTTGAGGATTATTTTGAGAGCAAACTCAGGATCTTTGACCAGGCAAAGACCGCCGTGGTGAATCTGGGCACCGAAGAGGTCGACCGTGTGCTGGAGGCAGCGTCGACGGCCGAGCGCTTGGTGACCGTTGGCGTCGAGCATCCCGAGGCAAGCCTGTGGGCGAGCGACGTACGCATGGTCGGCTTTAGCATCGAGTTCAACTTGCATGGCCTGTGTGCCGACGAGTCCGAGGCGGGGGAGAAGGTCCTGTTGGGTATTGCGGGAGACTTTAACGTGGAGAACGCGCTGGTCGCTATCGCCGCTGCGCGCGAGATCGGCATCGGTATCGATGCCATCAAGAAGGGCCTCTCCAAACTGCGTGTGCCGGGCCGTATGGAGGTCGTGGAGTCGAAGGACGGCCGCGTGATCTGCGTCGTCGACTATGCGCACAACCAGCTTTCGTTCCGTTCGCTTTTCTCGTCGGTGAAGCGCGCGTTTCCCGCCAGCCCCGTCATTGCGCTGTTTGGCGCTGCCGGTGGCAAGGCGCAGGAGCGCCGCGAGCAGCTTCCGCGCGAGGCCGCACCGTATTCCGACCTGATGATCTTTGCCAACGAGGATCCAGCTCACGAGGACCCGATGAAGGTCTGTCGCGAGCTTGCCGAGCATGTTCCCGACGATACGCCGAACAAGATCATCCTCGACCGCGAAGCCGCTGTGCATGCGGCGTTCAAGGCGGCGCGCGAGGAGTACGTCAACCCTGATGCCCCCACCATTGTCTTGCTGCTGGCAAAGGGTGACGAGGAGCTCATGCACGTGGGCGACGAGTTCGTGCCCATCGAGAGCGACCTTTCGTTGGCCAATCGCCTGATCGATGTTACCCAGTTTGACTAATGAACCATGATGGCGGCGGCGCCCTGAGTGCGCTGTCGCCATAAGCGTGTTCCCTCAATCAAAACATGCCGTCCAAGTCCAAACCCTTCTACGTAAACGGAGTAACCATGTCCCACAACACCCTGCCGACCGTTGCCGAGCTTTCGGGCGAGATGCGCGAGAGCTTGGCCAAGGTCAAGTACGTCTTTACCGACCTGGATGCCACCATGCTCGCACCCGGCTCGTGCGTGCTGCGCGACAACGACGGCAACCCTTCGACCAAACTCGTCGAGGCCGTCGTGGCGCTCGCTCGCGCTGGTATTCAGGTGGTTCCCACCTCGGGCCGCAACCGCACCATGATCCACGAGGACGCGCGCGTGCTCGGCCTCAACTCCTACATTGGTGAGATGGGCGGCCTGGTTATGTACGACCTCAAGGCCAACGATTGGGAGTATCTGACCGGCGACATGCCTTACGACCCCGTCTGCGGCCTTACTCCGCACCAGGTGATCGAGCAGACCGGCGTGTGCGAGAAGATCCTTGCCCGCTGGCCGCACAAGATCGAGTATCACAACGACATGTCGACCGGCTACAAGTACCGCGAGGTCACCGTCGGCATGCGCGGCGATGTGCCCGACGATGAGGTCCAGGCCATCCTGGACGAGGCCGGTTGCGGTCTGATCTGGGCTTGCAACGGCCATCTGACTCACCTGTCCAAGCCGACGACGCTCGAGCTCGATCGCGTCGAGGACGGTCGCGCATTCAACATCAATCCGGCGGGTCTCAACAAGGGCGTCGCCATTGCGCGCTTCTGCGAGCACCTGGGGATCGAGCGCGAGGAGACACTCGCGCTCGGCGACTCCGAGTCCGACTTCTACATGGCCGATCACGTGGGCACGTTCTGCCTGGTCGAGAATGGCCTGACGAGCGCCGGCGCGCCCGAGTTCCTGGCTGCTTGCGAGAACGCTTTCGTTACGCGCGGCAAAATTGTCGACGGTTGGGCGGCGACGGCAGAGCTGCTGGTCGCGGCGCGTTCGTAACGCGCCGCCGCCGCACTTGGACATGTCTTTTCGAGAGAGACTGGTGAGGTAATGTCCGATATCGAGAATCCGGCAGGCGACACGCGCCCGATTGGCGTGTTCGATTCTGGTTTGGGCGGTCTGACGGTTGCGCGCGCGATTGCGACGGCGCTGCCGCACGAGTCCGTCTACTACTTCGGTGACACCAAGCGCTGCCCCTACGGCACCCGCACCGAGGATGAAGTGCGCTCATTTGCGTTGCAGGCGGGTCGTTGGCTTTCGAAGCACGACGTCAAGATTATGGTCATCGCCTGCAATACGGCGACTGCTGCGGCCTTGCGTCTGGCCCAGCAGGTGCTCGACGTTCCTGTGATCGGCGTGATCGCGCCGGGTGCCCGTGCGGCAATCAACAGCACGCGTACGCGTCGCGTGGGCGTGCTCGCCACCAACCTCACCATTCGCTCGGGCGCCTACACGCGCGCCATTCAGGACCTGGATGCCGGCGTCGATGTATACGGCTGTCCTGCCTCGAGCTTTGTCGAGGTTGTCGAACACGAGCTCGCCTCGGGTGCACATCTGCAGGAACAGTGGCTTGAGAACGAGGACATCTTCGATACGCCTGCCGTGCGTGCGCTGGTGGGTGCCACGGTTGAGCCGCTGCGCGACCACGGTATCGATACCGTGGTGCTCGGCTGTACGCATTTTCCGCTGTTGGTGGGACCTATCCGCCATGCGCTGGGGCCTGGGGTGCGCGTCGTGAGTTCCGCCGAGGAGACCACACGCGAGCTGACCGATATCCTCACGCGCCGCGAGCAGCTGGCGGGCGACGCCGCCGAGCCGCAGCATCGTTTTGCCACGACGGCCGATAACATTGCCGAGTTTGCGGTGGCGGGCAGCTTTATCTTTGGTCAGCCGCTCAAGAGCATCGAACACATCGATATCGATGAGCTGAAATAGATGTAAGGCAGCCGCCAAAGCCTTCGCCACATCTTTTGCCGAAAGGATATTTCTATGGAGTACATGCAGGTCAACCGCGCCAACGGTCGCGCCGCCAACGAGTTGCGCCCCGTTAAGCTCACCCGTGGCGTCATGAAGCACGCTCACGGCTCGTGTCTGGCCGAGTTCGGTGACACGCGCGTGCTGTGCGCCGCCACTATCGAGGAGGGCGTGCCGGGCTGGCGAAAGGGAGCTAAGGCCGGCTGGGTGACCGCGGAATACGCCATGCTGCCGGCGTCGACCGGCAAGCGCTGCAAGCGCGAGCACGCCAACCGCAAGGGCCGCTCCATGGAGATCGAGCGCCTCATTGGCCGCAGCCTGCGTACCGTCGTCAACATGAAGGCGCTCGGCGAGTACACCGTCACCGTCGACTGCGATGTGATTCAGGCCGATGGCGGCACGCGTACAGCGAGCATCACCGGCGCCTGGGTGGCGCTGCACGACGCCCTCGCCATGTGGGTCGAGGCGGGCAAGATCGAGCGCATCCCGCTTATCGGCCAGGTGGCTGCCATCTCCATGGGCGTTGTCGACGGCAACACTCTGCTCGACTTGGATTATTCCGAGGACAGCCATGCCGAGGTCGACATGAACCTCGTCGCCACCGACACCGGTGAGATGATCGAGCTCCAGGGCACCGGCGAGCAGGCGCCCTTCGACCGTAAGCGCCTCAACGCCCTGCTCGACCTGGGCGACAAAGGTATCGCCGAGCTCATCGAGCTTCAGCGCCAAGCCATCGCCTAACCTGCCAAATGGGGACAGGTTTATTTTGGTAGGTTTTATCTGGGAAAACGTCGAAGTATAAGACTGCCGTTGATTGAGAGGGGAGAGAGGCCGAGGTCCTCGTCGTCCTCAACACGGCATTGCTATAGAGACAAGGAGGCCAGCTATGGCACTTGAGAAGATTGACATCGACACCCTCGACCCGGCGGCGACCATCGTCGTGGCAACCGGCAACGCCCATAAGCTCACCGAGATTGAGGCCATTTTGGGCAAGGTCATGCCCGAGGTACGCTTTGTGGCGCTCGGTCAGCTGGGCGATTTTGAGGACCCCGAGGAAAACGGCACGACGTTTTTGGAGAACGCCATCATCAAGGCGCAGGCTGCCGTCGAAGAGACGGGGCTCATGGCCATTGCCGATGATTCGGGCTTGGTCGTTGATGCCTTGGACGGCGAGCCGGGTGTGTATAGCGCACGCTATGCGGGCGTGCACGGAGACGATGCCGCCAACAACGCCAAGCTTCTCGTTAACCTGGAAGGCGTTGCCGACGAGGATCGCACCGCGCGCTTTATGAGTGTCGTTGCGCTCATCGACACGGATGGTCTGGTTACCTATGGCGAGGGCGCCTGCGAGGGCGTTATCGCGCACGAGGGTCGCGGCGATCACGGCTTTGGCTATGACCCGCTGTTCCTGCCGGTCGACACGCCGGGCAAGACCATGGCCGAGCTCACGGCGGACGAGAAGAACGCCATCAGCCATCGATTCCATGCGCTCGAGCACCTATCTGCCAAACTGACGGGCGAGGAGTAGGCCGTGCGTGCGGTGGTGCAGCGCGTACTCAACGCCGGCGTGACGGTCGATGGCGAGTGCGTGGGCCGCATTGGACGAGGCTACCTGGTGCTGCTGGGTGTGGGCCATGGCGATACGCGTGCCGAGGCCGACAAGCTGTGGGGCAAGCTCCGGGGCTTGCGCATTAACGAGGACGAGAACGGCAAGACCAACTTGGCACTGGCCGATGTCGACGGCGAGGTGCTCGTGGTGTCGCAGTTCACGCTGTTCGCCGATTGCCGTCACGGCCGCCGCCCATCGTTTACGGATGCCGGCGCCCCCGATGTTGCCAACGAGCTCTACGAGTACTTCTTGACGCTTGTGCGCGAGGACGTCGAGCACGTAGCACATGGCATCTTCGGCGCCGATATGAAAGTCGATCTTGTCAACGACGGTCCGTTCACCATCGTCTTGGACACCGACAGTCTGTAAGTAGTCAATTTGGGACCGGGCTTTTTAAGCTACTTGCGTATGACGGCAGCAGGGTGCTATAGTATTAGAGTTTTGTCTATCTTAGGGGTATTATCCCCTTTTTGAATTGCACCTTCTGGAGGCCCTGTTCATGGAAGAGATGGAAGTCAATCACGTCGACGACATCCACGAGAAGCTGACCGATATGGTGGGCGATCGCGTCAAGGTTAAGGCCAACATGGGCCGCACCCGCGTTGTCGAGCGCATGGGCACCATCAAGAGCGTCCACCCCGCCGTCTTCATTGTCGAGGTCGACGAGCGCCGTGGCCGTAAGTCGCGTCAGTCCTACCAGTATATCGATGTCCTCACCGGTCAGGTCGAGCTGTTCGACCCCGAGAGCGGCGAGCATATCTTTACCCCGCTCGGCAATCAGCTCGAGGAGCACTAACGGTGACCGATCGGTCCCTGACTCTTTCCGCGCCGGCGAAGATTAACCTCTACCTGGGGGTTCATACCGAGCGCGATGACCGCGGCTACCACAGGGTCGATTCCCTGATGGCAGCCGTCGGTCTTTCCGATACCGTGACGGTCACGCCGGCGCAGGCGCTGACCGTTCAGACGGTTCCGGCATCAGATTTTCCCATGCAAAAGAATACGGCGTATCGGGCTGCGGTTGCTATGGCCGATCATTATGGTCGCGAGGCAAACATCTGCGTGACGATTGAGAAGCGCATTCCATTGTGCGCCGGCTTGGGCGGCCCCTCGACGGATGCGGCCGCGGTCATTGTTGCCTTGGCGGAGCTCTGGGGCATTGATCGCACCGACCCAGCGCTCGACGACATTGCGCGGGGCATTGGTGCTGACGTCCCGTTCTTTTTGCACGCGAGTCCTGCGTTCTACGTAGGTGGGGGAGACGTGCTGGCAACTGAGTACCCCGCGCTGCCCGCAACGCCCGTCGTGTTGGTCAAGCCGCGCGAGGCAAGTGTTTCGACAATTGAAGCCTATCGACGTTTTGACGAGGCCCCGGTGCCTGTGGACAAGCCCGGCGCGATAGCTTCTGCCTTGCGTGCTGGTGATGCCGAGACGGCATATGCACTCATCCATAACAACTTGGGTGTCATTTCCGCACAGATGGAGCCGCAGATTCAAACGGTCCTCGACTGGCTGCATAAACAGGATGGCACCGTTGCTGTAGATGTGTGCGGATCGGGTGCCTGCTCGTTTGCCATTTGCGACACCGCCGTCACGGCCGAAAGGCTTGCCGACGCTGCCCAGCAAAACGGCTGGTGGTCCTGCGCGACGCAGTTCATTCCCAACACGGTTCGCGTCGAAGTGCCAAAGAAGTAAAAAATTTCTCTAGCATGCGGCGGAAATCTTTGTTACTATAGTCGAGCTAACGGGTTGTGGCTCAGTTTGGTAGAGCACTGCGTTCGGGACGCAGGGGTCGCTGGTTCAAATCCAGTCAACCCGACCAGAGCATGAGGAGGGACCGCTTCTTGCGGTCCCTTTTTTTAGCTATTGTTGTGATACCGCGATACCCGCGGTATACTCATTCGAGCTTGTCTCGCTGTATTGTGGAGGTCTACATGTTTGGACTGAGGGCTCCTGAGCTCATCATTATTCTCGTCGTTGTCCTGATTATCTTCGGGCCCAAGAACCTGCCGAAGCTCGGCAAGTCCCTCGGCTCTACCGTCAAGAATATCCGCGAGGGTATGGAGGGCGACGATAAGGCCGAGACCAAGCAGGCCGAGGAGGTCGTGGTCGAGCAGTCCGAGGAGGACAAGGAGATCGCTGAGCTCGAGGCCAAGCTCGCTGCTGCCAAGAAGAAGCAGGCAGAGGACAGCGACGCGGACGCAGAGTAGTCCCATCCCTTTGGGGTGAGCACCTGACCGGCTTGCCCGCAGGCTAGCCGGTCTTTTTCGTTTTGTTGACAGTTGATTGTTTGATCAGAGTTGGGGAGATATCCGTATGGACGCAAGCCAGATCGTACTGACCGCTGAGGGCCGCCAGAAGCTCGTCGAGGAGCTCGCTTGGCGTGAGGGCGATTACGCCAAGGAGATCGTCGAGGACATCAAGGAAGCCCGCGCGTTCGGCGACCTTTCGGAGAACTCCGAGTACGACGCCGCTAAGGACAAGCAGGCCCAGAACGCCGCTCGTATTGCCGAGATCCAGGCCATCCTCGCCAACGCTCAGGTTGCTGCCACCACGGGCGACCTGACCGTCTCCATCGGTTCCACCGTTTCGCTGATTGATCCCAACGGCGAGGTCATGGAAGTCACGCTCGTCGGTACCACCGAGACCAACTCGCTCGAGCACAAGATCTCCAACGAGTCTCCGGTCGGCCACGCCATCATCGGTCACGGCGAGGGCGACTCCGTCGAGGTCGTTACGCCTTCCGGCAAGACTCGCGTCTACACCATCGCCAAGATCGCACGCTAGACCACGGTCCCGCGTAAAGGTATGTTTTCGCTCCCTGGGACCGAATCCTGGGGAGCGTTTTAGTTTGAGGAGCTAACTTATGGCAGAGAACCAGAACGCCGCCGATCAGGCATCGACGCTCAACGACGAGCGCGCCACCCGCCTGGCCAAGCGCGCCGCCCTGTTCGAGGCGGGCCAGAACCCCTATCCCGAGCACTCTGAGCTTGAGGACTACGTCGCCGATATCGAGACTAAGTACGCCGATCTTGCCGATGGTGAGGACACCGAGGATGTCGTGAAGATCGCCGGCCGTGTGGTCGCCAAGCGCGGTCAGGGCAAGATCATGTTCATCGTCGTGCGCGATGCGACTGCCGAGATTCAACTGTTCTGCCGCATCAACGACATGGACGAGGCTGCCTGGAATACGCTCAAAGCCCTCGACTTGGGCGACATCCTGGGCGTGACCGGCGTGGTTGTGCGCACCCAGCGCGGCCAGCTTTCCGTTGCCCCTAAGAGCGCGACCCTGCTTTCCAAGGCCGTTCGTCCGCTGCCCGAGAAGTTCCACGGTCTTTCCGACAAGGAGACCCGCTATCGCCAGCGCTATGTCGACCTGATCGCCAACGACGACGTTCGCGAGACCTTCCGTAAGCGTTCGCAGATTCTCTCCACCTTCCGTCGCTTTATGGAGTCCGACGGCTACATGGAGGTCGAGACCCCCATCCTGCAGACCATCCAGGGTGGTGCCACGGCCAAGCCGTTCATTACCCACTTCAACGCGCTCGATCAGGAGTGCTACCTGCGTATTGCCACCGAGCTGCATCTCAAGCGCTGCATCGTCGGTGGTTTTGAGCGCGTGTTCGAGATCGGCCGCATCTTCCGTAACGAGGGCATGGACCTTACCCACAACCCCGAGTTCACCACGATGGAGGCCTACCGTGCCTTCTCCGACCTCGAGGGCATGAAGGCGCTCGCCCAGGGTGTCATTAAGGCGGCTAACAAAGCCATCGGCAACCCCGAGGTCATCGAGTACCAGGGCCAGACCATCGACCTTTCTGGTGAGTGGGCCAGCCGTCCCATGACCGACATCGTCTCCGACGTGCTCGGCAAGCAGGTCACCATTGACACGCCGGTCGAGGAGCTTGCTGCCGCCGCGCGCGAGAAGGGCCTGGAGATTAAGCCCGAGTGGACCGCCGGCAAGATTATCGCCGAGATTTACGATGAGCTGGGCGAGGACACCATCGTCAACCCCACGTTCGTGTGCGATTACCCCATCGAGGTCAGCCCGCTTGCCAAGCGTTTTGAGGACGACCCGCGTTTGACCCACCGCTTTGAGCTGGTCATCGCCGGCCACGAGTACGCCAACGCATTCTCCGAGCTCAACGACCCGGTCGACCAGGCCGAGCGCTTTGCCGCCCAGATGGCCGAGAAGGCCGGCGGCGACGATGAGGCCATGGAGTATGACGAGGACTACGTGCGCGCCCTCGAGTACGGTATGCCTCCTGCGGGCGGCATTGGCATCGGCATCGACCGCGTGGTCATGCTGCTCACCAACCAGGCTTCCATCCGCGACGTGCTGCTGTTCCCGCACATGAAGCCCGAGAAGGGTTTCCAGTCCGGTGCCGCTGCCGCCAAGGCTGCCGAGGCCGGCAACGCCGCGAGCCCGTTCGTTGAGTCGCTTAAGCCCACGCTTGATTACTCCAAGATCGCCGTTGAGCCGCTGTTCGAGGAGTTCGTCGACTTCGATACCTTCTCCAAGAGCGATTTCCGCGCTGTGAAGGTCAAGGCATGCGAGGCCGTCAAGAAGTCCAAGAAGCTGCTGAACTTTACGCTCGACGACGGTACCGGTACCGACCGCACCATCCTCTCCGGTATTCACGCTTATTACGAGCCCGAGGACCTGGTCGGCAAGACCTTGCTCGCCATCACCAACCTGCCTCCGCGCAAGATGATGGGTATTCCCAGCTGCGGCATGCTGATCAGCGCTGTCCACGAGGAGGAGGGCGAGGAGCGCCTCAACCTGATCCAGCTCGACGCCTCCATCCCCGCCGGCGCAAAGATGTACTAACTAGTTACGCGGTTCTACGAACCGCGTAACCAGTTGACGCTGCAAACCCGCCAGAGCGGCAATCTGCCTTTCAACTTCGGCGGCATGATCAAAAGATCAATGCCGCCTTGTTTCAAGGCACCTTGCTCGCTCTGACGGGTTTTCGCTGTCGTCGCCAAAACATCGGCGTTGCCTTGGCCGGCAATAGTCATTGGGGCGTTCTTAAACGACTGCCCAACGGCTATTGCGCACATGGCTCGCATGACAGTCGTCTCTTTTATGTTTCCTTTAGCCGTTGCTGCCTAGGATGGGGGTTAGTCGACAGGAAGGGAGCACCGGGATGGACGACGCGAGCGAGCGTGCAATCGAAGAGGACATGCTCGATCAGTTCAACTACTTTGATGATGAGGACGAGGAATTGATCGACCGTCGCGAGCCGGCGGCGCTCGATACTTTCGACCTTATTGATGAAGAGCCCGACGAGGACGAGGTCGGATCAGCGGAGCCCCCACAGCCTTCGCGCCTTGACTCGCTGCTTTCGAGAGCCCCCATGCACCACGGCGTTCGTGCCGGCGCGCTCCATATGAAAACTGACTGGCACCAGATCGTGACGGCAGGCGATGAGCTTGCCGTCGATGCGCCACTCACCGATAAGTCATCCATCATCTGCCGCACCGGCATGCTTATGCTGGCAAGCGGAACAGGTGCCTGGCGCGTGCGCGATACCATGAATCGTGTTGCTGCCGTACTCGGCGTCACGATTCACGTCGACCTGAGTCTTCTGTCGTTTGAGTGCACTTGCATCGAAGATGGCCACTGCTTTAACGAGGTTGTCAGCCTGCCCACAACGGGAGTCAATACCCATCGCATTTGGATGATGGAGAGTTTCCTCAAGGAAATCGAGACCTATGGTCGTCGCTTCACGGTACACGAGTATCACGAGATGCTCAGGACCGTTGAGAGCTCAAAGCCTGATTACTCTCCCTGGCAACAGGGCCTTGCGGCAGCCTGTGCTTGCGGCGCCTTCGTCTTTTTGCTCGGCGGCGGCCCTATCGAGATGGCCTGCGCGTTCGTGGGCGCGGGTGTCGGTAACTTTGCCCGCTCCCATATTCTCAAGCAAGGCCTTGGTCAGTTCAGCGCGCTGACGACCGGCGTTGCGCTCGCTTGCGTTTCGTATCTGCTGGCATTGCTCGGCCTTGGCCAGGTCATACCGGGGGCAATGTCGCACCAAGAAGGCTATATCGGCGCCATGCTCTTTGTGATTCCCGGCTTTCCACTCATTACGGCAGGCCTCGACATCGCTAAGCTCGACATGCGAAGCGGTATCGAGCGCCTTTCATATGCCGTATCGATTATTGTGATGGCGACCCTCGTAGGTTGGATGGTTGCCGAGTGTGTTGGCCTGGCGCCGGACGACTTTGCCCCACTGGGCCTTTCGCCGCTTGCCCTTACGCTCCTGCGCGTGGTGATGAGCTTCGTTGGCGTATTCGGCTTCTCGGTGATGTTCAACAGCCCGGTAAAGATGGCCGCGGCAGCTGGATTGATCGGCGCCGTGTCCAATACCCTGCGTCTGACCCTTGTCGATGCGCCGACGATGATTCCCTTCCTGGGCCTCAGCACGGGAATGCCTCCCGAGGCAGCAGCGTTTATCGGCGCGCTGGTATCGGGGCTGCTCGCAAGCTTGGCTGAAGTCAAGCTCACCTACCCGCGCATCGCCCTCACGGTGCCTTCGATTGTCATTATGGTGCCGGGCTTGTATCTGTATCGCTCGATGTATTACATGTGCACCTTCGACACGGTCAATATGCTCGGCTGGTTTGTGCGCGCAGTGCTCATCGTAGCGTTTCTGCCCGTTGGACTGGGTGTGGCGCGTACGCTCACCGACCCTCGCTGGCGCCACACCAGCTAATTGGTACAAGGGGGACAGGTTACTTTGCACCAAATGAGTTGCGGTGAAATAGGGACTGAATTGTTGCTTAAAGGGTCAAAACAGTCCGTATTCCACCGCAACTTATGGGGTCGGGGGTTTTGGTGCCCTGCATCTCCACAAACTCAACGCTTACGAAGCGCGCGCCGTTCGTGTTAGGGTAGTTCCACCACATAAGTAGTCGCAGACGCGCGTAACACGGGCGGGCGAGATGAAGTCCCAACAGCTCCATCTTGCCCGCCCGTTTTTGTTGCGTGGCGCCGCGGTACAACACAGAGAGGAATCTGCCCTTTATGCCTATCAACAAACGGGAGAGCCTGCTGTTCACCTTTATCATGTGCTTTTGCATGGTGCTCTGGATGAGCATCTACAACGTTGCCCTGCAGCACGGGGCCATCAACGGCGAGGTCGTTGCCACTGCGTGGCTCGGCTTCCCCGTTGCCTACATTTTTGCCATGTGCTGCGACTGGTTCGTCGCCAGCCCGCTCGCCAAGGGTTTCGCCTTTAAGTACTTGGTCACGCCGGGCAAGAGCTCGCCACTTGCCATGACGCTCGCCGTCAGCTCCTGCATGGTCGTTCCCATGGTCATCATCATGTCGCTGTACGGTGCCTGTGAGGGTCTGACGCACATGCCCGGCGGCATCCTTGCGAACCTGTATTCCGTGCCCGCGATCTGGATGATCAACATCCCGCATAATTTTGTGATGGCGCTGCCGTGGAACCTTTTGGTAGCCGGTCCGATTTCCCGCTTCGTCTTCCGTCGCGCCTTCCCTGTGGGGACGGTTTTCGAGGAGGAGCATGCCGAGCTCTTGGAGCAGGCTATGGCTCCTGAGTGCGAGTAGCTCGCTTAGGGATCTGCTGAGCGCGGGCGACTTGCTTGGTTGGAGCCCTAAGCGTGGATAGCTCTCTCGGCGACATCGCGGGCGTGAGCGGTGCGCATGACCGGAGGGCCCGTGCTGCTCCGTTGCCCGACGTGCTAGCGCGCAGAACAATCTGTTGGTGCATTCGGCGGCTGCTGAAGCGTTTTGGCAGCCGCTTTTTATACGGAGTTTAAATACAACAGTCTGTTGTATTACGTAGAGTGGTATATCTCTAGCGGGAAAAATGCGAGAGACGGAGCATTATGGCGTTGCTAGTAGGACTGGACGTAGGGTCGACGACGACCAAAGTTTACGCGATGCACGAGGATATGACCGAGGCGTGGTGGGGATATCGCCGCCACGAGGCGTGTCAGACAGCGAGCGTGCGCGCCATGCTCGGCGAGCTCGCCGAGCGCTTTCCCCATGAGTCGCTGCGCGTTGCGGTGACCGGCTCGGGTGCGCGCGATATCGCGACCGCGCTGGGCGCCTCGTACGTTCAGGAGGTGGTCGCCAACGCGCTCGCGATCAGCAGGTTCTATCCGCAGACGCGCTGCGCCATCGAGCTGGGCGGCCAAGACGCCAAGATGATCTTCTTCCGCACCAACGATAAGGGAGACATCGAGGTTGCCGACATGCGCATGAACGGCTCGTGCGCAGGCGGTACCGGTGCATTTATCGACGAGATGGCAAAGCTCATGGGGGTCGGCACCGAATCGGGCGAGTTCGAGCAGCTCGCAAGCCGGGGAACGACCGTCCACGAGGTCTCGGGCCGCTGCGGCGTGTACGCAAAGACCGATATCCAGCCGCTGCTCAACGAGGGCATTCCTGCCACCGACCTGGCGCTTTCGGCGCTTCACGCGGTCGCCCGCCAAACGATCGGCGGTCTGGCCCAGGGTATCGACATCGAGCCGCCGGTAATCTTCGAGGGCGGTACGCTCGCCTACAACCCCACACTGGTCCGCGTGTTCCGGGAGCAACTGAATCTATCGGACGATCAGGTTATCGTCCCGCGCGATCCGCAGATCATGGTCGCGCGCGGTGCCGCCCTGTCGCTGACCGACATGTTCGCATCGTCCCAACCGATCGACCTTCCCGACGCTTTTGTCCGGCTGGATAAGCTCGAGACGGTCGCGCCCGCAAGCGGGGAGGGACGTCTTGCCCAGCCCTTTTTTGCCACACCTGCCGAGCAGGCGGATTTTACGGCACGCCATGGCAAAGAGACGCCGGCAAAGGGTCCGGATGCGTATGCGCCCGGAGAGACGGTGCGTGTGGCGCTCGGTATCGATTCGGGGAGCACGACGACCAAGTTCGCCCTGGTCGATGAGGCGGGTGAGCTTGTCGATTCGTTCTACGCGTCTAATAACGGCAGACCGCTCGACGTCGCCCAACAGGGTCTTGTCAGCTTGAAGAACCGCTGGGAGACAGCGGGAGTCACGCTTGCGATCGATGCCGTGGGCACCACGGGATACGGCGAGGAGCTTTTCGCGCGCGCGTTCCACGCCGACTACCATACGGTCGAGACGGTCGCGCACGCCCGCGCCGCGTGCGCATGCGTTCCCGATGCGACCTTCGTGCTCGACATCGGCGGACAGGATATGAAGGCCATCTGGCTCAACCACGGCGTGCTGACCGATATCGTCGTCAACGAGGCGTGCTCTGCGGGCTGCGGCTCGTTCCTCGAGGGTTTTGCCAAAAACCTCGGAATAGCCGTTGAGGATATCGCGACCGAGGCATTTTCGTCCAAAGCCCCCGCCGTTCTCGGCAGCCGCTGCACGGTGTTCATGAACAGCAGCGTCGTTTCCGAGCAGCGGCGCGGTAAGGGTCCGGGCGACATCATGGCCGGTCTCTGCCGTTCGATTATCGAGAACGTGTTCACCAAGGTCATTCGCGTTTCAAATCTCAACCGTCTGGGCGACAAAGTCGTCGTCCAGGGCGGCACGTTCCGAAACGACGCGGTGCTGCGCGCATTCGAGCAGTATCTGGGCAAACCCGTCACGCGTGCGCCCCACCCGGGGCTGATGGGCGCTATCGGTATCGCCCTGCTCGCGCGCGAGGAATGCCGCAAGGGCGACGCCGGCACGTCGTTTATCGGGCTCGATGCCGTGGAGCGCTTCGAGCATCGCGAGTTCGGCGGCGTTACCTGCCGTCGGTGCAACAACCGCTGCCAGCGCGCGGTCGTGGCATTTGGCGACGGCTCGCTTTACGTCACGGGCAATCGCTGCCCGCGCGGCGGCGCCATCTCATGGGATGAGCTCGTGCGCGAGGTTCCCGCGGCGGAGGAGCTGCGTCCGCAGGGTGCTTGCGAGGCACAGGCACCCGGCACGGGGCGCGACCGGACCGCGGCTGCCCCCAATCTCTTTGTCGACCGCGAGAAGCTGCTGTTCGAGTCGTACCCCACGGTTCCCGTCTGCGGGGGGCGCGATGTCACGATCGGCATTCCCCGTGTGCTCGAGTTCTGGGACACCATGCCGTTCTGGTCGACGTTCTTCAGCACGCTCGGCTTTAAGGTGCGCGTCTCGGGACGCAGCACCAAGGCGATGTACGAGCGCGGTCTGGCGCACGTCACATCCGACACCGTGTGCTTCCCGGCCAAGCTCGTCCACGGGCACATCCGCAATCTCGTCGACGCCGGCGTCGACCGCATCTTCATGCCCATCATCACGACGGTGCCCACCGAAAACACCGCCTCTACCAGCGAGTGGATGTGCGCCGTCGTAAAGGGATACCCCTACGTGATGCGCAATTCCGATAACCCGGAGGAGCGTTTCGGCGTTCCGTTCGATACGCCGCTGTTCCACTGGTACGACGAGGGCGACCGAAACCGCCAGCTCAAGGCGTGGTGCAAGGAGACCTTCGATATCGATGCCGACCTGGTTGCCAAGGCGACCGAGCAGGCGGACCGCGCGCAGGAGACGTTTGAGAACCAGCTGCAGCTGCGCGGCAGGCAGGTGCTCGAGAACGTGCGCGAGGACGGCGGCTACGCGGTGGTGATCGCTTCGCGCCCGTACCACAACGACCCGCTGGTCAACCACGGGCTGCCCAAGCTCTTCTCTGAGCGCGGCATCCCCGTGCTGACGCCCGATGCGGTGCCGGGGGTCTGCAACGTCGATCTTTCCAACAGCCGCATCGACATCGTGAACAACTACCATGCGCGCATGCTGTCGTGCGCGGTCATCGTCGCATCGACGCCCGAGCTCGAGCTCGTGCAGATGGGCAGCTTCGGCTGCGGCCACGATGCGTATCTCACCGACGAGATCGCGCGCATGATGGGCGAGATGGGCTCCAAGGTTCCGATGATGATCAAGCTCGATGAGAGCGACGTCGCCGGTCCCATGGGCATTCGCGTGCGTTCGTTTATCGAGTCGGTCAACCGTCGTCGCGCGGAGGAGCGTGCCGAGGGCGCCCGGGTGCACGCGGTCCATCCGCTCGACGACCCGTATAAGGTCAAGTACACCAAGCGCGACCGGCACGACAAGATCGCGCTGGTCCCCAACACCTCCCATGCGTTCTGCAGGCTCATGACCGCGGCGATGCGCAATCAGGGCGTGCGCGCCGAGGCCCTTGATATCGGGCGCGAGGATGCCATCCGCCTGGGCAAACGCTATGTGCACAACGACATCTGCTTCCCCGCGCAAATCGTGATCGGCGAGGCGCTCGCGGCACTCAAGAGCGGTAAGTACGACCCGCACGACGTCGCCGTGGTGACTGGCAAGTATATCGGCGACTGCCGCCTGACGCACTACATGCCCCTGCTGCGCCGCGCGCTCGACGACGCGGGATACGACTATGTCCCGGTGCTCACCAACGACGACGTCGATGCCCACAATGCGCATCCGGGCTTCAAGCTCGGCCTTGGCCCGAGCATCCAGATCGCCTACGGTCTTCCCATGATCGATGCCCTCGAGGCCATGCTTAGGCGCATCCGTCCCTATGAGCTCGAGAAGGGCGCGGCGGACGCTGCGTTCGACCGCGCGCTCGATGAGGTTATCGAGGGCATGGAGCGCTCGGGGCTGAGAGGCCAGGCGACGGGCTTCAAACGCGCGCTTGCGATCATGGACGCCGTTCCGTACGACCGCTCGAACCCGCATCCGACCGTTCTCATCGTGGGCGAGTACCTGCTCAATTTCCATCTCGGCGCCAACCACGAGATCGAGCGCTACCTCGAGGACAACGGGCTCGAGGTCATCGAGGCGCGCATGACCGACGTGATCCGCAAGACCTATTTCTACAAGCATGCGCAGTCGCGCGAGTTCCACGTCGACCTGTCGCTGCCCGAAAAGGCCTGGTACGCCACGGCGGACAACCTGTTCGAGCTCGCGCACGACCGTTGCGACCGCCTGGGCGCGGCGAGCCCGCTCTACGAGCCGCCGACGCGCATGCCCGAGCTCGTGCGCGCGAGCGATAAGATCCTGCACCATACGTTCGATGCGGGCGAGGGCGTGCTGATTCCGGCGGAGATCCTCGAGCACGCCAAGCGCGGCTGCCGCAACTTCGTGATCCTGCAGCAGCTGGGCTATGGCGATGGCGACGAGTTCATCGAAATCGTGAAAATAGTAGTAAAACGTTCCGCGATTGCACTGGGCGGCGCAGTTCCTGCCGCTCGACTACGATCCCGACGTGAGCTTCGCCAACGTGGAGAACCGTCTTCAGATGCTCATCATGAACGCCAAGGCGCAGGGGTGCGGTGAGGCGCATGGCGAGACCGCGTAAGGACGCCGATGCGCCCGATGCACGCACCCGTATCATCGAGGCGTTTTGGGAGCTCATCGAGAACAACAGCATCTTCGAGCTGTCGGTTGGCGAGGTGACCCGCGCCGCCCAGTGCAATCGCGGAACGTTTTACTACTATTTTCACGATTTCGATGAACTCGTCGCCATCGCCATAGCCCAGCTGCTGCAGGATAACGAGCTCATCACCGATGCCCTCTGGCATTTTTCGAGCGAGGGCGACCTTTCGGCGTTCGACCGGCGCGACGTCCGCTGCCTGCTGCGGCGCATCGTCATCACCATGAGGGCGGGTGCCGCCGAGCAGGTCGAGCAGGGCATCCATACGATCATCATCGACCGCGTGAGAGAGATCGTCCACCCCGACGGAGAAGAGCTCAAGGCAGATTCGAGCTTTGCGGTGGGCTTTCTGGTCTCGGGCATCATGGGCTTTGTGATGGCGGTCGGCTTTGCCCGGGAGGGCGGCGAGGAGATAGACCTCGAGCAGCTGGGGGACAGCGCGTGCGCGTACCTGAGGGCGGTCGCCATGCAGACGGTTGAAACGGTCGCGCAAGTCGAGGGCGTCGATACATCCGAGCTGCTCGAACGCGTCTCCAAGGAGGCCGATGCCTATCGCGCATCGCGTGCGACGAGTCCCGACGTGGTGAAAGACGTCTAGGGTTTCTCTTGCGGGGCGCCCGTCGCGCATCGCGCGGTGAGTCCCGCGATGCGGTCATAACCTGCATTCATGTGAGCCGGGTTTATAGATATTCCTCCAGCTGTTAACATATACTCCATATGGGTAAAGAGACCAAAGCGCTGCCGCGGGGCGGCGCTTTGCGTTTGAAAAAACTAGCTCGTCTAAGAGGAACTAGCATGTTAGACCGTTTTACCGATCGTGCGCGTAAGGTCATGTCCATGGCCAAGCAAGAAGCGCTCGATCTTCATTCAAATAAGGTGGGCACCGAGCACCTGCTGCTCGCGCTTGCCAAGGAGGACGAGGGCATTGCCGCCGAGGCGCTGCGTTCGCTCGACATCTCCTATGATGACATCATGGATACTCTCAAAGAGGTCCAGACCACGGTTCCCGAGCCCAGTGAGGAGACCGAGGCGGCCAAGCTCGCCTTTACGCCGCTCGTCATTAGCGTGATGGAGCGTTCATTCCGCGTGGCGCGCGAGAACAACCAGACCTACGTGTCGACCGAGCACTTGCTGATCGGCATCGTCGAAGAGGGCAACGGCATGGCCATGGACATCCTCATGCGCCTGGGTGTGTCGTCCGCCTCCATCAAAAAGGCTATCGAGAAACTCACCGCCAAGGACCAGGACAAGAAGCGTCCGCTCGCCGGCGCCGGTGCTGGTCGTCCCGGTGCGGGCCTGCCGTTCTTTAGCGGCTCGGATACCTCTCAGCAAAGGGGGGGTGGCACCGATACGCTTAAGCAGTTCGCGACCAACCTCACGCAGAAGGCGCGCGACGGCGAGCTCGACCCTGTAATTGGTCGCGAAAAGGAAGTCCAGCGTATGATGGAAATTCTTTCGCGCCGCACCAAGAACAACCCGCTCATTCTGGGCGACCCCGGCGTGGGCAAGACGGCCATCGTCGAGGGCCTGGCTCAGCAGATTGCAGCCGGCAACGTGCCCGAGAACCTCATGAACCAGAATATCTGGACGCTCGACCTGCCGGGCCTCGTGGCGGGCGCCAAGTATCGCGGCGAGTTTGAGGAGCGCCTCAAGAACGTGATCCAGGAGGCCACCGAAGCTGACGACGTCATCCTGTTTATTGACGAGATGCACACCATCATCGGTGCCGGCTCTGCCGAGGGCTCCATCGACGCGAGCTCCATGCTCAAGCCCGTTCTCGCACGCGGTGCTTTCCAGATCATCGGTGCCACCACGGCCGAGGAGTTCCGCAAGTACCTCACCAAGGACCCGGCCTTCGAGCGTCGCTTCCAGACCATCGATGTCGAGGAGCCGAGCGTCGAGGACACGGTCAAGATCCTGACCGCGCTCAAGCCGCGCTACGAGGAGCACCACCATGTGCGCTATACGCAGGGTGCTATCGAGGCCGCCGCGAACCTCTCCGACCGCTACATCCAGGATCGCTTCCTGCCCGATAAGGCCATCGACCTCATTGACGAGGCCGGTGCCCGCGCTCGCATCGCCGCGAATCGCGCGCCCGAGCCGGTGCGCGAGGCCGAGCATCGCATAGAGGAGCTCAAGGCCGCCGCGCAGGAGGCCACCGAGAGCGACGACATGAACAAGGCCGCCGAGATCACCGAGCAGCAGAAGGCCGCCGAGATTGAGCT
Organism: uncultured Collinsella sp.; assembly: GCA_958432255.1. Taxonomy (GTDB): domain Bacteria; phylum Actinomycetota; class Coriobacteriia; order Coriobacteriales; family Coriobacteriaceae; genus Collinsella. The sequence goes on from CAUATU010000005.1 coordinate 32,419, forward strand.
CGCCGAGGCCAAGGCCGCCTGGACCGCCGAGCTCGACGCCAGCCCGCTCACCATCGACGTGAGTCAGATTGCCGACATCGTGTCCGTGACCTCTGGCGTGCCGGTTTCCTCGCTCACCGAGAGCGAGAGCCGCCGCCTGCTGCAGGCCGAAAGCGTGCTCAAGACGCGCATCATCGGCCAGGATGAGGCAGTCGAGGCCGTCGCCAAGGCCGTGCGCCGCAGTCGCTCGCCGCTCAAGGACCCGCGTCGTCCCGGCGGCAGCTTTATCTTCCTGGGTCCCACTGGCACAGGCAAGACCGAGCTCGCCAAGACACTCGCCGAGTACCTCTTTGGCAGCAAGGACGCGCTCATCAGTTTCGACATGTCGGAGTTCGGCAGCGAGTTCGAGGTCTCCAAGCTCATCGGTAGCCCTCCGGGTTACGTCGGTCACGACGAGGGCGGCCAGCTCACCAAGGCCGTTCGTCGCCATCCGTACTCGGTCGTGCTGTTCGACGAGATCGAGAAGGCGCACCCCGATATCTTCAACATCCTGCTGCAGGTGCTGGAGGAGGGCCGCCTGACCGATAGCCAGGGCAAGACGGTCGACTTCCGCAATACCGTGATCATCATGACGTCCAACGTGGGCGCCCGCGCGATTGCGCAGGATGCGAGCGTGGGCTTTGGCACCACCGGCGAGCAGGGTCTCACGTCGAGTGAGATCCGCGGCCGTGCGATGGGCGAGCTCAAGCGCCTGTTCCGCCCCGAGCTGCTCAACCGTATCGATGACATCGTGGTGTTCCAGAAGCTTTCGGGCGAGAACCTCACCAAGATCGCGCACCTGCTGGTGGACGACCTGCGTCAGCGCCTGATTGCCAACGGCATGAACATCAAGCTCACCGATGCGGCCTACGACAAGATTGTGGCGGAGGGTACCGACCTCACCAACGGTGCGCGTCCGCTGCGTCGTGCCATCCAAAAGCTCATCGAGGATCCGCTGTCCGAGGAACTGCTGGCTGGCGAGTGGGGCGAGGGCGATACCGTCCTGTGCGACGTGGTCGACGGCAAGTTTGTCTTTAGCCACGGCACGGGTGAGATTCCGGCGCCGCGTCCGGCGGGTGCACTCGGGGGCGATACCGCTCCGGCGGCGCCGCACACCGGAAACGCCGCGCCTGTGAGCAGTGGCGTGAGCTCGGGCCCCGGCGGCATGATGCAAGCCGGTTCCGGCGCGCTGTAGGGCGTGGCGACAATTTGATACGCGCAATCGAGGCGCTCCGGAAAGGGCGCCTCGATTTGTAGAGTTGCGGAAGTTGTGACCGTTACGCTATACGGTCCACCGTTAGCCGATGATGCGAGGGCGCTCGGCGTTTTCGACTGGTTTATGCACGCAAAGTCTGGGAATATACAAGTCGCATGTCTTACTGTCTAACCAGTTGCGCCAAGGAGGCACCATGGACTACAAGATTACCGGCTACGAGCCCGCCCAGCTGTTCCATTTCTTTGAGGAGGTCAGCGCGATCCCCCGTGGGTCTGGCAATGAGAAGGGCATCAGCGATTTCCTGGTCGCGTTTGCCAAGGAGCGCGGCCTCGATGTGTATCAGGACGAGGTCTACAACGTCATCATTCGCAAGCCCGCATCTGCCGGCGCCGAGAATGCCCCGACCGTAATGCTGCAGGGCCACATCGATATGGTGTGCGACAAGTTGGGCTCCGTTGAGCACGACTTCACGACCGATGGTATCGACTTGGTCGTCAAGGACGGCGTCCTCACCGCCAACGGCACCACCCTGGGCGCCGACAACGGCATCGCCGTCGCGCTTATGCTTACCGTGCTCAACGACGATTCGATTGCCCATCCGGCCCTCGAGTGCGTATTCACCACCGACGAGGAGACTGGCCTGGTCGGCGCCGAGACGCTCGACAAGTCCCAGATTAGCGCCCGCACCATGATTAACCTTGACTCCGAGGAAGAGGGCGTTGCCACCGTCAGCTGCGCCGGCGGCGTCGTCGTTACCTACACCTGCCCGATCGCGCGCGAGCACAAGACCGGTAGCACCCTCACGCTCGACATCTCCGGCCTGCTGGGCGGTCACTCCGGCAGCGATATCCACCTGGAGCGCGGCAATGGCAACCTCATCATGGCCCGCATCATCGACCGCCTGATGGTTGCCGGCGAGCCCGCCATCGTTAGCTTTAACGGCGGCACCAAGGACAACGCCATCAACCGTGAGTGCAAGGCTGTTCTGGTCTACGCCGACCACGCTGCCGCCGAGGCCGCGGCCCAGATCGCAAAGGGCATCATCGCCGACGTCGCTGCCGAGCTCGAGGTCTTCGACCCCGGCTTTACCTGCACCGTCGAGATTGCCGACGACGCCGAGGTCGAGCCCATGGACCAGAAGTCCGCGCTTGCCCTCATCCGCGCCCTGCGTCTTGCCCCTAACGGCGTGATTCGCCGCAACGTCGCCACCGACGGCTCCGTCGAGGTTTCCTCCAACATCGGTGTGGTTGCCACTTCTGACGACGAGGTCAAGATCATGCTGTCCCCGCGCTCCTCGATCACCTCGCTACAGAACGAGTTCAAGGATCGTCTGCAGACGCTGGCCGATGTCCTGGGCTTCGACGCCAAGTTTGAGTTCGAGTATCCCGGCTGGAGCTATGCCGAGCATTCGCCGGTCCGCGACGTCTTTGTCGAGAGCTATCGTGAGCTCTTTGGCTCCGAGCTGCGCATCGAGTCCATTCACGCCGGCCTTGAGTGCGGTTTGTTTGCCGAGGCCCTGCACGGCCTGGACGCCATCGCCGTGGGTCCGACGCTCTCCGATGTCCACACCCCGGACGAGAGCATGGAGCTCGCTTCTGCTGAGCGCTTCTACGAGCTGCTCATCGACGTCCTCAAGCGCCTCGCTGCGTAAAGGTTGCGCTAGCAGCAGTCCGAGCCACGTGCTAGCGGATTGCAAATGAAATTATGAGGGGGGCATCCGAGCTTTTGCGACGGGTGCCCCCTCTTTTTTGTTTGATAATTGCGAAATTACGGCCACCTAGTCCATTTCTGCCCTGATGAGGTCGAGGGTGCGCTGGCAGTTTTCGCGGACGGGGCCGAGCATATGCTCGCGCAGGTCCGCCATGCCGGGCAGGTCGGCGTATTCGTCCATGACCTCTTCCATGCAAATGGGTACCTCGTAGGCGAGGTCCATCATGGTCGCAAAGCAAAACTTCTCGGATAGCCCGGCATCGATGAGCGTCGCCTCCAGCGTGGGGTCGCCCATACCGTGGTATCGGCGGATAGCGCCTGGACCGATGCACCCCACACGATTTTCGCCGCCAATGCTCATGGCAAGGCGCGCCCGGCGGCGCATGCGCTCATACGCCAAACCCGACGCGACATCGTACATTCGAGCCATCATGGCTGCGCCGTCGTTTCCAAGGAGCAGGGAATAGTTTTTCGCGTGCGCATCCGGTGCGCCGATGATGGCGTTAAAGAAAAGTATCTGCGTAAACAGATACAGGTTAAGTTGATGGTGGCTCGTATTTACGAGGAGCTCTTGAATGTCGCGTGTGGTCGGGCCGCCGTCTGCCGTGTACTTTTGGGCGGGCATCACCCCAAGTGCCTGACAGAGGTCTTCTTGATGTAGGCGCCTGATCGTTCCGTCTTTGACTTTCACGCGGTCATAGCGCTCAACAATGAGGGCAGGTTCGTCCTCAAACATACGATATTCGACGTTTGCCGTTGCGATGCCGGCGCGCTGGGCGCTTTTCATGCAGACAAACTCATTGAGAGCCTCGAGTTTAAATCCGATAACGCCATTTTTGAAAATATGCGTCGTGGGCGAGGAGCCCATGCATTCGCACCAGCGGCCGTTTATGAACGCGAGCGCGAACTTGCCCTGGTTGCCTCCAAGTGACCAACTTTCATCTAGACCCATCCACGATGCATCGCGGTCATCTCTGATCGACTTGAGACGAAGAGCAATTTCGTGGTCGTCTATAGGGCGGTATTCGCCAGCGCGATACAGGACGGCGTCGGCATCTTCTTCGGCACAAAACTGCACTCCGCCCGGACAGTCGAGTCCGATATGGCTGAGCAACGCAACGGGATTGTTGGGCCTAACGTCGAATTCGGCGGCAATCGCTTTTCGTTGGTCCTCGCTGTCGGGTAGAAGGCCAAACAGGTACGGATTCATGACCTGTTGTCCGTATGTGCGATTCGATACGGGTATGTTGGTCGATAGGGCTGGCCCGTCATAGTCATGATCGTAGGTAAAGCTGATAAGACCGTTCTCATCTTGCGTGAGCGTTCCAGCAGGCACGCCGCAAATAATGGTCCGAAGTGATGTTCTGGCCATTGGCTATTTCCCTTCGGACATGGTTTGGCTAGATGCGTTTGCGGCAATCGAGACTCCGAGATTGGACATGGCGAAATCGGCGAAGATCTCGTCGTAGAGTGCGGATGTAAAGGGGGTATCTGGAAGAGCCGGAATGGCGGTACTACGACGGTTGCGATGATGAGGACGTTGAGTGTGATGGCGCCTGGGGATGCTGCGAGGCAGCGGATTGGCATGCGGGGCGTCGACTGGTCGCTCGTTTTTCGCTTCGTCGATATCCCCTTGTGCTGCGAGTACCAGTCCAAGAGCGTCGAAAATCGCCAGCAACTTGTCGAGTCGAATGCCGGTGGCGTCTCCTAGCTCGAGCGATGCGAGCAGGCGCTCCGAAACACCGGCCTTTTTGGCGAGGGCGGCACGGGTGAGACCCTGAGTCTCGCGTGCCTGGCGCACGTAGATGCCAGCTTGGCGCGGTGTGGTGATGGGAAGGGTATCCACGGCTATCTCCTAACGTGCAGACTTTTGCATATCAGTATGACATGCAAAAGTCTGCACGAATAGGCATTATGCAAAACTCTGCATGAGACTCCTACATTGACGTTGGCTTATGAGAGGCGTTTTTTATATCGCGAGGATCCCCAGATGCTCAAGTAAGATCTTAAGCCCGATGAGGATGAGCACGATGCCACCCACGATGGTGGCGGGTTTTTCGTAGCGCGCTCCAAAGGTGTGGCCGATCGCTACGCCGGCGACGGAGAAGATAAACGTTGTGATGCCAATGAGCGACACGGCGGGGACGATGTCGACCGAAAGCGCGGCGAACGAGATGCCCACGGCCAGGGCGTCGATTGAGGTGGCGATGGCGAGGATCAGGTACTCGCCCAGTTCAATCTTTTCGGCATCCTTGCCGTCGCCTTCATCCTCGTCCTCGGTAAAAGCCTCCCACAGCATTTTGCCGCCGATAAAGGCCAAAAGGATAAAGGCGATCCAATGGTCGATGGGTCCGATGATGCCCATGAATTGGCTGCCGAGCGCCCAACCGATTACGGGCATGCCGGCCTGAAAGCCGCCAAAGAACAAGCCGAGCACCACGGCGACTTTAAGGTTGATCTTCTTCATGCCAAGGCCCTTGCAGATGGAAACGGCAAAGGCGTCCATCGAAAGGCCAACGGCGAGCAACACGAGCTCTGCGAGTCCCATAGTCTGGCTCCCTCTCTGCGGGCGGGCCCGCGTGTACCTCTTGGGGGAGTAACAAAAAAGACCCGTGGCGTACGCGTTGCGCGCACAGCCACGAGTCTCGTTCATTAAGGCAAGCCAGGCCGCATCGGCCAGTATGTTGACTTGCCGCGCCACCGGAGGCGAAACCGGCCACGCGACTACTCCCTCATTTATGCGAATCCCGATGCTACCACATAAGCAGCTCATTTGGATTGGGGCTCTCAGCTGTGTTCGCTCATTCTGTAAGCATCGGATTTTGCGGGCGTCACAGGGGCAAACCGTGAGAAACTTATTGACGTTTATGGAGCGTATACGATGGGAGCGATGCCTTGGATAAGAACGAGCTGCAAAAGCGTATGGAACAGGCCATTCGCCTGACGGCACCTGGCCAGCCGATCCGCACCGCCCTCGACATGATCATTGCCGGTCACCTGGGTGCCCTTATCTGCGTCGGCGACACCGAAAACGTGCTTGCTGCCGGTAACGACGGCTTCCCGCTCAACATTTCGTTTACCTCGAACCGCCTGTTCGAGCTTTCCAAGATGGACGGCGCCATCGTTATCGATGGCGACCTCACCCAGATCCTGCGCGCCAACTTCCACCTCAATCCCGATCCCTCGCTTGCCACGAGTGAGACGGGCATGCGTCACCGTACTGCCGCTCGCATGTCGGTGCTCACCGATGCCATCGTGATCTCGGTCTCGGCCCGTCGCGCCGTCGTTAACGTGTACGTTCACGGCAAGAGCTACGAGATCCAGCCCGTCACCACCATCATGAGCTCGGTCAACCAGCTCGTCGCCACGCTCCAGACCACCCGTCAGTCGCTCGACCGCTCCTTGCTGCGCCTGACGGCCCTTGAGCTCGACGACTACGTTACGCTCGCCGACATCACCGGCATCTTCTCGAGTTTCGAGATCATGCAACAGGCAAAGACCGAGCTTAAGGATTGCATCGTCAAGCTGGGTAACCAGGGCAAGCTCGTGCAGATGCAGCTCGAGCAGCTCGCGGGCTCCAGCATGGATACCGAATACGACTTGATGATCCGCGACTACGCAAGCGATTCCTCTGAGGCCAACGCCGAGAAGATCCGCGCTGAGCTTGCCCGTATGACGCCTAAGGACCTATCCGACCCGCAGCACGTGGCGGCAGTTCTGGGCTATGACGACCTGGACGAGGACTCCGTCATGACGCCGCTGGGCCTGCGCACGCTTTCGCGCGTGTCCGTCGTGCGTGACGGCGTGGCCGAGAAGATCGTCGACGAGTACGGCTCGCTGCAGGAGCTCATGGACGACATCAGCGAGGATCCGGAGCGCCTGGGCGACTTTGGCGTTAACAACCCTGCCATTCTTGCGGACTCCCTGTACCGCATGAAGGGCACCAAACAGGGGAACGCATAATGGCGCCCGTATGCGCCGTGGTCGTTGCCGGTGGCAGCGGCCAGCGCTTTGGAAATCCCGGCGGCAAGCAGCTCGTTAACGTGGCGGGCCGTCCGCTCATGAGCTGGTCCATCCGTGCGTTCGATCGTAGCGACAAGGTCGGCCACATCGTCGTGGTTTGCCCTGCCGAGCGCCGTGCCGAGATGCGCCGCCTTGCCATCGACCCGTTTGACTATGACACGCCCATCAGCTTTGCCGATGCCGGCGATACCCGCCAGGATTCCACCCGTGCCGGCGTGCATGCGGTTCCGGCGGGCTTTGAATACGTTGCCATTCACGATGGTGCTCGTCCGCTCATTACGACCGAGGCCATCGACCACGCGATCGACGTGCTTGTGGGCGACCGCGCCCTCGACGGTGTCGTGTGCGGTCAGCCCGCGATCGACACGCTCAAGATCGTTGACGGCGATAATATCGTCGAGACGCCGCCGCGCGAGCTGTACTGGGCCGCGCAGACGCCGCAGATCTTTAGCGTCGATGCTATGAAGCGCGCCCATGCCGCGGCGATTGCCGAGGGCTTTATCGGTACTGACGATTCATCGCTGGTCGAGCGCATGGGCGGGCGCGTCCGCTGTGTCCAGAGCCCGCGCGATAACCTTAAGGTGACGGTGCCCGAGGACCTGCGTCCCGTAACCGCGATTCTGCTTGGCCGCATGGCCGAGGGAGAGGACCTTCCCCATGTTCAGTAACCTGCGCATTGGCCATGGCTACGACGTCCACCGTCTGGTGGAGGGGCGTCGATGTATCATCGGCGGTGTCGACATTCCCTACGAGCGCGGCCTGCTGGGCCACTCGGATGCTGATGTGCTCGCGCACGCCTTGGCCGACGCCATTCTGGGCGCCTGCCGCGGGGGAGACATCGGCGAGCTATTCCCCGATACCGACCCTGCCTACGAGGGCGCCGACTCGATGGTGCTGCTTGCCCGCGTAATGGACTATGCGCGTGAGCTGGGCTTTGAGTTTGTCGATGCCGACTGCACCATTGCCTGCCAGCAGCCTAAGATCACCCCGCATCGCGATGCCATGCGCGCCAACCTTGCCCATGCCCTGGGCGTTGACGTCGAAAACGTGGGCGTCGCCGCCACTACGACCGAAAAGCTCGGTTGGGAAGGCCAGGGCGAGGGAATCGGCGCCTGGGCCGTTTGCCTGCTACAGAAAACCGTTAAGGAGTAACGAATGCGTATCTACAACAGCGCTACCCATAAAAAGGAAGAGTTCCAGCCCATCGAGTCCGGCAAGGTCCGCATGTATGTGTGCGGCCCCACGGTCTACGACAACATCCACATCGGCAATGCCCGCACGTTCATCAGCTTTGACGTGATTCGTCGCTGGCTCATCGCGAGCGGCTACGAGGTCACGTTCGCCCAGAACCTCACCGATGTCGATGACAAGATCATCAAGCGCGCCAACGAGCAGGGCCGCACTGCCGCCGAGGTCGCGACGGAGTTCTCCGACAAGTTCATCGGCGTCATGCGCGCCGCCAACGTGCTCGATCCCGATGTGCGCCCCCGCGCCACCAAGGAGATCGGTCCCATGATCGCCATGATCAAGACGCTCATCGAGCAGGGCCACGCTTACGCCGCCGATAACGGCGACGTGTACTTTGCCGTGCGCAGCGATCCCAACTATGGTCAGGTCTCGGGCCGCAACATCGATGACCTTATGGTGGGTGCGCGCATCGAGGAGAACGAGGACAAGAACGACCCGCTCGACTTTGCCCTGTGGAAGGCCGCCAAGCCCGGCGAGCCCAGCTGGCCGAGCCCCTGGGGCGAGGGCCGTCCCGGTTGGCACACCGAGTGCGCCGCCATGGTACACCGCTACCTGGGCACCCCGATTGACATCCACGGCGGCGGCTCCGACCTTGCCTTCCCGCATCACGAGAACGAGTGCGCCCAGGCCACCTGCGCCTGGCACCAGGGCTTCTCCAACACCTGGATGCACACGGGCATGCTGCTGGTTGACGGCGAGAAGATGTCCAAGTCGCTCGGAAACTTCTTTACGCTGGCCGAGGTGCTCGAGCAGCACTCTGCCGCGGCCCTGCGCCTGTTGATGCTGCAGACGAGCTATCGCTCGCCGCTCGACTTCTCCTGGGAGCGCCTGGAGGGTGCCGAGAACTCACTCACGCGTATTGCCGGTACGGTCGAGAACCTTCGTTGGGCTGCGAACCATGCGACGGCCGATGCCGATGCGGGTGCCGCCGAGGCGTTTTCCGCCAAGGCCGCCGAGACCCGCGCCGCCTTTAAGGAGTGCATGGACGACGACTTTAACACCGCCGGTGCCATGGGTGCTGTCTTTGGCTTTGTCACCGAGTGCAATCAGTATCTGGAGCAGGCGGGCGATGCTGCCGACAAGGCCGCAGCCCTGGCTGCTGCCGATACGCTGGCCGAGCTGCTCGATACGTTTGGCGTTGAGCTTCCCGAGCCCAAGGTCGAGTTGCCGCTGGGCCTGCTGGGCGTTGCCGCCGGTTTGGTTGCCTACACGGGCGACGACGTGGACGAGGCCGCTGCCAAGATTCTCGAGGCTCGTGCCGAGGCTCGTGCCGCCAAGAACTGGGATCTGGCCGACGCCATCCGCGACCAGCTCAAGGACCTGGGCCTGACGATTGAAGATACCGCCGCCGGCACTCGTATCAAGACTCTCTAGAGGCAAAGCGCTTGAGTAGGGACGCCTCGGGACTGGCCTGAAAATAATGCCGAAGGCGTGATTTTCGGACCTGTCCTAGGGCGTCTCGTCCATTTCAGTTTCTATATCTCGAGGATTTTCACATGGCTGATAACCGCAAGCGAGGGGGGTCTCGTTCCAATAACCCCGGCAAGGGTGGCAGCCGTCGCGACCAGCGTACCGGCCGTCTGCGGCGTGATGGCCGCGACCGGCATCACGATCGCTCCCAGGCTCAGTCTGCGCGTCCGCAGCGCAACCGCGACAACGTTCAGGCTCCCAAGGGTGAGTTCATCGAGGGTCGCCGTGCTGCTGCCGAGGCGCTGCGCACCGGTTTTCCCATCAAGTGCGCGCTCATTGCCGAGGGCGGGGAGCGCGATGCCGCCTTGTCGCGCCTGGTCGACGACCTCAACGCCGTGGGTGTCCGCATTAAGTATGTGCCGCGCGCGCAGCTCGATGCGCTGTCGAGCCATGGCGCTCACCAGGGCATTGCGCTCGAGGTGGGCAACTTCCCCTACGCCGATGTTGCCGATATCCTCGACCGCGCGGGCGACGGTCCGGCGCTCGTCATCGTGCTCGACCATGTGACCGACGACGGCAACTTTGGCGCCATCGTGCGCTCCGCCGAGGTTGTGGGCGCGGCCGGCGTCGTCATTGCCAACAAGCGTGCCGCTGGCGTGACCGTGGGCAGCTACAAAACTTCAGCCGGCGCCGTCATGCATCTGCCTATCGCGCAGGTGCCCAACATCGCCCGTGCGCTCGACGATCTTAAGGCCGCTGGCTTTTGGGTGGGCGGTGCCTCCGAGCACGCCGAAGGCAGTTGCTGGGATGCTCCCTTCGAGGGTCGCGTGGCGCTCGTCATGGGCTCCGAGGGCGACGGCATCTCGCGCCTGGTGCTCGAGAAATGCGACTTTTTGACCAAGCTTCCCCAGCGCGGCATGACTGAGAGCCTCAATGTTGCCCAGGCGACCACGGCGCTGTGCTTTGAGTGGCTGCGCCGCAACGCCGGCGAGCTCATGGGGGAGGAGTAGCGCATGTCCAAAAAGAACCGTGCCAAGTCCAAAGCCAAGCGCTTTGGCGAGGGCTCGGCCAAGCCGATTGTTTCGGCCGCGACCTATGGCGTGGGCGGCAATGCGTTTGCGCAGGCCATCGCCGACCCGGTCTCGACGGTGCACTCCAATAAGCCCGAGCTGTTGGTGGTCGACGGTTACAACGTGATCCACTGCACGCCGCGCTACGAAAAGCTCGTGTACGACCATTCCGACGATCCGTATTCCAGCGACGTTCACGATATGGCGCGCACCGCCCTCATCAACGACGTCGCCGCCTTTGCCCAGGGCCGCTACGAGGCCGTGATCGTGTTCGACGGCGCGGGCAATATCTCCAACGAGCGTCCCAACCTGCCTGCTCGCGGCGTGCGCATCGAGTTCTCGCCGACGGGCGTATCGGCCGACACCGTGGTGCAGAAGCTCTGCATCGAGGCACGTGAGGAAGGCCGCGCGTGCTCCGTGGTATCGAGCGACGGCACGATCCAGGCTGTCGTCATGGGCAAGGGCGTCACGCGCATCTCGAGCCGTATGCTGGTGGACGAGATCAAACAGATCGATAACGACGTTCACGAGGCAGAGGAAGCTCCGCAGATCAAGATGACCCTGGGCAGCCGCCTGAGCCCCGAGGCCCTGGCCAAGCTCAAGGCGTTGCGTGGGAGATAGGGGAGCTGACGGGCAATGCTGCCTCGCTAACTCCATTCAGCGATGTTGATCATTCTTTCGAGGCGCCACGTTAGCGCCTCTTTTAGATAAGGCAGTCTCGCTGCTAGGGCATCGTTTTTAGACAGAATCTCGATCGCCTCGTCGACAAAACCTTCGAGTTTGTCCCCGTCAAACCAGCCCATGTCCTCGACGAGCAACATTTGTTTGGCGGGGCTTGAATGAAATTGTGCGCTGGTAAAACTGTGCCCTCCCGCCTTAAGCTCCTCTAGAGATATGTTGCACCAGAGCGATGAACCCGAATCGAAGATGGGAGCTGGTCTGCAGGCCAGTGAGTTGACGTTTCGCACGAGGCCGAAGTTGCGCCAATGACGATCGTAGTTGGCGATGATGTCGTCGCACACGATCATGCGGTCAAGGGCATCCTTGACGCCTGTCACCCCGAGCTCCTCGCAGTTTGCTACGTATCGCTCGTAGTCGGTTAGTCGTTCATCTGCGTTTGCGTGCTGGTTTACATAGAACGCAGGGACATACTCTTCTTCATCAGTTAAGAAGACATCGCATATGCTCAGGGCGGAAGTGCCCGTGCCCTCGAGCGAGTAAGGCACATAATCGCAGGTGTTTAGGATGCGACGGTGGAGCGTGGTCGCCACCAGCTCGTTATAAGGTTCCTGGTTCAGGTGCGCTCCTGCCTTATGCAGAATTCGACGCCCGCCCTCGCACGTCCAGTACTTTTGAAGATTGCCGTCCGAGGTGTTGTCGGGCTTTGCGGCAGCCGCTTTTCCCTCTGGGGCGAAGGGTGCAATGGACAGCGAGACGTCATCAAAGGCGTTATTGAAGAAGCTGATATCCTCCCAGGTGAGACCGGAACCTTGGGGCCTAATCCAATACTGGTCGGATAAGGAGAGGCCGAGATTTCGCTGGACGAGTTCATCGGGAACATCGACTGCGGCTTCTGCAAGCAGGGAGGCTAGCCCAATGCGTGCGAGCGGGATACCGCGGCCGCGCCACCAGATGCGGAAGGAGTCTAGCGATATGGGGCTATTAGGGCCAAATACTCCAATAGGGGCGTGGGCGTAATCGATGTCGGCACCGATGTGGGTAAAGTCTTTTCGCGATGTGCTGTAGACCAGCTGAGCGACTTCGTACGTGCGGTTCATGAGGGTGAACGCGATCTCGCTCTTACCGTGGCCGCGGCGGGGACGTCCCCCCGTTTTGGTCACAGAGCGGAGTCGCGTGTCGACGCTGTCTTTGTCGATGAGCCATACACCAGAAGCCTTGCGGGCCTCAAGTGCTCCGTTTTTTATGAGCTCCTGCACCCTGCGCGGAGTGATGCCGAGCAGCTCGGCGGCTTCTTTGGTAGTAAGCATCGCGAAACCCTTCGCCAGAACGAATAGTTTTATATATAGCAATTGTAATTAAAACTATTCGTTCTGGCGAATGGTTTTAAGATTGAGGGCGCACTGACAGAAATGAACGGGCCTGGTACGCGTTGTTGCTGGATTTTGCATATTTGTATAACGCCGTGCGGCCTGTTGCGCCCCGTCCGCAATTCCTTTATTCTTAACTGGCTTCGCGTGAAAGCGCCAAGTGTGCCAGTGTGGCGCAACGGTAGCGCAACTGATTTGTAATCAGTGGGTTGCAGGTTCGATTCCTGTCACTGGCTCCATGAGAGTTTCGGGCTCTGTCTCTATATGGGACAGAGCCCGTTTCTATTTAGGTGGCGCGCCATCAGGTTGGCGCCCATCCCGTTTTCGGTTTGTCTCGTCCTCCAGTTTGTCTAAATCTGTAACACCAAGACCGATATTTGGCATCTAACTGTTACAGATTGAGATGAAACTTAGGGTGTTTTAGGAATATCTTGATCTGTAACATGTAGAAGCGGAATAGGCCTCTTGCTGTTACAGATCGAGACAAGGGCGGGTGCGGACCTGGATGTTCTGCTCGAGCGTGGATTTCTGGACACGCGAGCGAAGAAAATCTTCCGACCGGAGAACGAGCGTGGATAATTAACTTGGATAGGGAGCTAAGGTAAACACCGATTGTCTATCGAAGGCTTTAGAAACGACGACCCCGATTTCATTGTGGAATCGGGGTCGTTTGTGCCTGAGGAATCCGAATGGATTAATCGAGCTCCTAAGGGACTTCTTGGGTTCTTGCTAATGGTCTGCCGAGGATGTCCCCAATGCAAGCAGCGGGCATCTACTCAATATAGTTGGGATTCTTCTTGATGATCACGCGTGCAGCGATGAACGAGACGACGATGGCGATGACGGCGACAACGCACGCCAGTACGAAGTTGCCCATGGATCCATCGGGAGCGATAAAGATCAGCGCAGAAAGAAGACCGGGGCATGCTCCCGCAACATACTCCTTCAGGACGAAGATACCTGCAGGGAGTCCCGCGCAGAGGGCGCCGATTGCCGTGCCGACAAGCAGGCGGGGACGCTCGATGAGGCAGCCGTAAAATGCGGGCTCAGTTACGCCACAGAGTGCGGTGACGGCAACCGTGGTGACCATACCTCTCTTCTCCTTGTTGCCTTTCATTGCAGTTGCCAAGGCGAGACTCGTGCCGCCAATGCAGAGGTTTGAGATGAAGCCAAAGATGATGGGCGCCCAGCCGAGCTGCGCCAAGCTCGTAACTTCGATCGCGATGTAGGCCTTATCAAGACCGAGCATGACAAAATAGGGGTTAAGGGCTGCAAGGATTGGAGTAGCGATAAATGCCACGTTATCCATGAGCCACGTGGCGGCATCACTCAGCGCGTAGCCCATCATGCTGCCGGCGGGGCCGAGGATAATCAGCTCAACAGGCACGACGATGAACATGGTGAGCAGCGGCTTCAAGAACAGTTTGGTAATGTCGGGGATGATTTTCTGAAGACCGCGATCAACAAAGTACATGAACACAACGCCCAGTACGATTGGCACCACCGTGCTCGAGTAGTCATTCGTCGGGATGGGGATGCCAAGAAAGTCGAGACCCTCAGCACCGCTAATAGACGAGCTAATCATGATTGCGCCCAGCAGTGCGCCCATGATAGGCTGCATCTTCATGACGGCGGCGAGCTGATAGCCGAGGTAAACGGGCAGGAAGCTAAATGAGGCGCTGAAGATCGCCAGCAGAACCTGGGCGGTTCCGCTATCGGTGCTCAATCCACAATAATTGACCAGGAGATTCTTGATCGAAAGAATGAGTCCGCCAACGATGAGCGCCGGGACGATGGGCATGAATACCTGTGCAGAGACGTTCCCGAATTTCTCAATCAAGCCCATGGCGGTGTTACCGCTTTTAATGCCTTCTGCAAGGTCTTTGGCGGTTTGGGCATCGTCGGCAACCGTGCCACCGCCGACTTCGATTCCCGCGAAGTCGAGGAAGTCGTTGTAAGCCTCGGTGACGTTGGGGCCGATGATCACCTGAAGCTGGCCACCGCTGACTACTGCCCCGAGCGCCTGGTCGGCCGATTTGGCGAGCTGGAGATCGATGATCGAGGTGTCTCGTGCGTCGATGCGAAGGCGCGTCGCACAATGAGTTACCGATGTAATGTTCTCTTTGCCGCCAACAGCCTTTAGGACTGTTTCGGACATTGCCTGATATTTCATCTCTTTCTCCTAACCTTCCTGCTCCTGATACTTCGAGATAAGGTCTCGGTACCAATACCAGCTCTTTTTGGGGGTGCGCTCCAGATTGTTCTCGAAGTCGATATGGACAAGTCCGTATCGTTTTTCGTAGCCGTTGATCCAGCTATACAGATCCATCGTCGACCAGAGGTAGTAGCCCTCAACGCGCGCGCCGTCGCGCTTAGCCCTCATCATGTGCTCGATGAACTGGCCCAGAAGCTCGATGCGGTCATCATCGTGGATCATTCCGTCTGCGTCTGGTTGCTCATAGGCGCCATGTCCGTTTTCCGTAATAAAGATGCGGGGCGCGTCATAGCGCTCGTGGACATCCATGATGGTTGAATACATGCAACTTGGGAGTATTTCGCGGCCCCATTTATTGCGGGGAACATTGCTGTCGCGGGCGCTTTCAAACAAGGGCGCAATGCATTTTCCTTCGACCTTTTTGCTCGAACCGCCCTTATTGTTCGCCGAAACGGCAAGCTCTCCACCGTGCCAGTCGGTTACATACTCTCGGCAATACACGTTGAGTCCAATAAAATCGACTTTACCGTCGCTGAATTCTTCTACGTCATTTGGGGATCGATAGAGCGAGACGCCAAGTTTTTCAAGGATTTCGTCCATTTCTGGCGGCAGTTGACCCTGAAGCGCTGGTGCCAGAATCATGCGATTGGCGAAAAAGTCTGCGTATCGAAATACGTCATCGGGGTGCTCGGTTGCCGGGTCGAGTTCGACAACGCCGCCATCGTGGACGGCGCCGATGATGCCGTCGTAGCCCATTTGACGATATGCTCGGACTGCGAGTGCGCTTGCGCGCATCAGGTTGTACTGAAACTGCATGTACGACTGAACATCGAGCGATCGATTGGGGGGATAGTTGCCCAACATGTTTACGCAGTAGCTGTAGAAATGCGGCTCGTTAACGGTAGCCCAGATTTTGACGCGGTCTCCAAAGCGCTCAAAGCAAATCTTGGCGTATTTGCAGAACCACTCTGCCATGTCGTTGTTCAGCCATCCGCCTTTGCAAGCAAGCGTGAATGGCAGATCGTAATGGAACAGCGTAACGTTGGGCTCTATGCCATTTTCGAGGCAGCAATCAATGACCCGATTATAAAAATCGATACCCTCTTCATTCACTTTGCCGATACCGGTGGGGATGATTCGACTCCATGAAAGAGAGAAGCGATAGGTGTTTTGTCCGCCTTCTTTCATCATGCGGATATCTTCTTCATAGCGATGGTAGAAGTCGCAAGATACATCACCGTCAACATGGTTGATGTTCTTATTGCTTGTGTGGCTAAAGAAATCCCACTCACCAAGGCCTTTGCCGTCTTCGTTCCAGGCACCCTCGCACTGATAAGACGCCGTGGCGGAACCCCAGAGAAACGGCATGTTGTTCACGTTGCCCATGAATCCCCTTTCCATCATTCAACACGGTGGATACGTGTGGCGGAATTATGATTAAGATGACGTCAACTGATTTGAATCATAGGAGAACGACCAAAGCTGTTTGATTCAATAAATGAATCATGATTTCGAGGAGAGCGGAAAGAGGGATCACGTGAATATCAATGACTTCGATGTGCTCAATCGCATTAGCTCCATCATCAACAGCGAGTTTGGGTCAAACGATGCCGCCATCGCTCGATATCTCATCGCTCACATTAGGCGTTCGAGCGAAATCAATGTTGCCGCAATAACCCGCGATGCATTCGTGACCCGTTCCGCTGTTCGTCGTTTCTGCAATCGATTGGGCTACCAGTCTCTTAGCGATTTGAAAGAATCATTTACTCAGTCAGTCTTTCCAAGCGACTTAAGCCATCGAGAGGAGGAATTTGGCTACGAGGAGTACAGGGCAGAGCTCGACGTTCGCATGATCGAGATGTTCGCTGAGGTTGAAAGCGGCGTGTCCGATATCGCTATTAAGCATCTTGTCGACGAAATTGATGGCCATAAAAACGTTGAAATCTGGTGCACCAATAATGTGAGCGCCAATCTCGTACGATTTCAGCAGGAAATGTTTTATGCGGGCAAGATAGTTCGCATAGTTGCTGGGGCTAACGTCGCGGAATTGAAAAACATGGGAGACGCTTCGCAGTCATTGATAATTCTCGTATCGGTCTCCGGGCTATTTGCGTCACAGGCGCGTGAGTATCTTGATTGCCGTTCGGGCAGGAAGATTCTAATTACTGCGTTTAGCAACGATGACAAATCGAGGTCTTTTGACCGTGTATATCGTCTTGGTAATGCGGGAAACGGAATTGACCGACTCGGCGTTTATTCGAAATACGCCATGACTTATTTTTTCGACTTGCTATCGTCGTGTTACTTGAGTCGCTACCCCTGCACCAAGGGGGAGCCGCTCTATGGGTCTACTTTGGCCTGGCCCGAGTAGTTGCGGCTTTACAGTTCTCTCGCCTGGAGAATGAACGTGGATAATCTGCCACTTTGGCCTTAGAGCCGCGCTAAAAGTGGGAGATAATCCACGCTCGATCGTGGCGTGGAAGCCCGATCTCGGCCTATATATAGGTACAAATAAGCTGGTATCGAAGTTCGATCCTGAAGGTGTACTCCACTACACCAAAGTGTTACCTCGGGAAACGTCGCCTCAGTATCCAAAACTATCGACCTTCATATCCAAACTCAACAAAACCGCAGGTCATGGCTATATAGATACGCCCGGCACCGTGTATCTAGAGGTTTTCGTTGACAGCCCCCAAGGTTGCATCGTATTATCTTTTTCGTTCGCGGGGGCGGCGGTCCAAAAGACCAAAGGACCTGCGGATACTTGAACGATTGGGAGTTTGCCCGAGTGGTTAATGGGGACGGGCTGTAAACCCGTTGGCTCTGCCTACATAGGTTCGAATCCTATAGCTCCCACCCGTCAAGTGCCTGTATAGCTCAGTCGGTAGAGCACTTCGTTGGTAACGAAGAGGTCACCAGTTCAAGTCTGGTTGCAGGCTCCATCCGGCGGTGTAGCTCAGTTGGTTAGAGCACACGGTTCATACCCGTGGCGTCACTGGTTCGAATCCAGTCACCGCTACCATAGGTAACACGGTGGCTTCTCAATAGTATGTTGAGAGGCCACTATGGTATAAAGGCAAAGTCCCGTCCGGGGACGACCTGTTTAGAGGAGGGCTTTATGGCCAAAGAGAAGTTTGAGCGCACTAAGCCGCATGTTAACATCGGCACCATTGGTCACGTCGACCACGGCAAGACCACGCTGACCGCTGCCATCACCAAGGTTCTCTCCGAGACCGAGGGCTGCAAGGCTGACTTCACTGCGTTCGAGAACATCGACAAGGCTCCCGAGGAGCGCGAGCGCGGCATTACGATCTCCGTCTCCCACGTTGAGTACGAGACCGCTGCCCGTCACTACGCTCACGTTGACTGCCCGGGCCACGCTGACTACGTCAAGAACATGATCTCCGGCGCTGCTCAGATGGACGGCGCTATCCTGGTTATCGCCGCTACCGACGGCCCCATGGCTCAGACCCGCGAGCACATCCTGCTCGCCCGTCAGGTCGGCGTTCCCTACATCGTCGTCTTCCTGAACAAGTGCGACATGGTCGACGATGACGAGCTCATCGACCTCGTCGAGATGGAGACCCGTGAGCTCCTCTCCGAGTACGATTTCCCCGGCGACGACATCCCCGTCATCCGTGGTTCCGCTCTGGGCGCTCTCGAGGGCGACGCCAAGTGGATGGACGCCATTCGCGAGCTCATGAAGGCCGTCGACGAGTACATCCCGACGCCTGCTCGTAACAACGACCTCCCGTTCCTGATGGCCGTTGAGGATGTTATGACCATCTCCGGCCGTGGTACCGTTGCTACCGGCCGTGTCGAGCGCGGTGAGCTCAAGCTCAACGAGCCCGTCGAGATCGTCGGCATCAAGGATACCCAGAACACCGTCGTTACCGGTATCGAGATGTTCCGTAAGTCCATGGACTTCTGCGAGGCTGGCGACAACGTCGGTCTGCTGCTCCGCGGCATCAAGCGCGAGGACATCGAGCGCGGCCAGGTTCTCTGCAAGCCCGGTTCGGTTACCCCGCACACCAAGTTCACCGGCGAGATCTACGTTCTGACCAAGGAGGAGGGCGGCCGTCACACCCCGTTCTTCGATGGTTATCGTCCTCAGTTCTACTTCCGTACCACCGACGTTACCGGTACGGTCAAGCTCCCCGAGGGCACCGAGATGGCTATGCCTGGTGACCACATCACCATCGAGGGCGACCTCATCCACCCGATCGCCATGGAGGAGGGCCTGCGCTTCGCTATCCGCGAGGGTGGCCACACCGTCGGTTCGGGCATCGTCTCCACGATCATTGAGTAAATTAGCTCTTTGATATAGCTGACTTAGAGAACCCGGCACTTATATGGGTGCCGGGTTCTTTTCTGCAATGGATATTGAGCCGTTGCTGGTGTCGAGAGGATCGATAATGGTCCTGGATGCACCGTCGATTAGCTCTCGATGGCTTCATTGATGTGTTCCAAATATGAATGGATCCACCGAGAACCAATTGACTCGAGGTTTTCATTGACAGCACTTACGTGGAGCTGATAAAGTAACAACTCGTGCCCGTACGGGGCGGAAATGAAAGGTTCAGGATACATGCGTACTCTAGTTACTCTTGCGTGCACTGAGTGCAAGCGCCGCAACTATACGACCACCAAGAACAAGTCGACCATGCCTGATCGTATGGAGATCAAGAAGTATTGCCCCTGGTGCCGTCACCACACGCTGCACAAAGAGACTCGCTAGTCTCTAGTCACATACGCCAGTAGTTCAATTGGTAGAGCATCGGTCTCCAAAACCGAGTGTTGAGGGTTCGAGTCCTTCCTGGCGTGCCAGTCATTATTCCGTAAGCTCCCACTTGGGGGCTTACGGTTTACTCATGTATAAGCGCATTGCGCGGAGGTAACCCAAATGGCCAACAAGAAGAACAAGAAGAAGGCTCAGCAGCCGGCACCTGCCAACAAAGCTGCCGCCAACTCCAAGGTTGAGGCCAAGAAGGCCGTTGCCAAGAAGAACGAGAAGGCTGCGAAGTCCAAGAAGAACGAGAAGCCTGGTTTCTTCGCCCGCACCAAGAAGTATTTCGCTTCGGTCAAGTCCGAGATGAAGCGTGTCACGTGGCCCGATAAGAAGGAGCTCGTGAACTACTCGGTTGTTGTTTGCGCTTCTCTGATCGTCGTCGGCGTCGTCATCGCTCTGCTCGATGCTGGCTTTGGCGAGGCTCTTGCTCTGTTCTCTGGATTGAGGGGCTAAACCATGTCTAAGCGTTGGTACGTCGTTCACACTTACTCTGGATACGAGAACCGCGTTAAGTCCGATCTCGAGCATCGCATCGAGACTATGGGCATGCAGGACCGTATCTTTGATATCGAGATTCCTATGGAGCGCGTCACCGAGATTAAAGAGGGTGGCAAGCGTGAGACCAAGGATTCCAAGATCTTCCCGGGTTATGTCCTGGTCCGCATGGAGATGGATGACGATGCTTGGACGTGTGTTCGTAACACGCCTGGCGTCACCGGTTTCCTAGGCGGCAACGGCAAGCCCGCTCCGCTTTCCCGCGACGAGTACAACAAGATGACTCGTCGTCCCGGTAAGGGCGATTCGCCCAAGCGCACCTCGGTTGATATTGAGGTCGGTACGTCCGTCCGCGTCACCGATGGCCCGCTTACCGACTTTGATGGCAAGGTCTCCGAGGTTAACACCGAGGCTGGCAAGCTCAAGGTCACGCTGATGATCTTTGGCCGCGAGACGCCGGTCGAGCTCGACTTTAACCAGGTCGCTGTCATCGCTTAAGTTTTCGTCCGTTCGCGCGAGCGTGCTTCTTCTGTGACTGCTCATCTCAGGAGTGCTTCTAACACGTGCGTGCTTACGATATAGCAAGTACTTCACACTCGTGATTCGAAAGGAATGACCATGGCTGAGAAGAAGGTTGCCAACGTCATTAAGCTCCAGATTCCTGCTGGTGCAGCAAACCCCGCTCCTCCAGTCGGCCCCGCCCTGGGCGCTGCTGGCGTGAACATCATGCAGTTCTGCCAGGCCTTTAACGCCGAGACGCAGGACAAGAAGGGTGACATCATCCCCGTTGAGATCTCTGTCTACGAGGACAAGTCCTTCTCCTTCATCACCAAGACCCCGCCGGCGGCTCACCTTATCAAGAAGGAGCTGAACCTCAAGTCTGGTTCCGCTAAGCCCCAGGCTGACAAGGTTGGTCAGCTCTCCCAGGAGCAGCTCACCAAGATCGCCGAGATCAAGATGCCGGACCTCAATGCCAACGACATTGACGCCGCCAAGAAGATCATCGCCGGTACCGCCCGTTCCATGGGCGTCACCATCGCTGAGTAGCGATTTCTTATGGTAACGGCGGGTGCTCCGACCGGGGCGCCCGTTAAATGTGTGCAATAGGGCACACGATACGATGTGGGAGGGCTCACGCCCGTTTAACCACAGGAGGTAATGCACATGGCTAAGCATGGTAAGAGCTATAACGCCGCTGCCGAGAAGATCGACCGCGCCACGCTCTACACCCCCCTTCAGGCTGCCAAGCTCATCAAGGAGCTCGACACCGCCAAGTTCGACGAGACCGTCGAGGCTCACTTCCGTCTGGGCATCGATACTCGTAAGGCTGACCAGAACATCCGTGGTTCCATCTCCCTGCCCCACGGCACCGGCAAGACCGTTCGTGTTGCCGTCTTCGCCGAGGGCGAGAAGGCCCGTGAGGCTGAGGCTGCCGGCGCCGACATCATCGGTTCCGACGAGCTCGTCGCCCAGATTCAGAAGGGCGAGATCAACTTCGACGCCGCTATCGCTACGCCGAACATGATGGCCAAGGTTGGCCGCATCGGTAAGATCCTTGGTCCCCGTGGCCTCATGCCGAACCCCAAGCTCGGCACCGTGACCATGGACGTCGCCAAGATGGTCTCTGAGCTCAAGGCTGGCCGCGTTGAGTACCGCGCCGACCGCTACGGCATCTGCCACGTGCCCCTGGGCAAGAAGTCCTTCTCTGAGCAGCAGCTCGTCGAGAACTACGCTGCCCTGTACACCGAGATCCTGCGCGTCAAGCCCTCTTCTGCTAAGGGCAAGTACGTCAAGTCCATCTCCGTGTCTTCCACCATGGGCCCTGGCGTCAAGGTCGATCCCGCTGTCCAGCGTGACTTCCTGGCTGAGTAACTGCTAGTTACTGCCTGAGCAAAGCAAGCATTGCTAAAGAAACCCGGTTCTGCCTTGTGCAGGACCGGGTTTCTTGCTATCGCATCAAAACCACCTCAAAGGGGACAGCGTCCCCTTTGAGGTGGTTACCAGGGTGTTCTAGCGGTTGAGGACTCGATTGCCTCGTGGCGTTTGAGCTCCCGGCGCATGGTTTGCGAATTGAGCCAGGCTGCCTGCCAGCCACGGATGGGGTAGCGCGTCTGGTCGAGCTCAAACTGTGTATAGCCGCAGGCGTTGATGATCGTCGTTCCACACACATGCTGACGCTCGCGCTGAAAATCGCAACCGTAGCTTTGGTGCACATGCCCGTGCACCATGTAGTCGGGATTCCAGGATTCGAGTGCTGTGTTAAAGCACTCGAACCCTCGATGCGGCAGATCGTCCAGATCACCCATACCGGCGGCGGGTGCATGGGTAAGCAGAATGTCGCACCCGCCGACCATCCTAACCTTACGCGACAGCTTACGCATGCGCTTGGACATCTCGCGTTCGGTGTACATGTTGGCGCCGTCGCGATAACGCATGGACCCGCCAAGGCCCGCAATGCGAATCCCTCGGTACGTGTACACGCTGTCTTCTACGCAGATACATCCGCCCGGTGCATGACGTGCGTAGCGGTCATCGTGATTGCCGCGCACGTAGATGAGCGGTTTGTTGATGACCGTGACCAAAAACTCAAGATAGTCCGGGTCCAGATCGCCAGCGGACAAAATCAGGTCGACTCCCTCAAAGCGTTCCTTGCGAAAGCACTCCCAAAGGCATCGTTCTTCGGTATCGGCTATGGCAAGGATTTTCATAGGGCAGGGACTTTCGGCTCATCGTTGGGCTGCGGAATGGTGCCCACCACGTTGTCGGCCAACCAGTCCATCTCGACGATTTGAGTGCTCGGCAGTGGGGGAAAGCCCTCGATCTGCACCACGCCGTCTTGGCTATGGAGCTCGCCGCCAAATGGATTGATGGAGCCCTCGACGATGCCATTGCGGAGTAGCTGAACAAGCTTGCGCGTCTGATAGGGCAGGCCCGGAGCGTAGCGAATATCGATAACGCCCGAGCTCATGCCATACCAGTAGTTGACGGCGCGGACCCGGCTGTCGTCACTGGTCTCGTCCCAGGTGCCATGCAGCAGACTTCGCACGATAAGCTCGTAATATCGGCCCCAGTTCCACACCGGCATGGCAATGCCGGCAACCTTGCCATCGATCAGGCGGTGAAGTCCGTAGGCCGTGGGATCTTCGAGCGACTTTGACATGTCGGCGCCGGTCATGACGCTCACGCCTTCGCGGCACATGGCCTCGGCAAGGCCACCGGCAGGCACATCGCCCCAGGTCAGGATAATTTGCGCACGGGGGTCGAGCAGCGAGGCGCCAATCGCAAAGGCATTGATTTCGCTGAGTGCGCCCGAGGCAAAGACCGACGCGTGGTAACCGATGCGGTGGTTGTCCGCCATGCTGGCGGCAAGGGCGCCCAGGAGGAACTTGGCCTCGTACATCTTGCCAAAGTACGAACGGACGCTTTGATGGGGAAGACCGATAGAGCAGTTGAGGAACCGAACCCGGGGATACTCAACGGCAGCCCTGAGCGTGTATTCCATCAGGCGGTGCGAGGTCGAGAAGATGACGTTTGCTCCATGTTTGACAGCCGTTTCCACGGCGGCGTAGAACGCGTCCGGATCATGGCAGTCCTCGAACGCCTCGGTGCGCACGATACCGCCAAAGTGCTCATCGAGATACTGACGCCCTTGGTCGTGCAGGCTGTCCCAGCTCGACGTCGCACAGGGGAACTCATGGATAAAGGCGATGCGCAGGGGGTTGGCCGCCGAATAGACGGTCTTGCCCATAAAGAAGCTGAGCACGCCGGAGGTGGACTTGGCGGGCGACTCCTCCTCATCGACGCTCGGTGCTTCGACAAGATCTACCTTGTCCTCGTTATTTTTGCCGGCAATGACCAGCTCGCGCCAGATCTTGCACAGGCGGTTTACGACGATATCCGTCGGTGTATCCAGCAGGCGGTCCTGGTTGTACACATTGAGGTAGACGAGCATGGCGTCGGCGGGCGTAATGTCCAGGTGGTCGCCGCCCGCGCGAAGGTAGGCGCGCTTAAAGAGTAAGAAGGTGTGGCGCAGGTAGTCGACCTTTTTCTGCGGCCATTTTTCGATAAGGTCCTGACCGAGCATCTTGGCGAGCGTCTCGTAGCTTCCCTCGCGTGAGAACTCGATCTCGTATAGGGGGCAGACGCGCCAAAACGCGCAGAACTCACCGTACAGGCGGCTTTCGACGGAATCCCATGTGCCGGGGTAGAGACGGGTGACCTTGGCCGAAACCGTCGGGGCGTCCAGGAATTTGAGGACACTGACGCGCTTGTTGCCCTCTTGGACGTAAAACCGATGCATGAACTCGGTGACGATGACGGGATCGCGATAGCCCTCGGTCACCTGGATGTCGTAGAGGTTGGACCACTTGCGGGCGAACTCGGTGCTAAACGGCAGCAAGGGCATAAAGTTGCATGAAAAGGCGGACTGACGGCCTTTAGTAACCGTACCGACGACCATTTCGAGCGGAATGTCCCTTAGGCCGACGCTCTCTCGCTGACCTAAGGGGAGCTGGGCGACCAAGCTATCGAGGTCCGTGAGGTACGGATGCTCGCTTTGACTAATGGCGCGTCGACGTCCTTGCTCGCCGCGCTTGCGTGCTTGACGATAGGCCTCTTCCATGGTGTCTACTCCCTTAGTCGTTTAAACAACGATATAGACCATGGTACCACGATGCGAAACCACCACAAAGGTGCCCGTCCCCTTTGTGGTGGTTTAGGCGATGATGGGGGCGATGGCGCGGATGCAGGCGTCGGCTGCCGTGAAAGTAGTGCTGTCGTCGCTGACGATAAAGATGATCTTGCCCTTAATGCCAAAGTCGCCGATCTCGCTAAAGAGCACATACGGCTCCTTGTCAAAACCCGAGATGGGCGAGACGGCCGTTTTAGTGGCGCTGGTCAGCTCGTCTGCCAGTGCGTCGAGCGAAGCCCATTTTGAGGGGTCTTTCACCGCGACGGGGACGGCTACGCGCCCAAAGGGCATCAAATGCACGAGCGTGTTCTTGGAGATGTTGGAGTTGGGGACGATGATAGTCTGCCCGCAGGCATCTTCGATGGTCGTGTGGCGCCAGGTGATGTCCTGGACCACGCCTGACACACCACCGACCTCGATGTTGTCGCCAGGCTTGATGATGCCCATAAAGGTCACCTGCATGCCGCCGATAAGGTTTGAGAGCGTGTCCTGAAAGCCCAGGGAGATGGCGATGCCGCCGACGCCAAGAGCGGCGACGAGCGCGTTTGCGTTAATGCCAAAGCAGTTGTCGAGGATAAAGCTGCCGCCGATCATCCAGATGACGGCGCGAGCGATGTTGATGAAGATGCTCGATGCTGGAAGCGGGTTATCGTCGCGGTTGAGTAGGTGGCGCAGCGTCTTGGAAACGACTTTGGTGGCGATTGCCGTGCCTATTGCCAAGATGCCGGCCCAGATGATGTTGTGGACCCACCGTTGCTCAAAGAAATGAAGAATCGGCTCAAACAATTCCATGTAGGGAAAACCTCCTAATGATCATTCAACCATGATACCCACCAAAAAGCCCGTCCGATCACATCGGACGGGCCGATAACTTGAGATGGGGCGGTCGCGGTGGCGTAAGCTGGGGCGCCGGCGAGCACGCCGGTAAGGAGTGCGGCGGTCAAGCAAGACGGGGAAGAGGTCTTTTCATGGCAGTTTCCTTAGTCCTTAGCCAAAATGTCTGGTTGAATATCGGATTATCGACATAATATGCGAAAACCGCCGCAAGGGCGCTTGTCCCTTAGCGGCGGTTTTGACGTTTGCGCAGATAAAACCTGCCAAAATAAACCTGTCCCTTTTTGGTAGGTTTAGCTTAGCAGCATGCGGTCGTTGGCGAGCTCGCCGCCCGAGACCTTCTCGAATTTCTGCAGCAGGTCGGCCACGGTGAGCGACTTCTTCTCGTCGCCGGCCACGTCGTAGATCACATGGCCCTCGTGCATCATGATCAGACGGTTGCCCAGACGGATGGCGTCGTTCATGTTGTGCGTGACCATGAGCGTGGTCAGGTGGTTCTCGTCGACGATCTCCTCGGTCAGGTTGAGCACCTTAGAGGCCGTCTTGGGGTCGAGGGCCGCAGTGTGCTCGTCGAGCAGCAGCAGGCGCGGCCTGGTGAGCGTGGCCATCAGCAGGGTGAGTGCCTGGCGCTGGCCGCCCGAGAGCAGGCCGACCTTGGCGTTGAGGCGTGTGTCCAGACCAAGGTCCAGGCGCTTGAGCAGCTCAACGTACTCGTCCTTCTCGGCCTTGGTAACGCCCCACGAAAGGCCGCGACGCTGGCCGCGACGCTTGGCGAGGGCCAGGTTCTCGGCGATCTGCATGTCGGCAGCGGTACCGCGCATGGGGTCCTGAAACACGCGGCCCAGGTACTTGGCGCGCTGCGACTCGCTCAGGCGCGAGATATCGGTGCCGTCGAGCTCAATAACGCCCGAATCGAGTGGGTACACGCCGGCGATCATGTTGAGCAGCGTGGACTTGCCGGCGCCATTGCCGCCGATCACGGTTACAAAGTCGCCGTCATTCAGGGTGAGGTCGACGCCGGTGAGCGCGCGCTTCTCGGTGACGGTGCCCTTGTTAAAGGTCTTCTTGACGTGCGAGAGCTTAAGCATCTGCCTCATCCCCCTTCGTGTAGGAGCTGCGGAGCTTATAGCGCTCCCAAACCACGGGCACGCACAGGGCCACGGCGACGATCACGGCGGAGAGCAGCTTCATGTCGTTGGCGTCCATGCCCAACTGCAGCACGATGGCGCGGATAAGGAAGTACACCACGGAGCCAAAGACGGCGGAGGCAAGACGGACGCTAAACTGCGTGAGGCCGCCGGGAAGCAGACGGCCGAGCACCTCGCCGATAACAATGGCGGCAAGACCGATAACGATGGCACCGGTGCCCATACCAATGTCGGCATACTTTTGGCTCTGGCAGATGAGCGCGCCCGAAAGGCCGATGAGGGCGTTGGAGAGCACGAGGGCGATCATCTTGGTGGAGTTGGTGTTGACGCCCAGAGCGCGGATCATGTACTCGTTGTTGCCGGTGGCTCGCAGCGCCGAGCCGATCTCGGTGCCAAAGAACCAATACAGGATGGCAACGATAGCCACGGCGAGCAGGATGCCCAAGATGATGGCAACGGTGGACTGCGGCAGACCGGTCATATTGCTGACGGCCGAGAACACGGTGCCTTTGGCAAGAATGGGCGTATTGGACTTGCCCATGATGCGCAGGTTGATGGACCACAGGCTGATCTGGGTGAGGATTCCGGCGAGGATCGCAGGAATCTCAAAGACGGTGGTCAAAATGCCCGTGACGGCGCCCGCGATGGCGCCGGCGCACATACCGGCCAGCACGGCGAACAGCGGGTCGACGTTGTTATTGACGATGAGCACAGCGCAGACGCAGCCGCCGAGGGCAAAGCTGCCGTCGCAGGTCATATCGGGAATGTCGAGCAGGCGGAACGTGATAAACACGCCAAGCACCATAATGCCCCAGAGGACGCCCTGCGAAACGGCGCCCTGCAATGCAATGAGCATGCTTCATACCTCCTAGGATAGGGTGGACACGTGATTCACCATAATAGCGGTAACAATGCATAGAAGAGTTACGGACAGACGTTTTGTTTTACCTGAAACAAGCAGGGCGGACGCCGGTCTACAGCGCCCGCCCCTGTGGCTCAGATATTGAATAACGCGGCTAAAGCGCGAGCACGGGCTCTAGACGCATGCCGCGTATGGCATTACGCGTCCAGGGCGGAAAGGTCGATGCCCAGGGCCTCGGCCATTTCGTCGTTCTTGACGACGACCAGGTCCTTGCTCGAGAGGTGCTTGATCGGCATATCCTCGGGCTTGGCCTCGCCCTTCAGGATCTTAACGGCCATCTCGCCCGCGGCGTAGCCCAGGTCCTCATAGTTGATGGAGAGGGTAAACAGGCCGCCGGCCATGCACATACCCTCCTCGCCAGTCACGAAGGGAAGCTTGTTTTCCTTGCAGATCTGGCCGACCTGCGAGGCACCCGCGGCGATGGTGTTGTCGGTGGGGGAGTACAGCGCGTCGACCTTGCCCACGGCAGACTCGACGACGGACTGAATCTCGTTGGAGCTCGAGACGGTGAAGTCAGTGTACTCGAGGCCCAGCTTGTCGAGCTCCTTCTTGGCGGCCTTGATCTGGACGTCGGAGTTGGACTCGGCGGTGCAGTAGAGCAGGCCGACCTTTTTAACGTCGGGCAGGACCTTCTGCATCATCTCGAGCTGCTCGGCGACCGGGGTGAGGTCGGAAGCGCCCGTGACGTTGGTGCCGGGCTTGTCGTTGTCCTGGACCAGCCCGGAGGCGGCGTAGTCGGTGATGGCGCAGCCCACGATGGGGATATCGGCCGCGGCGCCGGCGGCAGCCTGCGCGGCGGGCGTGGCGATGGCATAAATCAGGTTGACGTTGTCGCCCACAAACTTGTCAGCAATGGACTTACACGTGGACTGGTCGTTCTGGGCGTTCTTCTGGTCGATCTTGACCTTAAGACCGCTCTCCTTGATGGCCTTGACAAAGCCGTCGTTGGCGGCATCGAGTGCGGAGTGCTCGGTGAGCTGCAGAACACCAATGGTGTAGTCGGAACCGGCGGCAGCAGAGCCGGAACCAGAGTTGCCGCCGCATCCGGCGAGCGGGGCGAGCGCGAGCAGGCCAGCGGAGACCAGAAGGCTCCTGCGGCTGATGGTGATGTCCTTCATATCATTACCCCCAGTATAAAAATGGCTGGAAACACTGCACTGGGACAAAGTGCAAGTGGAACTATAGTAGCGCTGATGTCCATTTTTACAACAGCCTGGCGGGTTTTTTAATACAGAATCGGATGGGCGGTACGGGTAGTCGAATGGGCGGCGGAGGGTCTTATGCGGCGGAGGAGGCGTCGTCCTCGTCTAGGGCGGCGAAGAGCTTCTTGCCGTCGAGGAGACGTGTGGTGACGTTTTTCATTCGGCCAATCTCTACGGTACGCAACGTGTCATCGGCGCCTCGGGCGTCATAGACCGTTCCCAGCAAATAAGAGATGCCGTCTCGTTGCTTGATGGCAAAGGGACGGAGTGTCATCCGTGCTGCTTCGGTTTCGCCACGCGTCGTGACGCTCGAAATATCAAAACTCACCGTGGTTCCGTGGTCGATGGCCTGCTCGACGAGCTCGCACGTGTCGATACGCTTGATGGGCGTGCGTGTTGCCTTGGTAGCCTTGCTGCCTGCGCTCGGAACGGGTTCGGGTGTATCGAGGTAGCCGCGAACGTCGGCACTCGCCATGGCAACTAAGTGCTGCGCCATACTCTTGCGGATAGCGATAGGCGTGGAGCGGTTGCGCATGACCATACCGTGGAGCCGGATGATCTCTTCATCGGTGAGCGGGCGGGTAAGAAGTTTGTAGCCCACGCCGCGTTTGTAATCAATTTCGTATCCGGCATGGCGAAGCGCGGAGATGGCGGTGTAGATGCTGCGCCGCGCCGCCGAGATGGGCATGCGGGCGGGGTCGTCGGGATGGGCGAGGCGCCGGATCAACTCATCGGAAAGCATGGCCTTGTCCTCGCCGGTGTTTTCGCTTAATAGTTGCAGGATGCGAACGGCGCGATAGGCTGCCATCGAGGCGGCGCCTCTCGTCGTGGTGTCGTAGGTTTCAACAGCGGCTTCGGTCATGGTACCCACGTCCTTTCCGTTTTGGGTGGCGACGGTATGGAGCCTAGGACGTGGGGCTTTCCCAGGGGTGCAGGGCGCTCTGGGCGGTCGGTAGTCGTCGGCAAACGGCGGGTCGAGTTTTCAACAGCCCTGGTCAACTGACCAAAAACTTGCCAAAAGCTTGACGGATGCTGTTGAAAAAAGCGTCTCTCGACCGATGTCGAGAGACGCTTATGCGATGAGCGTTGGCGTGTGGCGACGCGAGCTAGCGTCCGACGATTAGAAGTCGGCGTTGCCCACGGTGCGCGGGTGCGGCAGGACGTCGCGGATGTTGCCCACGCCGGTCAGATACATGACCAAGCGCTCGAAGCCCAGACCGTAGCCGGCGTGCTTGCAGGAACCGTAGCGGCGCAGGTCAAGGTAGTACTTGTACTGCTCGGGATTCATGCCCAGGTCCTTGATGCGGGCCTCGAGCAGATCCAGGCGCTCCTCGCGCTGGGAGCCGCCGATAATCTCGCCGATACCGGGAACCAGGCAGTCGGCGGCGGCGACGGTCTTGCCGTCTTCGTTCATGCGCATGTAGAACGCCTTGATTTCGGCCGGGTAGTCGGTCACGAAGGTCGGGCGCTTAAAGTGCTCCTCGGTCAGGAAGCGCTCGTGCTCGGTCTGCAGGTCGATGCCCCAGCTGACGGGGTAATCAAACTGGTGGCCAGCAGCGACTGCCTGCTCCAGGATCTCGACGGCCTCGGTGTAGGTAACGCGGGCAAAGTCGGAGTTGGCGACATGGTCCAGGCGCTCGAGCAGACCCTTGTCCACAAACTTGTTGAGCATGTTGAGCTCGTCGGGGCAGGTGGCCATAACGTCCTTAAGGACGTACTTGAGCATGGCCTCGGCGTTATCCATGTAGTCGTTAAGGTCGGCGAAGGCCATCTCGGGCTCGATCATCCAAAACTCGGCGGCGTGGCGCGTGGTGTTGGAGTTTTCGGCGCGGAAGGTGGGGCCAAAGGTGTACACGTCGCCAAAGGCCATGGCAAAGTTCTCGGCATTGAGCTGGCCGGACACGGTGAGGCTTGCATGCTTGCCAAAGAAGTCCTGGCTCCAGTCGACCTCGCCGGACTCGGTGAGGGGCGGATTTTTGGGGTCGAGCGTGGTCACGCGGAACATCTCGCCGGCGCCCTCGCAGTCACTCGTGGTGATGATGGGGGTGTTGACGTAGACAAAGCCCTGCTCCTGGAAGAAGCGGTGGATGGCGGCAGCCGCGACAGAGCGGATGCGGAACACGGCGCGGAACAGGTTGGTGCGCGGGCGCAGGTGCTGCTGGGTGCGCAGGAACTCGACGGTTGCGCGCTTCTTCTGCAGCGGGTAATCCGGGGCGCTCGTGCCCTCGACCTCGATGGAGGTGGCAGAAAGCTCGAAAGGCTGGGGCGCATCGGGGGTCAGCTTGACGGTGCCGGTGCAAATGAGTGCGGCCGAGACGTTTTGATGGGCGATCTCGTCGTAGTTGTCGAGTGCCTCGCGGTTCATGACGACCTGCAGGTCGCGGAAGCAGCTGCCGTCGTTGAGCGTAACAAAGCCAAAGTTCTTCATGTCGCGGACGGACTTGACCCAGCCGGCGACGGTGACGGTCTGGCCGCCGAGCGACTCGGCATCGGCATAGAGCTGCGCGATTTTGGTGCGGTTCACGTATCCTCCCATAACGGTTGAATGATAGTTATCCATACAGTTCGATATTCTAGCAGCTCGGCTCATTTGAGCTATACAGATAAAGCATTGGCGGGATGGTTTTTCAAACGAAAAGCGCCCGCGGCCAAATGGTCGCGGGCGCTTGACGAGGTGCCTTTTGGCTGTGTGGCGTGGGGCCTGGCTACTTGGTCTTGGCAACCAGCAGCGGGTCGCCAAGCTTGACGAGCGGGTTGCCGCCGATAAGCGTTCCAGACTCGCCGACATGGTCGATGCTCTTAAGACGATCGAGCTCGGAGACGATGACGGTCACGATGTCCTCGTGACCAGCGGCCTTAATGGCCTCGCGGTCGAAGCTGATGAGCGGCTGGCCTGCCTTGACCACATCGCCCATCTCGACAAAGCGGGCAAAACCCTTGCCGTTCATTTCCACGGTGCCCAGGCCAACATGGATGAACACGCGCAGGCCGTCCTCGGTGATCATGCCGATGGAGTGGTTGGTGACAGTGGTGGCACCGATGCGGCCGTTGGCGGGCGCATAGATGGTGCCGGTAATGGGCTCGATGCCATAGCCCTGGCCAAGCATGCCCGAGGCGATCGTCTCGTCGGGAACCTCGTTCAGGTTGACGAGCACGCCGTTGACGGGGGCATAGATGACGCCTTCGCGGGTAGCGAAGCTTGCTGCGGGCGGAACGGACGCCTCGCCGGTCGAGGTGAAGGTGGACTTAAGCGAATCGAGCAGACCCATAGTTGCCTCCAACTTAAATAGGCGCATATCGCGCGTTTGGTTTGCCGGAAACGTTTCACATGTGTTTCGCGGCTTGGTCAACGCCCCTATTCTACGCTGCTCAACGATACCTCTGAACTGGGATTATGTGATATATCAGTTGAAGGGAAACTTATTGCCGGAGTGTTTCTGCGCCACGGGTTCAAGTGGGGTACGCTTGAAGGCGAAAAACAAGGGCGCATAATTTGCGCGAAGGGAGCACATATGATTGTCGAGAACCATGCGCTGTGGGGCGAGGAGCCGACCGAGGAATATCCGGCGACATTTACGTATTTGGGTGCCGAGCCGTTGCCCGATAAACCGAATGGCCGCCGCCCCGCGGTGATTGTCTGTGGCGGAGGTGCGTTTACGCATATCGCTCCGCATGAGCAGGATCCTGTGGCGTTTGCGTTTTTGGATCACGGTTACCAGGCCTTTGTGCTCAACTATGTCACGAGTTCTACGGGTGACGTGAGCTTTCCGCACCCCCAGGCAGATCTTGCCAAGATGGTCGCCACGGTGCGCGCCAACGCCGACGAGTGGCATGTCGATCCTAAGCGCGTGTGCGTCGTGGGATTCTCGGCGGGCGGCATGATCTGTGCCTCGCTGGCAACGCAGTGGAAGACCGGCCCCTTTGCGGCACTTGCCGGGGCGCGTCCGGACGACATTCGTCCCGATGCCGTGGTGCTGGGCTATCCATTGCTCGACTTTGCCTATGTGCGCGACATGCAGACGCGCGATCCGCGCATTGACTTGCGTGTGCCCAAGACGGGCGGCAAGACGGGGCGCGATTTGCTCAACGACTACCTGTCGATGGTGACGGGCGGCGAGGCAACTGACGAGCATCTGGCCGACATCTGCCCCACCACGCATGTTTCGCGTCAGATGCCACCGACCTTTGTGTGGGGCGTGTCCGACGACAAGACGGCGCCGATCGCGCAGGTCTACCCGTTTGCGCAGCGCATGGCCGAGGAGGGCGTTGCATGCGAGATGCACGTCTTCGACCAGGGTGGTCACGGCCTTTCGCTCGGCAACGCCAACACCGCGGTCGACAACGAGGACAAGCAGGTGGCGGTCCGTCCCTGGATCCGCCTAGCCTTCCGCTTCCTGGAGCGCCACGGGTTTTAGTTACGGCGTTTTACCAAACGCCGTAACCACTTGACGCTGCAAGCCCGCCAGGGCGGCAATCTGCCTTTCAACTTCGGCGGCATGACCAGAAGGTCAATGCCGCCTCGTTTCAGGGCACCTTGCTCGCCCTGGCGGGCTTTCGCTGTCCGCGCCAAAACATCGGCGTTGCCATGGCCCAGATGCGGCACTTGGGGACGTTCCTTTTGTGCCGGCACTTGGGGACGGTCCTTGCAGCAATCTGTCGATTGAACGTCGTTGTGTGTTCACGCTATCATGTAAGCTTAAAATTGGTTAGCCATGGCAAACGGTTAGCCATGGTGAACATAAATACAACGCCCTGCGGGCGCCGGGGGAGGAACACGGACGTGAAGCTCGATACACTCGAGATTGGAAAGGACGCCGTTGTCGCATCGGTGGCATCGGACGATCAGGCACTCCGACAGCATATTTTGGACATGGGTCTAACGCCGGGCACCGAAGTCACCATGATGAAGTACGCCCCCATGGGTGACCCGCTCGAGATCCGCCTGCGTGGCTACGACTTGACACTGCGTAAGGACGATGCCGCTCGCATCGAGCTCGTGGGTATTCACGACACCGATACGGGTCCGCGCGCTAACGCCGCAATCGGCACGACGGAACATCCGGCCCTGGGCGAGGGGACGTATTCGCCCCGTGCGGCAAAGACGGCCGTGCCAGAGGGCGCGCCGCTGCACTTTGCCCTCGCCGGCAACCAAAACTGCGGCAAGACCACGTTATTCAACCAGCTGACGGGCTCCAACCAGCACGTCGGTAACTTTCCCGGTGTGACGGTCGACCGCAAAGATGGCACCATCCGTAACCATCCCGAGGCGAGCGTTACCGACCTGCCCGGCATTTACTCCCTGTCGCCGTACACAGGCGAGGAAGTCGTGAGCCGTCAGTTCATCCTCGACGAGCGTCCGGACGCCATCATCGACATCATTGACGCCACCAACATCGAGCGCAACCTGTACCTGACACTGCAGCTCATGGAGCTTGACCGTCCTATGGTCATCGCGCTCAACATGATGGACGAGGTGACCGCCAACGGCGGCGCCGTAGACGTCAACTTGCTCGAGAGCCTGTTGGGCGTGCCCGTTGTCCCCATTAGCGCTGCCCGCAACGAGGGCATCGGCGAGCTGGTGGACCACGCCCTGCACGTGGCGCGGTTCCGCGAGCGCCCTGGTCGCCTGGACTTTTGCGCGCCCGACGGTCCGGACGGCGGTGCGCTGCATCGCTGCATCCACGGTATTGCTAACCTGATCGAGGACCATGCCGTGACGGCGCACATCCCGGTGCGCTTTGCGGCGACCAAGCTGGTCGAGGGCGATGCGCTGGTAACCGAGGCGCTTCACCTGGATCGCAATGAGCTCGACGCTATCGAGCACATCATCACCCAGATGGAGGGCGAGGCCGGCACCGACCGCCTATCTGCGCTGGCCGATATGCGTTTTAGCTTTATCGGCGACGTGTGCGGGCGTTGCGTCGTCAAGCCGCACGAGAGCCGCGAGCACGTGCGCTCCGTCAAGATTGACCGCATCCTGACGGGCCGCTACACAGCCATTCCGGCGTTTCTGGTGATCATGGGCCTCGTCTTTTGGCTGACGTTTGGCGTGATCGGCGCGGCGTTGCAGGGACTCATGGAGGACGGTATCGCTGCCATCATCGCCTCGGCCGATGCGGGCCTCAAGGCGTTCGGTACCAACGACGTGGTGCGCTCGCTGGCTGTCGACGGCGTGCTTACGGGCGTGGGCAGTGTGCTGACCTTCCTGCCGATTATCGTCGTGCTCTTTTTGTTCCTCTCCATTCTGGAAGACTCCGGATACATGGCGCGCGTGGCCTTTGTCATGGATAAGGTGTTGCGTCGCTTTGGTCTGTCGGGCCGCAGTTTCGTGCCCATGCTCGTCGGCTTTGGCTGCACCGTGCCGGCTATCATGTCGACCCGTACGCTCCCATCCGAGCACGACCGCAAGATGACGGTCATGCTCACGCCGTTTATGAGCTGCTCAGCCAAGCTGCCGGTTTACGGCTTGCTGTGCGGGGCGTTTTTCCCGCAGGCGACGGTTCCCGCCATGGTCTCGCTCTATCTGATCGGTATCGTGGTCGGCTGCGTCGCGGCTTTGGTGCTCAACCGCACGGCATTTAAGGGCGACCCGGTGCCGTTTATCATGGAGCTCCCCAATTACCGCCTGCCGAGCGTCAAGACGACGGTGATGCTGGCATGGGATAAGGCCAAGGACTTCATCACCAAGGCCTTTACCATTATCTTTGCCGCGACCGTGGTCATCTGGTTCCTTCAGACGTTCGACATCCGCTTTAACGTGGTCGCCGACCAGT
Source organism: uncultured Collinsella sp. (assembly GCA_958432255.1). GTDB lineage: Bacteria > Actinomycetota > Coriobacteriia > Coriobacteriales > Coriobacteriaceae > Collinsella. The sequence goes on from CAUATU010000005.1 coordinate 68,230, forward strand.
CGCAAAGCCTGCTTGCCGGTCTGGGTAGCATCATCGCGCCGGTGTTGGCCCCGCTCGGCTTTGGCGACTGGCGCGCCTCGACGGCGCTCGTCACGGGGCTCATTGCCAAGGAGAGCGTCATCTCGACGCTCACGGTGCTTTTGGGCGCAACGTCGCCCGCGGCGCTGTCGACCATGTTTTCGCCGTTTACCGCCTACGTGTTCTTGGTCTTTACATTGCTGTACCCGCCTTGTGTGGCGGCAATCGGCGCCGTCAAGAGCGAGTTGGGCGCACGCTATGCCGTGGCCGTATTCGCGTTTCAGGTCGCCGTTGCCTGGATCGTGGCGTTTGTCGTGCATTCGGCGGGCATATTGCTGGGGTTGGCTTAGTTATGAATTGACGGCGCAACCTCTGTGTATCGAATTGTTTTCGGCCCCGCATCTGTACTGACGGATGCGGGGCCGTTGCTATATAATCGCCTCCGCTCAAAACGATTGGAGACGTTATATATGACTCAGACAAGGCAAGACGGCATCACGCTCAAGCAGTGGCTCCCACTCGTCGGGCTCACCTGCTGTGCGTTCGTGTTCAACACGTCGGAGTTTATGCCCATCGGCCTTTTGACTGATATCGCCGCGTCGTTCTCGCTCACCGAGGCCCAGGCGGGCATCATGATCTCGGTCTATGCCTGGGGCGTCATGCTGCTGTCGCTGCCGCTCATGGTGTTCGCCTCGCGCTTTGAGTTCAAGCGGATGCTGCTGGGCGTGCTGGCCGTGTTCTCGCTCGGTCAGTTCCTGTCCGCTGTGGCGCCGACCTATCCCATCCTGGTCTGCGCGCGCCTGGTGGTCGCTTGCGCACATGCCGTGTTCTGGTCAGTCGCCTCGATTATGGCCTCGCGCCTGGTCGACACTCGCCACGGCGCGCTCGCCATCAGCATGATCGCTACGGGCTCGTCCATCGCGCAGATCTTTGGCCTGCCTCTCGGTCGCGCCATTGGCTTGGCCGTGGGCTGGCGCATGACGTTTGCCGTGGTCGGGGGCCTCTCAGCCATCGCGGCCGTCTACCAGGCAGCGGTGTTCCCGGCCATGCCGGCGGGTGAGCGCTTTACCGTCAAGCAACTGCCCGAGCTGCTCAAGAACCCGCTCCTCATCGCGCTCTACGCAGTCACGGTCTTCATGGCGACCGGCTATTACGCAAGCTACAGCTATATCGAGCCCTTCCTGGCGCAGGTCGCGCACGTCGATGCGGGCGCCATTACCATGACGCTGACGGCGTTTGGCTGCTCTGGTTTGCTCGGAAGCTGGCTGTTTGGCCGCCTGTTCGATGGGCATCGCTTCCCGTTCTTGGCTATCACGCTCTCCGGCGTGCCGGTGGCCCTGCTGCTCATGGGGCCGGCCGCATCGTCGCTCGTGACAGTGCTTGCCGTCTGCGCACTGTGGGGTTGCTGCGCCACGGCCTTTAACGTGGCGTTTCAGGCCGAGCTCATCAAGCACACGCCGGCAGATTCGTCGGCCGTCGCCATGTCGATCTTCTCGGGCCTGTTCAACCTCGGTATCGGCACGGGTACCGCGATCGGCGGAGCCGTGGTTTCGGGTCCCGGTATCGCCTGGATCGGCTTCGCGGGCGGTGCGATCGCTGCCGTGGGCGTCATCCTCGCCATCACCGTGCTGTTTCCGGCCATCCGCCGCGCCAAGCCCGTCGCCTAACCACATCCCCCTATCAGTTGCGGTGAAATACGGACTGCTGGGTCCAATAAACCCGGCAAACAGTCCGTATTCCACCGCAACTTGGAAAGGGGTCGGGGTAGCTAAAACAGCTCCGTCCCAAATTAGCTACCCTGCCGGGCATACAATGGATGTCGTTGTGTTGAGCTTACCGGGAGGTTGCTATGTGGGCATACGAGACGACGTTCTACCAGATCTATCCGCTGGGCTTCTGTGGAGCTCCGCGCGAAAACGCCGCGCCCGTTGCCGAGGATGAGCTCGCCCAGGCTGCTAACGCCGTGCCCAACCCCGATGCTCCTATCATGAAAATCGCCCAATGGGCCGACTACCTGCAAAAACTCGGTATTGGCGCTGTGCTGATCAACCCGCCGCTCGAGTCTGATAGCCACGGCTACGATACGCGCAGCCTACGCCATATCGATCGACGCCTGGGTGGGGATGCCGACTTTGCCGCCGTGTGCGAGACGCTGCATGCCCACGGCATCCGCGTGGTACTCGACGCGGTCTTCAACCATGTGGGCCGTGGCTTTTGGGCCTTCCGCGATGTGCAGGAGCGTAAGTGGGACTCGCCGTACAAGGACTGGTTCCACATTAGCTTTGACGGCGACTCCTGCTATGGTGACGGCTTTTGGTACGAGGGCTGGGAAGGCCATTTTGAGCTTGTGAAGCTCAACCTGCAAAATCCCGCTGTGGTCGATTACCTGCTAGAGTCCGTGCGCCGTTGGGCCGACGTCTTTGGCGTCGACGGCCTGCGCCTGGACGTTGCCTATATGCTCGACCGCGACTTTATGCGCCGCCTGCACGTCTTTACCCGTGAGCTCAAGCCCGACTTTGTGCTGATCGGCGAGACGCTCCACGGCGACTACAACCAAATCGTCAACGACGAGATGCTCGACTCCTGCACCAACTACGAGTGCTACAAGGGCCTGTACTCCAGCTTTAACTCGGTCAACATGTTCGAGATCGCCCATTCGCTGCACCGCCAGTTTGGCGGCGATCCGTGGTGCATCTACCGCGGCAAACATCTGCTGTCGTTTGTCGACAACCACGATGTGCCGCGCCTGGCAAGTATCCTCACCGACAAGTCGTGTCTGCGTCCCGCCTACGGCATGCTCTTTGGCATGCCGGGCATCCCGTGCGTCTACTATGGCAGCGAGTGGGGGATTCCTGGCGAAAAGGGCGGCCCCGATGGCGACTGGGCGCTGCGCCCTGCGCTCGATGAGCCTGCGCCCAACGAGCTGACGGCCTTCATCACGCAGCTGGCGCACTTGCGCTCGGCAAACGACGCGGCGGCCCGTGCTCTCAACTACGGTGCCTATCGCAACGTGGTGATCCAGAACAAGCAGCTGCTGTTCGAGCGCGCCTGTGACGGCGCGACGGTACTCGTGGCGGTGAATGCCGTGGGTGAGCCTTACACCTTTGGCGCCGGCGAGCTCAACGGCTCTTTTATCGATTTGCTTGCCGACGGTGTGCTCACGGTCGAGCTGACGGGCACCCTCGAGCTTGCGCCCTACGAGGTGCGTTATCTGCTGAGGGCCTAGGCCATGGCAACGTCTGACGAGGGCTATCAACATATTGAGCATGGGTTTGAGCCCGTGTTTGACGAGCGTTCGCGCGTTTTGGTGCTCGGGTCGTTTCCCTCGGTGCTTTCGCGCGCCAATGCCTTTTATTACGGCAACCCTCAGAATCGCTTTTGGCGTGTGATGGCCATGTGCCTCGGTATGCCTGTGCCGCCCAACGAGGGCGATCCTTTGGCAAGCGGTGAGCCCGCGACGCTCGATGCCTCCATTGCCGCCAAGCGGGCCATGCTGCTGAACGGCGGCGTGGCCCTGTGGGATGCAATTGAGAGCTGCGACATTAAGGGCTCGAGCGACGCGAGCATCCGCAACGTTGTGCCGGCACATATCGAGCGCATTACCGATGCCGCGCCGATCGAGGTCGTTGTCTGTAACGGCGGTACGGCAGGGCGACTCTACAAACGCTACTTGCAAGATCGGACGGGGCTGCCCGCCATCGTCCTGCCCTCGACAAGTCCTGCCAATGCCGCCTGGCGCCTGGAACGTCTTGTTGAGCGTTGGCACGAAGCCGTTGACTGGGCTGTTATTTAATTTAGATTTTTGTTTGAGCGTGGGCGCCCAGACGTTTCAGAGCGCCTCGCCAGATCGGCGCGGGCACGGCTGGCTCGGCGCAAACCATGCCGTCGGCGTCGACGTTGGCGGCATTGCCGCCGCCAAGTCGCTGTGCATGCTCGACGGAGCAGCCCATGCGCACAGCGCCCACAAGCTTATCCATCGCTTCCGAAAATGGTCGGCGCAAGAGGCCCATGCGTGGGGAATGGCGAAGCGCTGCGATGCCGCTGCCGGCGCAGATGGCAACGCCGCCACACCACAATTGATCATGGCGCTCACATGCCTTGTGCAGGCGAACGGCGGTCCCACGCGCCTGCTCAGTGCCCTCTTGTGCGGCTCGAATCGCGGCATAGACGCGCGTTCCCGTACCGCCAAAGCGCTCAAGTGCCTGCTCGATGGCTGTCAACGTCTCATCGTCAGCCACATCTTCAATGGCCAGCACGATGCCATCGGCAACGCTGCCGGCGTCATTTGCCTTCAAGTCGACCGGGCGGGGGAGTGCGGTGCCGGAAAGTTGAGCATAGGCGGCGATGGCATCCTGCAGGTCCCAGAGCAAAAAATCAAGATCGGCGCTATTGGGAATACTGATATACGCAATGGTGTTCAGTGTTTTTGGTACGTCGCCGCGCGCGGTCGTCTCCATGCCATCTCCTTTCCGGCTCGTTTCCGTTTAGGTTACACCGTCTGGTGGCGCCCCGCCGCGCTATCCTAGTGCAACCCTTACGAAAGGAACGCCATGCGTCTGCCCATGAATACCTCGCTTGCCATGCTCAAGCCCTCCGGTATCCGCCGGATTAACGCGCTCGCCGCCCAGCATCCGGGGTGCATCGCGCTCGCGCTCGGCGAGCCCGATTTTCCCACGCCCGATGTGATTAGCGCCGAGGTGACCGCCGCACTGGACCGCGGTGACACACACTATCCGCCCAACAACGGTCGCCCCGCCCTGCGTGAGGCGTTATCTGCCTATATGGGGGACGCGGGCCTTACGTTTTCGGCTGACGAGGTCATCCTGACCGACGGTGCGACCGAGGCACTGTCGGCAACATTCATGGCTATGCTCAACCCCGGCGACGAGGTCATTATCCCCACGCCGGCCTTTGGCCTGTACGAAAGCATCGTTGTGGCCAACCACGCCAAAGCAGTCTTTTTGGATACGGAGCCTGCGCAATTTCAGATTGACGAGGATGCGTTTCGTGCTTGCGTGACGCCGGCGACCAAGGCTATCGTCATCTGCTCGCCCAACAATCCTACGGGCTGTATCCTCAACGCGGCTTCGCTCGACGCCGTGGCGCACGTGGCGGAGCAGACGGGCATCTACGTGGTCTGCGACGACGTGTATAACCGTCTGGTCTATGTGGATGGCTACGAGCGCTTTGCCCAGCGTCACCCGGAGCTTCGCGAGCAGACGGTCGTCATCGAGAGCTTCTCCAAGCCCTGGGCTATGACCGGCTGGCGCCTGGGCTGGCTCGCAGCCGCAGCCCCCGTCATCGCCGAGATCGCAAAAGCTCACCAATACCTAGTATCGAGCGCCGTCTCCTTCGAGATGGACGCCGCAGCCCGAGCCCTCACCGTCGACCCAGCCCCCATGCTCAAAGTCTACCGAGTCCGCCGCGAGCGCGTACTCGCAGCCTTAGACGCCATGGGCCTCGACGTAGTGGAACCGGCAGGCGCCTTCTACGCCTTCCCCAGCATCAAACAATTCGGCCTAACAAGCGAAGACTTCTGCATCAAAGCCATCAAAGAGGCAAACGTAGCCCTAGTCCCCGGAAACTGCTTCGGAACCGAAGGCCACATCCGCCTAAGCTACTGCGTCTCCGACAAAGATCTGGACGAAGGCCTCCACCGCCTGTCAACCTTCGTTTCAACCCTATAGCCCAGCGGGACCCAAAACCATCAGCCCACCGACCCAAGCATTATGAGTGGGGGCGTCAGCCAACGAAAACCCGGGCTGCCCAAAGTCAACGCAGGCACGCGCCGCCGAAGGCCAGGCGCAAGGTTTTCGTAGATTCCGCACGAGCCGAAGAGCACTTAATGTGCTCTTCGTGCGAGCCAGGACTTGACCGAGCGAAAACCTTGCGCCTGGCCTTCGGCGGAGCGTGCCGGATGGTGGAATTGTGTGCAGCCCGGTTTTCCGTTGACCGACGCCGGGGTCCCCGCCATAATACTTTCGGTTCACGCACGAATCCGCTGCCAGAGACAGCCGGCGCAAACGGGCATTGCCCGCGAGCTTAATGGGATATCCCGCCAGCCGAGGTGGTCGAGTAGATATGTCTTCTCGCCCCCGTCGCTCATGCAGCGCGGGGGCTTTCTTTTTGGACATGCCCCCGTCACGTCCTTGTGGCGGACCGTGCCCGGAAAGAATTCGAGGAGGTGTAATTCATGCCCCAGCAGTACAAAATCGACAAGGTTGCAGAGATCGAGTCCCGTATCGCCGAGAACGCCGGTCTGTTCGTCGTCAACTACAACGGTCTGACGGTTAAGCAGGCTCAGGAGCTGCGTCATCAGCTTCGCGAGTGCGGCGCCGAGATGAAGGTCTACAAGAACAACCTGGTCAAGATCGCTCTCAAGAACCAGGAGCAGCCCGAGCTCGACGAGATCCTCGCCGGCCCCGTCGCTTATGTGTTCTACGAGTCCGAGCCGGTCGAGGCCGCTAAGGCCCTTAAGGACTTCTCCGCTCAGTCCAAGGGCGTCCTTGAGATCAAGGGCGGTATCTCCGACGGCAAGGCCGTTTCCGCTGATGATGTTAAGGCTATCGCCGAGCTGCCCACCAAGGATCAGCTTCTCGGCCAGATTGCCGGTCTCATCTCCGGTTTCGCTCGCGACATCGCTGTCTGCGTCAACGGCGTTTCCTCTGGTCTCGCTCGTTCGATCCAGCAGGTCTCCGAGCAGAAGGCAGCCTAGTTGCTGTTTTCACCCGCGGCGGCAACGCCGCACCCCTGGCGCATTCGCGCCGTGTTTTAACTGATCTCCGTGCATCCGCACGGAAACCGAAAGGACTTAGAAATGGCTAAGCTTACCACCGATGAGATCATCGATGCTCTTAAGGAAATGACCCTTCTCGAGGCTTCCGAGCTCGTCAAGGCTATCGAGGACACCTTCGGCGTTTCCGCCGCTGCTCCTGCCGCTGTTGTCGCCGCTCCCGCTGCTGGCGCTGCTGAGGCCGAGGAGAAGACCGAGTTTGACGTCGTGCTCGAGGGCTTCGGCGACAACAAGATCCAGGTCATCAAGGCCGTCCGTGAGCTCACCAACCTTGGCCTGAAGGAGGCCAAGGAGGTCGTCGAGGGCGCTCCCAAGGCTGTTCTCGAGGGTGCCAAGAAGGAGGACGCCGAGGCTGCCAAGGAGAAGCTCGAGGCTGCTGGCGCTGCTGTCACCCTCAAGTAATCAGGCTTTCTCGCCAGATTTCTTTGCAGACGGGGTTCGCATTGCGAGTCCCGTCTTTTTTGTTTTTCGGTCCCTCGACATCGGTAGCTCAAACTGCCATGTTCTGTGATTTGCGTCGTATCGGGCGCCCTGCCGTTGGGCAATAAAATTGCACCATTCGAGCAATAATTTGCGTTGACCTGCTGAAGAATTGTCTCTGCCTTGTAGCGACATATAGTTCCAGCGGTAAGATGCTTAGGTATCGCAATTTGGTCTGCGGCTGTGTGCCGCACGCATGGGGCGCTTTTGCGCCTGCGAAAGGATCTTTGAATAACATGAAGGCAATCATCCCCGCCGCCGGTCTTGGCACGCGTTTTCTGCCTGGCACCAAGTGCACGCCCAAAGAGATGCTGCCGGTGCTCGACAAGCCCGTCATTCAGTACGTCGTCGAGGAGGCGCTCGACCCCGAGGAAGTCGACGACGCCATCATCGTTACTTCTCCCGGTAAGCCCGAGCTGCTGAACTACTTCCAGCCCGATCGCTCGCTCGAGAACCTGCTGCGCGAGCGCGGCAAGAACGCCTATGCCGATGCCGTCGCCCACGCTGGCGGTATGCCGGTCGACTTCCGTTATCAGTACGAGCCCAAGGGCCTCGGCCATGCTATCCGCTCTGCTGCCGACGCCGTGGCAGGGGAGAACTTCCTGGTTCTTCTGGGCGACTACGTTGTGCCTAATCGCGACATCTGCGACAAGATGCTCGCCGTTTCCAAGGAGCACGGTGGAGCTTCGGTTATCGCCGTCGCTGCTTGCTCGCCCGAGGAAGTCAGCCGCTACGGCGTTATCGCCGGCGAGCGCGTCGGTTCGCTCGAGGGCGCCGAGGACGTTGCCGATGCAGAGCCGGGCGCTGTCTGGCGCATCGGCGGTCTGGTCGAGAAGCCCGCTCCCGAGGCGGCTCCGTCCAACCTGTACATTGTCGGCCGTTATCTGCTGAGCCCGCTGGTCATGGACCTGCTCGCTGATCAGCAGGCCGGCAAGGGCGGCGAGATTCAGCTCACCGACGCCATGGCCCGCTCGCTCGACCGCGAGGCTATGTACGCTGTCGTTATCGACCCGCTGTCGGGCTACGACACCGGCACCCCGTCTGGCTGGATGGCAACCAACGCCCTCATGGCCGCAAGCGATTCTCGCTTTGCCGATGCCTTCTGGGACGCCATCGACGAGCGCGGCGGATTGATGCGCAAGTAAGCCTTCGGACATCGACATTTACGGGCGCGGACCTCGGTTCGCGCCCGTTTTTTATAAGAGCTGCGATTGCTGGCTCTCTGTTCACAGAAAATATATGAACAGATGTTCGATATACATACATCTACCTGCGTGTTTTCTGCCGAAAAACTTTGCTACTCCAAAAACTCAATCGCGTCAAGGCTTTTCTTGCCCAACGGTCGGTACCTGATAAACTATTAGGTTGCGATAACTGGCGAAGCTATGCCTCGCCAACCCACCGAGCATTTCCGTGAAGGAGGAAAAACCTGGTGACCTACGCATACACTGCCACTGAGCGCAAGCGCGTCAGCTTCGGGAAAATCCCGGAGGCCATGGAGCTCCCCAACCTTATCTCTGTTCAAAGGGAATCCTTTGAGCGTTTTAAGGACGAGGGCCTTCGTGAGGCGTTCAAGGAATCCAGCCCCATCCAGAGCCAGAACCATGTTCTCGAGGTTACCTTCGGCGAGCATCAGTTCGGCGACCCCGCGCACACCGTCGAGGAGTGCCGCGAGAAGGACATGACCTATCAGGCCCCGCTTCTGACCGACGTCCGTCTCACCAACAAGGAGACCGGCGAGATCAAGGAGCAGCTCGTCTTTATGGGCGACTTCCCCATGATGACCGATCAGGGCACCTTCATCATCAACGGTACCGAGCGTATCGTCGTCTCGCAGCTCGTCCGTTCCCCGGGCGTGTACTACAGCTCCGAGATGGATTCGGGCAAGCAGATCTACAAGGCCCAGATCATCCCGTCCCGCGGTGCCTGGCTCGAGTTTGAGGTCGACAAGCGCGACCAGCTCATGGTCTCCATCGACCGTAAGCGTAAGCAGAGCGCCACGATGTTCCTGCGCGCCCTTGGCATTGCCGTCACCAACGACGACATCATCGAGCTGCTCGGCAACTCCGATGTGATCAAGCGCACCCTGGAGCGCGATACCGCCCTCACCCGCGAGGACGCCCTCATCGAGATCTACCGTCGCCTGCGCCCGGGCGAGCCTCCCACCGTGGACGCTTCCCGCAGCCTGCTCGAGGGCCTGCTCTTTAACCCGCAGCGCTACGATCTGGCCCGCGTCGGTCGTTACAAGGTCAACAAGAAGCTCAACCTCACCACCGAGGAAGAGGTCACGGTGCTCACCGACGAGGATATCGTCGCGACGCTGCGCTACCTGCTGTCCCTCGCTGCCGGCGAGCAGGGCTTCAAGGTCGACGACATCGACCACTTCGGCAACCGCCGCATCCGCACCGTCGGCGAGCTCGTCGCCAACCAGTTCCGTATCGGCATGAGCCGTATGGAGCGCGTCGTCCGTGAGCGCATGAGCTCCCAGGACATCGACGAGATCACCCCGCAGTCGCTCATCAACATCCGCCCGATCGTTGCCTCCATCAAGGAGTTCTTCGGTTCCTCGCAGCTCTCGCAGTTCATGGACCAGGCGAACCCCCTGACCGGTTTGACCCACAAGCGCCGTCTGTCCGCACTCGGCCCTGGCGGTCTTGCCGGCCACAAGTCCGGCTCCAGCCGCCGTACCAACGTGCCGACGGCCGTCCGCGACGTCCACAACTCGCACTACAGCCGCATGTGCCCGATCGAGACTCCCGAAGGCCCCAACATCGGCCTGATCGGCTCGCTCGCCCTCTACGCCCGCGTCAACGAGTACGGCTTCATCGAGGCTCCGTTCCGCCGCGTCGAAAACGGCGTTGCCACCGACCAGATCGACTGGATGACCGCTGACGAGGAAGAGAAGCACGTCATCGCGCCGGCCAACACGCCGCTCGATCCCAAGACCAACGAGTTCATCACGACCGATGCCGAGGGCAAGCTGGTCCGTCCGCACACCGTGATCGCCCGTACCCGCGACTTCGACGGCTCCTTCGGCGCTCCCGCCGACGTGCCTGTCGAGGACGTCGACTACATGGACGTCTCGCCGCGTCAGATGCTCTCCGTCGCAGCCACGCTGATCCCGTTCCTCGAGCACGACGACGCCAAGCGTACGCTGATGGGCGCTAACATGCAGCGTCAGGCCGTGCCGCTGGTTCACCCCGTCGCTCCCTATGTCGGTACCGGCATGGAGCGTCGCGCCGCTCTGGACTCTGGCGAGGTCACCCTGGCCAAGAACGCCGGCGAGGTCATCTTTGCCGACGCCGCCAAGATCATCGTCAAGCATGCCGGCGGCATGGACGAGTATCACCTGGCCAAGTACCAGCGCTCCAACCAGTCCACCTGCATCAACCACCGTCCGCTCGTGCGCGTCGGTGACACCGTTGAGCAGGGCGAGCCCCTGGCTGACGGTCCTTCGACCGATCATGGCGAGCTCGCACTGGGTCAGAACCTCACCGTGGCCTACATGCCGTGGGAAGGCTTTAACTACGAGGACGGTATCGTCGTGTCCGAGCGCCTGGTGGCCGAGGACCTGCTGACGACCATCAACATCACCCGTCACGAGATCGACGCCCGCGACACCAAGCTCGGCCCCGAGGAGATCACCCGCGAGATCCCGAACCTCTCCGAGGACATGCTTGCCAACCTCGACGAGGACGGCATTATCCGCATCGGCGCTGAGGTCGGCCCTGGCGACATCCTGGTCGGCAAGGTCACGCCTAAGGGCGAGAGCGCTCTGACCGCCGAGGAGCGCCTGCTGCGCGCCATCTTCGGTGCCAAGGCCCACGACGTCCGCGACACCTCCCTTAAGATGCCTCACGGCGCTTACGGCCGCGTCATCGACGTCGTCCGCTTTAGCCGCGAGAACGGCGACGACCTGGCCCCCGGCGTCAACGAGCAGGTGCGCGTCTACGTCGCCCAGCGTCGTAAGATTCAGCAGGGCGATAAGATCGCCGGCCGCCACGGCAACAAGGGTGTTATCTGCAACGTTCTGCCGGTCGAGGACATGCCCTACATGGCTGACGGTACCCCGATCGACGTTATCCTCAACCCGCTGGGCGTTCCTTCGCGTATGAACGTTGGCCAGCTGCTCGAGTGCCACCTTGGCTGGGCTGCTGCCTGCGGTTGGGATACCGAGCAGGCCGACTCCGACAAGTACGTCCCCGGTCCGTTCTTCACCGCCACGCCCGTCTTCGACGGCGCCAAGGAGGACGAGATCGCCGAGGTCATTCGTCGTGCCAACAAGAACATGCTCAACAAGGCCACCGCTGCCTTTGGCGATCACATGCGTCCCGAGTTCGTCACCCAGCTTGACGAGCGCGGCAAGACCCGTCTGTTCGACGGCCGCACCGGCGAGGAGTTCCGCGAGCCCATTACCGTGGGTACGTCCTACATCCTCAAGCTCGGCCACATGGTCGACGACAAGATCCACGCCCGTTCGACCGGCCCTTACAGCCTGGTTACCCAGCAGCCTCTGGGCGGCAAGGCCCAGTTCGGCGGCCAGCGCTTCGGCGAGATGGAAGTTTGGGCAC